>JBBAVG010000028.1:14823-45470 GCA_040397805.1 Phycisphaerales bacterium
CGGCTGATCCCAGCAACTCGGCCCGCATCGCGTCGAGCGTGTCGGGATAGGTGCCGTGCTTGGCGCGGTGACGCTCGATCATCACCGCCAGCAGCCGCTGACGCGACCGGGTGAGCTCGGCCCTCGCCGCGTCGTCCGCGGGCTGATCGCCGGCCCCCATGCCCGCGGGCTTCACCCCCTCGAAGAGCACCAGCGACTGCGCGTCGAGGAAGGCCTGGAGCTCCCGGTAGTACGCGGCATCACCGACGTGAATGGCCCCCACCAGGTGCACCACCGGCCCACCCTCACGCGGCGAACGGAACGCTCGCGACGACACCTCCAGCGAAAGTCGCTTGGCCGCCTCGTCATCGACGACGCGAAGGTAGCGAGACGCGTCGCCCTGGGCGGCGACGGGGGTCGCGATGGACGACAGGCCGAGGCACACCACGGCGACGGAACGCAGCAGGCTTCGCATGGCCAACGGTAGGATGCCGCCGCCATCCCCCCGCCGCAGCGCGGCCGATACCCTTCCCTCCGGCGACGATGTTCATGGACTTCATCGACAACCCGGACTTCCGCGTCGAGGCCGGTGCCGCGGTGGAGCCGCCGCCCTCACCCTCCGACGGGTCCTCCCGCCCGCTGCTGATCCTCTCGGGGTACCACTCCCCCGCCATTCCGGGCGTGACGCTCGCACGATTGCTCCGCCGGTTCGGTGCGGCCACCCCCGACCGAACCCTCGTCGTCAGCTACCCGTTCGCCACCACCGTCGAAGCCGCGTCGTCCGCGGCAACCAAGGCGCTTCGATCCCGCGGCTGGGCGGCCGAACCGCTCGACGTGGCGGGCATCTCCATGGGCGGGATCGTGGCTAGACACCTCGCCGCGGCGGGCGACGCCACGGTCGCGAGACTCTTCACCCTGGCCTCCCCCCACCGCGGCGCGATCATCACGCGGCACGTGCGACCCGACGCGGGCGCGTTGCAACTGTCCCGGGGTTCCCGGCTCCTGGCGTCGCTCGACGCTTCGCTGTCCCGGTCGATCGGCGAAGTCACGTGCTACGCGCTGCTTCGCGACTGGATGGTGGGCGCCACCAACACCGCGCCCCCGGGCATGACGCCCCTCTGGCTCGACGTCGACCGCTGGTACGCCAGGCCCATCAGCCACTTCTCGATCACCTCCGACCGGCGCATCGTCGCCGACCTGGCCCTGCGGCTTCGCGGCCTCGCCCCTTGGTCCCGCGCGGGCTCGCCCCCGCCTCGCGACTGACGGCGGCTCACTTGCCCTCGAACCACGTCGCGCCGGCGTGCGCATCGACACGGATGGGCACCCGAAGCGTCATCGCCCGCTCCATGCCCTCGACGATCTCCCGCATCGCGCGCTCCGCCTGCGCGGCGGGCGTCTCGAAGACCAGTTCGTCGTGCACCTGCAGGAGCATCCGCGTGCCGAAGAGCGCGTCGCCCTCGCGTGCGCCGCCGATGCGGCGGTGCAGGTTCACCATCGCCAGCTTGATGAGGTCGGCAGCGCTTCCCTGCACCACGCTGTTGATCGCCAGACGCTCGGCGAGCGCCCGCTTGGCCGGGTTCGACGATTGCACGTCCGGAATGGGCCGGCGGCGCCGCAGCATCGTGTCGACGTACCCCTTCGACCTGGCCATCTCGACGCACTCCTGCAGGAACGTCGTGATGCCCGAGAAGCGCCGCTTGTAGCCGTCGATGATCGCCGCGGCCTGGTCCTGCGGCACCTTCAGTCGCCGGGCCAGCCCGAAGGGCGTGATGCCGTAGACGATGCCGAAGTTCACCATCTTCGCGCCGCTCCGCTGCTCGCGGGTGACCTGCGCCGCCGGAATGCCGTGGATCTCCGCGGCCACCGCCGTGTGGATGTCCTCGTCCTGCCGGAAGGCCTCGATGAGCGCGGGGTCCTGCGACAGGTGCGCCAAGAGCCGCAACTCGACCTGCGAATAGTCGGCCGTGATGAGCACGTGCCCGGGCTCGGCGACGAATGCGCGGCGGATGTCGCGGCCGATGTCGGTGCGAATGGGGATGTTCTGCAGGTTGGGATCGCTCGAGGCCAATCGCCCCGTGGCGGTCACCGTCTGGCTGAAGCTCGTGTGCACGCGGCCCGTGCGGGGGTTGATCGCCTCCCGAAGGGCGACGAGATACGTCGAGACGAGCTTCGTGAGTTGGCGATACTCCAGCACGAGCCGCGGCATGGGCGTCGAAACCGCCTCGTCCTCCGCCAACTCCTCGAGCACCTCGGCGTCGGTGGAGAATCCCGTCTTGGTGCGCTTGGTGGAGCGAAGGCCCAAGCCGGGCGGCTCGTCCTCGGGCCGGTTGAAGAGCACCGTGGCGAGTTGGCGCGGGCTGTCGGGGTCGAACTCGCGACCGACGCTCTCCATGGCGTGCGACGCGACTTCAACGCGAAGGGCCTCGATGCGTCCCGCCAATCGTTCCCGCTGACGGTCGAGTTCCGCGCCGTCGACCTTCACGCCGACGTACTCGAGGTCGGCGAGCACCTCGACCAGGGGCAGTTCGACATCGTGCAGCAACGCGTGCATGCCCAGCGAGTCGATCTCCGGCTGCATCACGCCGCGGAGGCGAAGGGCCACGTCGGCGTCCTCGGCGGCGTACTGCGTGGCCTGCTCGACCGGCACCGTGTCGAACGTGCGCATCTGCTTGCCGGAACCGACCAATTGCGAGAGCGAGATGTTGCTCCGCCCGAGCAAGGCCAACGCGAGGGCGTCGAGGGAGTGCGACGACCGCGACGCGTCGACGAGGTAGCTGGCGATCATGCTGTCGAAGCCGCCGGGCGCACACAAGCCGCGGAGCTTCACGCCGGCCGCGCGCAGGATGTTGATGTCGAACTTGAGGTTGTGCCCGCACTTGGCGACCGACGCGTCCTCGAGCACCGGCCGAAGGGCCTCGATCACCGCCGCCTGATCGAGGTGCGATTCGGGCGATGGCGATCGAACGGGGATGTACCAGCCGGAACCGGGCTCGATGCTCAGGCTGATGCCGCAGAGCTTGGCCAGGTGCGGCGACAGGTCGGTGGTTTCGGTGTCGATCGACAGGCAGGACGCGCCGGCGAGGCGGCGCACGACCGAGACGAGCGACGCCCCATCGGCGACGCACTCGTACCGCCCGTCCTGGGCCGCGATGATCGTCGGCGTGGGGGCGTCGGACTGGTCGAAGAGCCCGCCCACCATCGGATCGGGCGCGGCAGGACGACGGCGGGCGGATGCCGCGGGCGTCGGAGCGGTCGCCACCGTCGTCCGCGGCGCGCCGGTCAGGCCGCGAACCTCGTCCTGATAGCGGTTGAAGCCCAGCTCCTTGAGCACGGGCAGGAGGCGATCGAGTTGGAGCGATTCCACACGGGCGGCGTCCAGGTCGAAGTCGACGGGAATGTCGCGACGGAGCGTCACCAGTCGACGCGCCAGGGGGATGATGTCGGCCGCCGCGAGGATCTTGGGACCGAGCTTGGTCTTGATCTCGCCCGCGCGCCGAAGCGTCTCCTCGGCGGATCCGTACTCGCGAATCAGCTTGGCGGCGGTCTTCTCGCCCACGCCGTCGACGCCCGGCACGTTGTCGGAGGCGTCGCCCATCAGCGTGAGCATGTCGACGACCTGCTCGGGCCTCAGGCCCGTCTCGGCCTCGAGCGTCGCCTGCGAGAAGGGCGTGTCGGTGTGCACGTCGAAGAGTTGGACCCGCTCGCCGTCGAGGAGTTGCTTGAGGTCCTTGTCCTTGGAGACCAGACGCACCTTGAGCTCGGGGTGGGTGGCCTTGAGCCGCTCGACGAGCGTGGCCATGACGTCGTCGGCCTCGAAGCCGGGCGAGGCGATGATGGGCACGCCCACGCTCCGCAGCATGGCCAGACACCGATCGACCTGCGGGGCCAGATCCTCGGGCGGCGCATCGCGGTGCGCCTTGTACTCGGGGTAGATCTGCGAGCGGAAGGTGCCCTTGTCGCCGCCCACGTCGAGGGCGACCGCGAGAAAGTCCGGACGCCCGCCCGACGCCCCGATGTTGGTCCCCTCGGCCTTGAGCAGCTTGAGCAGCATGCCCACGAAGCCGAAGGTCATGTTGGTGGGCTCCTTGGTGACCGGACTGGTCATCGCGGAGCGGATGGCGTGGTAGCAGCGGAAGAACGCCGCGTAGCCGTCGATGACGTAGAAGGTCGCCATGGGTGTTCAGGCGGTGGGCGAGGAACGGAAGGGGATGGCCTTGCCGGAGGCGTCGACGGACACCATGGTGAGTTGGGCCTCGGTGACGGCCACGTGTCGCTCGGTGTCGAACCGCTCGGCCTCGACCTCGATGCGGACGGTGACGCTCTTGGTGCCCAGGCGGATGGTCGTGGCGAAGAAGTTGACGACGTCCCCCACCTGCACCGGCGCCTTGAACTCCACGCGGTCGATGGCGGCCGTCACCCACCGGTGCACGCCGTGGCGGCGGGCCTCCACGAAGCCCGCCTGGTCGATGTAGCTGAGGATGACGCCCCCGAAGATGGTCCCGTACTGATTGGTGTCCTCGGGCATCGTCACCACGCGGAGGGCCAGTCGTCGGTCGTTGGGCGGGGGGGCGTCGGTCATCAGAGGAGCGTACGGGCGGACGACGGGCCGGGACGGGGTTCCCTACCCTAGTGCATGGCCCAATCCCAATCCGATCCGCGTTCCGACGATGCCGCGTGCTGTTCCGACGAGTCGTGCTGCGAGACCTCCGGGTCCGCCGCGGGCGCTTCGGGGTGCTGCAAGGGCGAGAACGCCGGCTCTTGCTGCGGCGGATCGGTTTCCACGCCCCTGACCCCCATGACGGTCGAGGAGCTCGAGGCCCTGCCGACCCTGCAGCTCATCGCCCGCTACCGCCGCGGCATCGAGAACTTCGACCGGCGCGTCTTCGAGCTGACCGAGCGCGACATCGACATGGGCTTCCTGCCCGACGCGGGCGTGGGCCAGTGGCCGGTCCGCGTGCTGGTGGGCCACTGCGCCGACGCCGACCTGGCCTCGGTGCACCGCATGCGCCGTGCCGCGGCCGAGGACAATCCGCTCCTGTCGGTCTGGGACGAGGACGCCTTCGTCGAGCGCAACCTCTACGGCAACGCCCACGAGGGATACGCCGACTCGGCCGAGGGCGACCGGGCCCGCGTGATGCAGGCCTTGGGTGGGCACATGGCGGTGATCCACACGACCCGTCAATGGGCCGGCCAGTGGCTCTTGACCCTCTCCGACGCCGACCTGGCCCGCGAGGCCATGCACCCCCAGAAGGGCGCGGTCTCGATTCGCCGCATGATCGCCTCGTCCACTTGGCACCTCGAGCATCACGCCAAGTTCCTCACCCGCAAGCTCGACCGCATGCTCGGGCCCGTGCAACCCGCCCCGGCCCGCAAGGGCGGCTGCTCCAGCGGTTGCGGCTGCGGCTGACCCGCGTGCGCCCATGACGAACGTTCGTCGCCACCATCCCGGGCGTCCGGTCGATCGTCACGCCTTCACGCTCATCGAGCTGCTGGTCGCCATCGCCATCATCGCGTTGCTCGTCGCGCTCGTCCTGCCCGCCGTCGGCAAGGCCCGGGCCATGGGGCGGGCCACCAAGTGCCTCTCCAACGTGCGACAGCAGGGACTCGCCGTGCTCTCGTACGCGATGGACTTCCGTGAGGCACTGCCCCCCAAGCTCCTCTGGCTCACCAGGCCCGACCCTTCCGGCGGCATCGAGTCGGGCGCACGCCAGATCAACCTCATCCTCGCCGAACGCGAAGGCTCGACCTTCCTCACACGAGCCGCCAACCACCCGCAACCCACCGGCGCCTGGCGATGCCCCGACGTCCCCTTCGACCAGGACGACTTCCGCGCCTGGACCCACGACGGCATCCTCCACCACGCCCCGAACGCCTGGGCCTTCAACACCGTCTACCAGGACGAAACCCGCGGCACGCTGCGACTCCTCGCCGACTCCCTGCCCCCGTGGGACCGCCGCTTCGGCCTTCCCGCGTGGCGACGGCTCGATGCCATCGTGCGAACCGACCGCATCGTGTCGCTCATGGACAATATTTCCGCCATGGTCCCCTCGCACGGCCACGCCGACGCACGCACCGACTACCAGTTCGGATGCCAAGTCGTCCGCAACGACAATGAGTGCGGCACGCAGAAAGTCGGCTCTCACGACTCTCTGAGCCTGCGCAACGCCGTCTTTTTCGACGGCCACGCCTCGTCGCTCCCGTCGACCGACGCCTATTGGATGGACACCCCCCGCCACTACCGCGGCCCGACCGACTCGGGCGCCACGTGGCTGTTGCACCCCCGCGAGGTCGAACACCTGCTCTGGTTCGTCGACCCGCAGGACATCACCGAGGATTGAACCCATGCTCTCACCCCAGTTGCTCCGCTCGAAGTTCGAGGCCGGCCTGTCCTTCGCCGACTACGTCGCCTCCGGGACGCTCGACCAGCAGGCGACCTGGAAGGCCACGCACGCACGGGTCGCCCTCTCCGCCGCCCAGCGCACGCTTGTCGCGTCCTTCAACCGTCGCGTGAACGTGCTGGTGTCTTCGGGATTGTGGTGCGGCGACTGCGCGCACCAGTGCCCCATGCTCGCGAGAATCGAGGAGGCACACCCCGCCGCGACGGGGAGCGAGAACTCCTCTGGCATCCGACTTCGCTTCCTCAACCGCGACGCCCACCTCGACTTGGCGGACCAAGTTCGCATCTGCGGCGGTCACCGCGTGCCCACGGTGATCTTCTTCTCCGAAGACTTCGAGTTCGTCTCGCTGCTGGGCGACAAGACGCTGTCGCGCCTGCGGGCCAAGGCCGCCAAGGCGCTCGGCGCGTCGTGCCCGCTGCCCGGGGCGGACCTGCCGGCGGACGAACTCTCGTCGACGCTGCAGGAATGGATCGACGAGCACGAACGGGTGCACCTGACTCTCCGCCTCAGCACCCGCCTGCGGACCTTGCACGGCGACTGAGCGTCGCGTCGGCCCCGGGGCGTGGCCCCATAACCGCTGCACAGACTCCCCAGTCGCCAAACGTGCACAACGATCGGTCAGATAACGACTTCTGAATGAACTTCGCGCTTGACGCGGGTGCCGACGGCGGGCACAATGGGGGCGTCGCGGAGCGGCATCGAAAGGTGCCGCCGATCCGTGTTCGGACCGTGTGTCAGTGTGGCGCATGGTCTCGAGAGACAAGATTGCCCCTGTTTCCAACCGCCGGGGCGATTCTGAAGAGGATCAGAGAGAGGAGATCAAGATGAAGCTCGTTTCCGCGCTTGCGCTCGCGGCCCTTGCCGGCGTCGCGTCCGCCAACATCGTCGCCACCCCCGCCCCGCTCGATTCCGAGGCGGGTTACGTCGGCCGTGCAGTGGTGTACTCCGCCATCGCCGGCCCCTACGCGGGCTTCCCGGCGGCCACCGGTTCGCTCGGCTTCGACGACTACGCGTCGACCATGACCGCTCCCGTCGAGACGCTGCAGGACATGCGTTTCGTCGGCGGCGTCAGCACCGCGGGCATGTCGATCCGTTTCGACATCTACAGCACGTCGGCCGTGCTGGTCAACAGCTTCTCGGTCACCCTGCCTCAGGGTGGCAACTTCATCTGGACCATCACGGGCATCAACGTCGACATCCCCAAGGACGGCATCATGGAGGCCGTCGCGCCCGCTGGTTCGACGGGCCGCTGGTTCCTGTCGGCCACCGCCCCGACCGTCGGCACCCAGAGCGCGACCTTCGGCGGCGCCAACAGCGGCGCGCTGAGCCACCGCTTCGAGTTCACCACCCCCACCCCGGGCGCCCTCGCGCTGCTGGGCCTGGGTGGCCTCGCCGCCTCCCGTCGCCGCCGCGCCTGAGCCCACGAACGGCTCTCGAGGCTCGGTCCCTGTTCAAACACCACGTTGTGTCTCAAAAACCCGACACCCACAGGCGTCGGGTTTTTTCATGCGCTCTCGCCAACCCCATATGCTGGGCCATGCGCTTGGCGATCATCTCGACGCTGCTGTGGCTGCTCACGTCCCCGGCGACGTTCGGCGCTGAACCCGAGCGGGTTCGCGTGCGGGTGCTCGACGGCACCGAGATCGAGTACCTCCTGCACAACCCCGCTCCGGGCGCCGCGGAGCGGGAGAGCCTCATCGTCCTGCCCCCCGGCGACGAGAGCGAGGCCATGGCCAAGGCCGCGCTCGACCGTTACTGGGCCAAGGAGGCCGCCGCACGAGGGTGGATTGTCGCGGCACCCATCTCGCCGGACGGGGCGTCGTTCTTCAGCCGCCGGCCCGATGCCGCGTGGGCCGTGGCCGATGACGTCGCCCGACGACACCGGATCAAGGACGGTCGACACCACCTCGCAGGGGTGAGCAACGGAGGCAGCGACGCGCTCACCGTGGGCCTGCTCTCGCCCGCACGCTTCAAGTCGGTGGTGGCCCTGCCGGGCCTGCTCGGGACCGACCTCAAGGACGACGACCTCGCCAGGGCGAAGCCCGTCGGCGTGCTGCTGCTCGTGGGCGCGGACGACGCCCAGTGGCGGCCCGGCGTGGAGCAAGCACTCACCAGGTTGCGACGCTCGGGGCTGAAGGCGAACCACGAGGTGATCGAGGGATCGGGTCACGTGCTGGCCATCGAGACCGGCCGTCTCTTCGACCTCATCGTCCGCACTGCCGCGAGCCAGGAGTCTCCCGTGCCGAACCATGGTGCTTCCGACGCAGTACGCCGCCAAGTCGATGCCGTCCTCACCGACTTTCACGACGCGGCCTCCAAGGCCGACATGGCCCGCTACTTCTCCCACTTCACCGACGACTTCGTCTTCTTCGGCACCGATGCGTCCGAGCGCTGGCCGCTCGAGCAGTTCCGCGCCTTCTGCGATCCCATCTTCGCCAGGGGCCGCGGCTGGACCTACTCGACGCTGGAACGCAACATCTTCGTATCGCCCACCGGCGAGACGGCGTGGTTCGACGAACGCCTCGCCAACGAGAAGTACGGCGAATGTCGCGGCACGGGCGTGCTGGTCAAGCACGCCGGCGGCTGGAAGTTGGCCCAGTACAACCTCGTCATCCCCGTGCCCAACGACTTTGCGCTCGAGGTGGTCGAGGCGGCGAGGCGGCTCAAGACGCTTCAGCCGCCGGTCGTGGAGCCGCCGCGGTGACCGACGCCCCCACGACCAACGCCGCGTCACGAGCGTGGGCCGGTGCGCTGCTGGTGATCACGGCGAGCGTGAGTTTCGGCTTCATGCCCCTCTTCCAGCGGATGGTGACGGCGGCCGACCCGAACGTCTCGACGGCCATGCTGCTCATGCTCCGCTTCACGCTGGCGTCGGCGGTGCTGCTCTGCGTCATCGTCTGCAGGCGGCTGCCGATGCCCCGCGGGCGAGTGCTGGGGTGGTACGTGCTCATGGGGGCCGTCGGCTACTTCGGCGAGGCGTACTGCTACTTCGGGGCGTTGCGGTTCCTCCCCGGCGGGCTGGTGTCGTTGCTGCTGTATCTCTACCCGACGTTCGTGACCCTGGCCTCGTGGTGGTGGCTGGGCGCCAGGCCCACGGGCCGGACCATCGCGGCGGTGGCCGTCGGCACCGTCGGCATGGCGCTCACGATCATGCCTTCCATCGGACACGTCGAGGGTGACGCCTCGGGTCGGGGGATCGGCCTCGTGCTGGGTGTGGGCACGGCGGTGATCTATGCCGCGTACGTGATCGCGGGCGCGGCGATCTCGAGGCACTGGCAGGGCCCGCTCCAGGGCGCGTTCATCGTGATGGCCTCGGCGGCGGCGATGTTCGCGGGCGTCGCCATCGCCTCGGGCGATCCGCTGCCCTCGACCGCAGCGGCCTGGACGGGAGTCGTCGCCTTGGCGATCCTCTGCAGCGTCGTGGCGATCACGTGCCTGCTGGCGGGATTGGCGATCCTGGGACCAGTCAAGACCAGTGCGTTGTCGCTGGTGGAACCCCTCGCGACGGTGCTGGTGGGCGCGACGCTGCTGGGCGAACGCCTCGGTTGGCCGGCAGGCCTTGGAGGGGCCTTCATTCTCGGCGGCGCGGCCCTGAGCATCGTGCCGCCGAAGGTCGCGCCCAAGGGCGTGCCGAAAGCCTCGATCGATCACTCCTAACATCCAACCCTCGCTCACGCCCGGCGGGGCCGGGCTTCAGGAGCCCGAAGCGACCCGGGCGCGCGGAGACCAGCCATCGTGTGGAAGTGGATTCTCTTCATCGTGCTCCTTCTGGCCGGCTCGTGCGTGGGCACCGGGTATTGGCTGCAATCCAGCGGCAAGCTCAAGGAACTTCAGGAAAAGTACCAGCCTGGCGCGCAAGCGGCCAAGGTCCGCATGGCGACGGTGGTCCGTGGCGACCTCGTGCGGACCGTGTCGGCCCCGGGTCAGGTCGAACCCCGCACCAAGGTCGAGATCTCGGCACAGGTGTCGGCGCGGATCATCGCACTGCCCTTCCGCGAGGGGCAGGCGGTTCGCAAGGATGACGTCATCGTGCGACTCGACGGTCGCGACTTGGCCGCGCTGCTCGACAGCGCCAAGGCGCAGCTCAAGAGCGAGGAGGCACGCCTGGAGGGCGCGCGGGCGACGCTGGCGAACCTGCAGGTCGAGTACAACCGCCTCAGGGAACTGCACGCGACCAAGGACGTGGCCAAGTCGGCCCTCGACGCGGCGGAAACCGACTTCAAGCGGGGCCAGAGCAGTCTCTCGGTGGCCGAGCACGCCATCGAGATCGCCCGGGCCAACATCCAGCGGGCCGAGAAGGACCTCGAGAGCACCACGATCACGGCCCCCTTCGACGGCGTGATCACCAAGCTCAACGCCGAAGTGGGCGAACTGGTGGTGATCGGCACGCTCAACAACCAGGGCTCGGTCATCATGGAGGTGGCGGACCTTGGCGTCATGCTCCTCAAGACCCGCATCGACGAGGCCAACATCGCGCCGGTGCGAGAGGGGCAGAAGGCCCGCGTGTACGTGAACGCCTACCCCGAGCGTCCGATGACCGGCACCGTCGACCACATCGGCCTCAAGCGTCAGGTCGACAAGGACGGCACGGCCTACTTCGAGACCGACATCCTGATCGACAAGCCCGCCGACCTCGTGCTGCGATCGGGGCTGACCGCCAACGCCGACATCCAGGTCGAGACCTTCCGCGACGTGCTGAAGGTGCCCAGCCAGGCCGTGCTCGACCGCGCCATCGACGACCTGCCGGAGTCGACCGTCGCGGGCAACCCCCTCGTCGACCGCACCAAGAAGTTCGCCCGCGTGGTCTTCGTCATGCAGGACGGCAAGGCCCGTCCGATGGCCGTCCGCACCGGCCCCAGCGATCTCACCGACACGGTGGTCGCCGCCGGGCTCGACGACGGCGTCAAGGTGATCTCGGGCCCCTTCAAGATCCTCGAGACGCTCAAGAACGACCAACGCGTCGAACTCGAGGAGGCCACGCCTACGACGCAGCCCTCCACGACAGCCTCGACGAAGGCCGCGACGCCATGAGCATCGTCGTCAAGGGCATCACCAAGGTCTACCGCATCGGCTCGGAGGAGGTCCACGCCCTCCGAGGCGTCGACCTCACCATCGCCGACAACGAGTTCGTCGCCATCATGGGCTCGTCGGGCAGCGGCAAGTCGACGCTCATGAACATCCTGGGCTGCCTCGATCAGCCCACCGCCGGCACCTACGAGCTCAACCATCGGCTCACGCACCGAATGAACGCGGCCCAACTCGCCCGCGTCCGCAACGAGGAGATCGGCTTCGTCTTCCAGTCCTTCGAACTGCTCCCCCGGGCCACCGCGCTGGGCAACGTCCGCATGCCCCTGACCTACTCGCGGCGATTCTTCTGGGGCGCACGCCGCCGGGCCGCCAAGGCGCTCGAGCGCGTGGGCCTGGCCGACCGCATGCACCACAAGCCCAACCAGCTCTCGGGCGGCCAGCGACAGCGCGTCGCCATCGCGCGGGCGCTGGTGAACCAGCCGAGCATCATCCTCGCCGACGAACCCACCGGCAACCTCGACTCGGCCACCAGCGAGGAGATCATCGCCCTCTTCCGCGCCTTGCACCAGGAAGGCCAGACCATCGTGATCGTGACGCACGAGGAGGACGTGGCAGGCAACGCCGAGCGGATCGTGCGGCTCAAGGACGGCCGCATCGTCTCGGATCATCCGACCAAGAGCGACCCCGTGCACCAGGCCTTCCTGGGCCGCGCGCTCGAGGTGGCCAAGGCCAAGGCCGTCGCGGTGGCGGCGGAGGAGACGCCATGATCGTCGTTCGGCTGCTCATCCAGACGGTGGTCTTGGCCCTCCAGCAGATCTGGGCCAACAAGGTGCGGGCGATGCTCACGACGCTGGGCATCGTCATCGGCGTCTCGGCGGTCATCGTGCTGGCCGCCGCGGGGCAGGGGTTCCGCACCTTCGTCCTCGACCAGTTCTCCTCCTTCGGGGCCAGCAAGGTGTGGGTCTTCCCGAGGATGCCCCCCAACCAGCGCGACCGCTTCTCCTTCCGCCAGATCCGCATCACCCTCCCGCAGCTCGAGGCGATCCCCAACTCGTGCCCCTCGATCGAGACGCTCACGCCCGTCATGCAGATCAACGCCACCGTGCAGGTGGGCGACCGCGTGCAGCCGTTCGTCAACATCCAGGGCGTGCGCCCGTCATGGCACGCCATCGAGGACCGCTCCGTGATCCGCGGCCGCGCCCTCATGCAGGTCGACGAGGACGAGCGGCGACAGGTGTGCCTGGTCAACGACAAGGCCATTCAGGAACTCGGCCTCGACGCCGATCCTTCGGGAACCACCATCCTCGCCGCCGACCGGAGGTTCCTGATCGTCGGCGTCGTCGAGACCAAGCAGGTGTCGCCCATGTTCGGGGGCAACGAGGCGCAGACCGAGATCTTCATCCCCTTCAACACCGGCACGGCCATCCGCCCCGAACCCCGCCTCTACGCCATCGCCAAGACCAAGAGCCCCGAGCTCTTCGAGGACGCCAAGGCCGAGATCCGCGCCCACCTCCGACGCGTCCGCAATCTCGCCCCCTCCGACCCCGACACCTTCGGCGTCGAAGCCATCGAGCAGGCCATCAGCCGCTTCAAGCAGGTCGCCACCGGCATCACCGTCTTCATCGCCGGCGTCGTCTCCATCTCGCTGCTGGTCGGCGGCATCGGCATCATGAACATCATGCTCGTCTCGGTCAGCGAACGCACCCGAGAGATCGGCCTGCGCAAGGCCATCGGCGCCCGCCCCGAGGTGGTGCTGCTGCAGTTCCTCGTGGAGGCCGTCACCCTGTGCCTCATGGGGTGCCTGATGGGACTGGCCATCGGCTTTGCCGTGGTCTTCGCCATGCAGTCCTTCGGCGGCGACGATTCGCCCGTCGCCAAGGCCGAGGCCCCCCTCTGGTCCATCATCCTCTCCGTGGCCTTCTCGGCGGGCACGGGCGTCATCTTCGGCATGTTCCCCGCCATCAAGGCCTCCAGGCTCGACCCAATCGTCGCCCTCCGCCACGAATGACCGACGCCGCCCCCGCCTGCCCCGCGTACCCTCCGGGCGGCATGGCGAATCCCGGCATGATCGACAACCTCAACCTCGCGACGTCCCTCTCGGGCAACGCGCTGGTGGCCTCGTTCAAGTGCAGCAAGATCGGCGACTTCGAATGCGGGCCCCTCAAGGCCGACATCGAATCGGTGGCGGCGCTCGCCGGATGGCGCATCGTCGCCGACCTCTCCAAGGTCGCCCTGCTGGGATCGTCGGGCATCGGCATGCTCGTCCGCCTCAAGAAGACCTGCGACGAGCACAAGGGACGGCTCGTCCTCTGCGGCCTCTCCGAGGAACTCGAAGGCGTGCTCCGCATCAGCGCCTTGCTCAAGATGTTCGTCATCAAGAAGACCGTCGCCGACGCCGTCGCTTCCCTGTGAGCACGACAGCCATGGACGCCCCTTCGCGGAAGCCCCGGCTGGCCGTGCTCCTCTCGGGAGGCGGCCGCACGATGCTCAACATCCACGATCGCATCCTCGCGGGTTCCCTGGCCGCGGAGATCTCACTGGTCGTCGCGTCGCGTCCCTGCGCCGGCGCGGACCGTGCCGTCTCCAGTGGACTGCACACCCTGGTCATTCCCGGCACGCTGAGCGAAGCGGACTTCTCCCGTCTGCTCGACGACCACCGCATCGACCTGGTGGTGCTCGCCGGCTACCTGCGGCTGCTGCCCATCCCGGCCTCGTACGAAGGCCGCATCATCAACATCCACCCCTCGCTCCTGCCCCGCCACGGCGGCCCGGGCATGTACGGCCACCACGTGCACGAGGCGGTCCTCAAGGCCGGCGACGCCGAATCGGGCTGCACCGTGCACCTCTGCTCCCGCGAGTACGACAAGGGCCGCATCATCCTGCAGCGACGGTGCCCGGTGCTCCCGGGCGACACGCCCGACTCGCTCGCCGCCCGCGTCTTCGAGCAGGAGCTGCTTGCCATGCCCGAGGCCATCGCCACGGTCCTCGCCGAACTGCCCGGCCGCTGACCCCGGCCCAGACGGCCGAGATGGCGCACTGAAACCGTTTCGTGACGCTTCCCGCGCAGTCATGACCGCTGTGGCAGCCTTCCCACGGGGGAGAGGGGATTGTTCCCGCAGCCACCGGCGGCCCCGCGGCCGCTACCATGGCCCGCCTTTGGAGCACACACCATGAAGACCACGAAACTTCTCAGCGTCGCCAGCCTGCTCGCCATGTCCCTCTCCCTCGCCGCCCTGTCGACGGGCATGACGGGATGCGAGCAGAAGAACCCAGACGGCACCCCGACCAAGGTCGGCGAGGCCACGGAGGCCGTGAAGGAGGCGGCGTCCAAGTCCGCCGAGGCGGCCAAGGAGGTCGCCGGCAAGGCCGCGGAAAAGACCAAGGAGGTCGTGAACGAAGCGGCCGAGAAGACCAAGGAGATCGCCGGCAAGGCGGCCGAGAAGACCAAGGAAGTGGTGAACGACGCGGCCAGCAAGGTCGCCGCCGCGACGGCCCCCGGGGCCAAGGGCAAGAAGTACACCATCGGCGTCATCGCCAAGAGCCAGGGCAACCCCGTCTTCCAGGCGGCCCGTACCGGCGCGATGGCCGCGGGCGTTGAACTCAGCAAGGAGCTGGGCATCGAGGTCGTCGTCGACTGGCGCACGCCCAACAACGAGGACGCGCAGCAGCAGGCGCAGTTCATCGAGCAGCTGGTGGCGGGCGGCGCCGACGGCATCGCCGTCAGCTGCTCGGACGCCAAGGTGCTCACCGCCGCGATCAACGCCGCGGTCGACAAGGGCGTGCAGGTCGTCACCTTCGACTCCGACGCTCCCGACTCCAAGCGTTTCGCCTACTACGGCATCAACGACGTCGCGGCCGGCCGCCAGGTGGGCGTCGAGCTCGCCAAGGTGATGGGCAACAAGGGCGTCGTGGCCATCCTCGCGGGCAACCAGAACGCCCCCAACCTTCAGGCCCGCGTCCGCGGCGTGCGCGAGGAGCTCGCCAGGCACGCCGGCATCAAGATCAAGGACACCTACTACCACGCCGAGACCGCCCCCGAAGCCGCCAAGACCGTCCAGCAGGTGCAGAACGCCAACCCCGAGATCACCGGCTGGGCCATGGTCGGCGGCTGGCCCCTCTTCACCGAGAACGCCCTCGACGGCGTCTACGACAAGGCCAAGGTCGTCAGCGTCGACACCCTGCCCCAGCAGCTCGACTACGTCCGCAAGGGCCAGGTGCAGGTGCTCGTGGGCCAGGATTGCTACGGCTGGGGCCACCAGAGCGTGAAGTTCCTCGTCGACAAGATCCACAACAACAAGACGCCCAAGGACGTCATCAACCACTTCGACCTCTCCATCGTGACCAAGGAGAACGTCGACAACTACGCCGGCCTGTGGGACAAGTGGCTCGGCAAGAAGTGAGCCGCTCCCCGTCGGTTCATCATCCGAATCTGATGCAAGGGCCCGCGACCATGTCGCGGGCCCTTGTTGTTTTCGGCGGAGTTGATCACCCCTCCGTTCCTCGCCCGCGCTGGGGCGAACCAGCAGGGCGAGGAGGGTGCGTGAACCCACGGGGTGTGAGGCGAATCAACCTCGTGATCTCGCCATTGCGATTCGATGATCCTCGCGTGGGAACGCCCGTAACCCAGGGCTCGCCCGCAGAGCCGGGCAGCGCCCTGGGCTACCTGCTGGTTCGCCCCAGAACGGGCGAGGAGGGTTCGTGAATCCACGAGCTGCGAGGCGAATCAACCTCGTGATCGCGTCATCGCGATTCGATGGTCCGCGCGTTCGATCGCCCGAAACCCAGGGCTCGCCCGCAGAGCCGGGCAGCGCCCTGGGCTACCTGCCGGTTCGCCCCAGAGCGGGCGAGGCGGCTCCGCTCAATCACCACCAAGCAGCCACGTCTTCACGGCCGGCTCGACGAGCGGCCACACCCACGTGGCGGCGACCTCGAAGGCGATCAGGAGGATGATGATCCACTCGAGCACCTCCATCCGTCGCGTGGTCTGCCGGTCATTGAGCTTCTCGTACAGCCCCTCGAGCAGCCCGAGCTTGCGGAGGATGCTCGCGTCCCAGTCGGGCAGGTGGAACCGCTCGGCGCACGTGCGGTAGACTCGGGCGAGGTGCTGGTCGCCCAGCAGCTTGAGCGTGTTGTTCACCGTCTCGAAGAGCATCGCCGAGTCGACCTGCATGCCCGCCACCTCGCGGAGCGAGCCCGCGTGACCGCCGATGAAGGCGTACACCCTGCGGCCCGTTGCCGCGTACGCCCGTTCGAGGGCACGGTCGAGCTGGCCGTCGAGGAACCGCATCTCGAGGAGCTCCACATTCGCGAACTCGAGGACGGCCAGCACGTCCTCCATGTCGGGCCCCAGCAGGAGGGCGGCGTTCCAGTCGATCACCGCCGCGTCGCCCGGCGTGTAGCTCACGACCGACGAGGTCGCCTCCCCCACTTCCTGCGCCGAGAGCACGCCCCGTTCGGCCCGCAGCACGCTCGCCACCGACTGCCTCGCCGCCGCGACGAACTCGCTCGCGCTCGCCGCTTGGCAGTCGAACTCCGCCGCGTGGAAGACCACGTAATCCTCGACCAGCGGCAGCAAGCCCGACTTGTGGATCGCCGGCCGCAGGTCCTCGAGCAGCATGCGGGCGTGCTCGCGGGAATCAGCCGCCAGGGCGACATGGTCGTAGAGCTCCGCGCTCAGGTCCGCGAGCGTCTCGAGCCCGCCCGTCAGCGGGATGGTGTACGCGACCGACACCGCGCCGAAGTCGTAGAGCGTCAGGCTCACGGCGACGTCCGTGGCGTGCGAGCCCACGGCCACGGTGGTCCCCTTCCGCGTCAGGCGAACCGGGGCAGGCCGATACTCGAACGACTTGGGGGACTTGCGGGCGTGACGCAGGTACTCGCGTTGGGGCGCGCCGTCGGCCCGGGCCGAGAGCATCGCCTCGACGCGGTCGAGTTCGATGCCGAACCCGATGTCGTAGGCGAACATGACGGTGCACGTGCCGCGGGAGATGTGCAGGCCGCTCATGCTGGGAGCGTAGGGGCGAAGGCCCGGGACGCCGCCCAAGGCCAAAAAGCACACCGGCCGCCCCTGCGGGGGCGGCCGGCGCTACGTGCTTGCCGTAGTGGGCTGCGTCGGCGCGAATCGCGCCGGGCGCCACTCCGTCGAGTCGCGTCCTTACGAACGCAGCCCCGAAATACAGTCGATCTTCACTGGATCACCTCCTTGCTCACGATGCCTCCCCGGCGACAGGGCCTGTACGCCCCGCCCGGGCTCCGTTCCCGCGGACCGTCATCCGCGGCACACCGCCCGGAAGCGAACGCTCGCCCCCGGTCGTCGCGTCGCCGTGTCGGAGACGGGCTTCTGGCCCGCCGCACCCGACCGTGCCCGACGCGAAAGGATCCACTGACAAGTATCCGTCATGATGTACCGATCCGCAAGGCCCAAGGTTCAACCAGAGGCGAAAAAAACGCCCGGGCGCGGCCCGCGAGGTTACCGGGACTCCTCGTACTCCCGGAACGCCCCCTTGGCCGTCTGCTCCTCCATATACTTCTGGAAGTCGGCCATCTTGTAGCTCACGAAGCAGAAGACGTGGTGGAGCGTCAGCCACTCGAGGTCGGTGGGGTCTTCACCAAGGTCCTTGCGGAGACGGTTGAGTTCGGCGAGCATGGGTTCGGCCTTCATGCCCGCATGATAGCGAACGCGACGTGCCCGACGCTCACGTCAGCCGCCGCGGCATCGCGCACGACAGGGCGAAGATCGCCGCGAGCACGACGACGATGCTCGGCCCGGCGGGCCAGTCCGTCTCGACGCTGAGCACCAGGCCGCCCACGAGCCCCGCCACCGCCACCAGCGTCGAGGCGAGCAGCACCGTGGTCATCCGCGAGGCCAGCCGCAGGGCCGTGGCCCCGGGCAACGCGAGCAGGGCCGTGGCGAGGATGACGCCCATGAGCTTCATCGCCGTCACGATCGCCACCGCGAGCACCGACATCGCCAGCAGCCGCACGGGTACCGCGGGCATGCCGAAGGCTCGGGCCGATTCCTCGTCGAAGGCCCA
The DNA here is from genome assembly GCA_040397805.1 of Phycisphaerales bacterium. Lineage (GTDB taxonomy): Bacteria > Planctomycetota > Phycisphaerae > Phycisphaerales > UBA1924 > UBA2402. The sequence continues at coordinate 33,263 of JBBAVG010000028.1, forward strand.
GAACGACAGCCGCCGCCGATGCCACCAGAGCGTGACCAGCACCAACGCCGCCACGCCCCACGCGAGGATCACGTCCGCGTTCCCCGCCCCCACGATGGCGCCGAAGAGGATCGACTCCCAACTCTGCACCAGCCCCACCCGCCCTCGCTCGTTGGCGATCTCGCGGGCCACCTGAACGAGGATCGCGCCCCCCGCCATCGAACCGGCCAGGAAGACGCCGATGGCCGTGTCCACCGGCAGCGTGCGGCGATGGCTGAGCAGTCCGATGCCCCACGAAGCCGCCAGGCAGAAGAGCACGATCACCGCGAACTGCGCCGGCGCGGCCCACGGCTCCGCTTCGGGCAGCCACCCCACGGCCAGCAGCATCGCCGCGATGCCCACGCCGCCGAACGCGCTGTGGCTGATGCCCTGTCCCGCGAAGCCCAGCCGCTTGACCACGGCCAGCACGCTGAGCACGCCGCCCATGATCGACACCGGCAGGCCCGCGAGCAACGCATCGAGATAGATGGCGCGAAGCTCAGGCGTCTGGAGGACCTCGAGGATCTTCATGCCCCGCCCCCTTCGCCCGCGCCGCGGCTGCGGTCAGGAGCATGGCTGCAGCCGGGGCCGTGGCGGTGCCCGTCGGGGCACGTCTCGCCGGCCCCGTGCGCGTGCACGTGCATGCCCGCCAACTCGCCCATGAGGCCCGCCACGTCGTGGCTGAAGAGTTCGGCCAAGACCGCGGGCGTGAGCCCCTGCGGGCTGCCGTGGCTGTGCAGCCGTCTCGCGAGGCACGCCACCTGGTCGCTCCCCGCCACGATGGCCCGCAGGTCGTGCGTGACCGTCAGCATCGTCACGCCCGTCGTGCGGTGAATCTCCCCCAGGAGCGACGCGAACTGACGCTGACCCGCCACGTCGATCCCCACCATCGGCTCGTCGAGCACCAAGATCCGCGGCTTGCCCACCAGCGCGCGTCCGATCAGCACCCGTTGCAGTTGCCCGCCGCTGAGCGACCCCACGGGCCTTGCCGCGAACTCCCTCGCCCCCACCAGGTCGATCGTCCGCTCCACCTGCGCCGCGACATCCGCCGGCACGCCCCGCCATGCCGGCAAACGCCAGGTCGCGCCCAGCGCAAGCACCTCGCGGGCCGACAGGGGCATCGCCAACTCCATCTCGGGCCGCTGCGGCACATAGCCGATCAGGCCTTCGCGCCGCGCCTTGGACGGACTGATGCCGCAGACGGTGATCTCGCCCCGCTGCAAGGGCAGCAGGCCCAGCACCAGACGCAGCAACGTGCTCTTGCCCCCGCCATTGGGGCCCAGGATGCCCAGACGCTCCCCCTCGCGAACGCTCAGCGACACGTCCTCGAGCGTGGGCGGCCCTTGGCTGCCCGCAAAGGAGTGCCACACGCCGCGGATATCGACGGCGACGCTCATGTCGGGCTCGGGGCCTTGGTTGCAGGTTCGGCGGGCGCCGCGGGCGCGGGGCGAACGCCCAGCGCTTCGCGGAGCGTGCTCAGGTTTTGTTCCATCAACTCGACCCAATCGCCCGAGCCCAGCGGATCGAGCGTCAGCACACGGAGGTTCGCGGCCTTGGCCACGCGGCGGGCCACCCGCTGCGACAACTGCGGCTCAACCGCCACGGCCGTGGCTCCAAGATCTCGCGCGGCCTTCACGGCCGACTCGATCGCCGCGGGCGTCGCTTCGCCGGCCTGCAAGCCCGTGATGGCGACGAAGGTGAGCCCGTAGCGGCGCGTCAGGTGTCCCCAGGCATCATGGGCCACCACCATCGAACGCCGCTCGGCCTGCGCCACCATCGCGCGGTACGACTCGTCGACCTTCATCACCTTGGCGTTGAATGCGTCCAGGGCCGCCTTGTCGCCCGCCATGCCCGCCTCCGCGGCCTTGGCGTGCACCGCCGCCGCGAGTTTGGTCACTTGCTCGCAGTCGAGCCACAGGTGCGGGTCGACCGCGTGCGAGTGCTCGCACGCCTCGCCGTGCCCCTCATGCTCGTGATGGTCGTGCCCGGCCTCGGCCATGCCCGCCACGTCGGCGAAGCGGACCTCCACACGACCGGCCCGCGGGTGCTCCCGCAGGTACTTCTCGACCTGGGGCTCGACGCCCAGCCCCACCGTCACCACCACGTCGGCCGTCGCCAACATCGCCAGCTTGCGTGGAGGGATCTCGTACCCGTGCTCGCTCGCCCCGGGCGGGATCAGCGACTCCACCTTGGCCCCCGCGGGCAACGCCGCGGCGACGATGCCCTTCAGCGGCGGCACCGACACCACCGCCCTCACGACGCGGGGTGGCTCCGCCAACGCCACAGGGCCGCCCCAGAGGCATGCCGCCGCCAACGCCGCCAGCTTGATGAAACTCCTGCGTCCCGTGGCCACGGCTGACTCCCCTGAGACCGACCCGCCAACCCTTATTGAGAATCGATACTCAATAAGCATAGGCCATCGGCTGGGCACCCAAGCCACGTGCAGCCCCCGCCCGGGCACATCCCGGTGCATGCCCCGGTCGGGGGCATGCACCCCGCCCGGACCTTACCACTCCCCTTCCAGCATGCGGTCGATGGCGTGGGCCACGCCGTGCTGGTCGTGATGCAGGGTCGAGCGTGCCGCGGCCTCGCGAACCTGCGGCACCGCGTTCCCCATCGCCACCCCAAGGCCCGCCCCGCGGATCATGGCGAGGTCGTTGACCTCGTCGCCGATGGCGGCCGTGTGCGCGGGATCGATGCCCCACCGGGCGGCGAGGTGGCTGACGGCCGACCACTTGTTGCCCGCCTGATCAAAGAGCTCGAGGATGTGGAAGTTCTCGCCCGGACCCAGACGCTGGCGATGCGTGGGGAGGACGACGGCGGGAAAGTTGTGGTAGGTGCCTCGGGAGTCGACGACGGGCTCGAGTTCGGCGACCAGCCGGTGCATGGAGGTCGAGATGCCGAAGACGCCGATGCGCACGGTGTGCTCGGGGTGCTCGTCCTCGTGCAGGTGCCGCACGTGGCGAACGCCCACCTTCATCGCGTCGAACCACCAGTGCATCACGGGGTCGAGCGGGTGGCGATGCTCGCTCTCGACGACGAGGTAATCGAGGTTCGCGGCGGCGGGGTCCTTGAGCACCAGCGCGGGATGCCCGTGTCGGTGCATGAGCGACACGACGTCGTGCACGAGCGCGGGATCCATCGAGAAGCGGTGGAGCGTGCGGCCCGAGACGGGGTCGGCGATGATGCTCCCGCCGGCGACGGCGACGGGCTCGGTCTGGCCGAGCGCGTCGAGGAAACGGCGACACTCGCGAAGGCCTCGCCCGGTGCAGACGACGACCTTGATGCCGGCCTCGCGGGCGCGGTGCACGGCGTCGATGTTCTCGCGCGAGATCTCGCCGCCGGAGCCCACGAGGGTGCCGTCGAGGTCGAGGGCGAGGAGTTTCCAGCGGGGCTCAGGCATCAGATGTCCACCTTGTCGCGGAGGATGCGGATCTGCTGCACGTCGTAGCGACGGCCCTTGTTCATGCCGGGGCACGACCGCGAGGCGCGCGCCCACGCCGACGGGGAGGCGAGGTTGCTCTTCCAGAAGGGCCAGGTGCGGCATTGCATGGGGCGATCTTCGTAGACGCCGCAGACGGCCCGGCCGGGGAACTTCGCGCGGTCGAGGAAGACGCAATCGAGCCCGAACTCGCCTCGGACCTCGCGCAAGCTGCGGCCGGCGGCGGTGTCGTGGGTGTAGCGGCTGATGAACTCCTCGTCGCTGACGCCCAGGCGGCGGGCGAGGGAGGCGGCCTCCTCGGGGGTGAAGAGGACGTAGCCGCCCGCGCCCGTGCAGCAATCGCCGCACTGGGTGCACCCGAAACTCAGCCCGGCCGCGCCGGACCCGGCGTCAGGGCGAGCGAACCACTCGTCGCCGTCGCGAACGTCCGAGTCCTTTGGCGTGGCGGGGCCTTCGTGCATGGGAGGGCGAGTGTATTCGTACACTTCCAGCCGTGAACCAGGACGACGAGGTGTGCCTTTGCTTCCACGTGACGCTCCGCAAGATCCGGGGGTATCTGTCGCGTGAGAACCCGCCGGTGGCCTCGCTCATCAGCGAGTGCCTGTCGGCGGGCACGGGCTGCCAGTGGTGCGTGCCCTTCCTCAAGCACCTGCACGCGTTGCACCGGCAGGGCACGCTGCCGGACCTCAAGATCAGCCCCGAGGAGTACATGGCCTCAAGGGCCAAGTACCGCGTGACGGGCGAACGGCCGCCCGCCGATGAGGCCGGCGGTTCAGTGTCCTGAAAGCTGCCACTGCTTGACGGCGTCGATGGGCCACAGCAGCATGACGACGTTGAGGATCAGATTGTCGCGGATGGCGACCGCGAGAACCGCTTCGAGGGCCACGAAGAGGGCGAGCGTCCACCAGAGGCCGATGCGACGCGCGATCAACGCGCCCAGCAGGCAGGCGATGACGTCGCCCAAGGCGTTGATGACGGTGTCGCCGAGATAGTCGTACGAGATGGTCGCCATGCGGTAGCGATTGATGACCAGAGGCGAGTTCTCGAAGATCTCCCACGCGGCCTCGAGGGCGACAACCAGCCGCAGACGCCATCCATGGTCGGGCAGTCGCGGGATGCACGCGAGCGCGAACCAGAGGATGAAGCCGTGCGAGACGTGGGTGAAGGCGTAGGGGTCGAAGAGGTGCTGGGAGCAGTGGCTGCTCCAGATGTCGCCGGCCCAGACCTTCCACGACCCGCAGGCGCACGTCCACAGGCGGCCCTCGGCCCGCAGGATGACCGCCGTGACGGCGAGGATGCCGACGGTGAACATCCACGGTCGCGGCCTCAGGCGGAAAGCAAACCGGCGGGGAGACTTCTCCCCGCCGGTGGCGTTCGTGGTGGTCGGCGTGTCGGGCATGGGCCCAGACTCGGGACGGGCTCGCTTACGCGTCGAGCGTGCGGAGCGAGAGGCCGAACTCGGTGAGACGGTCCTTGACCTCCTTGAGCGAGGTGGCGCCGAAGTTCTTGATGCCCATCAGCTCGGCCTCGGTGTGGCTGGCGAGGTCGCCCAGGGTGGTGCAGCTCATGAGCTGCACGGCCTTGCGGGCGCGGACGGAGAGGTTGAGCTCCGAGATGGGCTTGGCGAGCACGGCCATCTTGTCGGTGCCCTTGTACTGCTCCATCAGGGCGCGACGGGCCTGGCGGTGCGCATCCTCGAGGCCCTGACCCAGGCGCAGGCCCTTGGCCGTGAGCATCTTCTTGATCTCGGTCAGCGAGCTGTCGCCGAAGTTCTTGTAGCTCAGCAGTTCGGCCTCGGTGATCTTGAGCAGATCGCCCAGCGTGCGGATGTTCATCTTCTTGAGGCAGGTGCGGGCGCGAACCGAGAGCTCGAAGTCGGTCACCGGCGTGTCGAGCATCGCCTTGCGCTTGAAGATGTCGCGGTCCTGCTCCTCCACCACCACCATCTCGCGGCTGGCCTGGATGTCACGCATGTACAACCGGGCGCGGAGGTGGTTGGGACGCGTGTCGAGCACCTGCTTGAGGCACCGCTCGGCCGCGGCGTAATCACCGCGATCCTCGTAGAGCACCGCGAGGTTCAGCAGCGCGTTCACGTTGGCCGGCGGCGTGTCGCAGCACTGCTCGTAGAGCGCGAGGGCCTCGTCCTCCTCGCCCATCAGGTCGAGTTGGTACGCGAGCTTGAAGAGGGCGTCGACGTTGGCCGGATCGGCGTTGACGGCCTTGCGATACTCGGCCACCGCGCCGGTGCGGTCGCCCGCCACGTCGCACTTGACGGCGGCGGCGACGTGCTTGGCGGATGCGGCGGTGTCGCGACGGGAGGAATCGGTCACACCGATCACCGTGTCGAGGGGGTCGTGAGCCATGAAAGCGTGTCTCCGAGCGAGAGGGGATGCGGGCGATCAATCCGAACCAGCGGGCCGGCAGCCCGCGGTCTGGTTCGGTGTCGCACCGGGCCTTGAGTGTAGGCGCAAGCCCCGGATTCGATCCGTCCGCCAACCCCTTCGTTCGGGTCCCGTCCGGTCAACCCGCCGCCACGACGCCGTGGGCGTCAGACCGGCGCCACCTCCGCCGAAGCAGGAAGACCGCCATCGCTGCCGCCACCAGGAGCACCGCCCCCAGGGCCACCGGAACCACCACCGCCAGGACCGACACCACGGCGCTCAGGGCCGATTGAACCGACGAGATCAGCGGGTTCACCAAGCCCGCGGTGCTGACCGTGCCCACGCCACGGGTCGACACGCTCGTGGCCGTCGAGAGCCCCGCGACCCCCCCGCCCGCGATGGCCCCCAGCCCCCACGACAGGGCCGGCGTGAACTCGCCGAACTGCGAGGCGGCCACCAAGGTGCCCGCGGCGAGCGCGGCCGGAGCCGCCACGACGTCCAAGGCATGATCGATCGACGGCAGCCAGTAGGCCGCCACCTCCACGAGACAGGCCACGCCCAGCGTGCAGAGCGCGGGCGTCGACGCCAGCCACGCGGTGGAATCCGAGAGCGTCACGAGCCCGGCCTTGGAAGCCAGACCCAGCACGAGCAAGGGGATGAAGACGCGCATGCCACAGGCCGCGGCCAAGCCGATGCCGATGCACGCGCCGACGAGGGTCTCCATGGAAGGGTTGTTGGGAAACCGGACGCCAGGCTTTCCCGAACCCGCCGGGCGAGACGGTCAGAGGCCCAGCGGCGTGCCGGTCCACCATTCCCAGACGAACGGCGCGGCCCCGAGCAGTCCGACCACCACGCTCGTCGCCTTGATGCGTCGCACCGAGCGATCGATGGGCAATCTCGCGAGGTCGACCCCCACCAAGGCGTTCAGCCGCCGCTGCCGCTCGAGGATGGACCCGTGGCGGAACGAGAATCGCGACGCGGGCACGCCGTTGAGTTCCGCGACCCGTCCCAACGCCGACTCCATCACCGACGCGGCCAGCGCGGTGACGGTGGCGGAGTCCCGCGTGGCCGAGAGATGCGCGACGGCGAAGGCGTCGGCCTGCCACTCGAAGCGGCGACTCACCCACCCGAACGCCAAGGCCGCGAACGCAAGCATGCCCAGCGACACGCCCATGCCCACCATGCCGCTCGCGTCGTCGACGTCCGCGACGTGAAGCCCGATCGACGCGGCCCACCCCGCCGCCAGCACGCACGCGACCACGCAGACCGCCAGCCACGGCAGGTGTCGACGCTTGACGTGCGCCACCTCGTGCGCGAGCACGCCCTCCACCTGCAGCGAATCGAGCCGCTCGAGCAACGCGTCGGTGAGCAGCAGGTATCGCATGGGCCAGAAGGCCCCCAGCACCGCCCCGTTCACCATCGCGCCGTGCGTGCGCCAGAGGTACGGGCCCCGGATGCGGACGCCGTGCAGCCGGCACATCTCGTGCATCCGCTCGGCCAGCGGCCCGCCGCGGATGAGCACCGTGCTCCACACGGCCTTGAGCACGACCGGCGACATGAGCAGGACGACCACGAGCCCGGCCCACCGCACGGCCGGCTCGGCGGCCTGCCACCACGGCGCACCGACGCGACCGGACACGAGGTTGACCACGTCGTCCCAGAGGGCCACCAGGAGCATGGGCGTCACCACCAGCAGCACTTGGTGTCGCACCAGGCCCAGGACGTACTGCACGCGAGTGGGAATCTCGTAGACGGGCGCGCCGGAGGAGAGTTGCCTGAAGAGCATCGCCTCGCGGACCCGAACCTCGAGCGGATACAGGCTCCACCACGGCGCGGCCAAGTAGGCCACGGGCGGCAGCAGCACGAGCAGTTCGGGCCCCAGCGGAACCCCCTCGCCCAATCCCGTCGCCGCGGCGACCCACCCTCCCGAGGTCATGGCGCCGACGTACCAGAGCAGGCCGAGGATGCGCACCCGGCCCGCGAGCGCCTCGGCGGCGATGAACGGCCGCAGGTGCCCTTGCTCGTCCATGGCGCGTGCCGCCCGCCTCGAGGCGGCTTCGACCAGCATCGCCATGACGAGCAGCGGGGCCGCGGCCATCGCGAACGTGGCGGGCGCCGACCAGTGCACGAGTCGCCAGTCGCCGGGTTCCTCGGCGAGGTGCATCGCGACGAAGATGATGATCAGCAGGATCTGGACCATGCCCGAAGCGTGAGGGTACGCGAGCGGCCCGCGACATGAGTCAACGCACGATCGACATCCACAGTTCCTGCAGGCGCTTCACGGAGACCGGAACGGCCGTGCGAAGCTCCTGCGCAAAGAGCGAGACGCGAAACTCCTCGCAGAGCCAGCGGTACTCGGCGACCTTGGCGGGATCGAGGCCGAGTTCGTCCTGCCGGCGGAGCAACTCGAGGGCGCCCCGCCACATCGGCGCGAGCTCGGCGGCATGGCGCTTGTCGCGCAGCAGCCCCTCGCCGGGCAGCTTGCGAAGACGCGTCTGGATCGCCTGCAGGTACCTCGGATAATGGAGCAACTGCCGGAAGGGCGTCGACACGAAGACCGCCGACGACCCGCCGGGCAGGAGGTGCGCGAGTTGATCGCGAACGTCCGTCAGCGTCGCGGCCCACTCGACCGGGGCCTTGCCCGCCAACTGCAGCTGCACCTGGTGAAAAAGGGCCAGGACTTGCGCCACAAGGTCGCAGCATTCGCGGACCGCGCCGCCGAGCCGGTCGAGCCCTTGTCCCCGACGCTCGAAGTAGCCGCGGTGGGTGCGAATGGGCGGCTGGTCGCCGATGAAGGCGCGATCGGCGACGAGCTCCTGCAACGCCGCACGCAGGATCTGCGACGACCCCAGGGGCATGAACCACGCGGCCATCCGCTCGATGCCGTGGAGCTGCGTGCTGTAGCGTCGGAGGTCGTCGGCGCAGTCGAGCATGTAGAGGCGGCGGACCCCGGCCCGGTGCGACCGCTCGGCCGCGCTGGGCGAATCGAAGAGACGCAGTCCGGCCGACGAGCCCTGGTCGACGAGCGCGGGATGGGCGATCACCTTGACGCCCAGACGCTCGATCTCGATGCGCTCGGGGATGTCCCCCACGTCCCACACCTTGATGCCGTCGCGCCGGTAGCGATCGCTCGACGACTGCAGCGCGGTCTGGCGCAACGCGGGAGTGAGGCGTGCCCGGAGCGCGGCCAAGTCCCTGCCTGCGAACACGACCTGTCCCTTGGCATCGAAGACCTCGATGCGGAACCGGAGGTGCTCGGGCAGCGGCACGGCCCGCAGCACGTCCACGGGCACGTCGACCGAGGCCGCCTTGTCAATGCACGCGGCGAGCAACTCGAAGAGATCACCCTCGCCGAAGGGAAGACCTTGGGCCAGAAACCGCTCGGCGAGCGGGCCCGCGCCGGGCAGCACACGGCGGAAGTCCTTGGGGAGCCCGCGGACCACGGTCTCGACCTTCTCCCGCAGGTGGCCGGGCACGAGCCACTCGAGGCGTCGCGCGTCGAGTTGGCCCAGCCCCTCGACGGGCAGTCGCAGCGTGATGCCGTCGGCCTCGTCGCCGGTCTTGTGCACGTACGAGAGGGGTGCGCGAATCGAGCCGAGCGTGACGTGATCCGGGAAGTCCTCGCGGGAGGGCACGTGGGCGCCGACGCCCATGAGATCCTCGACGGTCATGAAGAGGAACTTCTCGTCGCCGCGGCACGCCACGCGACGCCACCGTTCGAAGGCGGCGACGGTGAAGACGTCCTTGGGCACGCGCCTTTCGAAGTACTCGAAGCGGACGGCCGTCTCGGCGAGGATGTCCTGCCGGCGGGCCCGCCCCTCGAGTTCGCGGAGTTCGGCAAGGAGCGCGAGGTTGTGCGACAGGAAGGGGGCGTCGGTCTCCATGTCCCCCTCCACCAGCGCGTAGTGGATGAACATGCGCCGCGCCTCGACGGGATCGACCGTGCCGTAGTGCACGCGACGCCGGTTGGAGAGTTCGAGCCCGAAGAGACTCGTCCGCTCGTAGCAGAGCACGCGGCCCGAGCGGCGATCCCAGTGCGGGTCGTAGTGCGTTCGCTTGAGCAGGTGCTCGCCCACCCGCTCGATCACCTCGGGCGAGACGCTGGCGACCGTGCGGGCGTAGAGCCGCGTGGTGCGGGTCAACTCCGCGCCCATGAGCCACTTGGGGGCGTTGCGGAAGAGCACCGACCCCGGGAAGATCGAGAATCGCACGCCCCGGGCACCCAGGTACTCGCCCGGAACGTCGCTCTTGGTGCCGATGTTGGAGAGCAGCCCCGCCAGCAGCGCGCGGTGCACGGCCTCGGGCGTCGCGTGCCGCTCGTTGCGGTGATGCCCCATCGACGTCGCCAGTTCCGTCAACTGGTGGTGCATCTCCTCCCACTCCCGCATCCGCACGAACGACAGGAACTTCTCGCGGCACCACTTTCGCAGCTTGCTCCCCGAGAGGTGCCGCTTCTGGTTGCGGAAGGCGTTCCAGAGCGTGAGCCACGAGAGAAAGTCGGACGAAGGGTCCTTGAAGGGCGCGTGCGCCTCGTCGGCCTGGTCCTGCTTGTCCATCGGCCGATCGCGCGGGTCCTGGATCGAGAGCGCGGAGGCGATGATCAGCACCTCGGTCAGGCACCCCTCGCCGCTGGCCGCCAGGATCATCCGGCCGATCCTCGGATCGATGGGCAACCGGGCCAGGTCGCGACCGATGGGCGTCAACTCTCCCGCTTCCGTCACCGCGCCCAGTTCGACCAGCGTGTCGTACCCGTCCTTCACGAGGCGGCCGTCGGGCGGATCGAGGAAGGGGAAGTCCTCGACCTTGCCCAACTTCAGCGAGGCCATCTGCAGGATGACGCTGGCGAGGTTGGTGCGGACGATCTCGGGATCGGTGAAGGGCGCGCGGGCGGCGAAGTCCTCCTCGCCGTAGAGACGAATGCACACGCCCGGGCCCACGCGGCCGCAGCGGCCCTTGCGCTGGTCGGCCGAGGCCTGCGAAATCGCCTCGATCTCGAGCCGCTGCACCTTGGTGCGAGGCGAGTATCGATTGATGCGCGCGAGCCCCAGGTCCACCACGTAGCGGATGCCCGGCACCGTCAGCGACGTCTCGGCCACGTTGGTCGCCAGCACGATGCGACGAAGCTCGTGCGGATCGGCCGGCTCGAAGACCCTCTGCTGCTCCTCGGCCGTCAGCTTGGCGAAGAGCGGCAGCACCTGCGCGTGAGGCGTGCCCGGCACGCGATGCTTGTGCAGCGTCTCGGCGGCCTCGCGGATCTCCCGCTCGCCCGGCAGGAAGACGAGGATGTCGCCCGGCCCATAGCTCGCCAACTCGTCGACCGCGTGAAGCAGCGATCGCTCCAGGTCGTTGTCGCGTTCGTCCTCGTCCTCGCCCATCGGCGGGCGATAGATCACCTCCACCGGGTAGGTGCGCCCCGAGACGCTGATGACGGGAGCCCCACCGAAGTGGCGGCTGAAGCGATCCGTGTCGATCGTCGCCGACGTGACGATCACCTTGAGGTCCGGCCTCCTGGGGAGCAGGGTCCGCAGGTACCCCAGCAGGAAGTCGATGTTGAGACTCCGCTCGTGCGCCTCGTCGACGATGATCGTGTCGTAGGCGTCGAGCGAACGGTCGCCCTGTGTCTCCGCGAGCAGGATGCCGTCGGTCATCAGCTTGATGACGTTGGCCGGACTCGTGTGGTCGCCGAAGCGGACCTTGAACCCCACCAGGTCGCCCAGGCGGCTGTTCAGTTCCGAGGCGATGCGCTGCGCCACGCTGCGGGCCGCGATCCGCCGCGGCTGCGTGTGACCGATCAGGCCTCGCACGCCTCGCCCCAGCTCGAGGCAGATCTTCGGCAGCTGCGTGGTCTTGCCCGAGCCGGTCTCGCCGCAGACCACCACCACCTGATGGTCGCGAATGGCCCGGGCGATCTCGTCGCGCCGTTGGCAGACCGGAAGGTCGGGCGCGAAGTTCGGCACGGGCACGCGAGCCTTGCGGGCCTTCACCCGCTGCTCGCAGCGATCGAGCTCGGCCATGAACGTCTCGAGATCCTTGCCACCCTCGTCACCCCCGCGCAGCAGGCGATGCAGGCGGCCGGAGAGCCGACGTCGGTCGGCGTTCAGGCAGTCCTGCACGCGGCGGGAAAGATCCGCGAAGGAGGCGAACACGGGGCCAAGTGTAACGCCGCGGGCGGATGCCCGGGACCGGCGGTGGCGGGATCGACCAGCCGCGTGGCGGTCGGGTCGGGCATGGCGCAGGTGGATACGCGCGGTGCCGCATGGCGGATGCGCCGTTCCACGGGAAGATCAAGAATATCTCGCCTTCAGCGCGTGGAGCGTTCGACGCGTCGCAGGCTCCGCAGGTCGATGCCGTCGAGGAGCATGGCCAG
>JBBAVG010000029.1:0-37005 GCA_040397805.1 Phycisphaerales bacterium
CGAACTTGACCATGCCCTTCGTCGGCTCGACGGTGCATCTGGGCGGTTCCTTCGATTGCGCCATCAACGCCAACACCCGATTCGACTTGGCCCAGGCCACGCTGCAACTTCAGTCGGCCCGGCACGAGGTCACCCTCGAGGTGATGTCGCGCGACATCGGCGTCGACGCCCTGGGCCTCGACCGCTCCCGCCCGGGCCACTTCCCCATCGGCGAACTCCACATCGGCGGCTCTCCGACCACCGTGCGGCTGATCGACGCCCATGACAACGCCCTCGACGGCACGGGCGCGTGCGAGGCCCTCTACGTCGACACCCTCCGCATCGACGCCGGCTCGCGCCTCATCAACACCACCTGCCGCATCTACTACAACACGCTCATCAACGACGGCACGGTGGACGTGCCGGAGAACCTGATCGCGCTCGAGGGCACGCCCTGCCCGGCGGACTTCAACATGGACGGCGGCGTCGACGGCGGCGACGTGGTCGACTTCTTCGCGGCATGGGAGGGCGGCGACTCCATGGCCGACGTCAACCAGGACGGCGGCGTGGACGGCGGCGACATCGACGTCTTCTTCGCCGCGTGGGAGGCGGGGGGCTGCTGAGCGTCAGGCGCGTCGCAGGCCGATCGGTCGATTCCGTCCGTGCGTTCACCTCGCCCGCAGTCCCGGCCGTCGGTCCGTTGGGCGGCGTCTGCCGCAACGAACGTTGAATCACCCCAAAAACACAACCGGGTGCGACAAGTCGCACCCGGTTGCCCGTTTGAAGTGACCCCAAGGGGATTCGAACCCCTGTCACCAGGATGAGAACCTGGTGTCCTGGACCAGGCTAGACGATGGGGCCAAGGGCCGAAACAGTAGGCGGGTTCCTTGGCGGAGCCAAGCGACGCGTCGTGACCCCAAGCTGCAGGGCCGGCAAAGCCGTGTAACGCCCTGCAGGCGAATCAGTTAGCGTTCCTTCCGGGGGTCGCCTTGGGGCTTGCCGTCGAGGTACTTCCACACCGTGACGTCCATCCACTTGTTGCCCCACCTGCGAGCCTCTTCGTGCGTCGGGAAGAGCAGGTCGATGTGGTGCCCCTTGATGGCCCCGCCGCAGTCAAGCACCGGCACGATCTGGCCCCGGTCGTATCCCTCGATGCTCACCATCGAGCCGTAGGGCAGCACCTTGGGGTCGGCCGCGACGAGCTTGAAGCCGTTGGTCTCCACCGAGTGCATGGTGGCCGTGAAGCCGTCGGCCGAGTCGCCGCAGGAGCGGTGGTCGGGCGAATAGGCCGTCACCCGCATCTTCAGCGTGCGGTCCGGCTTGGCCGGGCGGCCGTTGAACCAACGCACGTCGGGATCGTTCGCCCAAGGGTTGTCAGTCACGGTGCCGCCGGAAGCCATCGCGGCCGGACGCGCGGCGACCCGCGTGGCCTCACGCCGCGGCGGGAGCGACACCTGCGTGACGACGGCTTCACTGGCGGTCTCGCCCGCTGGCTCGGCCAGCGCCTCAAGCCGCACCGACGCCAGCGGCATCACCCGGTCGGCCGTCTTGGTGAGCACCGCCGACCAGGCCACCAGCGCCACGAGGCAGCACCCTGCCGAGACCGTCAGCACGCGACGGGCGATCGCCGCCCATGCCACGTCCGTTCGGGCATCGACCCAGTCGTTGTCCCCGCGCACCGCGGGCGCGGCATCGGTCTGAGGAGCTTCCATATTCGATTCCACCACCAACCCCGTGCGGCTGCCATGCCGCCGAAACGACCGTCGCCCGGGCTCTCCCGATCGTTCCTCGTACCGTCGCACCACACGACCGGTTCCTCGGAACTTGGCGGCACGGGGTTCCACCACCCGCACCGTCCCGACGCTTCGTCCCGCCACTAGGGGGCGAGCACTATAGCGCTCGCCCTCCAACTCACTTCCACCCTCGACCAAGGCCACTCGGGCTGACCCTGTCGAACGACGAACGGAACCTGCGTGCACGGCGGACCGGTCCTTCCCGTCCCCTTCGCGTCGGCCACCCGCCTTCGCGACTGCCTGCATGGCAGCCATGTGGGGAACGACGAACCTTACCTGCCGTTAGGGTCCCAAGTCCCATCACCAACGATCCGAACTTTGTCGACCTGCAACCCATTGTCATACAACATTTTGGGGGTCCGTGCCACCCGCCCGAACAGAGGAGTCTCCCCTGCCCGGAGGGCTGTGAGGCCCATGCCGCCAGGGTTGAACTTGCACGCGGCTTGCTCGTATGAACCGTCGCTGGTGGTGCGGCAGGTCGCTCGTTCTCGGGCGAGGATGCCGCCGGAATCCTTGGGGTTCCTGCACTCCCGCCCGCGGCCTGGTCCACCATGACTCGTTTCGTGAACAACGTGAAGACGGCGGTGCTGCTCGGCGGCTTGATGGGCCTCTTCTTGGTCGTCGGTTCGCTGTACGGCCAGAGCGGCCTCATCATCGGCCTCGTCGCCGGCGGCCTCACCAACGTCATCGCTTGGTTCTTCTCCGACAAGATCGCGTTGGCGGCGATGCGGGCCCAGGAAGTGGACGCCTCGACGCCCGGCGTCGGAGGCGAGCTCCACCGCTTGGTCGATGAACTGCGTCAGCGCGCCGGCATGCCCATGCCCCGCGTGTGCATCTGCCCGCAGGAGGCGCCCAACGCCTTCGCCACCGGTCGTTCGCCGTCGAAGGCCGCCGTGGCCGTCACCCAGGGCGCGCTGCGACTGCTCAACGAGGCCGAACTTCGCGGCGTGATCGGCCACGAGCTCGCGCACATCAAGAACCGCGACACGCTCATCTCCTGCATCGCCGCCACCGTCGCCGGCGTGCTGGCCTTCATCGCCCAGTGGGGCTGGATGCTCGGCGGCAGCCGCGACCGCGAGGGAGGCAACCCGCTGGTGAGCATCTTGACGATCGTCATCGCGGCGGTGGGCGCGGCGGTGATCAAGGCGATGATCAGCCGCAGCCGCGAGTACGTGGCCGACCACGACGGCGCGATGATCGCGGGCTCTCCCCACGGGCTGATCTCGGCCTTGCAGAAGCTCGAGGTCTACGCGGGCCGCATTCCGATGCAGAACCCCAACCCCGCGCAGAACAACCTGTTCATCGTCGAGCCCCTGTGCGGCTCCTCGATGCTGCAGCTGTTCGCGACGCATCCGGCCACGGAAAAGCGCATCATCGAGCTCCGCAAGCTCGCCTGATTGTCCGTGGTTGCCACAAGATCGGCGTGAGCCACGCCATCACGACGCGACGGGGCCTTCGGGCCCCGTCGTCTGTTTCAGGGGTTCGTCGCCCTTGCTTTGGGCGGGGAACCTGCCGCCGGTCTCGGTTCGCATCCGGTGGCGGAGTTCGCGGCGCATGGCGTCGATGCGGACGCGGAGGGTTTCGAGGGCGGCCTCCGCGCCGTCGGCCATGAGGTCGTCGTAGGCGATGGGGGGGCCGAACTTGACGTAGACCCTGCAGCCCAAGAGGCGGGGCAGGGCGCGGGAGTTGGGCCAAGCGTCGAACGCGCCCTCGATGGCGACGGGCACGACCGGGCACCTTGCCTTCTTGACGAGCAGGGCGACGCCCCGCTTGAAGGTGTCGACGGCGCCGTCGTCGCACCTCGAGCCCTCGGGGAAGATGAGGATGGCCCGGCCCTGCTGGAGGCGGGCAATGGTCTCCTTCATGGCTCCGAGGTCGCCCCCTTCGTCGTTGATGGGCAGGGCGTTGAGCGCGCCGATGATGGCGCCGAAGGGCTTGAACTTGAAGAGTCCGGCTCGGGCGATGAAGTTGAGGTGCCGGTGACGCACGCGGATGCCGATCAGCGGCGGGTCGAGGAACGACTGGTGATTGGCCGCCAGCAGCACGGGGCCGGCCTGAGGCACCAGGTGCGCGTCGATGGACACGGCGCGGTAGAAGACGCGAGTCAGCACGCGCATGACCCACGCGACGAACTCGTAGAAGCAGAGCGCGGCCAGCGACGAGCCGGGTTGCTTGGACCGCAGGCCCTTGGCGACGGGCGGCGCGGCCGCGCCGGGCGTGCCCGTCACGGCTCGGCCGCCCTGCGGCGGACGATCCGCTCGAGCTCGTCGACCACCTGGTCGAAGGAGAGGTCCGACGTGTCGAGCACGGTCGCCTTGTCGGGGCGGCGAAGCGGGCCCACGGCCCGGCCCATGTCGCTTCGGTCGCGGGCGTCGATCTCGCGTTCGAGCGAGGCGGTGTCGGGTTCGCTGCCGGAGGCGGCCAACTGCTGGGCACGGCGACGGGCCCGCTCCTGCACCGACGCGGTGAGGTAGAACTGCACGATGGCGTCGGGGAAGACCACCGAGCCCTGGTCGCGGCCTTCGGTCACCAGGCGAGGGTGCTGGGCGGCGATGATCCGCTGCTTGCGGACCATGTGCTCACGAAGGGCGGCGATGGCGGCCACGGGCGAGACGATGGCCGTCACGTCAAGGTCGCGGATGCGGCCGTTGATCGACCGGCCGAAGGCGAGCATGGCCGGCGGGTCCTGCGACCAGTCGAAGTGCAGGTCGGCGTCGATCACCTTGGCGACCAGGCGGTCGGGCTGGTCGAGACCGACGCCGTGGTCAAGGGCGATGGCTGCCGCGGCGCGGTACATCGCGCCGGTGTCGAGGAAGTCCAGCCCGAGCCTCTTGGCGAGTCGGCGAGCCACGGACGACTTGCCGGTACCCGCCGGGCCGTCGATCGTGATGATGATGGGCTGGTCGAGGCGGAACACCGGGGGGGATTGGTTCGTGGATCGGATCGACAGACTGTCGGAGGTCGCGAGGATCGCCGCGATGACTGATCCGCGACGCGGGGCTTCGTGCGGGGGCGGAGAGATGCCGGGGAGGGGTGCTGGCATGGCGGACATGGATCAAGGCCTTCGATCGCCCCCGAACCTGCGTGAAGGGTACGCCCGATTCGAGGGCATCGGGCAAGGGATCCGGCCGCCGGGATCGCCTGTCGGTCAGGGCTTTTCCTCGTCCTCGAGCCCCGCCGCGTCCTCGGCCTCGAGCTCGGCCATGATGTCGTCGAGTTCCTCGTCGATGGCATCGGGATCCTCGGCGCCCAAGGCCGACAGCACGTTCGCGCGGGCCAGTCGCAGTCCGGCGGGAACATCGCCAGGGCCTCGATAATCGAGGGCGAGCGGGCCGTCGTAGCCGACCGATCGCACGGCGTCGAGCATGGGCCGCAGGTCGTACTCGACATGCACCGAAGCCCGGGGTTCAAGGATGGTTTCGGGGGCCACGATGGCCAGCGCGGGGGCTGGGGAGGGGGTCTTGGCCTTCCCCTTGGTCTTGCCCGGCACGCCAAAGCCGGTCGTCGAGACGCACACGGCCGAGGCGTACGGGGTCAGGCGGTGGAGGTAGCCCACCGCGCCCTCGGGCTTGCCCTCGCCATAGAGATGGGCGGTCTGGAAGTCCGGGTACGTGCCGATCCGGAACCCGCCGACCTTCTTGAGCAGTTCCGTCACCCGTTCCGGCCGGCAGGTCAGGCCGGCGTGCGGCGAGAGGGCGAGGTTGATGTCGTTGCGCTCCGCCCGATCCATGATCGGCTTGAGCGCCTTGGCCACCCGCACGAGCGTCTCGTCGTCGTCGGGGGCCTCGATCTTCATCGACGCGGCCGAGCACCCCAGGAGATGGGCGGCATCGATGACGTTGGTCATGCGCTGGACGGCGGCGGTCAGCCTTCTTTCGTCGCGAGCGCCGAAGTGCTGGGGCTCGGGCTCGATGAGGAGCAGGCAGGAGCAGCTGGCCCGATCGGTGCGTTCGCGGATGGCCTCCAGCTTGGCGCGGTCGGCCCCGACCAACAGGTCGGTCGAGAGGTTGAAGCCGCTGAGGCCGAGGGAATCGCGGGTGAAGGCCGGGAGATCCATCATCTCCATCTTGGGTTTCTTCGACCGGCCGGTCGGCAGGAGCATGCCCTTGAGGCAACTGGCGGTGAGCGTGAGAAGCATGGTGGTGGGGGTGTCGTGGGTGGGTGTTGGGCTCGCCGCCGACGCCCGGGCGGGCGCGGTGGGTGCAGCGTGAAAGGGTACACGGTCCGAAGGGACGGGGTTCGGGGACGGAGCGAGGATGTTGCAGGTGCTGTCGGCCCGCGTTCGGGTTTCGAGGCCGGCTGTTGCCTTCGCGACTTCGCCGCCCTTAGGATGCCATCGGCTCAGGAAGGTCCGCTTCGTGAGCGAGCGGCTCGCGAAGTCCCTCCGCCGCTTTCCGTCCGTCGAACGAGTCAAGAGAACATCACCATGGCCAACGTCCCCGCCGATCGCGTCTACTCGGAAACCCACGAATGGCACAAGGTCGACGGGGATGTGCTGACCCTGGGCATCACCCAGTTCGCCGTCGACCAGCTCACCGACGTCACCTACGTCGAGATGAAGAAGCCCGGCTTCAAGTTCAAGGCCGGCGACACCGTGGGCACCGTCGAGTCGGTGAAGACCACCAGCGACATCTATTGTGCGGCGGGCGGCGAAGTGATCGAGACCAATGGCGCCCTCAACGACGATCCTGGCCTCCTCAACCGCGACCCCCACGGCGCCGGCTGGCTCGTCAAGGTCCGAGTTTCGGACGCATCGGGTCTCGCCAAGTGCATGGACGCGGCCAAGTACCAGGCGCAGGTGCACTGAGCCACGCGCCGGCCTTCCGGGCCTGGCGGTTGACGCATGAACCCTTCGGCCTCCGGTCAGCCCCAGCACGTTCCCATCCTGTCCGTCAAGGGCGTCACCAAGAGGTACGTCGCCGGCGGCAGTTCCGTGCCCGCGCTCCGCGGCGTCGACCTTGAAATCGACGATCCAGGCTTTTACGCCATCATGGGCCAGTCGGGCAGCGGCAAGACCACGCTCTTGCACCTGCTCGCCGCCCTCGACCGCCCCGACGAGGGCGAGATCCACATCGCGGGCACGCCCGTGCACACGATGGACGAGCGGCAGGCCACGCACTTCCGTCGCCGCCGCATCGGCATCGTCTTCCAGCAGTTCAACCTCATCGCCTCGCTCACGGCGCAGGAGAACGTCGAGTTGCCGGGCATGCTCGCCGGCGAGCCGCCGGGCGCCATGCGTGCCCGCAGCACCGAACTGCTCGAGCGGCTCGGGCTGGGGAATCGCCTGCACCACCGGCCCGACGCGCTCTCCGGCGGCGAGCAGCAGCGGGTGGCCATCGCCCGCGCGCTCCTGTTCGCGCCGCCGGTGCTCTACGCCGACGAGCCGACGGGCAACCTCGACTCGGCGAGCAGCCGCAAGTTGTGGGGGCTCCTGGGCGAGATCGCCGCCGAGCGGAGCATGCTGGTGGTGATGGTGACGCACGAACCGGCCGCCGCGGCGAACTGTCGCCGCATCTTCGTCATCCGCGACGGGCGGGTCTTCACGCACATCGACACGGAGGGGCTTGATGCGGCCGGAGTGGCGGCTCGCTATCAGCAATGCATCCGCGAGGCCTAGCCGCACCCTCCTCCTGGTGGGCGCGGTGCTCCTCTCGGCGGCGATGATCGCCGCGGTGTCGTGCGCGATGGCCTCGATCACGAAGGCCGTGGGCGTGCAACTCGACCAATCGGTGGGACGTGCCGAGCTTCGCCTCAAGTCGGCGGGCCGCAACGCGACGATGCCCGCGTCGGTGCTCGAGACGGTTCGCGGGTGGCCGCAGGCGGCGATGGCCACGGGCCGCGTGTCGGGGTCGCTCACGCTGCTCTTCGACCGCACGGCGTGGGTGAAGGGCCCTGGCGGGGAGGGGTTGCATCTCCGCCGGATCGAGTGCGTCGGCACGGCGATGGGCACGGGGATCGATCCCGATCTCGAGCCGTCGTTTCGCGCCATTCGGCTCGTGTCCGGACGCATGCCCCGAGCTCCCGACGAGATCGCCATCGACGAGGCGATGGTCAAGGGCTTCGGCGAGGTCGACGGCACGGGCTTCCGCGTGGTCGGCGAGACGGACCCGGCTCCCGGCGAGGTGGCGCCGAGTTCCGAGGAGGAGGCGCGTGCCGCCAACCTCCGCGCCGCGCCGGGCGTCGGTTCGGAACTTCGGAGCTTCCGTCTGTTGCGATCGCCGGTGCCGCTGAAGGTGGTGGGCGTGGTGGCACGGCCGCCCTTGGGCGGACGGTGGCAGACGTACCTCACCATCGAGGGGCTTGCGACGCTGCAGGGGGAGGCCGGGCGGCTGACGGAGGTGGACATCATCGTGCGCGAGGGGGTCGATCCCGCGCTCGCGGCGGCGGAACTTCGACCGGGCCTGGGCGAGCGATACCTCCTCCAGACCACCGAGCGCATCACCAGCGGGCTCGACCGCAACATGCAGAGCAGCCAACTGGGTTTCGTGCTCTCGACGGTCATGGCCTTCCTGGCGGCATCGTTCATCATCATGACGGGGCTCTCGACGGGCCTGACGGAGAAGCAGCGGGAACTGGCCGTGCTGCGGTGCATCGGCGGGACCAAGGGCCAACTCGCCGCGACGCAGCTGATCGGCGGCGGGATGATCGGCTTGGCCGGCGGCCTGGCGGGCATCCCGCTGGGCGTGCTGGTGGCGTGGATCATGAGCCAGGTCTTCAGCGAGCAACTCCCCACGGGCTTCGCGATGTCGTGGTGGGGGCTGCTGGTGGCCTTCGCGGGCGCGGTGGGGTGCGGGCTGCTCGGCGGGCTCTTCCCGGCGTGGCGAGCGACGCGCGTGTCGCCGCTGGAGGGACTGAGCGTGCGGGCCAGTCCGCCGCGGCCGGCGACCAAGCGGGCGCTGCTGATCGCGGGCGTGCTGCTGCTGGTCTTCGAACTGTGCGTGGTGTTCATCCCCAGCGACGGACAGACGGTCTTCTGGCTCTACGCGCTCGGCGGGTTGCCCGCCATGTTCCTGGGGTACTTCCTGCTGGGCACGCCGGTGCTGCTGGGAGTCCAGCGGGTGCTGGGCCCAGCGCTTGGGCGAGTGCTGCGGCTGCCGCCGGGGTTGCTCACAGGCACCATCGCGGCGACGCCGTTTCGCTATGGCTTCACGGCGGGCGCGATGATGTCGGGGCTGGCGATCATGGTCGCGCTGTGGACGCAGGGGCGGGCCATCGTCGACGACTGGCTCGACCGCTTCGAGTTCCCCGACGCCTTCGTGATGGGCATGAACCTGTCGGAGGAGGCCCAGCGTCGGCTCGACGCGATGCCCTTCGTCACGGGCACGTGCGCCATCACGCTCTTGCCCATCGAGACCGACGCCTTCGGGGTGCGGGCGCTCCAGAAGTTCAAGACGATGTTCATCGCCTTCGAGCCCGAGCCCTTCTTCAGGATGACCAACCTGACGTGGGTCGAGCCCAAGACGCCCGAGGGACAGGCCCGCGCCATGCGCCGGCTGCAAGAGGGGGGCGCGGTCATCATCGCCCGCGAGTTCATGGTGACGCAGGGCACGCGGGTGGGCGACACCTTCAAGGCCGTCGCGGGCGATCGCTCGCACGACTTCGAGGTCGTGGGCGTCGTCACCAGCCCCGGGCTCGAGATCGTCAGCAAGT
This sequence comes from Phycisphaerales bacterium, assembly GCA_040397805.1. GTDB lineage: Bacteria > Planctomycetota > Phycisphaerae > Phycisphaerales > UBA1924 > UBA2402. The sequence goes on from JBBAVG010000029.1 coordinate 9,423, forward strand.
TCTTCGCCATCGGCGACGACTTCACCGAGCAGGCCATGCACGCCGTCTTCGGCGCCCGCAAGGATCTCAAGGAGAAGTTCCTCACCGAGAGCATCAACCTCATCCAGGTGGGCCTCAAACCCGACGCCGACGACGCGCAGGCCGTCGCGCAGATGCGGACCGAACTGGCCGACGCGGGACTGCTCGACGCCGGCAGCGGACGCAAGATCAAACGCGACATCGCCGCCGTCATCGGCGCGTCGCTCGTCGTCGTCTCCGCCCTCGCGATCTTCGTCATGGTCGTCGCCAGCTTCGGCGTCGCCAACATCATCGTCGCCTCCATCCACGCCAGGCGGTTCGAGTTCGGCGTCCTTCGCGCGGTGGGCGCCACGCGGGGGCTCATCCTGCGGCTTGTCGTCGGCGAGGCCCTCGTGATGGCCATCACCGCCATCATCCTCGGCACCGGGCTCGGCATCCAGGGCATCGCCAGCGGTCAGCGGCTTGACGAACTCCTGATGGGCATCGAACTCACCGTCCGCCCGCCCATGGGGCCCATCTCCATCGGCTGGGCGTGCGTCGTGATCGTGACCGTCGGCGCGGCCCTGCCCCCGGCCATCGCCGCCGCCAGGGCTCGCCCCCGCGAGTTGCTCGCCTCCGTCAAGGGGTGAGGTCTCGCTCACGCGTACGGTTCGGTCATGTCGTCCACGCTCGCGGCGGTCGCGCTGGGTTCCAACGTTGGCGATCGGCGCGCGCACCTGCTCGCCGCCGTCGACGCGGCATCGCGCCTGCCCGCCACCCGCGTCGTGGCCGTTTCGTCCTTTCGCGAGACCACGCCCGTGGGCCCGGTGCCCCAAGGCGACTTCCTCAACGCCGCCATGCTCCTCGAGACCGGGCTCTCGCCCGTCGACCTGCTCGACGCGTTGCACGCCATCGAGCGATCAAGGGGGCGGCGTCGCGAGTCGGAGGTGCGGTGGGGGCCTCGAACGCTCGATCTCGACCTGCTCGTCCACGGACACGCCGTGATTGACGGTCCGTCGTTGACCATCCCTCATCCTCGCCTGCGCGAGCGGGGATTCGTGCTCGAACCGCTCGAGGAGATCGCTCCGGATCTCGTCGTGCCCGGCTCGGGACTGACCGTTCGGGCGCATGCGCAGGCATGGCGAACCGCCGCCTCGCCCGCTTCATGAAGCGGGACGCGAGCATGTCGATTCATCGATTTCTGCCGCCCAAGGCAATGCGAGGCCGATGGAGGCGTTGATCTTCTCGTCCGGCCGGCGGCATGGGTGCTCCGGCTCGACCATACCCCCTTTGTGGAGAATCCGGCCATGCGCCTCGTGAATGCCCTTGTTTGCTGCGTCGCCATCGGATCCGTGTCGTGCCAGGCGTTGGCCCAGGAGGCGGGCCGCCCGCCGCGTCAGGGTCAGGGCAACCGTCAGCCCGGCGAGGGCGGTCGACAGGCCCCCCGCGAGGCCATGTCCCCCGAGGCCGCCAAGTCGGCCTGGGCGATCCAGGCCACGGCGGTGGCCAAGCGTCTGGGCTTTGATGCCACGCAGACGGAGTCGCTGGTGAAGGCGTACGCCGATGCCCGAGAGTCGCAGCGTGCCGCGGCCGATGCCGTCCGCAAGCAGGCCCGCGAGCAGATGCAGGAACGGCGTGGCCAACCCGGCGGCGAGGGTGGCCGTCCCCCCGAGGGTGGCGGTCCCGAGGGTGGCGAGCGTCCCCGTCGCGAGCGTGGCGCGGCCGGCGGCGCGATGCAGGCGATGGAGGAGGCCAACAAGGTCGAACGCGAGAAGTTCGTCAAGGCGCTCGGCGACGCGGGCCTGGGCAGCGAGGAGACCCGCAAGGCCGTCGCCTCCTTGGGCCTCTTCAGCCCGGTCTGGGACGGCATGGCCAACGCCATCGCCGGCTTCAACCTCGACGAGGCCAACCAGCAGCAGGTCCTCGAGGCCGTCGAGACCTTCGTCGTCACCTCGGCCGGTCTCCGCGGCGGCGCTCCCGAGGACCGCGAGAAGGCTCGCGAGACCATGACGGCCGCACGCACCAAGCTCAACGACACGCTCAAGGGTGTCCTGAGCGAGGATCAGATGAAGAAGTTCGAGCAGCTCACCGCCCGCGGCATGGGCGGCGCGGGTGGCCGCGGCCAGCGTCCGGATCGCGGCGGCCCTCAGGGCCCCGGCGGCGGCGAGCCCGGCGAGCCTCGCTGAACACGCTTGACGTGAGACAAACCGGTTGATCTCTCCAGCCCCGGCACCTCGACGTGCCGGGGCTGTTCATTGGGCGACGCCGTGACGGCCGGCCCTGCTTGGAACGAAAAAACGCGGCGGGCCTTGGACCCGCCGCGTTCGGTCGTGTCGGAGTGTCGGCGGTCCTCAGGACGCCTGCGCCCGCGGATGGGCGTTGCGGTAGGCGTCCTGGATGCGGGTGGTCGTGAGGTGGGTGTAGATCTGCGTGGTGCTCAGGCTCTGGTGACCGAGCATCTCCTGCACCGTGCGGAGATCCGCGCCGTTGTCGAGCAGGTGCGTGGCGAAGGAGTGACGCAGCGTGTGGGGGCTGATCGTCGGATCGAGGCCCACCTGCTTGAGGTACTTCGCGAGCTTGCGGCGGACCGAGCGGCTCGACAGGCGACCGCCGTGCTTGTTGATGAAGAGGGGCGTGTTGGCGTTCGACTGCGCGGCCGGCCCGAACTTCGGATCGGCGTGGAGCATCTCGAGGTACCGCTTGATGGCGACCAGGGCGTGGCTGCCCAGGGGCACCACGCGCTCCTTCTTGCCCTTGCCGCGAACGTTGAGCGCTTCGCCGCTGGGGTCGACGTCGGTGGCGTTGAGGCCCACCAGCTCGCTGACGCGGATGCCGGTGGAGTAGAGCGTCTCGAGCATCGCGCGGTCGCGGCGACCGAGCATCTCGCCGTCGCCGGGGGCGGAGAGGAGCTGCTCGACCTGCTCGATGGTGATGGCCTTGGGGAGCCGCTTGGCCTGACGGGGCGTGCGGATGGTCGTCATCGGGTTGCCCGCGGTGACGCCTCGCTTGTCGCCCCACTTGAAGAACGAACGCAACGTGGCGATCTTGCGGGCCATCGTCGCGGCGGAGTACTGCTGCTCGCCGAGGAAGGCGAGGAACGTGCGCACCAACTCGGCGTCGGCGGAGCGGATGAGTTCGGTCACGGTGCGTGCCGCCGCTCCGTTCCGCACCTTCGCGAGGTCGCGTTGGAGCGCTTCAAGCTCGCGGTCGGCGTCGAGCGTCAGGTCGTGATGCTTGGAGAGGAACTCGACGAACTGGCGGAGATCAGCCCCGTAGCAGCGGGCGGTATAGGGACTGAAGTGACGCTCGTCGGCGAGGTACTTCGTGAAGGCTTCGGTGATCGGTAGGATCGACATACACATTCTCCTGCCCGTCATTCCCGTCATCCCCTCCGCACCGACGCTGCGCCGGTTGCGATGGTCCGGGATAAAGGCCTCCACTTCGTCGGCGTTGCCGACTCGGACCTTCATGCACGCCACGCTTTGCGGACCGTGGTCATTCCGTCTGCGCCGAATCGCACGCCTGCACGCACCGATCGACCGGTTCGTCCACCTGTTGGTGGGAGTTCACGAGGGATCGCCCGGACCGACCGATCGGCCCGACGCCACGACCCCGCTCATTCCGGCGTCATCGTTCGAATTATGGCACCGTTGCTCCGCTGTGGAGCGTTTTGGTCATTTCCTGTTTGGCGGACCCCCTTGGGCGCATCCGCTTGTCCCTCGCGGACTTGTGGGCCAACCGACGCCGTCGCGGGCCGGCCGGCTGGCGACGGGACCGGTTCGGGCGGCGTCAGTGAGCCGATTCGGGACCATTCCTGCTGCATGAGCAGTTGCACCGTGCGATGGGCCGCGAAGTCCATGTAGAGGGGCATGGCCGTCAGGTACCGACGCCACCCCAGCGCCGATTCCTTCTGTTGCCGACCTTGGGCATAGTCCTTGAGATCGAGCAGGACTTGGTGATTGCGTCCGTTGAGGTGCTCGGAGACCACGCACACCGGGGCGTCGGGCGACGCGATGCCCGGCCCGCCTCCCGCATCGACGATCTGACGAGACAGGCTGCGGGGGTCGCGGGCGGCGGGGGCTTGAGGCAGCATCGGGCCCGGTCTGGCGAAGACCACCGCGGCGACCCCCACCTCGGGCGTGTACGGGTCGTAGGCCGTGATGGAACTCACCACCACCGCATCCGCGCCGAGCGCGGTGGCGAGTTGTCGGGCCTGCGCGGGCGTCGTGATGGACCGGAGGCCCAGGTCGCGCATGGCCTGGGTCGTGCGGTTCATGGGAAGGCAGCGGATGCCGCGGGTTTCCTGGAGCGAGGCGACCAGCGCGTCGCCGAACTGCATGGGATCGACGGTGGAGGTGGCCGAGTCGTTCGACGGCGGGGCGACGGCCCAGGTCAACTCGCCGCCCCGGGTGTCGTAGGGGGCCAAGAGGGGCTGAGGGGCGACCAACGCGTCCTTGGCGGGGCTGTTGCAGCCGCCCAGGAGCACGGCGCCCGCGAGCGTGGCGAGCAGCAGGGGAGTTCTCATCGGCGAGGGCCTTTCCGGCGGCCGGGACGCAAGCCGCTGCGAGACGTCACTGGGAATCCTGGTCGTTCATGGAATCGTCGACGGTGGCGGTGGTCGACGTGGTCGCGTTGGTGGCGGCGGCGGCCGCGTCGGCGTTGCCGGGGATCGAGGCCTTGGCGGTGGCGATGGCCGGCGCGAGGTTGAGCGACCAGATGTTCTCCGTGCCCGTGCGGTCGGAGACGAAGAAGAGCGTGTCGGTGCGGCTCCACGCCGGCGAGAGCGCGGATCCGTCGCTGCCCGTGAGGCGGACGCGTCCCTCGCCCTGCACGCTCGCGATCCACAGCGACGTGTTGCGGGGCTGGTCGACGCCGTTCGCGGGATCGAGGATGTCGGCCTGGGCGAAGGTGATCCAACGACCGTCGGGGCTCCACGCGGGGTTCATGATCGCCAGTTCGCTGCCGCCGGCGACTTCCGTGACGTTGCTGGTCACGCCGTCGGCGTAGTCGAGCGTCCAGAGCGAGTAGCTGCGGTGGCCGCGCTCGCGTCCGAGCTGGAAGAGGATCTTGTCCGCGCCGTTGGCGCCCGAGCCCGCGACCGGGCACCACTTGGGCTGCAGGCCGAAGCCGATGAAGTGGGGCGTGGCTTCGCTGCCGGCCTTGGTGACCCACATCTCCCACCGGCCCGCGGCGCCGGCGCGCGTGTACACGAGCGACTGTCCGTCGGGCGACCAGGTGGCGTGCAACTCGTCGGCGGGGTCGTTGGTGACCTGCACGGGCCTGCCGCCGAAGATGGGCATCACGAAGATGTCCCAGTTCCCCGAGCGGTTGCTCGCGAAGGCGATCTTCGTGCCGTCGGGGCTGATGGAGGGCATCGCGTCGTCGGAGGGATCGTTGGTGAGCTGGGTCACCACCCGCGTGTCGGTGCGCTTGAAGTAGATGTCGCTGGTGGCGCGGTGCTGCGTGCTGGCGAACACGAGCAGCTTGCCGTCGGGCGAGACGCACGGATCGAAGTCCGCGCCTTCCTCGGCGAAGGTCACGCGGGTGATGTTCGTCGTCGCCGCCTGCGGCGAGGAGAGCGAGGCGGCCGTGCGCGGCGAGGCGGTGCGTGGTTCGGCCACGTCGATGGCGGTCGGTTCGGCGGCGTTGGCGGGGGTCGTCGTCGCGGTGCGAGCCGTGGTGCCGCAGGCCTGCATGAGCATCAGGGGGATCGACGCGACCAGAAGACGGCGGGAGTGGGCGAGGGCGGCGTTCATCAATCACCTCATGCGGGCGCGGCGGCCCGGTGTCGTGGCTGGCACGGCGGCACGTTGCCGCCTCGGTCAGCACATCGGCCCGGTTGCGCGCAAGGCAGAAGAAACGCCTCCCCCGCGGGGGTGGCGTCGACGCCGCCCGATCGATCGTGCGGTCGGATCACCCGTTTCGAGGGGTGTTCCTCGTTCAGTCGAGGTTGTCTCGCCACCACGCCACGCTCGAGTTGCGGGCGCGAACCCAGCGATTCTCGCGGGAACGCGGCGCCTCGTCGCACCCGAGGTGATCGAGGTAGTGCTTGAGCGCGTCGTTGTCGAAGCGCATCAGGAACGCCGGATCGGCCGAGGGATTCCTCGCGAGGATGCCGTCGATCAGTTGGCTGCGGTGAAGGGGAGGAACGGTCGACGCCGCCGCCTTGCGCGCGTCGAACTCCTGCTCGAGCAGTGCCTGCTCCATGACCATGCCGTGCTCTCCTGCGACGGGCGTGCGGGTGCGCGGACGTCCTTGTCCGTGCCGGGGATTATTCCATCCCCGAAGCGGGCGGACCATGACGTACTGTGTTCCTTCCCGTGATTCCCGTGCTGTCTCCAACCCATCGTCCGCCCCCGGGTCTCCTGCCCCCGTCGTTCGACGCGCTCGATCGGTCGTGGCTCCCCCTCGTCGACCCCGCCGGGGCCTCCCTCGGCCATGTCGCCGTCTTCGATCCGCTGGTCGCGGCCGACCCAGAGCACGCCGGCTATGCCTTGGGACGCGCCGCACCCGAGGGCATGGCCGCCATTCGTTCCGGGCCGGAAGTGGTGGAGGGGCCGGGCGTGGCCTGGATGCCCGAGGCCAGGGTTCGCTTCGAGGCCTTCGCCGCGGGATTCGAGCGGGCGGTCGCTCCGCGGCTGGGTGTCTCGTTCCCGGCGATCTGGCCTCACGCCCACGGCGCGGTCTCCGATGCACCTTCGCTGCAGGCCTTCATCCGTGGCCGGCAGGACCGAGGCTGGCGCTTCGTGCTCGATCCCGCGGGCCTCCTGACCCCCTCGATGATGCCCTTGGTGCATGACCACCTGCGGCGGCTCCTCGATCTCATCGGCGACCATCCCGCCGCGTGCCTGCTGATCGAGGACGAGGCGACGCGGCACGCCTGGCCTGCCGGGTGGCAGGGCCGTGAGGGCGGCGAGACCGGGTCGTCCGTGCCCCGCCTGCGGCGTCCCGCGACCGGCGGCCGGGATTCCTACACTCTGGCCCCATGACCGACGCCTCCACCAAGCCACTCGACCACCCCGTCTTCGCGGCCGTCAAGGAGGCCTTCCCCTCCAAGAAGTTCAAGGCCTCGCAGTACCGCGGCCAGTCGACGCTGATCGTCGAACCGGCCGACCTGCACGAGGTGATGGCGTTCCTTCGGGACGACGCCCGTTGCCGGTACAACTTCCTGTCGGATGTGACGGGCGTCGACTATCTCGGCTATCCCGCTCCGACGCAGGGGCGTTTCGCGGTGGTCTACAACCTGCTCTCGCACGGGCGGGACGATCGCTTCTTCGTCAAGACCTTCCTGAACCCCTCGATGCCCACCGACGGGACCGCCGAGGACCCCGCATTGTGGGTCGAGTCGGTGTGCGACCTCTGGCCGGGCGCCGAGTGGCCCGAGCGGGAAGTCTTCGACATGCTGGGCATCCGGTTCCGCAACCACCCCGACCTGCGTCGCATCCTGCTGTGGGAGGCCTATCCGGGCCATCCGCTCCGCAAGGATTACCCCGTTCGTGGTCGCGGTGAACGCGAGCAGTACAACGTCATCGATCGCACCTCCGCGTGATCGCGGCGATGCTCGAGGCCATGCCATGGACGCACATCGGCCCGGGTGTCCGGGCGATCACTTCGCAGCGGCTTCCTTCTTCTGCGACTCCGTGAGTCTCGCGTAGGCAAAGACGGTCAGGGCGGCCGGGAGGAAGGTCTTCTCGCCGGCGGCGCGGGACACCTCGTCGAGCGTGGTGAGCCGTCCTTCATCGATGTCGTTGCGAAGGTCGACGACCACCTGGTCGAAGACCTTGATGAGACCGCCGAAGATCTCGAACTGCTCCTTGGTCTTGGGCATGAAGTTGCTCACGCCCGGGAGGTTGGTCGGCAGCGCGAAGTACCAGCGGCCGTCCTTGTCGTCGCGACGCATCACCATGCCGATGGGAGGCAGGATCGGCTTCTCGTCCCACAGCAGTGCCACCGAGGTGTCGGTCAAGAACGTCGTGGTGAGACGCTTCTCGCTCTCCCGCACCCAACCGTAGGGATCGGCGAAGAGGCCCTTGAGCGCGTTGTCGAAGGCCTGTCGCGCCGAGTCGTCGCCGGCCATCGCGGGCGGTCCGCTCCGCCGGCCGCGGCCCGGACGCATCTGCGAGGTGAGTTGCGAGACCAGCGACGTCGTCTTGCCCTCGGCGGCGGCCTGCTCCGCCGCCGCCTTCAACGTGGCGACTTCGGCGGGGAACTTCTCCTGAATCGTCTGGCCCAGTTGCTGCACGTTCCCGAGGAAGACGCCAAGTCGCCGGAAGAGGCGACGGGTCTCCTCGTTGTCGGCGAAGATGTAATCGCCGATGCGGCGGGCCTCGCCGCGTTCGACGGCCCATCGTGCCGCGGCGATCGTGCCCTCGGGCGTCGACCGGTCGGGCCCCTTGTCGCAACCGACGAGCAGAAGGGCGGTCGCGGCGGCGGCTGTCCAGAATCGGTGTCGCATGGCTGGGAGGAGCATGAGGGGCCTTGGGCTGCGTGGGCGGCGAGTCGCGTCAGGCGGGGCGTCGCGGGCGAGATTCACACACGTGATCGTTGGGATTGTTGGAGCCCGGATGGACTACGCCCGGGAGCGGGGATCGTGACACTCGGGGAGCCGCCGAAGGGCACAGGGCGTTCGGCGGGCCCCGTCGATCGGGCGGCAGGCGTGTTCGGGTTCTGATTGCATGTTCCCCGTCGCGGGGAGCGGTTCGGGGGTCTTCGCGGCTCAAGGCGGGCGTCGTGCAAGGGCCGATATCCACCATGGCTTACCCTTTCATCGGTTGAAGCCGCCTCCGGGCGGCAACGTCTTGGAGGTTGCGTGTTCCTGATCCGTCAGAGCCATCCCGCGGACGTGTCGACGCTCGTCAAGATGGCGAAGATGGTCTACTTCATCAACCTGCCGCCCAGCGAGCAGTTCATCTTGGACAAGATCGAGCACAGCCACCGCTGTTTCGAGGCGTTGACGCCCGAGACGGTCGGTCGGGGCCGGTCGCGTGGCGGGCGCCGCCCTCAGGCCGCGACCGAGGTGACGGGTCACGCGGCGATGGAGCGTGACAGCGAGTTCTTCATGTTCTCGCTCGAGGACGTGGCGACCGGCGGGGGCGTGATCGGCACATCGCAGGTGCGGGCCCGGCAGGGCGGGCCGGGGAACCCCAACTGGAGCTTCCGCATCACCGAGAAGCGGTACTACAGCCCGGCCTTGAAGTTCGGCACCACGCACGCCGTGGGTCAGCTCTACGGAGACGAGTCGGGGCCGAGCGAGCTGGGCGGGCTCATCCTGCAGCCGAGCTACCGCGGCCACGCCGATCGTCCGGGACGTTTCCTCTCGTTCGTGCGATTCCACTTCATCGGACTCTTCCGTCATGTCTTCGCCGATCGGATCCTTGCCGAGATGATGGGGCCGTTGGGGCCCGACGGGGAGAACCTGTTCTGGGACGCCTTCGGGCGCAAGTTCATCCCGGTGAAGTTCGCCGAGGCCGATCGCTTCTGCCAGCACGACCGCTCCTTCATTCCCGATTTGCTGCCGAAGGAGGAGATCTACCTCTCCCTGCTGCCCCTCGAGGTGCAGAACTCGCTGGGGGTGGTGTCTCGCGACACGATTCCGGCCCGCAAGCTGCTCGAGAGCCTGGGCTTCAAGCACCGCGGGTTCATCGATCCCTTCGACGGCGGGCCGCATCTCGACTGCGTGACCGACAAGGTGCCCCTGGTCAAGCACACGCGGCGAATCCGTCTGGGGCGTTCGGTCTCGAGCGCTCGGTGCACGGTGCCCGCGATCGTCAGCGCGCTCTCGAAGGACCACGGCTTTCGTGCGGTGCAGGCCCCGGTGGCGTGGGACGGCGAGAGCGACACGGTGCGGCTCGATGCCGCCACGATGACCGCGCTGGGCGTCTCGTCGGGCGAGACGGTGGGCTTCACGCCGATGACGCGTTGGGCGCGGAAGGAAGGGACGACCGCCGGCGCGGCCGCACCGAAGTCGGGCACGCCGCGGCGGTCGAAGGTCGCGGCCCGCACGCCGCGGCGTCAGGGCTGATCGCCCGCTCCATGTCGATCCAGGACTTCACGCCATGATTACCGCATCGCATCCGCGCGTCGAGGGCCGCAACCTGATCGGCGGTCGCTGGATTCCCCTTCCGGGCGACGCCATGACCTCGAGGATGCCGGCGACGCCCGCTCGGGTGGTGTGGTCGGGAGCACCGGCGTCGAGCCACGTCGACGAGGCGGTGGCGGCGGCTCGTCGCGCGGCCCCGGCGTGGGCGAGGGCGGGCATGGAGGCGCGTCGCCGCGTGCTGCTGGCGTTCAAGGCGTTGGCCGAATCGCACGTGGACGCGTTGACGGCGTTGATCCGCGACGAGACCGGCAAGCCGACGTGGGATGCGAGGGCCGAGGCGCAGCTGATCGCGGCGAAGGTGGACGTGACGCTGGAGGAAGGGCCGCACGCGGCGATGTCCCGCGTGACGCCCTTCGAGACGCCGCTGACGGCGACTCGCACGGGGCGGTGCTGGTTCCGGCCGCACGGCGTGATGGCGGTGGTGGGACCGTTCAACTTTCCGGCGCACCTGCCCAACGGCCACATCGTGCCCGCGCTGGCGATGGGCAACACGGTGGTCTTCAAGCCCAGCGACAAGGCGCCGGCGTGCGGACAGCTGCTCGCCGAACTGCTGCAGCGGGCGCTCGAGTCGTGCGATGCGCCCCCGGGCGTGATGAACCTGGTGCACGGCGGGGCGGAGGTGGCTTCGGCGCTGGTGTCGCACGAGGGGCTCGACGGCGTGCTCTTCACCGGGTCGTGGGCGGTGGGGCGGCGGATCATGTTGGCCAACATCGATCGTCCCGGGCGGATCCTGGCGCTCGAGATGGGGGGGAACAGCCCCGCGGCGATCCTGCCCGACGCCGATCTCGACCAGGCCGTGGCCGAGTGCGTCCGGTCGGCGTTCGTGACGGCGGGCCAGCGGTGCACCTGCACGCGGCGGCTCGTCGTGCATCGCGCCGTGGCCGACGAGGTGATGGCGAGGCTCGATCGCGCGGCGGCCGCGCTGGTCGTGGGCGATCCGTCGTCCGAGCCCCCGGTCTTCATGGGGCCGGTGATCGACGAGGCGGCGCGGCGTTCGCTGCTGGCGACGCACGACGCCTTGGCGTCGGCCTCCGGATCGACGGTGGTTCGCGCGATGCGGGCGCTCGATCTGCCGGGCGGCGGGTGGTACGTGTCGCCCGGGCTGATGCGGGTGGAGCGTTTCGCGCGGAGCGAACCGGGGGCCGCGATCCGGTCGGGCGGCGACGATGTCGAGGTCTTCGGTCCGCTGCTGCGGGTCGCGGTGTGCGACACGGCCGAGGAGATGCTCGAGCAGTGCAACGCGACGGCCTTCGGGCTCGCGGCGGCGGTCTTCACGAAAAGCGAGCCATGGACGCGGATGTTCGTCGACGGCCTCCGCGCGGGCTGCATCAACGTCAACACCGGCACGGCCGGCGCGAGTTCGCGGCTTCCCTTCGGTGGCGTGGGCCTCTCGGGCAACCATCGTCCGGCGGGCGCGTTCAGCGTCGACTACTGCGCCCACCCCATCGCGGGGATGTTCGAGCGCGGCGACGCCTTCCAGCGGTGTCCTGGCATGGGTTGAACGCGCCGCGGCGCGGGAATCCCGGCAAGCTGTGCGAATCGCGACCGCCAGAACGCGAGGAAATCGCGTCGACCGTGCATCCGCTCGCCCCCCGCGACTCCACGAGGCGGGGCGCGTTGCCGATAGTCACGTCCGTCATCGAGACAGGCGACTCCGCATGTCCGGCACGTCAGCCGGCACGCGGGGCGCCCGTGCAGGGGATCACGTCATGCTTTCCAAGTTGAACTCGCTGGGCCTTGGCACCAGGATCATCGCGTCGATGCTCGCCGGCATGGCGATCGTCGTGGGGATCACCTTCACGGTCGTCATCCAGCGTTACCGCGAGGCGGCGGTCGAATCGATGAAGGCTCGCGCCGCGGCGTTCACGGCCGTGGCCGACGAGGCCAAGAACCACACCGCCGAACTCCACCACAAGGGCGTCTTCACGCAGGCCGAACTGCTCAAGGAGCTCGAGGCCGACCGCAAGGCGGGCAAGCCGTACACCCAGAGCCGCATCTTCGGGACCATTCCCGTGGTGGCGGGCTGGAGCGCGGCCCGCGACGCGGCCGAGCGGGAGCAGATCAACTTCGACGTCGTCGCCCACGACGCCCGCAACGAGAAGCACGAGCCCCGCTCGGGCAGCTTCGAGGATGCCGCGCTCCGCAAGCTCGAGGAGCAGGTGCGGGCCGGCAAGGACGAGACGGTCGCCGAGATCGACCCGCAGACCAACACGCTCCACTACATGCGGGCGATCAAGCTGACCGAGGACTGCATGGCGTGCCACGGCGCGCCCGGCGGCGAGCACGACCCCGACAAGGACGGCAAGGACCCCTTGGGCTTCGCCATGGAGAACTGGAAGGTCGGCGACATGCACGGCGCGTATCACGTGCAGTTGCCCCTGTCGGCGGTCGACGAGCAGGTGGCGGGGTTCCTCACGGCGGGCCTGCTGTGGAGCGGGCCGGCGGTGGTGGGGGCGTCGTTCCTCTTCTGGCTGATGATCCGCAGCGTCTTCGGTCGCCCGGTGGCCGACCTGATCGCCCGCATCCGTGACATCGCCGAGGGCGATGGCGACCTGACGAAGCGAGTGCCCGTGAAGTCCTCCGACGAGCTGGGACGCCTGGCGACCTGGTTCAACACGTTTGTCGCCCGCATCCACGACGTGATGGTCGAGGTGGGACGCAACACCGACAACGTCGCCGCCGCCGCCACGCAGATCGCCTCGAGCAGCGAGGAGATGGCCGCGGGCATGAAGGAGCAGAACCAGCAGATCACGCAGATGAGCTCGGCCGTCGAGCAGATGAACGCCAGCGTCGTCGAGGTGGCCCGCAAGAGCGCGGACGCGGCGGGCCGGGCCGAGGACAGCGGCAAGGCCGCCTCCGAGGGCGGGCAGGTGGTGCAGGAGACCATCACCGGCATGAAGAGCATCGCCGAGGCCGTCACGGCGGGCGCGGGCAGCGTGCAGGAACTCGGCCGCCGGGGCGGGCAGATCGGCGAGATCATCGAGGTGATCAACGACATCGCCGACCAGACCAACCTGCTGGCCCTCAACGCCGCCATCGAGGCGGCCCGGGCCGGCGAGCACGGCCGCGGCTTCGCGGTGGTGGCCGACGAGGTGCGCAAGCTCGCCGACCGCACCACCAAGGCCACCGAGGAGATCGCCCAGTCGATCCAGGCCATCCAGCGGGAGACGCAAGGCGCGGTGGAGCGGATGAACACCGGCACCCGCGAGGTCGAGCAGGGCGTCACCAAGGCGACCAAGGCGGGCGACAGCCTCACGACGATCGTCTCGAGCGCCAGGGACGTGGCTTCCATGATCAGGTCGATCGCCGCCGCCGCCGAGGAGCAGAGCGCGGCCAGCGAGCAGGTGAGCCGCAACATCGACAGCATCAACTCGGTGACGCGCCAGACGGCCGAGGGTGCGGACCAGGCGGCCCACGCCGCGGCCGAACTGTCGGCCAAGGCCGAGTCGCTGCGGGTGCTCGTGGGTCGCTTCAAGGTCGCCGCGGGTCGCTGACCCGTCCGGGGGAGCGTCGGGAAGGGCTCGCCTCGAGGGCGGCGCGGGCCGGGGGGATGACGCGTCCTGGGAGGGTCGTGCCGCCGGTGGCGGCGTGATGCCCCGGGGTTGGTCCTGAGTCACGCGGCGGCAGGGTCGATAGACCTGCGGCCGATCCGATCGGAGTCACGCCATGAACCACGCCGGCAAGCCATCGCATGAACAGCGGGCCCACTTGGAGGCCAAGCCGCGTCACGACGTCGCCGCTCACCTGCAACTGGTGACCTTCGAGGTCGGGAGCGAGCAGTTCGCCATCGACATCCTGGCGGTGCAGGAGATCAACCGCATGATGCAGATCACGCGGGTGCCGCGGAGCGCGGAGTGCCTCGAGGGCGTGATCAACCTGCGTGGCCGCATCATCCCCGTGGTCGACCTGCGCAAGCGGTTCGGCCTGGCCCAGGCCGATCGCACCGCCGATTCGCGGATCATCGTCGTCGAGGTGGGAGGTCGGGTGATCGGCTTCATCGTCGATCGGGTCAACGAGGTGCTCCGCGTCGACGGTTCGATCGTCGATCCGCCGCCCGCCATGACCTCGGGCGTCGATCGCGACTACATCCGCGGCGTGGCCAAGCTCGAGACCAGGCTGGTCATCCTGCTGGATCTTCCTCGACTCTTCGCTGACGACGCGTCGGGCGGCGGCGAGACGGAGGGCGGCGAGCGAGCCTGAACGGGCGCAAGCTCGCGAGCACCACCATGGGCCCCAACCACGACCCAGCCAGTTCGACCTCGCCGGGACGGCGAACGCTCACCGACGAGCAGTTCGCGCGGCTCGCCAAGCTCGTGTACGAGCGGGCGGGCATCCACTTCCAGCCGGCGAAGAAGTACGTCCTCGAGAGCCGCCTGGCCCGTCGGCTCGACGAGCTCGACATGGACGGCTTCGACCAGTACGTCACGTTCCTGACCATCGGCCCGTACCGGGACGACGAGTTCCAGGAGATGTTCAACCGCATCACGATCAACGAGACGAGCTTCTTCCGCAACGAGCCCCAACTGCAGCACTTCGAGACGCGCACGCTGCCGGCCATGCTCGAGGCGAGGAAGACCACCCGGCGCCTTCGCATCTGGTCCGCCGCGTGCAGCAGCGGCGAGGAGCCTTACACGCTGGCGATCCAGGTGCACCGCACGCTGGGCATTCGCCTGGCAGACTGGAGCGTCGAGATCCTGGGCACCGACATCTCGGAGAAGGTGCTCGACGTCGCGGTCGCGGGCCGCTACGACGCCTATGCCACGCGGTCCGTGGCCCCCGCCGTGCTCTCCCGCTACTTCCATCAGGTGGAGGGGCAGCAGGAACTCGACCCGGCCATCCGCCAGATGGTGCGGTTCGAGCGGCTCAACCTCAAGGACACGCTGGCGGCCAGGCGTTTCGGCGCCTTCGACATCATCTTCTGCCGCAACGTGATGATCTACTTCGACGACGCGATGAAGGGGCAGGTCGTCAGGATGTTCCACCAGCAGCTCGCCGACGACGGCATGCTGTACATCGGGCACAGCGAATCGATCCGCAGCCTGGGCGTGGCCTTCGAGGCCGTGCCCGCGCCGCAGGCCTTCGCGTACACCAAGGGGAGGGCGGCCTGAGCCCCCGGCGGCTCGGTCGACGACGACCATGACCTGGCAACCCGATCCCAGCCTGCTGCAGGACTTCCTCACCGAGGCCGGCGAGCTCATCGAGAAGCTCGACTCGGACATGGTGCTGCTCGAACGCGGCGGTTCGCCCGCCGAAGCGAGAGAGCTGCTCAACGGCATCTTCCGGGCCCTGCACACCGTCAAGGGCGCGGCGGGGTTCCTCCAGCTCGACACGCTGATCCACTTCGCGCATGCCGCCGAGGACGCCCTCAACCGACTGCGTCAGGGCGAGGCCGCCGTCACCCCCGCCGTCATCGACGCGCTGCTGCAGAGCGTCGACGTGCTGCGCTCGATGGTCGGCGAACTCGCCGAGGGTCGCTCGCCGTCGCCTTGCGACGCCGGGCTGATCGGCCGCCTGAAGGCCATCGCGGGCGAGGGACAAGCTCCCGCCCCGGAGTCCATCGCTCAGCAGGTGCCCGACGAGGACCTCGCCGTGATCGCCGACGCGGCCGGGCCCGACGGCAAGCCGCTCGAACTTCCCCCGCAGAAGCAGGCCATTCTCGAGTTGATGGTGGTCGACCTTCGCGAGAACGCCTCGCAGATCGCCGCGCTGGTGGCCCGCGCCACCGAGGGCGATCCCTGCCCGGTGGCCCGCGAGATCGAGGACCTGTTCGAGTCGGTCTGTCGCGTGCTCGAGTTCTTCGAGCTTCCCGACATGACCCGCGTGGTGCACGCCGCCGCGAAGGCCGCGGGGAGCCTGCAGGCCCGTCCCGCCAACGCCCCGGACATTCTCGTTCGGCTCGTGGGCGTGTCGATGCTGCTCTCGCAGTTGGCCGACGGCCTCGAGGCCCGTCGCGTGCGATCGTGGCCCACGGCCACGCTCGAGTCGCGGCTCGTCAAGCTCGCGGGCGGTGCGGACCTAGGCGACCCCGACGCCTCCAACCACGGCGGCGACGTCTGGGCGGCGATGATGATCGACGGCGTCGTCGGGGGCGAGGGCCTCCACGTCGTTGAAGGATGCCTGGGCATCGACCCCGCGCTCGCGACCGCCGGGGAACCGGCGAACCAGGCCGAGGGCGAGAAGGCCCCGTCCGGCGAGCGACCGGAGGGGGGCGAGCGCGGCGGCCACGATCGATCCGGCGCGGGCGAGCAGACCATCCGCGTCGAGGTCAGCCGCCTCGAGAAGCTTCTCAGTCTTGTCGGGCAGCTCGTGCTTGCCAAGAACCGCATCGGCGCGCTCGGCCGCCGCGTGCGCCAGTCGAACGCGAGTGTCACGATCCTCGCCGAGGTCCTCGCGGCTTCGGGCGAACTCGACCGTCTCACCGGCGAGCTGCAGATGGGCGTGATGCGCACACGCATGCAGCCCCTGGCCAAGCTCTTCGACCGCTACCCCAGGGTCATCCGCGACATCGCGAGGGCCACCGGCAAGCGGATCGAGCTCGAGCTGAGCGGCAAGGAGACCGAGGTCGACAAGAGCGTGCTCGAGCTGCTCGCCGACCCCATGGTGCACATGATCCGCAACAGCGCTGATCACGGCATCGAGCACGCCGCCGACCGTCGCCGCGCCGGCAAGCCCGAGCACGGCACCATCAGCGTCTCGGCCAACCACCAGGGCAGCCACGTCCGCGTCGAGATCCGCGACGACGGCCGCGGCATCGATCCCGGCGTCATCGGGCGCAAGGCCGTCGAAAAGGGCCTGGCCACCGCCGATGAAGTGGCCGCGATGACGCCCAGGCAGGTCATCCAGTTCATCTTCGCCCCCGGCTTCTCCACCGCCGAGACCGTGACCGACCTCTCGGGCCGCGGGGTGGGCATGGACGTCGTCCGCACCAACGTGCAGCGGATGGGCGGCACCATCGACGTCTCCTCCGAGGTGGGCCGCGGCTCGCGCATCGAGATCCTCATCCCCCTCACCGTCGCCATCATGCCCGCGATGGTCGTGGGCGTGGGCCGGGACCACTACTGCATCCCCCTGCAGACCATCACCGAGATCGTCCGCTCAGACGCGGGCGGGCGGCGCTCGATCGCGGGCCAGCCCGTGCTGCACCTACGCGACGAGGTGTTGCCCCTCATCGAACTTCGCGCCGCGCTGCGGGCCGGCGCCGAGACGGACGGCGACGCGGGTCGTTTCGCCGTCATCGTCCGCAGCGGGAGCGAGAAGGCCGGGTTGGTGGTGGACCGGCTCGTGGGCCAGCAGGAGATCGTGATCAGGCCCCTCGAGGACGACTTCGAGCAGGGCGGCCCCTTCAGCGGGGCGACCATCAGGGACGAGGGCGACGTCAGTCTCATCCTCGACGTGAACCGACTCATGAGAAGGAACGACAAGTCCGCGGGGATCGACCTCGCGGCCTGACGCGGCAGCTAAGGAGTGCACATGAAAAGCGACATGATCATGCCCTTCATCACGTCCGTGCAGGCGGTCTTCGAGACCATGCTGCACATGCGCGTGGAGGTGGGCACGCCCTTCCTGAACAACGAAGGAGGCTCGAATCGCGACGTGACCGCGCTGATCGGCATGTCCGGCGACATCCAGGGCACGGTGGGGCTCAGCTTCAGGCTCGACGCCGCCGTGCGCACCGCGAGCATCTTCGCGGGATGCCAGCTTGATCCCGGCGGCGCGGACTTCGTCGACGCCGTCGGCGAACTCGCCAACATGATCTCCGGCGGGGCCAAGGCCAAGTTCAAGGACAAGAACGTCAGCATCTCGTGCCCGAGCGTCGTGATGGGCAAGGAGATCGCCCTCCGCGTCAACAGCGACAGCACGTGCGTCGTGCTCCCCTGCTCGTGCGACAGCGGGGAGTTCCAGATCGAGGTCATCATCCGCCAGGCCGGCACGGCCAAGGCCTTCGGTCCAGACGCCGCCAAGGCCGCCTGAACCCCCACGCAAGCACACCCCTTCACCAAGCCCCCGCCACGGACCATTCACGGAGCAGTGTCATGAAGATCCTTCTCGTCGACGATTCCAAGACGATGCGCAACGTGCAGAAGAGCGTCCTCTCGCTCATCGGGTTCAACGAGGTCGAGGAGGCCGCCGACGGCCTCGACGCCCTCACCAAGGTCAACGCCGTCAAGCCCGACCTCATCCTGCTCGACTGGAACATGCCCAACATGGACGGGCTCACCTTCGTCCAGAAGTACCGCGGCCAGGGGGGCAAGGCCCTCATCGTCATGGTGACCACCGAGGCCGAGAAGACCCGCGTCATCTCCGCCATCAAGGCCGGCGTCAACAACTACGTCATCAAGCCCTTCACGCCCGAACTCCTCGCCGAACGCATCCGCGAGACCGTCGAGCGATTCAAGGCCGCCGCCTGAGTGAAGTCACGCCGCGAACGCGGCAAGGAGTGTGCGCGTGGTGCGCGTCTTGGTGATCGACGATTCGGCCTTCATGCGTCAGGCCATCAAGTCCATGCTGTCCGCGGACGGCGGGATCGAGGTGGTCGGCACGGGCCGCAACGGGAGGGAGGCCCTCGAACTCAACGAGCGGCTCCGCCCCGACGTCGTCACGCTCGACATCGAGATGCCCGAGATGGACGGCCTGACGGCCCTCGAACGCATCATGCGCGAGCGGCCCACCCGCGTCATCATGGTCAGTTCGCTCACCACCGCGGGCTCCCACGCCGCGATGCGGGCCTTGGCCCTGGGCGCGGCCGACGTGGTCGCCAAGGACGGGTCCCAGATCTCCCTGAGCATCCAGTGCATCCGCGACGAGCTGCTCCTCAAGGTCAAGGAGCTCGGCGCGGCCCAGCTCGTCGCCCGCCGCCCCGCGCGACGCGACCCCGCCTCGCTCCCCGAGTTCTCCCACCGTAGCGTCGACGTCGTCGCCATCGGTTCGAGCACCGGGGGCCCGGCCGCCCTCGAGACCATCCTCTCCCTCGTCTCCGCGGGCTTCTCGCCCGCCATCGTCGTCGCCCAGCACATGCCGGGCATGTTCACCGAGTCCATGGCCCAGCGGCTCGACGAGGTCTGCCGACTCCCCGTCGTCCACGTCGTCGACCGCATGCCGCTCCTGCCCGGACGCATCCACATCGCCAAGGGCGGGATGCACATGCATGTCCGTCGCGCGGGCCTCGGCGCCGCGGAGGTCGCCATGAGCGACCAGCCCGCCACGGCCGTCTACCGCCCGAGCGTCGACGTGCTCCTCTCCTCCGCGTCCGCCGTCTTCGGCGCCAAGACGCTGGGCATCGTCCTCACCGGCATCGGACAGGACGGCCTCGCCGGCGCCAAGGACCTCCGCAACCGCGGCGGTCGCCTCTGGGCCCAGGATCAGGCCAGCAGCGTCGTCTACGGCATGCCCAAGGCCGTCACCGAGCAGGGCCTCGTCGAGGTCAACCTCGATCCGGCCTCCATCGGCCGCGCCCTGGCCGCCGGGGTCGCTCGCGCTGCCGCCTGAGCGCTTCGACATACACTCGGCGCATGTCGCCGCTCGACTCCTTTCAAGGCAAGCGCATCACCGTCATGGGCCTGGGCAGCTTCGGGGGCGGCGCGGCCGTCACCCGCTGGCTCTGCGACCGGGGCGCGTCCGTCCTCCTGACCGACATGGCCGCCCGCGAGACCCTCGAGGAATCCCTCGCCTCGATCGCCGACCTCGTCGCCGCCGGTCGCGTCGAACTCGCGCTCGGCGAGCACCACGAGCGACACTTCACGCAGGTCGACCTCGTCGTCGCCAACCCCGCCGTGCCCAAGCCCTGGGCCAATCGCTTCGTCGCCGCCGCCGCCGCCGCGGGCGTGCCCGTCACCACCGAGATTCGCCTCGTCGTCGAACGCCTCCCCGACCGCGAGCGCGTCATCGGCATCACCGGCTCTGCGGGCAAGAGCACCACCTCCGCCATGATCGCTCACGCCCTTCGCGCGCTCGTGGGCGACGCGAAGGTGCACTTTGGCGGCAACATCGGCGGTTCGCTCCTGTCCGAACTGCCCGCCATCGGCCCCGATCACTGGACCGTGCTCGAACTTTCGAGCGCCATGCTCCACTGGCTCGAGCCCGGCGCCGGGTACGCGGGCGCGCCCGGCTGGTCGCCCGCCATCGCCCTGCTCACCAATCTCCGCGACAACCACGGCGATTGGCACGGCACCTTCGACCACTACGCCGCCTCCAAGGGCGTCATCTTCCGCTTCCAGCATCCCGGCGACGCCGCCTTCGTCGCCGATGACCACGCCGACACGCGCCGGCTCCTCGAACGCGTCCACGCTCGCCCCACGCTCATCGCCGCCACGCCCGACGCAGTCGAGGAGTCGCTCCTCGAACGACACCTGAAGCTTCGCATCCCCGGCGAGCACAACCGCCTCAATGCTCGCGCCGCCGCCGCCGTCGTCCGGGCCGTGCTCGCTCGCGACGGCCGCGCCGTCCCTCCCGAGGCCGTGCTCGAGGCCATCAGCGGCTTCGCCGGCCTGCCGCACCGCCTCGAACTCGTCGCCGAGCGCCATGGCATCCGCTTCTTCAACGATTCCAAGTCCACCACCCCCCAGTCGTGCCTCCTCGCCGTCGCCGCCTTCGACGAGGAACGCGCACGCCCCCGCATTCGCCTCATCGCCGGCGGGTACGACAAGAAGAGCGACCTGTCGCCGGTGGCCAAGCTCGCCGCGGAGATCGCCGGGCTGTACACCATCGGCGCCACCGGCCCCGCCATCGACGCCGCCGCGGAGGGCCGCACTCGCCCCTGCGGCACGCTCGACGAGGCGATGAAGGCCATCGCCAAGGACGCCCGCCCCGGCGACATCGTGCTCCTCAGCCCCGCGTGCGCCTCGTGGGGACAGTTCCGCAACTACGAGGAACGCGGCCGCCGCTTCGCCGACCTGGCCCGGAGCCTCGCGTGAGCCGCGGCCCGATCTCGCGTGTGTGCGTGCTGCTCGCCGCGTGCGTGCTCGGCGCGTGCAGCGCCGCACCGACGCGTCCTGCAGCCCAGGTCTCGACACCGGCGATCGAGGCGCCTCCGACGCCACCGGCGAACGTCGTGCCGACGCCGCCCGCGACCGCCGTCGTCGTCTTGCCTCCCGCGCCGGTGCCCGTCGAGCCCCCTCGGCCGGTCGAGCTTGCGCCGGGCCTTCGCATCGATCGCGCGAAGCGCCGCGTGGAGATCGACGGCACCGTGCCCGTCGATGCGGGAAGTCCCGAGCAGCCCGTGGTCTTCCTCGAGTGGCTCGTCTGCACGCCCGACACCAAGGAGCATGAATCGCTCGTCGTCACCTCGGTCCGTCCGTCGCTCGTGCACGCGGCGTTGTTGTCGCTCGGGCTCGAACCCGGCGCTCCCGGTTCGTGGGAGTGGCAGGACACGCGCATCGTCCCGCACCCGCCCACCGGCGCGTGCGTTCGCGTGCTGGTGCGGCGTCAGGGCGGCGTCGAGGAACCGTTGGCCTCGTGGGTCGCCGACCGCCGCACCGGCCGCACGCTCGTCGATCACTTTCCCGCCGAGGGCTTCGTCTTCGCGGGGTCGCGGACGGTCGAACGCCAAGGCCAGGTCTCGTACCGCGCTGATCGCGACGGCGGCATGGTGGGGCTCGCGTGCTTCAGCAGCGAACTGATCGCCTTCACGCGATTGGTCAATCCCGATGCGTCCCTCGAGGAGCCCGTGTGGATCGCCGACCCCGCCCGCGTGCCGCCGCGGATGACGCCCGTCACGGTGATCATCGAAGCGTGCAGCTCGCGGTGAGCTCGGGCCCTTGCGGGCACCGCATCACATCAACGCCACGGGGTCGACGTCGACCGCCGTCGCCGCGTCGCTCTTGAGCAGCGACTTGCCCCGCAGCGAGGCCAGCACGCGGTGCAACGTCTTGGCGTCGGGGCCCAGCACGTCGACGCCGAACCGGAAGTGGTTCGCCACGCGCGAGATCGGGCAGGGCAGCGGCCCTCTCACGCCCACGCTCGGCGGGGCCGCGTCGCGGAGGGCGGAGGCCATGGCCGCCGCCGCGGCGGAGGCCTTCGCCTCGTCGAGGTCGCGGCAGACGATTCGGGCCATCCGTCCGACGGGAGGCAGGCCCACGCGGCGCCGCACCTCGAGCTCTCGCCGGGCGAACTCCTCGAAGTCGTGTCGCTGGGCCAGCGTGATGGCCATGTTCGTGGGGTTCTGCGTCTGCACGAGCACCACGCCGGGCTTGGAGCCGCGCCCCGCGCGTCCCGCCACTTGGCTCACGAGTTGGAACGTGCGTTCGGTGGCACGAAAGTCGGGGATGTTCAGCGAGGTGTCGGCGTCGATCACGCCCACGAGCCGCACGTCGGGGAAGTCGAGCCCCTTGGCGATCATCTGCGTGCCCAGCAGCAGCCGCAACTCGCCCCTGGCGAACCGCCCGAGCGTGTCGAAGTAGTCGCGGCTCGATTGCATCGTGTCGGAGTCGACCCGCGCGAAACTCACGCCCTCGACCAAGCCCCGCGAGCCGAACTTGCGGGCGAGTTCCTCCTCCAGCCGCTGCGTGCCCCCCGCGAAGAGGTTCAGCGGCTTTCCGCACGAGGGGCACGCGCGGGGCACCCGCTGCTGCGCCTCGCAGTGGTGGCACTGCACGAGCCCGCCCTGGGGCAGCCCGTGGTGCCTGTGGAGCACCAGGTTCGCGTCGCACTGGTCGCACGAGAGCACGAACCCGCACGAGGCCGACTGGCACGAGATGTACCCCGAGAAGCCTCGTCGATTGAGCAGCAGCAACGCCTGCCCGCCCGCGTCGAGCGTCTGGCCCAAGGCCTTCTCGAGCGTCGGGCCGATCAGGTGCTGCAGGTTCCCGTCGCCCTGCTCGCGACGGCGGCGACGCTCGTCGGCCATGTCGATGATCCTGACGTCGGGCATGGCGGCGTTGCCCGCCCGGCGAGGGAGCGTCCAGAGGGAAAAGCGAGCGGCCGGCCCGGTCGCGTTGGACCAACTCTCGAGCGATGGCGTGGCCGAACCCAAGAGCACCGTCGCCCCCTCGAGGTGGGCCCGCTTGATCGCCACGTCGCGGCCGTGGTAGCGGGGGAGCCGGTCCTGCTTGTACGAACTGTCGTGCTCCTCGTCGATCACCAGCAGTCCGAGTGACGCCAGCGGCGCGAAGACGGCCGACCTGGCGCCCACGATCACCTTCGCCGCCCCCGACGCCGCCCGCTCCCATTCGCGGTGACGCTGCGCCGCCGTCAGCCCGCTGTGAAGCACCGCCACCTTCGATACGCCGAACCTCGCGGTGAAGCGGCTCGACGTCTGGGGCGTCAGCGAGATCTCCGGCACCAGCACGATGGCGGTCCGTCCCATCTCGAGGCACTTGGCAAGCACCCGCAGGTACACCTCCGTCTTGCCCGACCCCGTCACGCCCCGCAGCAGGTGCACGTGGAACCGTCCCAGCGTGTCGGCGATGCCGTCGGCGGCCTGGACCTGGTCGGCGTTGAGTTCGGGGGCGGTCGACAGCGTGGTCGTGTCGTCGCGATCGATCTCGCGGGCGCTGATCGTGCTCGATTCGGAGGCCACCAGCAGGCCCGCCGCCACGAGTTCCGCCGCGGCCTTGGCCCCCTTGACCCCGGATCGCTCCAGCAGCGTCTTGAGGGGCAGTGGGAACTCGCCCGCGCCCATGGCCGCCACGCACGCCCACAGCCGCCGGGCGGCGGGCTTGAGCGGCGGCAGCGGGTCGGGAATCGTCGCCGCTCGGGCGTAAAGGGTGATCTCTCGCCGTCCGACCTGTCGCTTGACGGCGGCGGGCAGGATCGAGGCGTAGACCATGCCCGGGGGCGACAGGTAGTAGTCGGCCATCCACCGGCCAAGGTCCATGAGCGGCCCCGGAAGCACCACGCCCGTGGTCTCCAGCACGGCCTTGATGCGGCCGGGGGGGATGCCCTTGGCCAACACCGGGCCCCCGACCTCCAGCACGATGCCCGGCGACGAGGCGTCACCCCGGCCCAGTGGCACGATCACCCGCTCGCCGACGGCCGGCGGGGGGCCGTCAACCCGGTAGGTGAACCCGGGGGGGCCGTCGAGGGTCTCGATGCCCCGTTCGACCGCCACGCGGGCGTAGACCCCCGCCGCCGGCGCGGTGGGGGCGGCTTCTTGCGCCGAAAAGAGGGAATCCTCGCTCAACGCGAATATACTTGACATCGATGCCCCAACCTTCCACCGCATCGACGTCCCAATCCCTCCCCGCCGGCCGCCTGGCCCTCCAGAACGGGCTGGTGTTTCACGGTTTTGCCTTCGGCGCCGTCGGCCGGGGCTTGGCCACCACCGGCGAGGTCGTCTTCAACACCGCGATGTCGGGGTACCAGGAGTCGCTGACCGACCCCTCGTACACCGGGCAGATCCTCGTCCAGACCTTCCCGCTCATCGGCAACACCGGCGTCAACGCCGAGGACGTCGAGTCGCGGAAGGTGCAGGTGAGCGGGTTCGTCATCCGCGAGTTGGCCCGCGTGCACAGCAACTTCAGGGCCGACCGCTCGCTCCATGAGTATCTTGCCCAGGCCGGCGTCGTCGGCATCGGCGGCATCGACACGCGGGCCCTCACCAAGGACCTCCGCAGCACGGGCAGCATGCAGGGCGTGGTCACCGACCGCACGGACCTTACGGACGAGCAGTTGGTGGAGATGGCCCGCAAGGCCCCCTCCATGGCGGGGCTCAACCTCGTGCCGCTGGTGGGGTGCAGCAGCCGCCAGACATGGAGCGAGACGCTGGGCGACTGGGCGTCGCACCGCACGCCTCAGGCGGGGCGGCTGAAGGTCCTGACGCTCGATTGCGGGGCCAAGTCGAACATTCTGCGGAACCTGGCCGACCGGGGCTGCGACCTGGTGGTGGTGCCGCACGACACGCCGGCGACGGAGATCATGCGGATGTACCGCGCGGGCGAGATCGACGGCCTCTTCATCAGCAACGGCCCGGGCGACCCGGCCGAGGTGAAGGCGACCATCGAGACGCTGCGGACGCTGCTGTCGGGCGAACCCAAGACGGTGATGCCCACCTTCGGCATCTGCCTGGGGCATCAGTTGCTCGCGCTCGCGGTGGGGGCCAAGACCTTCAAGCTCAAGTTCGGGCACCGGGGCATCAACCAACCGGTGCTGAACACCACGAACGGCAAGGTGGAGATCACGAGCCAAAACCACGGCTTCGCGGTCGATCCCGAGTCGCTGCGGGCGGTGGGGGGCGAACCGACGCACACGCACCTCAACGACGGCACGCTGGCGGGCTTCCGCCTGAAGGACAAGCCGGTCTTCTGCGTGCAGTACCACCCGGAGGCCTCGCCGGGTCCGCACGACGCGTCGTACCTCTTCGATCAGTTCGTGGATTCCATGCATGCGAGGCGGTCCGCGGCTCGGTGATTGGACCCTTCCGAACCCCTGACGGGCGCGAGGATGGGGTGGTTTCGTGGTCCGGTCCTACTTTGGGCTTCTGCATGCGCGTGGCTCCCGTTATGATCTCCGGGAGCGGAGCGCGTCCATGACGTCGACGTGAACGTTGCCGTGTAGCCGCCCAGAGACGTTGCATGATTGGTTCGTTCGAAGGAGTTGCATTCATGTCGATCAAGCGTTTCCGTCCCGTCGTTTCGGCCTTGGTGATCGCGGCGACCTCGGCCTGCGCCGTGGCGCAGGAGGTCATTCCCTTCCCCGAGGGCACCCGCATTCGTCACCTGTCGGTGCAGGACGGCCAGTTGGTCGACATGGGCCACGACTCGCCCTACGGCGGCCGAGCCCCGACCACGTACGACGCCGACACTGCCGCGGCGTGCGGATCCTACATCGGCGGCGTCAGCAACATCCTCGACGACGTTGACTTCGGGCCCATCGGCCCGTGGGCCTCGACGACCAACAACGTGATCCGCACGTTGCAGGTCCCGCTGGCCAACAGCGGCACGACGGCCGTCAGCTACGACCTCAGGGTCAGCATCTGGGACGACGCCAACTTCGCGGCAAGCCCGATGATCGCCGCCACCGGCACGCCCTTGTGGACCGCGACCACGCCCGTCCGCAACCTCGCCAACGGCGCGTACTTCGTGACCTACACCCTCCCTGCCGCGGGCGTCACCGTCCCGGACACTCGCATCTACGTGCAGATTCAGTTCTTCGTGCCCGGCAGCACGACCGCCCAGATGTCGAATGCGGCCGGACAGCCCGCGAGGTTCTTCGCCGTCAATCGCATCACCACGGGGCCGGGATCGTCGAGCGCCGAATGGGGCGTCGACGTCAACAACGACCGCATCCTTCAGGGCGGCGCGCTCGGCACCACCGATCGACGCACGCTCAACTTCGCCGCGGGCGGGGCGTGCGCCGGTCAACCCATGAACCTGCCGATCATCATCACCGGCGACGTGCCCGTGACGCCCCCGGCCAACGTCGTGGCCTTGGGCAACGTCGCCGACGCGGCCGCGCCTCGCACCGATGCCCTCGCGGCGGGCGAGGTCAAGTGGTACACCTTCACGCTCACGGGCGACATCTCCGACGCCGCCACGACCTTCCTCGACCTCGACACCGAGGGCTCCACCCTCCCCAACACGGCGATGGCCCTGTTCCGTCCCAACGGCAATCGCATCGCCGCCGATGAACTCAGCGGCAGCGGTGATCTGGCGAACCTTTCCTTCGGCATGGGACGGCGTTCGGCCGACGGTGATGGCGAGCAGTACGACGGCTACGACGGCCAGTTGCTCGCGGTCGACGGGCCCTTCTACCTGGCGGTCTGTCAGGGCAACGCCACGTTCAGCGACGGCTTCGTCGCCACCCCGGTGGCGACCGGTCAGGTTGCCGGCAACATCCGCCTTCGCCTTCGCAGCAACGTCGTGAGCGGCACGCTCGCTCCGTCGGTGGCGCCGGCCGGCACCGACTTGGGCATCATCACCTCGCCCGGCGTTCAAACGCTCGCCACCCTGCCCGGCGCCTTCAGCGCAGTGTGGTACCGCTTCAACATCTGCCGCTCGATCGACGGTTCCTCGGCCGACAACTTCCTCGACATCGACTTTGGCGCGGGCGAAGGCGCGGCCGATCCCGTGGCCTACATCTTCGACGCGTCGGGCAACGTCCGCTTCGCCAGCGACGACACCGACGGCACCAATGCGCTCCCCATCTTCTCCTTCGGCTCGGCCGGACCACGCGACCCGTACACCCCGCTCAGCGGCACCTACACGGGCCAGACGGGCCCCATCGACGCGGGCGACTACTGGTTGGCGGTCGGACTCTTCCCCGTCAACCCGCTCCCCGAGGGAAGCGCTACGGGCGGCCGGTGGCACCTCCGCCCCGGAAGCGGCAGTAACCTCAATGTCCGTCCCGACTTCTACACAGGCATCGTCGATTGCGGTTCGCCTTGCCCGGCATGCGCCGCCGACTTCAACCAGGACGGGGGCGTCGACGGCGGCGACCTCGCCTCCTTCTTCCCCGCGTGGGCCGATGCCGCCTCGTGCGCCGACGTGAACCAGGACGGCGGCGTCGACGGCGGCGACGTCGAGTCCTTCATCCTCGTCTGGCAGGCCGGCGGCT
>JBBAVG010000029.1:37105-42778 GCA_040397805.1 Phycisphaerales bacterium
GGCGTCGACGGCGGCGACGTCGAGTCCTTCATCCTCGTCTGGCAGGCCGGCGGCTGCTAAGCGCCGATCGACACCCAGCGTTGCCGATTCGCCGGCCCGCGACCTCGCGGGCCGGCGTTCATTTCATGCGTGCCCGCGTCGTCCCGCTCGGTCTCGAGGCGCATGGAAAAGGGCCCCGGAAGGGGCCCCTTGTCATCGAATCATCGGGTCTGGCTCACTGCGAGATGCGGGGCTGACCGCCCTGGCGGGGGCCCAGGTTGATCTCGCCGTTGCGCTCCTCGAACTGACGGACGACCTGGCCCAGGCTGATGGCCAGGCGCTTGGCGCCGGCCCAGTTGAGGACCACGCGGCTGCCGACGGCGAAGACGAGCACGGGTTCGTTGTTCGGGCCGGGCACCGGCAGGTTCATGCCGAAGTCGAGGACGACCTCGTCCTGCGTGGTCGAGGTGCGGATGGTGTTGGCGTAGGTGGTCCCCATCTTGCTCTCGTCGATGCGGAGCTGGATCTGCTGCTGCTGGGGTTGCTGTCCCTGGGTGTCGCTCATGGTTGTACTCGTTTCCTTCGTGTCCTCGCGGCCGCGGCTGCGTCACCCGACGCCCCGCGATGCGACTTGGTTCGTCACGACGCTTGTCGATGCCCTCCGCGAGGTCCCCCGGAGCGTCGGATTCCGGAGGGTCAAGAGTGTAGCGGCGTTGGGTTAGCGGGGTTGATGCCGGCATCTGAAGTTGGTGTTTGTATGGAAGGGGCCTGATGCCTGCTCTTCACGGCCCGGGGCCGACTCCCGTTGACGTTTCCATCGTGCGGGTCAGCGTGTCGAGCAGTTCCGTGAGCGTCCTCGTCTCGTCCGACTCGGGTTCCCATCGAGAAAGCCGCAGCAGCGACTCCCGCGCTCGGTCCGCCAGCGTGGCGGCGACGCCGGCATGACCCGCCGGCCATTCGATCTCGGCAGCCACGCGCACGGCATGTGTGGCGTGGAAGACCAGCGCGGTGCGATCATCCGGCGACAGAGACATCAGGCGTTCGGCCGCTGTCAGCCCTCGGCGCATGTGCCGCTCGAACTCACCGAATCGTCCGAGCGAGCGTGCGGCTTCGGCCCATTGGCTGCAGGCATGGGCCTCCGCCCAGTACGAACGCGGGGCCAGGGGATCCATGGCCCTGACCTTGACGGCGATGTCGAGCTGCCGCTCGATCCATGGCATCGCCTCGTCCGGCCGACCGCGGAGCATGGCGAGTCTGGCCATGCGGCCGTAGCTCCATCCAAGGTCATCGACGAGCGAGGGATCGGTCGCGCCCGCGTCGACGAGTTCCTGCTGGAGTCGCATGGCCTCTCGGTACATCTCGCCGCCTTGGTCGGCGTCGACGGGCATCAGCACGTCGCCCACGCGAACCATCGCGATGGAGCGTTGGTGGGCGACCTCGACGGCGTCGGGATTCGCCGCGAGCAGTTTATCGAAGATCGACAAGGCTCGCCGACGCAAGTGGGTGGCAGCCTCGGGGTCGCCCGCCTCGATCCGCACGCTCGCCTGCGTCTCGAGCAGTTTGGCGAGCAGTCGTTTGGCGTCCGCGTCGGACGGGCGAGCCTCGACCAGTTGCTCGGTGGCGGGGAGGAACGCTTCGGTCATCACCTTGCGGATGGGCGCGTTGCCCGGACGAGTGTCGGCGAAGTTCAACGTCTCGACCGCCGCCGCGGCCATTCGCGACGTCACTTCCAATCGCCGCACGTGCTGTTGACCTGCCCAGGCCGTCCACGCGATGGTCGCCACCGTCACGGTGCCGACCACGCCCGTGACGAAGGGATGGCGACGGGTCCATCGTCCGAGCGTTCTCCAGACGCCATCGCGTCGAGCGGAGACCGCCTCGCCCGCCTGCACGCGACGAAGGTCGTCGGCGAACTGGGCCACCGTGGGGTATCGCCGTGATGGGTCGGGGTCGACGGCCTTGAGCGTGACGGCCTCGAGATCGACGCCGCACGCGGCGTTGAGCCGTCGGAGGGGCGTGGGCACGGAGGACTCAATGCGAGCCAGCGCGTCGATCAACGCGATGTCGTCCAGGTCGATCGGAGGCCGGCCCGCGATCAGTTCATAGAGCACGGCTCCGAGGGAGTAGACGTCGCCCTCGGTCCCGATGATGCCCCGAAGCTGTTCCGGGCTGGTGTAGCCCAGCGTGCCCACGAGCGAGGGGCCCAGGGTGTCCTGAAGCCGGGCGGCGTCGGTGCGTCCGAGCAGCCGTCCGACGCCGAAGTCGACGATCTTGAGTTCGCCCGACGCCGTCACCAGCAGGTTCGCGGGCTTGAGGTCGCGGTGAATCACGCCCGCGGCGTGCGCGTGCTGCATCGCCTCGCAGGCCCTCAGTAGCAGCGACACGCGGCCGTCGATCGGCAGGTGGCGTTCGTCGGCGAATCGCGTGATCGGCAGGGCGTCGGGCACCAGCTCCATCGCGATGAAGGGCAGACGAGTCGCGACATCCACCCCTCGCTCGTAGACGTGCGCGATGGCGGGGTGATGAAGGCCCGCCATCAGTTCCGATTCCCGCTCGAGGCGGCGCCGTGCGACCGGCGCATCGACGCGGAGCAACTTGACCGCCACCTCGCGATCGGGGTGCGTCTGTTTCGCTCGATAGACCAGGCCGCCCGTGCCCATCCCCAACAGGCCCGTCACCTCGTATCGCCCGATTCGCTCGGGCATCGGGCCGGGGTCGGCTTCGTCGACTCCTTCGTTGGCGATGTCGTCGATGGTCCGCGGCACCAGTTCGGTCAACGCGGGCACGTCCGATTCGCCGTCGACGCGGAGCAGTCGCTCCACCTCGCGACGCAGGGGCGCATCGCCGCCGCACAGCCGGGCGAGCAGGCCGGGGCGTTCGGCCACCGAGGCCTCCGCCGCGAGCAGGAACACCTCCTTCAGCCGGGCGGCATCCACGCTCGCCGCCGCGGGGCGGGAGGTGTGCGCCGAGTCGGCGGCGACGTCTTCGGATGGGGTCTTGGGGTCCACCGGCATGACTCACGCGGGCGGCAGGCCCGGCCCCTCACGATTTCGTGGCAAAGCCCCCGCGGCGGTTCGGGCCTCCAGCCGATCGGCCAGCCACGCCTTGGCGAACCGCCAGTCCCGCTCGGCGGTGGGCCCGCTCACGCCCAGCAGCGAGGCGGCGTTCGCGAGCGTCAAGCCCGCGAAGACATGCAGTTCCACGAGCCGAGCGGCCCGCTCGTCGATCCTGGCGAGCACCTCGAGCGATTCGTCGAGCGCGAGCAGCGAACTGACGTGCGAGTGGCGGGCCGGCCGCTCCTCGCGGGTGGCGGCAACACGCGGCGCATGACGGCGACGAACCTCGCGGCGGCGCACTCGATCGACCAGCACCGAGCGAATGGCCGCGGCATAGAGAAGCACATCGCGCGATGTCCGCTCGGCATCACCGAGATTCATCGTGAGCGGTTCGCCCCCGGGCCCTCTGGCTTCCAGAAGCCGAACATACGCCTCGTGCAGCACGTCGGTGGGCTGAAAGGTCGGTCCCTTGGGGATGCGAGCCAGCCGCGACGCGGCCAGATGCCGCAGCGCGTCGTAGGCGGCGTGTGGGGCGGCGGGATCGGGCATTGCATCGGACATGAAGGCCCTCATGCTACCACGGCCCGCGGGCCGCCTTGTTCACATTCTCTCCAAATCGTGATGCCGGAGAAGCCATGAGGGCGTGAGACAAACCAAAGGTGGGACCGCGGAGGCGGTCCGGTGGCATCTCGCCCGAGGGTGGCGAGGGCTTGAGACGGAAGGAGAGACATGGGCACGACCAAGCGGTTGGAGTATGTCAGGTCGGCCGCGGCGATGGCGAGCGGGCAGGTGGTGGCCACGTGGACGGGAGCGGCTGTGTTTCCTGCGGGCCGTATCTAGGACTTTCAGGCGCGTGTATCCTTTATTTGTTTGTTCAGAGACGCCACTTCAACTTTTCGCGATCCAGCTACTTGAATCACTGCATTCTCATGAACTGGAAAAACAGCACATGACATTGTCAACCAAACGAGCGTCCCTCAAATCCCTCTTCAGGTCATCGCGGAGTTTGCATCGACTCCTGCTCAGAGCCGGGTTGGCGGTGTCCGTGTCCTTCGTCGCGTCAAGAGCAGCCAACGGCCAAACGATCGTCACGGCCACTTGGACCGGCGCCGCCAACGACGGCAACTACATGAACCCCGCCAACTGGAGCGGCGGCGTAGTCCCGCTCAACTCCCCGACCTTCCGCTACAACGTGGTCATCCCGAATGTCGGGGCGATCCGCACGATCACCTTCGGCACCACCTCGCCCAACCTCCTTGAGGTCGACGACCTGACGGTCACGGATGGCATTACCCTCCAAGTCCCTGCCAATCGCCAGTTCTACGTCCGCGACGACGCCGTGCTCGACGGCCTGATCGATGCCCGCGGCCTCAACACGCTGTTCGACTCGGGCTTCGCCGTCGCCAACAACGGCCGCACGCGCCTGGCGGCCCGCGAAGGGGCCAGGGTGGTGTACCGCAGCCTGAGCTACTCCGCCTCGAACATCCAGCGCAGTGACACGCTGTTCAACGCCCAGACTGTCGCCGAAGTCGACGCGTCGGTCGTCCGTACCTTCTTGTACGGGGCTGGTGGCGGCCGACACACCCACATCATCTCTGCAACCGACGGCGGCGTGGTCAACCTCTCGGGCCTCACCACCCTCGGCTCGATCAACGGCGAAGACGACATCCTGAGCTTCAACATCTCGGGCACGGGCTCGACCATCAACCTCAACGCCCTGCAGACGATCCAGGGCAACGGCAATGGAAACGATCAAGTTCAGTTCAACATCGCCCAAGCCGCCATCCAGAACTTCCCGGCCCTTGTCTCGGCGAGCCGGACATTCATCGGCGTGGGCGCAAGCGCGAGCGTTTCCGCTCCGACGCTCACGACCCTGACAAACACTTCGTTCACATCCCTTGGCGGGGTGCTGGCCCGCCCGACGATCTCGCTGTCGGCGGACTCGACGTTCTCGGCCCCGGCGCTGACGCGGGTCAACTCCGGGTTCATCCGCCTCAGCGGCGACGGCACATGGTCGACGGGCGTGCTGACGAACCTCGACAACACGGCGGTCCACGTGTCGGGCGGGCGGGTGTTCGGGGTGTCGACGGGGAGCGTGTCGGCCAACGCGTACAACTTCAATCTCCGCTACGGCAACGGCACGCTGTTCAGCGCCGACGGCGCCGGGAGCCGCCTTGACCTGTCGAGCATCGGCACGCTGAACCTGGGCTGGAACGACCAGACCGGCGATATCTACGTGACCACGATCTCGGCGAGCAACGGCGGGGTGGTGGACCTCTCGGGCGTGCAGACGCTGACCACGCCGGCACAGGGCGAAGACCGCATCGACTTTACGACCGGCAACGGGGGCTCGATCAATCTCGCGGGGCTGCAGACGATCACGGGCGGGGGTACGGCGAGGTTCATCCCGGCCGCTGGCTCGTCTCAGAGCCTGCCGCAGTTGACGGCCGCGACCAACTTGCAGGCCGACCTGGGCCCGGGTTCCACGCTGAGCGCCCCGCAGTTGCAGGCATTAACCAGCACGCGCTGGGTCAGTTTGGACGGAGCGATTCTC
This sequence comes from Phycisphaerales bacterium, assembly GCA_040397805.1. Classification (GTDB taxonomy): domain Bacteria; phylum Planctomycetota; class Phycisphaerae; order Phycisphaerales; family UBA1924; genus UBA2402. The sequence continues at coordinate 42,695 of JBBAVG010000029.1, forward strand.
GCCCGCCCGACGATCTCGCTATCGGCAGGCTCGACGTTCTCGGCCCCGGCGCTGACGCGGGTCAACTCCGGGTTCATCCGCCTC
>JBBAVG010000029.1:42878-45260 GCA_040397805.1 Phycisphaerales bacterium
ACCTGGGCTGGAACGACCAGACCGGCGATATCTACGTGACCACGATCTCGGCGAGTAACGGCGGCGTGGTGAACCTCTCGGGCGTGCAGACGCTCACCACGCCGGCTAGGACTGAAGACCGCATCGACTTCGTGCTGAGCAACGGCGGGAGCATCAACTTCGGCAGCCTGCGGCAGATCACCGGGGGGGGCGGCTCGGCGAGGTTTGTGATCCCCACCAACGGCGTGCAGAACCTGCCGATGCTCACGGAGGCGACCAACCTGCAGGCGACGATCGACGTCGGCGGGACGCTGAACCTGCCCGCGGCTGTGAGTCTGAGCAACAGCAGCTGGCAGTACAACAGCATGAGCGGCATGCTCGACACGACCCTGCCGAACCGGGCCCTGATTCTTGGCGAGGGCGCGACGATCAACGCCCCGCTGCTCACCAGCATGGTCTCCACGCGGATCGATCAGTCGGTCGGGTCGGTGTTCAACGCCCCGCTGCTGGACCGGATGAACTTCGGGTTCCTGCGGCTGGGCGCCGGCAGCACGCTCACCACGGGTGCGATGAGCAACATCGACAACAGCGTCATCTGGGTGACCGGCGGGCGGCAGTTCGGTGTCTCGACCGGCAACATCGGGGCCAGCAACTACGCACTGACGGGGTTCCGCTACGGCGACAGAACGGTGTTCAGCGCGGACGGGGCGGGGAGCCGCCTGGACCTGTCGAGCATCGGCACGCTGAACCTGGGCTGGAACGACGCGGACGGCTTCGTCCGTGCGACCACGATCTCGGCGAGCAACGGCGGCGTGGTGGACCTCTCGGGCGTGCAGACGCTGACCACGCCCGCACGGGGCGAAGACCGGATCGACTTCATCGCCGGCAGTGGGGGTTCGATTCGTATCGGTCGGCTGCAGTCGATCACCGGGGCCGGTCAGGCCCGTTTCACCGCCGGTTCGGGGAGCAGTTTCGAGTTCAGCGACCTGGCAATCACGCCCAACGTCGCGGTAACGGTGCAAGACCTGAACTCATCGGTGTCCTTCTCCCGCTCCCTCTTTCTCGCCGGGGGCACGCTAAGCCTGCCTGCCTCGGGGCGGGTCACGATCGGCAAGCATCTGTACAACCAGACCTCCGACGAGGGCGCCGCCAACCTGTCGCAGATCGTCCTGAAGTTCGAGGCGCCGGGGTTGCACCTGTTCGAGGTCGGCGGCATGGACGTCGGCCCGATCAACCCCATCAACAACGGCAACTTTGGCATCGGACGCATCGAGGTCGGCCTTCCCGGCGTGGCGGCGTCGCTGCAACTCCTCGACCTGTTCAACAACGGCAACCGAGGCGGAAACCTGCCCGAGGCCTTGTATCTCTTCGGCGTGGGCCAGGGCACCCCGTTCGAGTCGCTCGCGTTGCACGGGGGCTCGACCCTCTATCTCGACAACATCAACGTCTACGCCCGCGAGAACGGCAACTGGATCTGGCTCAACTCGCTCTTCGGACCCGGCCAGACCGTCGTCTCGTACGCGGGCGGGTACCTGCACCTGCCGAGCCCCGGGGCGGTGGCTCTTCTAGCGGCGGCGGGACTGTTGGCGGCTCGGCGGCGGCGGCCCGCCAAATCGTGAGCACTCGTCCGGAAGGCGTTTGACGGCACTTCGCACGAGTCGTGATGGGCGAAGGTCGGCGGCCGCGTCATGGTTCATGAATGCAAGCAAGGCGGCACCGGTGTGTCCGGCTCGGCGAGCGGTTCGGCGAAAGGACACGAACACCAAGGGAGAGCGAGATGAACAGTTCGGACAAACGATGCGCCGTGCTGCACACGATGGTGGCGTTGGTCGGTTTGGCCGCAGGGGCGGTGCAGGGGCAAACAGTGGTCACGTGGACGGGGGCGGCGGGGAACCAGAACTGGTCCGATCCGTTGAACTGGAATCCGAACGTGGTTCCGTCGACCGGTTCGTTTTCGGCGGTGATTCCCGCCGGCGCCACGGTGCGGATCGATCCTGCGTTGATCACCAGTCTCGTCCTTGCCGACCTAACGCTGGGCTCGAACGCGACGCTCCAGTTCTACCCTGGACGTTCGCTCACGGTGGAACGCTTGGCGAGCATCGGGGGAGTAGTCGACCAGTCGTTGGGAGGATCCACCTTCACAACTCAGCCCGGCACGACCACATTCACCAGTGATCGCGTGCGAGTCTCGGTGGGAAGCGGCGCGACCAGTACGATTCTCGGGCCAGTCTATGACACCCGGGGTATTGTCGGAAACTCGACTCTCATGTCCGCCGTTGGGGGCGGGGTGATCAACGCGTCGGCGATGACGAACTGGAACGGGGCATGGAATGACGATTGGAGTGCCGTTCAGCGACACCTGGTGTCGGCGGTGGGGACGGGGTCGACGATCAACCTGTCGGG
>JBBAVG010000030.1:0-43825 GCA_040397805.1 Phycisphaerales bacterium
GCGGCGGGGTCGAGGTTGGCGGGCACCTTGAGCGTGAAGGCCTCGTCGACGACGACCCGCTCCGAATACCCGCCGTAGGTCATGCCGCCCAGGTGCTTGTCCTGGCCGTTGTACGTGAAGACCGAGCCGCCCATGCAGAACTGCTCGAGCCCGCGTTGGCAGTGGTTGCACGTGCGGCACGAGTCGACCAGGCACCCCACCGCGGCCAACTCGCCGACCTTGAACTTCGTCACCTTCGAGCCCACCCGCGAGACGCGTCCGAGAATCTCGTGCCCGGGGACGACGGGGTAGACGGTGCCGCCCCATTCGTTGCGAGTGAAGTGGATGTCGGTGTGGCAGACGCCGCAGAAGAGGATGTCGATCTCGACGTCGGAAGGCAGGGGGTCGCGCCGCGTGATGGCGTGCGCCGAGAGGGGCGTGGTCGGAGAAACAGCGGCGTAAGACCGTGTGCTCATGGACCATGGTACCCGGCGACCCCATCGGCTGGCCGCCGGGGCCGCTGCAGCAAGCCCGACGCGAGCGGGCCCGCCACCCACGGAGTTCAGGCGATCGGAGCGAACCGCCTTTCATTGGCGTCACCTTTGTGTTAAACTGTCCTTCGGCCTCCCGATCATTCCCGGCCCGCGTCCTGGAGACTTCGCGTATGCACCACCGCACTTCGCTGTTCGCCGCCGTTACCACCCTCTCGCTGGCGGGTGCCGCCGTGGCTCAGACCATTCACGCGGTGGCGCCCCACGCGGGCGGCTCCTTTTCGAGCGTCGAGGGCATTTCCTCCGACGGATCGGCCGCGGCGGGCTGGGCCGACCATGCGTCGGGCCTCGATCTCGCCCTTCGATGGACGGTCGCGAACGGCACTTACACCATGGGGCTGCTCCCATTCGGCGCGTACAACTCGTACGCGGAAGCAATCAGCGCCAACGGCATGGCCCTCGCCGGGTACGGCGGCACGCTCTCGGGGTCGCGGGCCTTCCGGTGGAACGGGTTCACCCTGAGCTACACCGTGCTTCCCCCGCTCCCCGGGCACACGTTCGCCACCGGCGCGGACATCTCGGCGGACGGCAACCTGGTGGTGGGCGTGAGCGGCGTGGGCGGAGCCGAGAGGGCGTTCCTGTGGAACAACCTCGCGCCGGGCAGCAGCACGAATCTGGGAGTGGTGTCAGGACAGTCGTGGTCGAACGCCAAAGCCATCAGCCCGGACGGCTCGACCGTCACGGGCGCCAGCGGCACGGTCGCCTTCCGCTGGACGAGCGCCGGGGGCATGCAGAGTCTGGGCTCGCTGGCCGGTCAATCGAGCGCTGAAGGCACGGCAACGAGCACCAACGGCTCGATCATCGCGGGCACGTGGCGCCCGGGCGGGTCGGACAGGGGTTTCCGCTGGACATCCGCTTCAGGGATGGTGGATCTGGGCCTGATGACCGGCGGTTCGGTCTTCCGCGTGCGGGACATGAGCGAGGACGGCGTGGTGGTGGTCGGACAGGCCAACTCCTCGTCGGGGCTCGGGGCTGCCGTGTGGACGTCGCGCAACGGCATCCAGACGCTCGCCCAGCACCTGCAGGCACGAGGGGTCAACCTCACGGGCTGGCACCTCAGCGACTGCACCGCCGTGAACGGCAACGGCACGGCCTTCGGCGGGATGGGCCTGTTCAACGGAGAGCCCCGAGGGTGGGTGGTGCGCGGGCTGAACGTCGCCAGCATCGTGGGCGTGCCCGGCACGTGGACTTCATGCGTCAACGCGACGCTCACGATCACCTTCAGCGGCAACGGCAGCGGCTCGACGGGCGGCTCCGGCCACCAGTGGCGTTGGTTCAAGGCCGGCGTTCCGGTCACCGAGGGGCTCCAGCCCAGCGGCGCGATGATCACCGGCACCCTCTCGCAGGCACTCACCTTCTCCAGTCTCACCGCGAGCGAGGCGGGTGTCTATGCGTTGGAGGTGACGGTGCAGGGCGCCGCCCCCGTCATGGGGCCGGCGCAGACCGTGGTGGTCAGCACGGCTTCGCCCACCATCACCACCCAGCCCGTGCCGACCAACGCGTGCGCGGGGGGCACCACCGTGCTGACCGTCGCCGCCACGCCGGGGATCGGCACGACGCTCTACCAGTGGCAACGTCGCGTCAACCCCTTCCCGAACGTGTACGAGGACATCATCGACGGCCCCACCGGCTTCGGATCGACCTTTTCGGGCACCACCACCAACAGCCTGAACATCAACAACTCGCAAGCGGGCGACACCAACCGCTATCGATGCATCGTCATGAACTCGGTGTGCGGGGCGGCCAACTACACGGCGAGCGACCGAGTGATGGTCACGATCGTCGGCACGGCCCCGACGATCAACAGCCAGCCAGTGCCGACGGCCGCGTGCATCGGCAGCGCCGCTTCGCTGACCGTCGCCGCCACGCCCGGAGCCGGGTCGCTGATCTACCAGTGGCAACGGCTCGTTCCCCCGTTCCCCAACGTCTACCAGGACATTGTCGACGGCCCCACCGGCTTCGGATCGACCTTCTCGGGAACCTCCTCGAGCACGCTGACCATCATCAACGCGCAGGCGGCGGACTCCAACCGCTATCGCTGTCTCGTCATGGATTCGGTCTGCGGCATGGCGAGCTACCAGTCCACCGACCGGGTCCTGGTATCGATCGTCGGAACGACATCGATCGTCGCCACTCCGGTCTCGACGGTCGCGTGCGGCGACTGCAACGGCACCGCGCAGTTCTCCGTGGGCGCGTCGCCCACCGCGGGCGCCACCTATCGGTGGCAGAAACGCAACGACCTGAACGGAGACTACTTCGACCTGTACGACGGTCCGAGCCCGAACTGGATCAGCTCCTTCTCGGGAACCAACACCCCCACGCTCACCATCACCAGGCCGTGCGGAGACGACTTCACCGCCTATCGGTGCGTGGTCTTCGGCCTGTGCAACACGGTCGTGTCCCGAGCCGCTCGCCTGTCGCCGGCCGACCCGTTCCATGTCAGGGGCGAATCCTTCGCCTCCACCGTCTGCCCCGGAGGCACCGTCGTCCTGCCGATCACGCTCGGCGGCGGCAACATCGGCACGCCGTCCTTCAGTTGGCGATCGTGGAACAGGGGCGTGATCTCCGATGGCCTCCAGCCCACCGGTTCGATCGTCACCGGCGCCCAGTCCGACACGCTCCAGATCTCGGGATTCACGCCTGGCGACGGCGACTGGTACTACTGCGTCATCTCGGGACCGTGCAACAGTGTCATGACCGGCCTCTTCCCCGTCCTCCATTGCCCCGCCGACTTCAACTGCGACGGCGGCATCGACGGCGACGACATCATCGCCTTCTTCGCGGCTTGGGAGAACGGCGACATGATGGCCGACACCAACGGCGACGGCGGTGTCGACGGCGACGACATCTCGACCTTCTTCACGGCATGGGAGAACGGCGGCTGCTGATCGGGGAACCTTCCCCGTGGTCCACTTCACGACGTCTTGCGATGCTTGGTGATCCAACCTGACCGCCCTCCACACGGACCGCCGTTGCGGGCCGCGACGAGGGCGAAGGGAGATACGCCATGGCCATGCCTGCAGTCCATCGTTCCGAGCCGTCCGTCGTGTCGTGGGCGAGTTCGATCGTGTTCGCGGCCGCACTTGCCGTCGCGTCCTCCCCGTCGCTCGCTCAGCCCGGGCAGTTCCAGGTCAACAACGTCCCCGACTTCTCGCAGAACCACAACGCCGGGTGGAGCAACTACTGCGCTCCCGTGGCGGCCGCGGATTGGGTCTACGCCTTCTCGGGCACGTACCCCGCCTTGCGGCAGGGCAACCCCATGGGACCGGGCGTCGCCGCCGACAACGGCGTCGACGCCATCATCGGCGGCGTGCCCCCCGCCGCCGGCTCGCTGGCCCAACTCATGGGCACCACGCCCAACGGCGGCACGACGCTCAACGGCTGTGCCAACGGGCTCGACCAGTTCCTCGAGACCAACGACGGCATGGCGGGCAACGCCAACTGGACCACGGTGGCTCTGCTTCGAGCCAACTTCGCCGCCCCATCGGGGCAGAACTTCTTCGGCGCGCTGCAAGCAGCCCTGTCCGGCGGGTCGGGCGTGATCCTCGCGGTGTCGTGGCCCAACGGGGCGCCAGGGGGCTATGAGGTGCCCAACCCCTACGACCCGACCAACGAGAACGGCCCCATGGGCCACGCACTCGCGATGACCGGGTACAACGCCAACGCCCTGACCATCGCGTTCAACGACCCGGCGGACAACGTCAACGCCCTCCACAACTGGCCCGGGCAGAACCTCGTCGGAAACCTGATCCAAGGGGCCAACGGCCTGCCCAACTCGCTGGGCATCATGATCGGCGGCGTGCGGGCCGACATCTACGGCGCGGTGATCACGACGCCCATCCCGGCCCCGGGCCCGACGGCCTTGCTCGGCGTGGCGGCGATCGCCTTCGCCCGACGGCGACGGTGAACCCGGTGACGTGAGCCGCCCGCGGCGGGTACGCTCCGGACATGGGAGCCTCGCCTCGCGTGTTGGTGGTCGGACTCGGAGCGGCGGGAGCCGCCACGCTGTTGGCGTTGGCCCGCCGCGGCATCACCTGTGAAGGCATCGATCGGTTTTCGCCTCCCCACGACCGCGGGTCGTCGCACGGCCTCTCCCGCCTCATCCGGCTGTGCTATTACGAGCACCCCGACTACGTGCCATTGCTCCGCGAGTCGTACGCCCTGTGGGCCACGCTCCAGTCGCAGTGGGCCCGGCCCATTCTCCGCATCACCGGCGGGCTGTATGTCGGCACGCCCAGCGATCCCTTCATCGAGGGCTCACGTCAGAGTGCGGTGAAGCACACACTCGCTCACGAGGTGCTCTCCCGCTCGATGGTCGCGGATCGCTATCCCCAGTTCCGTCTGCGTGACGACGAGGTGGGCTTTCACGAACCCACCACGGGCGTGCTCTTTCCCGAGGAGGCGATCGCGGCGCAACTCGCCGTCGCATCGACGCTCGGGGCGACTGTCCACCGGAACGAACGCCTGCTCGACTGGACGAGCGCGTCGGACGGGATCAACATCGCCACGGACCGTCGTCGCTTCAAGGTCGATGCGTTGATCGTCGCCGCTGGTGCGTGGGCCTCCGGACTGGTGCCCCAACTTGCCGGCACGCTCCGCGTGACCCGACAGGTGCTGGCGTGGTTTCGGCCGGCGGATCCGGGCACCCTCGAAGCCGGCACCATGCCCGCGTGGGCCGTGAGTGAGCCCGATGGGTCCGCGCACTATGGATTTCCGATGTTCGAGACGCTTCCCGCGGATTGTTCGCCACTGGGCGGCGCGGGCTTCAAGCTCGCACTGCACAAGCAGGGCGACGCGGCCGATCCCGAGCAACTCGATCGAACCGTGAGGCCCGACGAGGTGCAAGAGTTGGTCCACTTCCTGCGTGATCGGATTCCCTCGGCGGTCGATCCCGCGGGCACCTTGCTCGACGCCAAGGTGTGCATGTACACCAACACGCCCGACCAGCACTTCCTCGTCGACAAGCATCCGCAGGAGCCGCGGGTGGTCGTCGTGTCGGCGTGTTCGGGGCACGGCTTCAAGCTTTCGCCCGCGATCGGGGCCGCCGCGGCGGACGTGGCGACCAGGGGCGCGACTGAACTGCCGGTGGGATTCCTTCGCTGGCGCTGACGCGGCTCACTCGCGGCCGCCGCCCGCGGCGATGCCACGGACGAAAGATCGCTGGGCCAGGAAGAAGAGCACCACGACGGGCGCGACGACCATGGTGCCCGCGGCCATGAGCAGGTTCCACGGCGTGTTGCCGGACTTGCTCTGGTACATCTGCAGGCCCAGGGCGAGCGTGAAGTCGTCGCGGTGGGTCAGGAAGATCATCGGCGCGAGGAAGTCGTTCCACACGTAGATGAAGTGGAACAACGCCACGACGGCCAAGGCGGGCCGCGAGAGGGGCACGATGATCCGCCAGAAGATGCCCCAGTGAGAGCATCCGTCGAGCCGGGCGGCCTCGTCGAGTTCCTTGGGAAGCCCCATGTAGAACTGGCGGAGCAGGAAGATGTTGAACGCACCGCCGAACCACGCGGGCACCCAGAGGGGTTTGAGACTGCCGATCCAGCCGAAGTGACCGAAGAGGACGTACAGCGGCCCCATGATGACCGGGAAGGGGATCATCATGGTGGCGAGTGTCAGGGCGAAGAAGGGCCCCCGGCCGCGGAATGGGATGCGTGCGAACCCATAGGCCACCATCGCGCTGCTGAGGGTCATGCCGACCACCGACAGGATCGCGATGATGAGCGTGTTGCGGAGGTAGATCGGGAACTGCACCGACTCGTCGTTCCAGACGCCGGTGTAGTTCTCCGCGACCTGCGAGAGCGTCGAGGAGGCGGGGTCGGGAAGCAGCCGCAGCGAGGCCGAAGCCGCCTGGTCGGCGGGCTTCATCGAGGTGATGACCATCCACGCGAGCGGGGCCAACCACAGGATGGCCACGGCCACGAGGATCGCATGGGCGGACCACCGCGTGGCCCGCGAGTCGCGGGAGGAGGCGGAACCGGCGTTGGAGGTGTCGGCGGCCATGGGCGACTCAGGAACCACGATAGAAGACCAGCTTGCGGCTGACGAGGAAGACCACGCCGGTGAAGGCGAGCACGATCAGCAGTTGCACCCACGCCAACGCGCTGGCGTAGCCCATGCGGTCGAAGGCGAAGGCGTTGTCGAAGAGGTAGTGCGTCGAGAAGTAGGCGACCCGGTCGGGCCCACCCTTCACGCGGTCGAAGAGCATGAAGGGGACGATGAAGGCCTGAAAGGCTCCGATGCTCATCGTGATGACGTTGAAGAGGATGACCGGCGAGATCATCGGCAGCGTGACGTTCCAGAACTTGCCGAACGGGCCCATGCCATCGAGGTCGGCCGCCTCGTACAACTGCTCGGGCACGTCCTGCATCGCCGCCACGTACAGCACCACCGCCTGCCCGATCCCCCACACCCCCACGATGATCACCGCGGGCAAGGCGAGGTTGCGGTCGAGCAGCCAAGGCGGCCCGTCGATGCCCACCAGCGCGAGCGCGCGATTCACCAACCCGTACTCGCCGTTGAAGAGCCAACTGAAGATGATCGCGCCCGCCGCCAATGGCACGAGCGACGGCAGGAAGATCGCCGCCTGGAAGAAGTCCCGCCCCCTCGCCCGGTTGAGCAGGGCCGCAAGGACGATCGAGATGACCGTGCACAGCGGGATCGACACCGCCACGAAGATCACCGTGTTCTTGAGCGTCAGCCAGAAGTCGGCGTCCTGCAGCAGGCGGCGGTAGTTGTCCGTGCCCACCCAGAGTGCGCCCTCGAGCAGCGGGAAGTCGGTGAAGGAGTAGTACAGGCTCATCCCGATGGGGATCAGCATGAAGACGACGAACCCCACCACCCACGGCGAAACCCACAACCAGCCAGCCAAGTCCTGGCGGAGCCGGTTGCGGCCTTCGAGTCCCGATTCGGGGAGGGTGGGTGGCATGGTCGTCGGCGGGCCTCAGGCCCGGCCCCTCCTTCGCGCGGCCGCCGCGGACTCGTCGAGCACGTCTTGGGCCTTCACGTTCGCGGCGGCCACCAGCGTCGCCGCGGCGTCCTTGCCGGTCCAGACCTCGCCGAACATGGTGTCGCACACGTCCTTGAACTGCATCCACGCGGGCGTGTGGGGGCACCTGAAGGCCTTGGAACTGCCCGCCACCTTCGTGAACGTCGCCAAGCCGCGGTTCGGGTGGCCATCGCGGAACTCGGGCGTCACCTCGGCGAGGGTCGAGTTCTTGCAGTGGATCGTGCTGAGATATTCGACGGCCCGCTGGGTCTGGGTGAAGGCGATGAACTCCATGCAGGCCTCGGGATGGCGCACGCCGCGGGGCACCACGAGGACGTCGGCGTTCACGAGCCCCCGCGGGTTGGCGGCATCCACCAACCCCGCGGCGACGGGGAAGGGCACCACGCAGTAGTCGAGCTCCGGCCGGTACGCCTTGATGACATTGGCAAGCCACGGCCCTTGCGCGACCGTCGACACCTTGCCCGACAGGAAGGCGTTGAGGGGCGAGTCGTAGTTGCCGAAGCCCGACCGAAACTTCTGGAGTTGTCCGAAGCTCGACGCCCGCAGTCGCTCATTGCGGGCGGCCTCCGCTCCGGGGATGTCGTCGCCGTCGCCGAACCGCTGCGAGTTGCGCTGCACCCACTCGTACGCCGCGACGTTCTCGACCGAGCCGAGCAACGAACGATTCGACGCCGTGTCGACCAACTCGCCGCCAAAGAAGGTGCCCCAGTGGTAGTTGTCCCACCCCGGCTCGGAGGCGAGGAAGCCCACGCGCTGCACGGTGCCGTCGGCTTCCACCTCGGTGAGCAAGTGGTTGACACGGTCGAGGTCGGCGATGGTCGTCAGCGAGGTTTCGGGATCGACGCCGATGGCCCGGAAGTGCTCGCGGTTGCAATAGAGCGCGACCGAACCGCCCGTGTGGACGGCTGCCCACACCTTGCCCCGATACTCCATCATGGGCCGCATCGCCTCGGCATAGCGATCGAGGCGGATGGCGTGCTCGGGACGCCCGGCGATGTCCGACAGCGGGAGAATCGCCCCGGAGGCGGCGAACCCGGCCACATTGGGGTTCCAGAGGCCGACGATGTCCGGCGGATCACCCCCGGCGATGGCCACCTTCGTCTTCTGGTCGATGCCGCTGGTGGAGAAGTACCTGACGAAAATGCGGTCTTGGGAGGCATTGAACTCGTCGACGATCGTGATCATCGCCCGGCCTTCAAGGCCGGTCCACTTCTCCCAGTAGTCGAGCACCACCCGCCCGTCGGTCCGTTCCTTCCCGCCGCGAGGACCGAAGGCGACAAAGCCCAAGGCGGCGGCGGCCAAGCCCCCCACCGCGGCTCGGCGTGTCACGTTGGCGATGGATGGGGTGGAACTCAACGGGGATTCGTAGGCACGCTCGAGTCGCCGCCCTGCCCGGCCCCACTCTGTGCGTCGCCCGAACCGCCGGAATTCCCCCCCGACGGATCCGGACCCGCCGGGAGTCGGCCGGGCGCGTCGTCCAGCGTCTTTCGGACATCCTCGGGCAACTTCGCCCTGGCCCGGTCGATCTGCTCATTGACCCGCGAGATCGCCTGCTCCCACTCCTGCTGGTCGAAGAGGAATCCAGTGGGCTTGCCCGTCTTGGGGTTGGTCAGTCCTTGGAGCGGATCGAGTTTGGTGCCCGCGTCCCGGAGCATCTTCTCGAATCTGCCGCGAGGCATCTGGGCCGTCTCGCCGGTGTCCGCGTACTTGATGGTCACCATCTCCTGCATCCGCTCGGTCGAGAGGGGCGACTCGCCCCCTCCGCGGCCGAGCCACAGCCACGCCATCACGCCGAGCAGCACGAGGCACAGCCCCCAGCCCAGCATCGGATGCTTCTTCAGGTGTTCCCGCACGGCGATGCTCCCGTGCAACCACTGCACCCCCGCGGGCGGTCAGTTGTTGCGGTTGTAGTTGTGTCCCCAGTCCCAAAACCGAGGCCCGGCCCCGAGCGGGTCATACGCGAGGTAGTAGTCCTCGAAGGCCATGTCCCGCACCGACATGTCGCCCATCAGCAGGTTGTTGCGGCCTTGGTCCTGCCGTCCGGTGTTGGCCTTTGAGGCGTGCCGGGGAAACTCGTCGAGCGCATCGATGGCGAAGACCGCCCAGTCCGGCCGCCGGATGAGCCGAAGCTTCTGCCCCGCCACGCCCTTGGCCACGCCCGACCGAAGATTGACCGCCGGGAAGTCGTTGAACCAGTACTCGGTGTACTTGGCCGCCGCCTCGTTGTAGTCGGTGAAGAGCCGCAGCGGCCCTGTCTCCGACTGCACCGGCAGCGAGTAGATCCGGCTCCCCGCCTGGAGGTACTCGATGTTGGCCGGCGTTCGCACCGACGACAGCCCCTTGGCCGCGGCACATTCGAAGGCCTTGCTCCCCGCGCCGCCGAGATACGGATCCAGCACGTCGACCATCCGCACGTGGAAGTAGAACCCCTCGTACGGCGGCACCCGCAGATCGGGAAACGTCGGGTCCTTCTGGTCATTGAAGTATGACGTCAGCCCCAGCCCGATCTGCCGCAGCGTGTTCTTGCAGAGCGTGTTCCACATCGTGCGGCGGGCACCGCCGAGCGACGGGAGCAACAAGCTCAACAGCAGTCCGATGATGGCGATCACGACGAGCAACTCGATGAGCGTGAACGCGGCACGCCGGCCCGCGCCGTGTCGAATGGCTCGCCCCGTCGTTGTCACTCGCTTCATGCGATTCATGGAAATGTCTCCACCGACGTTCACGATCGTACGTCATCGACGCTCGACGGTCGCATCGACCGCCGTTCACACTCCCAGCGGTCGCGCGGCCTTCACCTCGAGATCCGGCGCCACCGTCGCTGCCTCCCACAACACTTCCACCCGCAGGTTCCGCCCTTGGGCTCGAGCCCGCTCAATGTCCGCAAAGCCGATGAGACTCGGCCCGGATCGCCGAACGCCATCGACCACGAGCACGGCCTGTCGCGTCACGTCGCTCGCGGCGGCATCGAAGCTCACTTCCACGAGCACGCCGCGGAAGCGTCGCGAAACCTTCACACGCCCAAGCGACCGAGGCGGGCAGGGATCGATGAGCAGCCCGTCCCATCGGGGACGGATGCCGACGATCCACTCCAGGCTCACGCGGTTCAGCCACGCGGCCGACCCCGTGTACCACGTCCAGCCCGCCCGCCCGGGCTTGTCCGACAAGGGGCCGTCGACGTTGCCGGGGACGACATAGGGCTCGGCGTGATACGCGACCGCGTCGCCCGCTCGGACCGGCGGGGAGATGCCATCCCAGATCCGCTCCACCGCGGCCTGATCCTTCATGCGGCACGCGGCCGCGAGGGCCCACGTCGCCGCGTGCATGTACACGCCGCCGTTCTCCCGACTGCCCGGGGCGTAACGGGTCACGTACCCGATGGTCGCGTCCGGCGTGGTGTACGCGGGGTGGAGGAGCAGTGGCCCATAGTCGGTGAAGAGCCGCTCCTTCACGGCCGACCACGCGTCCGCGGCACGATCGGGCGGAGCGATGTCGGCCAGGATGGCCCAGGTCTGGGCATTGAGGTGAATCCGTCCCTCCGCAGCCGACGAGGCGCCGATCCACGTGCCGTCGTCCTTGGTGCCGTATCGGTAGTAGCCCTCGGCGTCCCACGCGTGCGCGTTCACGGCGGCGGCGTAGGCCATGCGGGTGCGGCGATATTCCTCCCGCAAGGCCGCGTCCTGCGGGCGACCGAGGATTCGTTCCCAGTCGGCGAGGATGACGCACAGGAACATCGCGACCCACACGCTCTCGCCCCGCTCCTCGATGCCCATCGCCGACAGGCCGTCGTTCCAGTCGCAACTGCCGATGTAGGGCAGCCCTCGCGCACTCGTCCGCGCAAAGGCCCTGGCGATCGAACGTCGGCAGTGCTCGCGAAGGGGCTGGGGCGTCGGATCATCGACGAATGGCACCAACTCCTCGAGGATCGACGCATCGCCGGTCTCCCGCACGTAGGACGCCGTGACGAAGGCCAGCCAGAGGTAGTCGTCGCTGCACTTGGTGTGATTGCCGAAGTCGGCCAACGCGTGCCACCAATGATGGACGCTCCCGTCGACGAACTGCCTCGAGGCGTGGAGCAGGATCTGGCGGCGGCAACCCCCCGGGTCGAGCGGCAACCAGACTTGGCTGTCCTGCAGTTGGTCCCTGAACCCGAACGCGCCGCTCTGCTGGTAGTAGCCCGTTCGGCCCCACAACCGCCCGCTCACGGCCTGATAGGGAAGCCAGTGATTGTTCAGGAGGTCAAAGTCGGGACGATCGGTCTGGACCTCGGTCGGCGCGAGCAACTTGTCCCACCAGGCCTTGGCGACGGGAAAGCATGCCGCGGCCGCCCCGGGGACGCGCAGCGAGTCGAGCGTGTCGTTCACCGCGGCTTGATCATCGCCGATGCACAGGGCGTAGTGGAACTCCGCCACCTCGCCGGGCGCGAGCGTGAAGTCGCCGCCCAACGCCGCCACGGCATCGCCGAAGCGGCCGAAGCCGCCTTCAGGCGGGCGTGACGCGAGCATCGCCGCCGGCGACGCCGGCGTCCCGTACTTGCCGAGGAAGAGTTCCTTGTCGGCCGCCGCGAGTGGTGCGTCGAACGTGCCCGAGACCACGGCGAACGCCGCCACGTACGGCCACGGCCTGTTCCACCGTCCCACCGGCGTCTTGGACGGGATGTCCCACATGTTCTTGCGGGCGACGATGGCGTGGCGTGCGGCATCTCGCTCGATGTCGAAGAAGAGGCGATGGAACTCCCGCTTGGCGTCGGGGGCGGCGTTGCAGCACCACTCGAAGAAACCGGCCAGCCGCAACCGCCGCGGCGTCGTCCCCGCGTTGCGGACTCGAACCCGCCACACCTCGGCGTGACGATCGGTGGCGACGGTCAGGCCCCACGTGGTCTCGATGCCCCGGCGACTCGCCTCGAAGGTGGTCGCGCCGACCTCGTGCACGCACGAAAAAGCGTCGTAGGGCTTCATGCACGGTTGCGGGGAGAGGGACCAGAGGTCCTCCGCGTCGAGATCGGCAAGATACAGGAACTTGCCGTGACAGTCGCGGACCAGGTCCATCTCCCAGCGGGTCAGCACGTTGTGCTGGGCGTCGTCGAACCACGAGAACCCGCCGCCATTCTGGCTGACGACCAGGCCATAGCGACCGGTGCAGATCACGTTGACCCAGGGCATGGGGGTGCGGGGGTCGGTGATCCGGAAGGCCCTGCCGCCTTGCTCGAAGTGTCCGAACCGGTTGGCGAGCGATGGAGCGAACTGTGGAACGTGCATGGGTGGCCGACCGAGGGAAACTGGTGAGGGACTGTAAACGCTTTCACCCACACGATAGCCACGAGGGCCGCCCGGGTCGACGGCGATGATTCGAAAGTCGTTCGGGACCGGAAATGACGTTCCCCTCTTGCACTTACCTCGCGGGGTCGCCATAATGTAATCGCTTTCATGCCTTGAAAGTCCGAGAGCTCGTTCCGACGGCGTCCGGTCCTTCGCTCGTACGATGGCGGGCGTCGGGGGCGGAGCCACCGGAGTCGAGACGAGAGGAGCCTTGCGATGAAGTCAACGATGTATGCCTTGGCGGGAGCCGCCACCACGGGTGTCGCGTGCCTGACGGCCCATGCCCAGACCCCGTGCCCGCTGCCGACCAACTGCGTGAGCAATCCCAGCTTCGAGCAGCGAGATCAGTTCAGTTCGGCGGGCGATCCGGTGGGTTGGCACAACCTGTCGAACCCGACGGATTCGAAGCGGCGCGTGATCGGCGACGCCTTCTCGCCCCCGGCCGTGGCCAGGACGGGCACGGCCTCGATTTCGCTCTCGACCCCTGGGAACAGCGCGTTTCGGGGCATGACCACGGACTGGCGGAACTTCACCGTCCCGGGCTTCCCCTTCTACGACCCGGTCTTCGATTACGTCAACGGCGGAGACATCGTCGTCAGCGGCTGGTACTACATCCCCTCCTCGGCCCCCATCACCGGCGACCGCTGCTTCATCAAGCTCAACGTCAAGCGCGGCAACCAGGATTACGCCACGCTTGATCCCATGGACGGCGCGAACCCCGCGTGGCTCATCGAGGGCCATACCGACGACCAGTGGCGATACTACGAAATCCGCTGGTCGATCCAGAACATCCGGGAGCAGGTGCTCTTCAATCAGGACCAGGGCTACTTCTCGATCCCGCCCTATCCGGACCACATCAAGATCACCATTGGCCGCTTCGGCTTCGGCAACGTCGCCAGTTCGGGGACGATCTTCTGGGACGACATCTCGTGTGTCCAAGAGGCACCGCCCGCGCCGTGCGGGTGTGCCGCCGACTACAACGCCGACGGCGGGGTCGACGGAGCCGACATCGAGGGCTTCTTCATCGACTGGGAGGCCAGCGGCGGGTGCGCCGACGTCAATCAGGACGGCGGCATCGACGGTAGCGACATCGAGGCCTTCTTCCTGCTGTGGGAGGCGGGGGGCTGCTGAGCGGGTCGGGGAGATGCAACGGTCGGGACACCTTGGAAGGCCTCGCGGCGTCGCCGCGAGGCCTTTTGCCTTCACGGAACCATGGCTCGGCAAGAACACAACTTGAACGCGGTCTTAACAGTGGCGGCCGGGGGGTCAGGTATGGTTTCCTGCCTCATTGGGTCAGGAACGCCTCCCCGCCATGAACACCACACGCCGCCACCGCCACGTCCCCGCCTTCACGCTCATCGAACTCCTGGTCGTGATCGCGGTCATCGCGCTCCTGATCAGCATCATGCTGCCGTCGTTGGCGAGCGCTCGCGACACGGCCCGCACGACGGTGTGCGGGTCGAACGTGCGGCAACTGGCCGTGTCGAGCGTGGCGTACGCGACGGATCACAAGGGGCTCTTCTCCACCGGGCCCTTCGACAACCGACGCAAGAGCGGCTACGGCCGCTTCGACGAGGTGGGATGGGTCGCCTCGCACCTCAACGGCGGCTATTCGGTGCCGGGCAAGTTCCTCTGCCCGAGCAACGCCTCTCGGGCGAGCCAGAACCTCAACGTGAATCGCGCGAACTCGAACGGCTACGCGGCGTTCTCGCAGGATGAACTGACCGACCTCATCAAGCGCGGGTACAACACGAACTACTGCCAGTCGTGGTTCATGGGCTATACGGCCACCACGTCGATGTTCCCGACGCGGGCGCCCGACCCCAAGGACATCCGCTACGTGCAAGGGCCGCTGAAGGAGAGCCAGATTCTCGGCGCAGCCAGCGCGTCCCGGGTGCCGCTCTTCGGCGACGCGACGGCGGACGTGTCGGCGAATCCCGACATGGTGCTCCTGCCCGACGGCACCACCACCCCCGGAGCCAAGGCGCTGGGCGATGGGCCGATCCAGTCGGTGATCGCGCCGTACGGCGCGGTGTGGGGCCGGCAGAACTTCACGGACTTCGGCGCCGCCCACGGTCGCGCCCGCACCCGCAACTCGCTGGGCAACGACCGCCTGTACGGGCAGATCGGGTTCGCCGACGGTCACGTCGAACTCTTCAGGGACACCAACGCCGACGGCGCGTTCGGCCACCGGCAGGGCATCGTCAACGGCATCAACACGCTCGTCTACGACGAGCTCGAGCCCAAGGTCTACGGCGGCTGGCTGAACCGCGACGGCCTGGCGTTCTGACAGCGATTCGAAAGGGCCCGCCGACGCCTCCCGGCGTCCGGGGTCGAACCGACAGCAGCACCTTCGCGAGCACGGGGGCGTTCCCCGCGCCTCGCACGGCAGACAGAGAGGATCCGGAGATCATGCGTCACATTCACCTCGCCCCCGTTGCGCTCGCGTCACTCGCGGGTCTTTGCGCCGCCCAGCCCATCGTCTTCACCGAATGGAACTTCAACTCGTTCCCGTCGGGGCAGATCCTCAACAACCCCGCGCCCAGCACGGGCCGGGGCGTCGCCTCGCCGCTGGGGATGACCAACAACTACACCTTCTTCACGAGCCCGCAGCGAACCGGCTCCTTCACCATGTGCGACACGCCTTCGGCGGGCGCGAGTTCCGACACGGCCTCCTCGCCCAACCAGTGTTGGCGCGTCCGGGGCAGCTTCGACACCACGCTCGCCAACGCCGGCATCGGCTGGAGCATCTTCGCGCCGCAATACACGCAAGGCGCGGAGTTCGCCGTCAGCACCGTGAACTACACGGGCGTCTCCTTCTCCTTCGACTGGTTCACGACCAATCAGGGCGTCCGCCACATGCAGGTCCGCTACTCGACCGACGCGGGCGCCACGTGGAACAACATCGGCCCCGTACGCGTCAGCGCGACCAACGGATGGGTGAACGGCACCACCGTCGACTTCTCCTCGGTGCCCGGCGTCAACAACAATCCCAACTTCCGTGTTCGCCTGGTGTCGACCTTCGACCCCGCTCCCGCCTATTCGTGGACGCAGGGCTTCGCGTACACGGGCGCTTCGGGCGGGCAGTACAACAACGCCTCGGGCAACTGGCGCTTCGACAAGGTCGCTTTCACGGGCACGCCCATCGGCCCCGTCCCCCCCGCCGGCACCGCCGCCGTCGATTCCCCCGCCGTCTGCTCCTCGGGCGGCCAGTTGACCTTCACCGTGTCGACCGTCGCCGGCGCGGCCCCTCCGAGCACGGGCATGACTGTCACCGGCAACCTCGCCGGACTTGGCCTGGCCGCCGCCCAGCCTTTCTTCGACAACGGCACCAACGGCGATCAGTTCGCCGGTGACGGCCTCTTCACCTATGTCGCCACCGTGCCCGCGGGACGCCCGCTGGGCAGCGCCACCGTCCCCGTCGCCATCGCCGACGCCCAGGGCCGCTCGGCGTCGGCTTCCGTCGACGTCGCCGTCGGTGACTGCTCCAACAACTCCGCCGCCCGCATCGTCATCAGTCAGGTCTTCGGCGGCGGCGGCAACCTCGGCGCCACCCCCAGCCAGGACGCCCCCTATGACGCCGACTTCGTCGAAATCCTCAACCGTTCGTCGCAGGTCGTCGACCTCACCGGTTGGTCCGTCCAGTACACCAGCCCAGGCAAGGTCACGGGCTTCGACAACGTCGAGGACCGCGTCAACCTCGCCGGGGTCATCCGCCCCGGCCAGGCCATGCTCGTCCGCATGAGCGACCCCGTCCCGGGCTTCGGCCCCCTCCCCACGCCCGACTTCGCCCAGTTGCCCGGCTTCGGGGGCATGGGCAACACCGGCGGCCGGGTCGCGCTTGTTCGCTCGACAAGCCTTCTGGGCACCAACTACGCCCGCGTCGACATCGAGGACTTCGTCGGCTACGGCACCGCCGCCATCTCCTTCGAGGGCGTCGCCCCCACCCCCACCACCGCCAACAACACCTCGGCCACCCGCAAGTCCGGCGGCACGCAGGACACCAACCAGAACTTCAACGACTTCACCATCGGCACCCCCATGCCCCGCAACCGCGCCAGCAACGGATTCCTCGCGGGCACCCCGTCCTCCAACGTCGCCGCCGCCTGCGGCGGCACCGATGTCGTGCTCCGCGTGGCCGTCGTCCCCGGTTCCACCAGCACCGGCATCGCGGTGACCGCCAACGTCGCCGAGATCGCCGGCAGTTCCGTGCCGGTCGTGCTTCGCGACAACGGCACCGGCGGAGACCAGACCCCCGGCGACGGCGTCTTCTCCGCCACGTACACCGTGCCTCCCGGCGCTCCGCAGGGTCAACGCACGATCGTCTTCACCACCTCCGATCAGCAGGGCCGCTCGGACGTCAGCCGCCTGCCCTTCGCCGTGGCCGTGTGCGAACCCAACAACACGGGCATCGTCATCTCGCAGGTGTACGGCGGCGGCGGCAACAGCGGCTCGGGCTTCAACGGCGACTTCGCCGAGATCTTCAACCGGTCGGGCACGCCTGTCGACCTCACCGGCTGGAGCTTCCAGTCGGCCCGCGTCACTGATCAGGGCTTCGACAACCGCATCGCGTTCCTCAGCGGCGTGATCAACCCCGGCGAATATCGGCTCATCGTCACCAACCAGCTCTCGCCCACGGGCGCCGTGCTGCCCGCCGCGGACTTCACGCCCGCCACGGCCTTCGGCATGGAGAGCAGCTTCGGTCGCGTCGTGCTCGTCGCCTCGACGGTGCTCGTGGGCACCGACTACGACCGCCCCGACGTGGTCGACCTCGTCGGCTACGGACAGCTCGCACAGTCGTTCGAGGGCGTGGCGCCGACCGCGGCGCTGAGCAACACCCTCGTGGCCGTCCGCAAGAACAACGGCTGCCAGGACACCAACCAGAACGCCATCGACTTCGATGTCGTGCTGGCGCTGCAACTGCCCCGCAACAGCTCCACGCCCGCCTCGATCTGCCCGGGCGTGAGCATCTGCGGCTGTGCCGCGGACTACAACGCCGACGGCGGCGTCGACGGTTCCGACGTGGGCGGGTTCTTCGCCGACTGGGAAGCGGCGGCGGGCTGCTCGGACGTGAACCAGGACGGCGGCGTCGACGGCTCCGACATCGAGGCGTTCTTCGCAGTGTGGGAGCAGGGCGGCTGCTGAGCCTGCCGCACGTTCAGTGAATGGAATCCATGCACGAGGGCGGGCCCGCAGGGTCCGCCCTCGTGTCGTTCAGGAAGTGCCCGGCTCGCGTCGACGGGCCGCCACCAGTTCCGCCCGCTCCAGCAACATCGCCTTGAGTTCGCCCGCGATCCGTTCGCCGGCCTCTCGCACGCCGGGGGCCGCATCCCCGAGCAGGGCGTGCAGCGACGTCACGCCACGGCCGGCCAAGCCGCAGGGGACGATGTGATCAAAGTGCCGCAGGTTCGTGCTGACATTGATCGCCAGCCCGTGCATGGACACCCACTTGCGGACGCGAACGCCCATGGCGGAGAGTTTGGAGCCGCCGACCCAGACCCCGGTGGCGGCGGGATCTCGTTCGGCGTGAATCCCCCACCCTGCACACGCCCTGATCACCGCCTCCTCGAGCAGTCGCATGTAGTCGTGCAGGCCGAGATTGAAGATGTTGAGATCCAGGTTCGGATAGGCAACCAACTGGCCGGGGCCGTGGTACGTGATGTCGCCGCCCCGGTCGGTCTCACGGACTTCGATGCCGTCCGCGGCCAAGCGATCGGGGAGTGCGAGCAGGTGCGAGGCGGCTTCCCGCCGCCGAGAGATGGTGATGACCGCGGGCGAATGCTCAAGGAGGTGAATGGTGCCCTGATCGCCTCCATGATCGCGAGCGGCGACCACCTCGTCGACGCGTGCGACCTGCATGGCATAGCCGTCGTCGTACGAGCACGGGCCGATCCACTTGACGTCCATGGTCTTCACGGCCGATGGTACCTCCGGCGACAGGCCGCCCATCGACGGCGGTTCGTACGAAAGGCGAACCGAGCGGCCCGCTCCTTCGGGTTCCACCGGATCGGGGGAGAGGGGCGACCGGGCCGGTTTGATCCGGCGAGTCGCCATCCCTATCATTCTCCGAAGCGTCGGGGCTTCTTCGGACGGTGTGTCACCGGCCGGGGGGCTCCGAGAGAGCAACAACATGTCCTTCATGGTTCCCACCCATGTCCTCTAACCGGACCACGGCACGACAGTCGCGTCGGCTTCGACGCGCGTGGTGTCCGGGCCGAATCCCGCAGGGGACGCTCATGTCGTGATCGACGCGTGCAACGCACGAGTCGGCCTCGCGAGCGGCCCCGGGGAGGCGGCGTTCGGGCGCGAGGCGTGGCGGGAACCACAGGCCAGGCTTGTGGTTCTTTCGTTTTTCCCGTGGCGAGGTGGGCACGATCGCCCCATCGCCCGTCAGTCCCGGTTCCCGCCACTCGTCTCGACATCCAGACTCTCGACATCCAGACATCCAGCGCCGGCATGCAGGCAGAAAAGGTCAGGACCAGATGAACACCAAGGAAATGATGCAGATCCTCGACGGGATCGCCCGCGAGCGGAACATCGACAAGTCCGTGCTGATCCGCGACCTCGAGCAGGCCATGATCTCGGCCGCCCGCAAGTACTTCAACACGCTCGACACCGAAGAGTTCGACTGCAGGCTCGACCCGGTGGGCGGCGTCTTCCAGATGACGCGTCACGGCGAACCCCTCGACATGCCCCCGGTGGCCTTCGGTCGCATCGCCGCCCAGACCTTCAAGCAGGTGATGATCCAGAAGTTCCGCGACGACGAGCGGACGAGCATCCTCGAGGAGTTCTCGAAGCGGATCGGGGAGATCGTCACCGGCACGGCGCAGCGGTACGAGGGCGGCAGCCTTGTCGTCACCATCGACCGCGCGGAAGGCTTCATGCCCCGCAGCGAGCAGATCCCCGGGGAGCAGTTCGCCGCGGGCGATCGCGTGCGGTGCCTCATCCTCGACGTCCGCGACGCGGGCAGTCAGGTGAAGATCGTGCTCTCGCGGGGCAACCCCGACTTCATCAAGAAGCTCTTCGAGGTCGAAGTGCCCGAGGTGGCCGAGAAGATCATCGAGATCAAGGCGATGGCCCGCGAGCCCGGCTATCGCACGAAGATCGCCGTGTCGTCGATCGACAGCAAGGTCGACGCCGTCGGCGCGTGCGTGGGCGTTCGAGGCAGCCGCATCAAGAACATCGTCGACGAGCTCAACGGCGAGAAGATCGACATCGTCCGTTGGAACGAGTCGTCGCAGATCCTCATCCAGAACGCGCTCAAGCCCGCCGAAGTGGCCGAGATCTCCCTCTGCTTCGAACTCGGCCGCGCGACGGTCGTGGTCCGTGACGACCAGTTGAGCCTGGCGATCGGCAAGCGAGGCCAGAACGTGCGTCTGGCCGCCCGACTCACCGGCTGGGACGTCGACATCCTGACGCCCGACGAGTTCCGCAAGGGCCTCGAGATCATGTACTCGACCGTCCAGTCGGTCGAGGGCATCACCGAGCAGATGGCCGACAAACTGGCCGCCTTGGGCATGGTCAGCGTCTTCGACATCGAGGAGGTCGGTGCCGAGGTGATCAGCGAGGAACTCGAGATCTCCCCGGAAGCGGCGGCGCAGATGATCGAAACCTGTTCGGTCAAGGCCAAGGAAGTGGCCGAACAGCAGCAGAAGGACAAGGAGGAGAAGGAACGCAAGGCACGCGAGGAGGCCGCCATGGCCCAGTCCGTGCTTGGCGCCCTGACGGCGGGCGAGGCGGGCACCGGGGAGACGGCCGCGGCGGCGGAATCCGCGGCGGAACCCGATGCCCAGGCTCGTGCCGCGGACATCCTCGGCGGCTGACGGTTGAAGCAAGCGTGACACGCCGAACGAGTGCGGCATGCGGCCGCGGGTTCGGCGACGATGGTGACGGTCGTTCTCGGTTGGTGCGGCGAACTCTTACTCGGAGCGTGTCTTTTTGGCGGCCAAGCGCATTTTCCAACTCGCGAAGGAACTGGGAGTCGACTCGAAGGTCATGGTGGCCAAGTGCCAGGCCGAGGAGATCCCCAACATCACGAACCACATGTCGGTGGTTCACATCGGCCTTGAAGCCACGCTGCGCGAATGGTTCAGCGGCTCGTCCGAAGGGAACGTGACGACGACGGTCGAAGCGACCGAGAAGGTCGACATCGCCCAAGCGAGAGCCAAGGCTCCGCGGAGCCGCAAGGCCAAGGGCGCCGACGCGACCGAGGATGGTGGACCTGCCACGAGCACGTCGTCCGAGCAGGAGGCGTTGGTCGTGAAGCCCGTGACCGAACCCAAGCCCGCGCCGACCACCGTGGCGCAGGCCGGCCCGATCACCGATCCGACCCTCACCAAGGCCAAGCCGATCACTCCCACGATCGGAACCTCTGCCGTTTCGCCGACGCCCCCGCGGGCCGCTCCCATCCGTCCCGCCGCGGCTCCCGCCGAAATCGTTCCCCCCGCCGTTCCTCCGGCCAGTCCTGCTGCCGCTCCGGCGGCCCCCACTGCCCAGACTGCTCCCGCGGCTCCGACCGAACCTGAGCCCCCTGCGGCACCGGTGGCTTCGCCATTCGCTCGCTCGTCGATTGCACAAACTCGCTCGAGCATCAGCCCTGTGTCGACGCGGGTGGCTCCGCCTCCGCCGCCGACGAAGATCGAACCCACCGTGCTCCGCCCCGGCACCACGCCTCCGGGCCCTCCGCCGGCACCCACCCGTGTCGCCCCGGCTTCGCCCCCGGCGCCGGAAGCTCCGGCCGAGCCCGCCGCCACTCCGGCGGTTCCGGCACGCCCCGCCGCGAGAGTGACACCGGCCCCGATGAACGTGCCGTCGCGGCCCCAGGCCGTGACGCCGGCCGGTCCTCGCCTCGAGACCAAGACGCAGGTTCGGATCGCAGGCCCCAAGGTCGTTCGTGTCGAGGCGCCCGAGCAGGTGCAGGCGCCGCGGCCGCGCCGAGTCGGCCCACCCGGCGCTCCGGGAGCACCCCGACCCGGCGAGGATGACCGCTCGCGCAGCCCGAGGCGTCGCGACACGCCAAGCCCCGCGGCGGCGCCCGGAAAGCGTTCCAGCGGCGTCGGCGTTCCGGAGCGGCGACGCGGCCGCAGCGATTCCGACTGGGTCGGCTCGACCCGCGGCATCTTCAGCGAGAAGGACCTGATCGAACGCGAGGAGAAACTCGCCCGCTCGGGCGGCTTCCTCAAGAAGCGCAAGCAGGACGCCGCGAACAAGTTGGCGCACGACCACGCCGACGATGGGCCCTCCGAGGGACGCCTGCGGATCGCCGCGCCGTTCACGATCAAGGACCTGTCGGCCGCGACTGGCGTGAAGGCCTCGGACATCGTCAAGAAGCTCTTCATGCAGGGCGTCATGAAGAAGATCAACGACGCCATCGAGCCCGAGAAGGCCATCGAGATCATGATGGACTTCGACATCGACCTTGAGGTCACGCAGGCCCAGACGGCCGAAGAAGTGGTGTCGTCCGAGTTCGAGCGCCGCGAGGCCAAGGATCTTCGGGCCCGCGGTCCGGTCGTGACGATCTTGGGTCACGTCGACCACGGCAAGACGAGCCTGCTGGACAAGATCCGCAACACGAACGTGGCGGCGGGCGAAGCCGGCGGCATCACGCAGAAGACCAGCGCGTTCGTCGTGAACGTCGAGGTCGAGGGCAGGACCCGCGAGGTGGTCTTCCTTGACACGCCCGGTCACGAGGCGTTCACGAGCATGCGGTCTCGTGGCGCGAAGATGACCGACGTCGTCGTGCTGGTGGTTTCCGCCCCCGAGGGAGTGATGCCCCAGACCATCGAGAGCATCAACCACGCCAAGGCGGCGAAGGTGCCCCTGGTCGTCGCGCTCAACAAGATCGATCGTCCCGACGCGACCGAGTCGCAGGTGCAGAAGACGCTCGGCCAGCTCGCCGCGGCGGGGCTCAACCCGGCCGAATGGGGCGGCGACACCGAAGTGATCCGCACCAGCGCGACGACGGGCCAGGGCATCAAGGAACTGCTCGAGGCGCTCGACTACCAGTCGCAGCTGCTGGAACTCAAGGCCGACTTCGCCGGCGCGGGCCAGGGCGTCGTGGTCGAGTCGAAGATGGAGGAGGGCCGCGGCGCGGTCGCGAGCATCCTCCTGCAACAGGGCCTGCTGAAGGTCGGCGACTTCATCGTGATGGGACGGTCCTTCGGCCGCGTTCGCGACATCTCCGACGACAAGGGCCGTCGCGTGAAGGAGGCCAGCCCCCCGCTGCCGGTTCAGATCTCGGGCATCGACGAGGTGTGCGACGCGGGCGACAAGTTTTACGTGGTCGACTCGCTCAAGAAGGCCCAGGAGGCCGCCGAGCAGCGTCGCCAGCGTGAGCGTCACGTCGCGCTCGCCCAACCCCGCGTCACGCTCGACAACATCTTCACGCAGATCACCGACAAGGAGGTCAAGGAGATCCTGGTGGTCCTCAAGACCGACCAGCAGGGCACGGTCGACGTGCTCAAGGGCGAGTGCGAGAAGGTCAAGGGCACCGAGGTCAAGGTCCGCGTGCTGCACGCGGCGGTCGGCGGCATCACCGAGAGCGACGTGCTGCTGGCCGACGCCTCGAAGGCCATCGTCATCGGCTTCAACGTCATCCCTTCCGGCAAGGCCCGCCAACTCGCCGAGAGCAAGGGCGTCGAGATCCGCACCTACCAGGTCATCTACGACATCACCGACGACCTCAAGAAGGCCGCCGAGGGCATGCTGGCCCCCGAGCTCCGCGAGGAGGTCCTGGGCCACGCGGAAGTCCGCCAGGTCTTCAAGATCAGCAAGGTCGGCTCCATCGCGGGCTGCTACGTCACCGACGGCACCGTCCAGCGCGACGCGCTCATCCGCGTCACCCGCAATGGCGTGGTCATCGAGCACGACCGCAAGCTCGCGCAACTCAAGCGTCTCAAGGACGACGCGAAGGACGTGCGTGCGGGCATGGAGTGCGGCATGAAGATCGACGGGTACGACGACATCAAGGAAGGCGACGTGCTCGAGTGCTACAAGAAGGTCGAGGTCAAGCGGACGCTCTGAGGTCCGCCGCGGCCCCTCGCGGGGCGATCGACATGCTCATCGCGATCCTCCAGTTCGAGCTGCTGATCCACGGCGCCGAGTCCCTCAAGGACAAGCGCCGCATCGTGGCCTCGCTGAAGGAACGGCTGCATCGCCATCACATGGCGAGCGTCGCCGAGACCGGACTCCAGGATTCCCTGCGTGCGGCCCGCATGGGCGTCGCCGTCGTCGGATCCGACGCGCTCCACCTCGCCGGCGTGCTCGACCGCATCACCGATCGGATCCGGACCCATTCATGCGAGGCGGAACTGGGCGACACCTTCCGGGAGATCATCTCCAACGGCATCGGCCTGAACGTCGAGGAGGAGCCGGCCTCGCGCGAGTGCCGTGACTCGAACCTCGAAGCGGAACTGCTCGCCCGCGTCTCGGAGTCCATCCGCCCATGACCCGTCGAATCGACCAACTCACCGCCGACGTCGAGCGGGGCGTCCGCGACGTCCTCGCACGGGGCTTGGCCGATCCTCGCGTCACCGGACTCATCACCGTCACGGGTGTCCGCATCCTCCCCGACATGAGCCGGGCGATCATCGATATCTCGATTCTCCCCGAGGATCGTCAGGAGTTGACGTTCCACGGCGTGTCCAGCGCGGCCTCGTGGATCCGCCGAGAGGTGGCCGATGTCGTTCGCGCACGCACGCTCCCGAAGTTCGTCTTCCGACTCGACACCAGGATGAAGAAGGAGGCCGCCATCATCCGTGAACTCGAGCGGGCGCGGCCCGTCCAGCCGATACCGGCGACGGACGAGCACGATGATCAGGTCGCCGATCCGAAATCCGACTCGCCTCCCAACCCGTGAGCTCCGAACCCGCCCCCATTCAGCGGAAGTGGAAGGCGTTGCTCAAGAAGCTCGCCGCCGCTCACCCTGCGCCACCATCGACGCTCCACGACCCCCCGGCGCCGGTCACCGTCATCGCCGCGGCCGTGCACGCCACCATGCTCTGGGAGGCCTCGCTCGCCCAGGCCGATGCCGCCCTCCGGCACCTGACGCAGCACTTCGCCGATCACAACGACATGCGCGTCGCGCTGCCCAGCCATCTCATTCACGCCATCGGGCCGCAGTATCCGCTGGCCGTCGAACGCGTCCTGCGGCTCAAGTCATGGTTGTCGGACCTGTACCGCCGCTCGAGTTGCCTCGACCTTGAATACCTTCGCGACTTGTCCAAGCCCGACGCTCGTCGCGAACTGCTGACGCTCCACGGGTTGCCCGAGTTCGCAGCGGCCCACGTCACCGTCTCGTCGCTGGGTGGCCACGCCCTGCCCGTCGACGAGCGGCTGCTCTCGCTGCTCAGGGTCGAGAAGCTCGTTGGAGCGTCGTTCAAGCCCGCCCAGGCCATGGAGTTGCTCGAGGCGCTCGTGACGCCCGATGAACTGGCCTGCGTGCTCCGCATGCTCCGTGCGTGGTCGGACCATCGTGGGACGCCGCCGTCTCAGGAAGATTCCCCGGCGTTTCAACCGCTGCAACTCGCCCCCCTCTCGCCCCTTGATCGAGCGGCGAAAGCGGCCCTGGGCGACGCTCCGCCCCATGGTCGCAAGGCCGCGAGCAAGCGTGCCACGACCACCAAGGCGTCGGCCCGCTCCAAGCAGTCCGATGCGTCGGCGAAACGAGGCCGTTCCAAGTAGGTGCCCCCGATGCGATCGAATCCGTTCATCCGTGATGCCGGCCGACGCGGGGCAGTCCTGACCGTGTCCGCATTCGTCTCCATCGCTGGGCTCGCCGCCGGCGGATGCGCATCAAGGCCCGACGCACGCAATGCATCGGTCCGATCCGCGAACCCCGCCGCGCGAGTCGATCCGCTCGACTCGCTCCGACGCCTTGCTGCCGCGCAAGACCTGGGGCCGGACCAACGGGCCATCGCGACGCCCTCGCCTCAGTCGCTCCCCCAAGCCCCCGCCGTCGCGTCGCCCGAACGCCGCGTCGCGTCGCTCGATGAAGCCCGCCGCGCGATCGGGATGCCCGGTCCTGTGCCCCTTGCCACGGCGGCTGCGGCTCCTCCTGCCCAACCTCGCTCGCTCGAGGCCTCCAAGTCGTACGTCTCAGGCCGTGCCCACCTGGTCGCGGGACGCTACACCGAGGCCCTGGCGGATCTGGAAGCCGCCTCGCGGCTCGACCCGGACTCCGTGGCGATCCTCGCGGACCTCGCGCAGGCCCAAGCCGCGTCGGGTCGGCGCCCGGCCGCCACCGCCACCTATCGGCGAGCCGTGGCGATGGGGTTGCGCGATGCAAGGGTCGCCGCGTTCCTGGGGCGTGAGACCCTTCGAAGCCGCCGGTTCGAACAGGCGGCGGCCGAGTTGATCCTCGCGGATGAACTCGCCAAGCAAGAGAACGCCGAACTCACCCGTGCGGTCGCTCGTGCGGATCTCGCCGACGCACTCTTCAACCTGGGCTACGTCAAGGCCGCCGCGGATTGCCTTTCGGAGGCGCTTGAGTCGCTTCCCGTGGACATCCGCGGTCCCCTCAGGCCCGAGGAAGCCGAACTCTACCGTCGTCGCAGCGACATGTGGCTCAGGGCGGGAGACTTGTACGCCTCGCTCGGCGATCTGCCGGAGGCGAACGTCGCCTACCTCGCCGCGGCGTCGCTCCCCGGCGGTGATTCCCAGGCGCTCACGCAACGTCGCCTGTACGCCCTGCTCGCCTCGGGCCGCAGCGCACGAGCCGCCATCGACCTGATCGAGTCGCTCCGCGGCAATGGCGTCGCCACGCCGCGAGGCCAACTCGAACTGCTGCAGTCGCTGGTTCGTCAATCGAGCATCGGACGAGACATCCTCGACGCATGCGTCGCCGTCGCCTGCGACCTTGCCACCTCGGACATGCCGCCGAGCGTTCGCCACGACCTGGTCGTGGCCGCCGCCGCGGGTGCGGATCCCGCCGACGCCAAGCGGGTGCTTGATACGTGGATGCGTTGCTCCCCCGAACCGCTCCGCACGGCGGCGTGGTTCGCGGCTTTGCACGCCAACGACGCGACGGGATGCGCGGAAGCCTTCGCCGCCCTGTGCGTCGCTCGCCCCGAATGGTCGCCGGGCTTCGCCGACGCCGTGATTCAGTCGGGTCGAGGCGTGGGCGAGGCGATCGCCTGGTGCCGTCGCCGCACGTCGGACCCGGGGGCGTGGATGCTCCTGCAATGCCTGACGTCGGCGATGCCGGCTTCGTCCCATCCGTTCACCACGCCACCCTCGGGCGTCGACGCCGACGCCGCTCGCTTCGTGACGGCCGTCACCCGCGCCCGCCGGGGCATGTGGTCCGAGGTCAATGCCGCCTTGGAGGGGCTCGCCGCGGGGACTCGTCGAGAACTCCTCGCTCCGGCGTTGGCCGCGTCGCAGCGCCTGGGTGAAGCCGTTGCCGCCGTCCGCGGCACGCCCGCCGTTCATGGCCTGACGCTCGCCTCATGGCTGCTCGACATCGGAGAACCCGCCGCGGCAGCGACGACGCTTCGCGGATGCATCGAGGCCGACCCGACCGACGAGCGGCCCTACGAGGCGCTGATCACGCTCCACTCGCCTCGGTCGCCCATGGCCGACGAATCGAAACTGACCGAGGTCGCCAGGTTGCTGCGGGACAACATCCCGGACAGCCGATTCGCACGCGGAATCGCCGCTCGGGACCTGGCCTCCCGCAGTCAGTGGACGCCCGCCACCGACGCCTTGCTTGGCCTGCTGGAACCGCACGAGGAAAGCGCCACGGTCCTTTCGATGCTGGTGGCCGTGGCTGAACGTTCGATGGCCTCGGACCCCGGGTGTCTCACCCGCATCGAGGCCGCCATCGACGAACGACTCGGCACGCGGCCCGACGCAGTGGAACTCGTGCTCGCCAAGGCTCGCCTGCTGGCCGCTCGACCTGATCGGGCCGCCGAAGCCGAATCGCTGCTGGCGGAGGCATGGGGCCGCGTGCCGCTCCCCGCGACGGCACGACTTCGCGAATCGATCGTTCGCGACGTGATGCAGGACCCCGACCGCGCCGGAGCGATGGCCCGCTCGCGACTTGCCCCCGCCCCTCGGGGCATCGACGAGACGATCGAGTACGCCCAACTGCTCGTCCGGTCGGCCGAGTACGGGACGGCGAGCGTCACGATCGCGGATGGACTGCCGCAGCGAGTCCCCCTGACGGTCTCCCAATCGGCCAAGCTGGTCTCGCTGGCGAGCGAGTTGCGTCCGGAACAACTGATCGAGTCCACGGTCGAGACATCGGCGGCGGCGCTCTCGCTCTTCGACCAAGTGGTCGCTCGCGGACTGACGATGACGCCGCAGATGCACGTGACTCGACTGCTGCTGCTGTGCGCCGCGGCGCCGTCCGACTCGTCGCGGCTCGCGGCGGCGGTGGATCAAGCCACCCAACGGACTCCCGAGTTGGCGATGTCGATGTCGGTTCGGGTGGCGCAACTGCTCCTCTCGAAGCCCGACCCGTCGGATGGCCTGTCGTTCCTGATCGAGACGATCAACCGGACTCCGGAGGGACGGGAAGAGAACGCCTTTTCGTACGAGGTGTTCCGCGTGACCCTCACGCGGGGCGACGCCGCGGACGTCGACGCGTGCGTGGGTCGACTTCGTGATCCGGGGGCGATGCTCCGCTCGGTGGCGGCGACCATCGACAACGACGAGGTTCGCGTGCCCGCCGACGAGGCCCAGCGACGGGCGGAACTGGCGTACTGGCTCGGCAACGGCCTGAGCGTCGAACAGCGAGAAGACCTCGCGGAGCACGCCTATCGGCTCGCGATTCGTCTCGACCCCTCGCACGCGTGGGCGCTGAACAACTTGGGCTACAACCTCCTGGAGCGGGGCGGCAACTCCATGGAGGAGGCCGCATCCATGATCGAGCGGGCATTCGCGTCCCTCTCCGACGAGCCGAGCGTCATCGACTCGATGGGTTGGCTCCGCTACAAGCAGGGACGATTCGAGGATCGCAGGCTCCCTGACGGCACGGTGGAGGAAGGGGCCGGCTCACTCTTGTCGAAAGCGGTGAATCATCCCGAAGGGTCCCCATCGGCCGAGCAGTCCGACCACTTCGGCGACGTGCTCTGGCGGCTCGGACGCCGCAAGGAAGCGCAGGCCCAGTGGGACACCGCTCGCCGACTCCTCGAGTCCCAGTTGTCGCTCTACCGCGCCTCGCGGGAGGAGGAGCAAGAGCCCCGTCCCCTCGAGAAGTTCCTCTCGGCCAAGGTCGAGGTCATCGCGGCGAAACTGGCCGCGGCGACCCGGGGCGAATCGCCGCCCATCGCCCCCACCGACCAAGAGGCCAAGGCCGGCACGCGGCCGTGATCGAGCCCATCGCGAACGAACCCACGAGACAACCGCAGCCATGGCAGGACACAACAAGTGGAGCAAGATCAAGCACCGCAAGGCCGTCGTCGACAAGCGACGCGGCAAGGCGTGGACCAAGATCAGCAAGGCGCTCATCGTCGCCGCCCGTCACGGCGGACCCGACCCTGACGCCAACCTCGCCCTGCGGTACGCCATCGACGAGGCCCGCTACGCCAACATGCCCCGCGACACCGTCGAGCGGGCGATCCGCAAGGGCGCGGGCGGCGAGGACACCAGCAACTACGAGAACATCCGCTACGAGGGGTACGGACCCGGGGGCGTCGCCGTCATCATCGAAACGCTGACCGACAACCGCGCCCGCACCGTCGGCGACATCCGCCTGGCCTTCTCCGACCACGGCGGCAACATCGGCGGCTCGGGGTGCGTGGCGTACATGTTCGCTTCCAAGGGTCGCATCGTCGTCGCGGCCGAAGGCCTCGTCGAGGACGCCGTCATGGAGAAGGCCATCGAGGCGGGCGCCACCGACGTCGAACCGCTCGACGAGGGGGACGACGAGCACCCGCCGTCATGGATCATCTGGACCGAGGTCGCCGCGTTCGCCTCCGTCAAGACCAACGTGGAGAAGGCTCGCTTGCCGGTCATCGACGCGGGCCTGGTCATGGTCCCGGACAACCACGTCGCCGTCACGGGCGAACAGGCCGACACCATCGCCGCGCTCATCGAAGCCCTCGAGGATCTCGACGACGTCCAAAAGGTCTATTCCAACGCCTCCTTTGAATGAGCCTTCGCCCGGGATCCGCTTCATGACACCCAACGCCTCGGCCAACGCCGTCACCATCGACGCATCGCCCCTCTCGCCGCTCCACGTCGTCCGCGTGGCTCGCCATGGCGACTTGGTGCGACTCTCCGACGACGTGTCGCCCCGCCTCGCTGCGTCCAGGGCGGTCGTCGAGGCGGCCCTGAGCGACGGTCTGCCGCACTACGGCATCAACACCGGGTTCGGCTCCCTGAGTCGCAAGCGCATCGCCTCCGCCGAACTCGCCCTGCTGCAACGCAACCTCGTCCGCAGCCACGCCGCGGGCGTGCTCGAACCACTGCCGGTCGAGGTCGTTCGAGGCATGATGCTGCTGCTCGCCGCCTCGCTGGCCCGCGGCTGCTCGGGCGTGCGGCCCTGCGTGGTCGACACCATCGTGCGGATGCTCAACGCGGGCCTCACCCCGGTCGTCCCCTCGGTGGGCAGCGTCGGCGCCTCGGGCGATCTCGCACCGCTCGCGGCCGTTGGCCTCTCGCTCATCGGCGAGGGCCGCTGCCAAGTCCGCGGCTCCGAGCTCGCCGTCCCCACCGCCGACGCCATGCGTCAGGCCGGCATCATGCCTCTCTCGCTCGAGGCCAAGGAGGGGCTCGCCCTGATCAACGGCACCCACCTCATGGCCGCCCGAGGAGCCATTGCGGTGCACGACGCGGAACGCTCGCTCGACGCGGCCCTCATCGCCGCCGCCATGTCGATCGACGCCTGTCGCGGCACCGACGCCTCCCTCGACGCTCGCATTCACGCCGCTAGGGGCCAGCCGGGCCAGATCCACGTCGCCGCAACCCTGCGGCGGCTGCTGCGCAACAGCCAGATCATCCCGTCGCACCGCGAGGACGACCCGCGCGTGCAAGACCCCTATTCGCTCCGCTGCACGCCGCAGGTCGTCGGCGCAGCGATCGACGCCACCGGCTACGCCGCCGGCGCCATCTCGCGGGAACTCGGCGCCGTCACCGACAACCCGCTGGTCTTCGCCCCGTCACACCCGCTCAACGCCATGCTGGGCGACAACCCGTCCGACCTGCCAGGCGGCGGCGAGTCCATCGTCAGCGGCGGCAACTTCCACGGCATGGCGCTGGCCATCCCCCTCGATGTCATGTGCATCGCCCTCGCCCACGTGGCTGGCATCAGCGAGCGCCGCGTCTTCTGGATGATCTCCGCCTTCGACGCCGAGAGCCGCCTCAAGCCCTACCTCGCCGCCAACCCCGGGCTCGACTCGGGGCTGATGATCGCCCAGTACACCGCCGCGGCGTGCTGCAACGAGATCATCACCCTCTGCACGCCCGCGAGCGTGAGCAACATTTCGACCAGCGCGGGGATCGAGGATTACAACTCGTTCGGGCCCCGGTCCGCGGCGAAGGCCTCCCGCGTGGTGGACCTGCTCGACCGGGTGATTGCCATCGAGCTGCTCGCCGCCGCCGAAGGGCTCGAGGCGCATCGTCCGCTCCGCAGCGGATCCGCCATCGAGGCCGCGCACGCGATGATTCGATCGAAGATGCCACGGCTCGCCGGCGACAGGCCCCTGACGCCCGACATCGAGGCCATCGCGTCGTGCATCCGCGACGGCCAGTTCGCTTCGCCGTGACCCGGTCGGTCGCCCCTATCATGAGCGGGAACGGGATTTCGATCTCTTCCGGAGGATGTCCCATGATGCGTAAAGGCGGCTGCATGCTCTCGCTGCTCGCGGGCTTGACGCCCGTGGTCCTTGCCGTTCCGCCGGAGGTCATCGTGACATTCGATGACGGGTTCGAAGGATGGGGCATGGGACCGACCCCGGCCATCCTGCCGTCGGGCGGGAACCCCGGCGCCAACCTTCGCGGAACCGACGACACTCCGTCACCCGCGGGATTCGGCACCGACACGCACGTCGCGTTCCTTGGCGACCTGACCCGCTATGGGCAGCTCACGCTCAGCGTCGATCTGAAGGTCAATCGAATCCTCGATCTCAATGGTCCCGCGCCGCGGTTCTTCTCCGTCGAACTGATCTCCGACAAGCCGGAGCGAGCGTTCCCTCGGGCCTCGGTGCGGCGTGTGCTCGGCATGATCGGCGATCCGGGCGACAGCCAGGCGAGGTGGGCTCGCTGGACGGTCACCATCGACGCGCCCGGCGCGGATGATCTTCCGGCGGGATGGATCGGCGTCGGCGACTTCGACGAGTACGGCCGCTTCCGGTTGCCCCCGGGCTGGACCTCGGCCGACGTCTTTCGCGACGTGGACTCGATTCTCTTCTCGACGCGGGGCCCGTGGCCGCCGAACCCGCTCCAGTACACCTTGTACGACTTCCAAATCGACAACATCCGCATCTCGGGGTCGAACCGTCCCGGCTGCCCGCCGTGCATCGCCGACCACAACCGCGACGGGGGCGTGGACGGTGCCGATGTCCAGGCCTTCTTCCTCGACTGGGAAGCGTCCCTCACCTGCGCCGATTCGAACGAGGACGGCGGCGTCGACGCCATGGACGTCGCCACCTTCTTCGCGGAGTGGCAAGCGGGCGATTGCTGACCACCGGTAGTGCCCCCCGCACCGGTCCGATCATCGCCGGTCGGGTCCCGTTCGCCGGTTCGAGTCGGCCCTTGCAGGCAACCGCCCGCCGAATGCTCGCGAATGATTCCTCGCCGGCGTGGACCTCGCACACGCCCGATGTCTCCGAAGCTCCCTCGAGGGAACCGACCCATGCACCCGATGCCGCGGCTCGCCGCTCTCCTGCTGCCCCTGCTCGCCACCAACGCTCTCGCCGACGAGACGGTGACGTTCGACGACGGCCCGCTCGGGTGGTCGATCAGCGGCCGCACCGATGTCGTCGTCGACGGCGGCAACCCGGGCGCGAACATGCACTGTTTCGTCGATGACGTCTTCGGCATCGAGGTCCGCACCACGACCGATCAGGCCTTCCTCGGCGATCTCACCCGCTACGGACGCTTCACGCTCAGCATCGACGTCAAGATCAACTCCATCCTGATCGGGGGCGGGGGGCAACAGGTGCCGCGACGATTCGCCGTCGACCTCCGCGACTACAACACCGCGGGGCCCTACCCGTGGACGAGCGTGTGGTACGAGTTGGGCATCATCACGACCGCTCGCCCGGGCTGGGTCCGCTACGCCGTCACGATCGACGATCCGAACGCCACGGCCCTCCCCGCCGGGCTGGTCAGGGTCGGGCTCGGAGGATGCCACCGGCATGCCCCGGTTGCCACGCGACCGCACGTTCGCCAGCGTGCTCCGAAGCGTCGATCAGATCGCCTTCAGCACGCTGCTCCCAGGGTACTTCTTCCCATCCACGAACTTCGACATCCAGGTGGACAACATCCACGTCGGGGCTCCGCTGGAGGGCGAATGTCCCGTCTGCATCGCCGATCACAACGGTGACGGCGGCGTCGACGGAGCCGATGTCGAGGCCTTCTTCCTCGACTGGCAGGATTCGATCCCTTGTGCCGACGCCAACCGCGACGGGGGCGTCGATGGCGGCGACGTCGAAACCTTCTTCCTGACCTGGCAGACGGGCGGCTGCTGAACCCGCAGGTCTCGCGTGTCCGTTCACTCACTCCCGCTGGATCGTGAGCGAGCGGATGGAACCGGAATCCGCCGGATCAAAGACGTCCACGCTCACGACCCTGCCGCGGAACAAACCGGCTTCGGAGAACCGCTGGGCCGCCCGCTCGACGCCGATGACCGTCAGGCCGTCGATGGCCTGCACGACCTGCCCCGCCTTGAAGCCGCTGCGTTCGGCGATGCTGCCCTGCGTCACCTCGTCCACCACCAGCCGCTCGCCCCGTGTGGCGAGCACGAGTCCATACCGACGCTCGAGTCGCCGTCGGAACTGGGCGGCGATGGGCTCGGTGGGCCGCTGCGTCAGCGTCACCTGAACCTGCTGAACCACCTCTCCCCGTCGGACCTTGAGCGACACCGTCTCGCCGGGCCGCCTCGCGGCGATCATCGAGATGAGGATCTGGCTGTCGGACACCGGCTGATCGTCGATGTCGACGACGACATCGTCGACGCGAATGCCGGCGACCCACGCCGGGCTTTCCTCGAGGACGTCGCTGACCATGACGCCTGCTCCGTTCGCGCCACCTCGCGACGCCGCGTCGATGTCATCGAGGATCACGCCCATGTAGCCGCTCACGATGGGCCCGCCCGCCACGATCTGCTCCACGCGCGACTCGATGGTGGCCAACGGAATCGCGAAGCTGATGCCCGCGCTCTGCCCCTCGCCCGAACCGTTGGAATCGGCCGCCGTGGCGATGGCCACGTTCATGCCCACCACCGCGCCGCGAACATCGACCAGCGGCCCGCCGGAGTTGCCGGGGTTCACCGCCGCGTCGGTCTGAATGAAGTTCGAGATTCGCGTGAGCCCGAGCGCCGTGCGAGCCGTTCGCCCCAGCCCCGACACGATCCCCTCCGACATCGAGAACTTGAAGCCGAACGGCGACCCGAACGCGAACACCCGGTCGCCGCGCTGCAACCGCTCGCCCGTCGCCCGGCGGCAGGGCACCAGGCCCGTCACGCCGGCGACGCGGATCACCGCGATGTCGCTGTCGAGGTCAGCGCCGACCAACTCGGCGTCCGCCACGCGACCATCGAAGAACTGCACCTGCACGCGACTGCGGTCCGACCCCACCACGTGCGCATTGGTGACGATGTGCCCGGCCGCGTCGTACACCCACCCGGAACCGGATGATCCAAACGGCGACTCCGAAGCCCCCACCACGTCGATGTGCACCACCGAGGGCTCGACCGCCACGGCGATCTGCCTCACCACCGTGTTCACCTGCTCGAGCGCGTTGCCCGGGGCATCGAGCTGCGTGCGAGCGGTCGACACCATCGTCGCCAGACGAGCCGCCTGCATGCTTCGCATCGCGCCCGGGCCCAGCAGCAGCACCGCGGCCACCGCGAGGAGCACGACGAACGCCGGTCCGAATGCCAGGAAACGCCTCATCAGACCTCCTTCCTCGCCCGGCGCACGCCTCGGGCTGCTCTTTCGACCCGCTCAGCCGCCCTGCCCCCCCCGCATCGTGTACGTCTCTCCCCCGATCCGGCGTTCACGCACCCGCGTCACCCAATCCTCGCCGGCTCCCTGGATCGCCTTCCCCAACTCGGCGCTGCGTGCCGCAAACCGCGGCGGCGCATCGGTCATCCCCACCAGATCCTGGAAGACCAGCACCTGCCCGTGACACGCCGTGCCCGCGCCGATGCCGATCAGCGGCAACGTCGTCGCCTGCATGATCCGCTGCGTCACCTCCGGCGGCACCGCCTCCACGAGCAGCATCACGCACCCGGCACGCTCCATCGCCACCGCGTCACGGATGATCGCCGCGGCCTCCTCTTCCGTCCTTCCCGCGGCTCCGTAGCCCCCCGCAATAGCCGCCCGCTGCGGCCGGCTCCCTACATGCCCGCAGATGGGAATGCCCGCGCGGCACATCTTCGCCACCACCCCCTCGAACGACGCGTCCGCCTCCACCTTCACGATGTCGGCCTGCCCCTGCGTCAGGAACCTCGCGGCATTCACCACCGCCTGCGTCTCATCCCCCTGGTACGACATGAAGGGCATGTCCGCCATCACCACCGTCTCGGGCGCGCCTCGCTTCACCCCGGCCGTCAGGGCCACCAGCACGTCCATGGGCATGTCGATCGTGCGGGTGAACCCCAGCACCATCTCGGCCGCCGTATCTCCCACCAACAGCACGTGAACGCCCGCCCGCTCCAGCCACCGGGCCGTCGTGGCGTCATAGGCCGTCAGGCAGGCGAAGGGCGTGCCTTCACGGGCCATCTTTCGAAGGGTCCGAAGCGTGACGGGACCGTCTGGGCGACTTGGCATGGAGCAAGAGCGTATCGCCCCGAGCCCGCGACCGCTATCGTCCGCCTCCATGGCCCACCTGCTCGGCTACGACATCGGAACCTCGGGCGCCAAGGTCGTGCTCTGCGACCCGCGCGGGCACATGCTCGACGCCGCCACCGCCTCGTACCCCCTCCACCAGCCCCAGCCCGGCTGGTCGGAACAAGAGCCGCAGGACTGGTGGAACGCCGCCCGCGAGGCCACCCGCGAACTGCTCGCCCGGCACCCCGGCATCCTCGTCAAGGCCATCGGCCTGACGGGACAGATGCACGGGAGCGTGCTGCTCGGAGCCGACGCGGCCGGGTCGGGCGGCACGGCGAGCCCCCTGCGACGCGCCCTGCTGTGGAACGACCAACGCACGGGCGCGGAGTGCGAAGAGATCACCCACGCCGCGGGTTCCCCCCGCGAGTTGGTCGCCATGGTCGGCAACGCCGCCCTCACCGGGTTCACCCTCCCGAAACTGCTGTGGGTTCGTCGCCATGAGCCGCGAACGTGGGACGCCGTGAGACACGTGCTGTGCCCCAAGGACTTCATCGCCTTTCGCATGACCGGGGCCTTGGCCACCGATGTCGGCGACGCCTCGGGCATGCTCAGCTTCGATGTCGACCGCCGCGACTTCTGCGAGCCGCTGCTGCAGCGGCTGCACCTCGATCGCTCGCTCTTCCCCACGGCGTTGGAATCGAGCTCGCCGGTCGGCCTTCTCACCCCGCACGCGGCGACCGAGTTGGGCCTGCGCAGCGGCGACATTCCGGTCGTCATCGGGAGCGGCGACAACCAGGCCGGTGCCGTCGGCGCGGGCGTCGTGTCGCCCGGCACCGCCCTGATGATCCTGGGAACCAGCGGCGTGCTTCTCGCCCCGTCCGACTCACCCCGTCGCGATCTGCCGGTCACCGGCCCGGTCGGACGGCTGCACACCTTCTGTGCCGCGGCAGGCCCTCGGAGTTGGTGCGTCACCGGCTGCATGCTCTCGGCGGGTCTGTCGCTGCGGTGGGCTCGCGACCTGCTCAGCCCCGGAACGAGCTACGACGAACTGCTCGCCGAGGCCGCCGCCGCACCGGCGGGGTGCGAGGGTCTCGTCTTCCTGCCCCACCTGACCGGTGAACGCTGCCCCCACCCCGATCCGCTCGCCCGCGGCGGCTGGATCGGCCTGACGAGCCGCCACACCCGGGCACATCTCCTCCGGGCAGTGATCGAGGGCGTCGCGTTCACCATGGCGCAGATCGTCGCCCTTGCTCGCGGCACGGGGGTGCCCGTGACGACGCTGCGCGCCTCGGGTGCCGGGTTCCGTTCGTCACTCTGGCGTCAACTCGTGGCCGACCTCACGGGCTGCCCGGTCGTCACCACCGGCACGGAAGAGGGCGGCGGAGCCCTCGGTGCGGCGTTGCTCGCGGCGGTTGGCACAGGGCTGTTCCGCGACGTGACGCACGCGTGTGCCGCGGCGGTGACCGACACCGGCCGAACCGACCCTCGACCCATGGAGCCGTCGATGGTGGCCACGTTCGAGGCGTTCGAGGGCATGTACCCACGTCTCGCGGGCACGTGGAAGCGCTGAGCGTCGGGCGGCGACGCGCGTCAGGTCACGCCCGCGGCGGCATAGCCCTCGAGGCAGCGGTGTGCCGCGGAGGTCCAGTCGAGCCGTGCCACCTCCGCGGCCGAGTTCACGCGGAGCGTGCTGGCGATGGCGGGGTTGCGGAGCACGGCGACGATCTTGTTGGCCAGGTCGTCGACATCCCAGAAGTCGACCTTGAGCGCGTGCTGAATGACTTCCGCTGCACCGCTCGTGCGGCTGAGGATCACCGGCACCTGGTGCGACAACGCCTCGAGCGCGGCGATGCCGAAGGGCTCGCTCACGCTGGGCATGACGAAGACGTCCGCCATGTCGAGCATGCGGGCCACGTCCTGCTCGCCCAGGAAGCCGGTGAAGTGAACGCGAGAACCGATGCCCAGCGTGTTGGCCAGTTCCATCATCCGCAGCGACATGTCGCCCGACCCGGCGAGCACGAACCTCGTGCGAGGCGCGACCTCGAGCACCCGCTTGGCGGCGTTGATGAAGTGCTCGGGCCCCTTCTGCCACGTGATGCGACCGAGGAACAGCACGATGCGCTCGCCGTTGGGGTCCTTGGGAGCGCGAGCGAACAGCGGGGGCTCGGCGTCGATGCCGTTGTAGACGACATCGACCTTGCTGGGCGGAATGCCGTAGCGACGCACGATGACCGACTTGGTCAACTGCGACACGGCGAAGACGCGCGTGGCGGCTTGCATGCCCGATCGCTCGAGTTCGACGACTCTGGAGTTGGGGTTGTTGCCCGCGCGGTCGTGCTCGGTGGAGTGCAGGTGAACCACCAGCGGCTTGCCGCTGACCGCGGCCAGCATGATGCCCGCGGGGAAGGTGAGCCAGTCGTGGGCGTGGATCACGTCAAACTGCTCGCCCCGGGTGAGCGACACGGCCATCACCGCATAGCGATTGGCATCGGCCACGAGATCGAAGCCGTAGACGGGCACGTCCGTGGCGCGGCGAGCGTTGGTGCCTCCCGCAACCGCCGAATCGCCGCCCGCGGCACGGCCCGCGGTGACGGTCGTCAACGTCTCGTGCTCGTCGACCGACGCGTCCCGCACGCCGGCCTCGGCCTCGAACGACGGATACGGATGGGTGAAGGTCGCGGGGATGCGGATGAATCGAGTGCGGGAAAGTCCGCTGGTCTTCCATTCCGGCGTGTCGCCGCTCGCCAAGGCGGCTCCTGCGGCGTTCGCGGCTGACGCCACCATGTCGCCGGGCGCCTTGATGGCGACGCGGCCGGGAGCTTCACCCGCGTGACGATCGACCGGACGTGGCAGCACGAACGTGATGTCGTGGCCCATGGCGTCGAGGGCGCGGGTCAGCCCGAAGCAGGCCTGCCCCAATCCGCCGGAGATGAAGGGCGGGAACTCCCAGCCCAGCATGAGAATGCGCATCGTCACGCGTCCTTGTCCGCGGGTCGATGCCCGCCATGGAACCGGCGATCCATTCAGTCCTCGCCGCCGCCGGCGTCCATGTCGCCAAGGCGACGAAAGGCCGCCTCGTACGCCCGCAACCAGAGAGACACCACCGCCGCGGCATGCGGATCGCTCGCCGCCACCGGCACCCGCGAACGGAACGTGAAGAGCTTGTCCTCCGAGCGGAAGTGCTCGCACGCGGCGATCGCGTCGCCGGGGCGACGCTCGACGTAGTCCAACTCCGCGAGTTCTTCCGCCACGAGCTCCTCGATCTTGTCACCCGTGTTGAGCAGATCGGCTTCGATCGAGTGGCTCTGCCAGCGGTCGGCCATGAGCAGCGACACGTACATCGCCTCGCCCTCTTGGCTGACGCGATAGGTCGCCGGCTGGGCTGATCCCGTCGCCGGGCAATCAACGCCGTTGGCAGAGATGACGCAGGGACCAAAGAGGCCAGTCTCCGCCGCCGTCTTCGCCAACGCCGTCCACAGTGTCGCCGTCGTGCTGCCCATATCCGTCCTTGCCGTTGCCGTGACCATGGTCCAATAACCCTTCTGCTACCAGAGGGAAAGGATAGTCGCCACGACCGGGCCCGGCATACTCGCCGCCTCGGCAGACCACGGGCCCGAGGGGTCCGCAAGATGCCCTCGGGAAGGGGCTTGCAAGCCGCCCTGGCCGGTGGCGGCTTCGGAATGGCCCTTTGGTCTTGAGTCTGGAGAAAAGAGGCGTATGCTTCCCTCCACCCCTCGACTGGCCCCTCAAGGCCGGTCGAGCCACCGCCCAGGTGGCGAAATTGGCAGACGCACTACCTTGAGGTGGTAGCGCCCGCAAGGGCATGGAGGTTCAAGTCCTCTCCTGGGCACTTTCGAGCAGGCGATCCGCGAGGCGGGTCGCCTGCTGTCGTTTTCGCCGTCGCCCGCCATGGAGAAGCCGGGCGTTCGGGCCTTCTACGGTTGCCCCATGGCGAGCGACGTCGAACGGATCCGACACCTCCGAGCCCTGCTGACCCGCGCCAACAAGGCGTATTACGTCGACCAGTCCCCCATCATGTCGGACCCGCAGTTCGACCGCGACCTGGCCGAACTGGCCTCGCTCGAGGCCAAGCACCCCGAACTGGCCGACCCCGCCAGCCCCACCCAACGCGTCGGCGGCGAACCCATCGCGGGCTTCACCACGGTCGCCCACGCCCTGCCGATGCTCTCGATCGACAACACGTACGACGAAGGGCAAGTGCGGGAATGGCACCAACGGGTCATGCGGGGGCTCGGAACCGACAGCGAGTCGGGCGTGATGCTGGCGTGCGAACCGAAGATCGACGGCCTCGCGTTGTCGGTCACGTGGAAGGACGGCGTGCTGGAGCGCGCGGTGACCCGAGGCGACGGCACCAAGGGCGATGACGTGACGCATGCCGCCCGGGTCATCAAGGCCATTCCGCTCCTGCTCGGGGGCGGCGACGGCAGGCACGCGCCCAAGGGCCGCTTTGAGGTCCGGGGAGAGGTCTTCCTGCCCTTGTCGGAGTTCGAGCGGATCAACGCGGAGCGGGAGGCGGCCGACGAGGACCTCTTCATGAACCCTCGCAACGCCGCGGCGGGCACGCTCAAGCAACTGGACCCCAAGCTGATCGCTTCGCGGAAGTTGGGGTTCTTCGCCCACGGCCGAGGCGTGGTCGAGGAGGAAGGTGGCGAAGGAGGGCACTGGGAGTTCTTGGAGCGATGCCGCGGGTTGGGCGTCCCGACCAACCCGCTGGCACGCCACGTTTCGTCGATCGACGAAGCCATCGCTGCGATCGACGCCTTCGACACGACGCGGCACACGCTCAACTACGCCACCGACGGCATGGTGGTGCGGGTGGATCGCTTCGACCAGCAAGCCTCGCTGGGCATGACGTCGAAGAGCCCGCGGTGGATCATCGCGTACAAGTATCCGGCGGAGCGGAAGACGACGCGGCTGCTCGACGTGCACCATCAGGTGGGCAAGACGGGGAAGATCACGCCGCGGGCGGTGATGTCGCCGGTGCTGCTTGCCGGGACGACGGTGCAGCACGCGACGCTGCACAACTACGGGCGGATCCGCGATGCGGCCACGGAACGAGAGGGCACGCGAACGGACATCCGCATCGGCGACGAGGTGTGGGTGGAGAAGGCGGGCGAGATCATCCCGCAGGTGGTGGGCGTGACGCTGGGCGAGCGCCCTCGCGACGCGAAGGTGATTCGCCCCCCCCACCGGTGTCCGGAGTGCGAGGGTCCGGTCGAGATCGAGCCGCCGGAGGCGGCGGACGACCCGGCGCTCGAGACGTCGCGACGGTGCATGAACCCCGAGTGCCCGGCCCAGGTGCGGGAGAAACTCATTTGGTTCGCAGGCCGCAAGCAAATGGACATCGAAGGGCTGGGCGAGAAGACGATCGACCAGATCATCTCCCACGGCGGGATTCCGCTGCGAACCTTCGCGGACATCTTCCGGCTGCACGCGCACCGCGAGCAGTTGCTCGCCATCGACCGGATGGGCGAACGAAAGATCGACAAGCTGCTGGCGGGGATCGAGGCGGCCAAGGGGCGGGGGTTGTCGTCGGTCCTTTCGGGCATGGGCATCCGCCATGTCGGCGACACCACGGCCCGGATGCTGGCCCGGTGCTTCGCGAGCTACGACGACCTGATGCAGGCCGCCGAGTTGGCCCTGCGTCCCAAGTCGCTCACCAAGGAGGAGGCCCGGTCGCTGGGCATGGCCGAAGAGCCCTCGCAGCGGCCCGAGACGGGGCTGGGCAAGGAAACGGCCCCCGCGGTGCACGCCTACTTGCACAGTTCGGTCGCCAAGCGAACGTTTGCCGACCTGGCCTCGGTGGGCGTTGACCTGACCTCCCGCGAGCACCGGCCTGCCGCCGCCGCCGACGCCCCCACCACTGTCTTCACGGGCAAGACGGTGGTGCTCACGGGCTCGCTGGCGTCGTATGAACGGGAGGCCCTCTCGCGGCTGCTCGAGTCGCTGGGGGCCAAAATGTCGGGCTCGGTGTCGTCCAAGACGTCCTTGGTCATCGCGGGCGACGCTGCCGGCTCCAAACTGGCCAAAGCGCAGGATCTGGGCATCGAGGTGTGGGACGAACCCAAACTGCTGGAGGCCTTGGTCGCCTGCGGCGTGGCCTGCCCCTGAACTGGTTTCCGGGCCAAGCCGTTTCGCCTCGACGGGCGACTCCTCGCCTCCAAGTGGTTACCCTTGCTTCACACACCATGGACTCCGCCGTCCGATCCAAACACGAGTCGACCCGCACCACGGGTCACTTCACCGTGCGCGCCACGCCGCACTACTTGGCGGACAAGTCCAGCGCCGACGAGCGTCGGTTCGTCTTCGCCTACCGCATCACGATCGAATGTCGCGGCCCGGTCGAAGCCCAACTCCTCTCGCGTCGCTGGGTGATCGCCGACGCCGACGGCTTCTCGCACATCGTCGAGGGCGACGGGGTGATCGGCATGCAACCCTCCTTCCATGAAGGCGTGAGCTTCCAGTACACGAGCTACTGCCCGCTCGCCACCCGCTGGGGCACGATGGAAGGCAT
This sequence comes from Phycisphaerales bacterium, assembly GCA_040397805.1. GTDB lineage: Bacteria > Planctomycetota > Phycisphaerae > Phycisphaerales > UBA1924 > UBA2402. Next base: position 42,333 of record JBBAVG010000030.1, read on the forward strand.
GTTCACCATGGCCAAGCCCGACGGCGAGACCTTCGACATCGGCATCGGTCGTTTTTACCTGGTCGCCCCGGAGGGGACGTGAAACTCGTCGTCAACGGCCAAGCCACCGACGTTCCCGACGGAACCACGGTGCGGGCGTTGATCGAGTCGCTCGGACTCGGACGCGGCGCGTGTGCCGCCGAGGTGAACAAGGAACTCGTGCCGCGACGTGAGCACGAAACCCGCCGGCTCCAAGAGGGCGACGCGGTCGAGATCGTCTCGCTCGTGGGCGGCGGCTGAGCGATCGGGTACCATCGCTCTCCATGAACTCCGAACCGGGCCACACCCCCTTCTCCATCGCGGGCCGTACCTTCTCCAGCCGTCTCCTTGTCGGCACCGGGAAGTACAAGACGCTCGACCTGATGCGGGCGTCGCTGGCCGCCAGCGGCTGCGAGGTCGTGACGGTCGCGGTCCGGCGTGAACGCCTCTACAACGAGCAGGGGCAGAGCCTGCTCGACTCGCTCGACCTGACCAAGTACACCATTCTTCCCAACACCGCCGGGTGCTTCAGCGTGGAGGACGCCGTCCGCGTCTCGCTGCTCGGCCGCGACCTGCTCGAGCAACTCGGCAACCCGGGCGCCGATTGGGTGAAACTCGAGGTGCTCGGCGACCGCAAGACGCTGCTGCCCGACCCCGCCGGCACCGTCGAAGCCACCCGAATCCTCGTGAAGGAGGGGTTCAAGGTGCTCGCCTATACGAGCGACGACCCCATCGCCGCCCTTCGCATCAAGGAAGCGGGTGCGTCGAGCGTCATGCCCGCAGGAAGCCCCATCGGCAGCGGCCAGGGCGTGCTCAACCGCAACAACATCATCCTGTGCCTCGAGCTGCTCAAGCAGGGCGACGCCAACTACCCGGTCATCGTCGATGCGGGCGTGGGCTCGGCGAGCGATGTCGCGCTCGCGATGGAACTCGGGGCCGATGGCGTGCTCCTCAACACGGCCATCGCGCACGCGAAGGACCCGGTGATGATGGCCCACGCGATGCGTCACGGCTGCGAGGGCGGACGCCAGTCGTATCTCGCCGGCCGCATCCCCCGCAAGCTCTACGCCTCGGCCAGCAGCCCGTGGGAAGGCGTCATCTCGCACATCCCCGGCGAGTGACGGCGAAGGGGCACGGGTGGTTCGTTTCACCCGCCGCTACACCCGTCGGTCCCTCCGGGACCACGGAACACCCGCACCAAGGGCCCGCAGGGCCCACGAACGTAGCCACGAGTGAACCGAACCCGCGCAGCGGGTGAGGTGAACTCGTGGACGAACGCCGACTCGCGCGAGGCCCCGGAGGGGCCGACGACCACGGCTCGACGCTCGTCCGCCCCTCGCGGGGCGTGTTCGCGAATCTCGCGTCACGGCGGGTTCAACTTACCCGCCGCTACACCCGTCGGTCACTCCGGGACCAAAGGACACCCGCACCAAGGGCCCGCAGGGCCCACGAACGTAGCCACGAGTGAACCGAAC
>JBBAVG010000031.1:0-8718 GCA_040397805.1 Phycisphaerales bacterium
GAACGAACTCATGCTCTTCGACGAGCATGGCGCATCGCCTTCCAAGTGCAAGTTCGTGATGCAGTCGTGAATCGCGCTCGCCCGGGGAGCGCGGTGACGAACCATCGTCGTCCGGCTCGCTCCGCCGTCCTCAGGGCACGATGAGGTCGGCGTTGTCGTGCTGCGGCTCGAGCGTGATCTTGCGCTGCAGCTCGGAGAGTTCCGCGAGTTGCGACTTGAGGCGCGCCACGTCGGCCTCGAGCGCCTGCTTGGCGTCGGCCGGAAGTCCCGGACGCTGCGCCAGCCGCTGCTGGCGTTCCAGCATCATCTGCGTGCGAGCCATCTGCTGGGCGAGTTGCACCGCGCGGGCGTCCTGCTCCTGCGACACGACACCCGCGGCGAAGATGCCCGGGGCCGAGACGAACTCCGCCCGGTCGGACCCGCCTCCCGCGGCGAGTCGCTCGGGCCCCGGCCGGCCGCCGGCGTCGGCCGGCTCGATGCGGACCAATCGTCCGTCCTGCACGCGGGCCAGCAGGTTGGCGGCAGGCCGCGAGGGCGCCGCCTCGAAGGCCACGGGCATCGCCGCGCCGGCGAGTCCGCCGCCGACTCGCTGACGACGCACGGCCCACGCCCGCTGCAGCGTGCGGGCATCGAACCCCGCCCTGGCCATGGCCTGAGGCCTGATCCTCGCGCCCCCGCCGGGAAGCGGGACGGCCGCGTTGCGGGCGTCGAGGTCGTCGAAGTTGCCCATGCGAAGCCGCAGCGTCACCGGCTCGCCGCGACGAAGGACCTCCAGCGACACCTCGTCGCCGGGCGAATACGAGAGGATCGCGGCGCGAAGGTCGTTCTGACGCCGCACGACCGTCGAGTCGATGCGGCGAATCACGTCGCCCGGTTGGAGCACCCGCTTGGCATCGAAGCCGTCGAGCGGGGCGCTGATCTCCACGCCGTCGATCAGCGTGTCGAGTTGGCTGTACTGCACGCCCATGGCGGCACGCGACTCGCGGCAGAACCTCGCGAACGCCGCCTGATCGAGCCGCAGCAACTGCTCGGCCGAGAGCTTGCCGCCTTCGGCGTCGCGCAAGGACTCCTCGAGGAGCGCAAGCGTGAGTTCGGGATCGGCGGCGATGCGATCGGAGGCGCCGAGACGCTCGGTCAGGTCGGGAGAATCGAAGGAGCGGATGATCGACGCCAGACGCGTGCGGGCGTCGATGGGTGCGGGCGTGTCGGCATCCGCGGGCGACGCGACGATCGCGACGACAAGGCCGAGCAAGGCGATGCGCCCCGTCCGATTCATGGGAAATGCTAGGGTGGGCCCGCGAGTCGGGCCAACCGGTTTCCGGACGCTGCGGCGGGCCGCGGTCGAGCGGACCGTCGGCCGCCGCTTGCTAGCGGCCCGAGGCCGGAATCAGAGCCCCCAGCACGTTGGCGTGGTCGTCGGTCCAGAGCGGGAAGTCCCGCTCCGGGCCCGGACGGTCCCAGGTGGGCAGGTTCCGGAGCGGGCCCATGTCCTCCGGGTCGCGGCACATGACCAGCCACAGCGATTCCTTCTTCCCCTCGGCGAACTGCTCCTTGGTCACCACGTTGTCGCTGCGGACGAAGACCCGCAGACCGAGTTCATGGGCGATGCGACCCAAGGGCGTCCGAAGGTCGAAGTAGCGATTGGAGATGTGGAAGGCGATCAGCCCGCCTTCGGCGAGCTTGTCGAGGTAGATCTGCACCGCCTCCTTGGTCAGCAGGTGCACCGGCACCGAGTCGGAGCTGAAGGCGTCGAGCACGACGAGGTCGAAGGGCCCCTCGGGCGTGCGTCGCATCAGCAGCCGTCCGTCGCCGAGCTCGTAGCCGATGGTGACGTCCTTGTCGCGCATCGCGTCGGCGATGTACGTGAAGCGATTGGCGGCATAGTCGCCCGGCACGGGCGAGGCGATCTCGACGACGGCGGGATCGATCTCGTAGAAGGTGAATCGCGAGCCGGGCTGCGCGTACGCCGCGAGCGTGCCGGCGCCGAGCCCCACGAGCCCGACGCGTCGCAGGCGACCTTGTTCTGTCAGCATGCCGAAGAGGTCGCCGATGGGACTCGACGGGTGGTAGTAGGTGGTGGGGATGAGCGGGAGCTTGGTGAGGTTGGCCCACCGCCATGCGTCGTCGCGTCGCGTGCGGAAGAGCAGGTCGAAACGCTCCTTCCCGTCGAGGGCGGGGGGCGGGATGATGGTGTCGCGGGCGGGCACGTAGTTGCGGGTCTGCAAGCCGTGGATCGTCGTGCCGTGCGAGAGCTTCACGTAGATCTTCTCGCGGTAGAGCGTGACGGAGTTGACCCCGAAGAAGGTGCGGGCCTGGTAGAGCGTGGTGCCACCTTCGGCGATCACCGTGCTACCCACCAGCAGGGCGCACGACCCCAGCGCGAATCTCGCGTTGCCTCGGCGATGGAAGAGCAGCACGCACAACAGCACCGGCAGCCCCGCCCGCAGCAGGCCGATCACGTGCACGTAGGGGATCACCACGTCCTTGCCCATCACCAGGTCGCCCTCGACGAAGGCGAAGGGGCCCGCGAGGGCGACGTTCTTGTAGTTGCCCGACATCATCGCGGCGTCGATGTTGAGCAGGATCGCCAGCAGCGTCAGGGCGGCGACGGCCGCCACCGCCCAGCGCCTGGCCCGCAACGCGCCGGAGAGCCCCTCGCCCTCGGTCGCCACCTGCGGCCGCATGAGGCAGGCCAGGCCGATCACCAGCGGATACTCGAGCAGCCGATCGAAGGCCACCGGCGCGAGGAGCGCGTTGAAGCAGCCGCCGAGCACGCCGCCCAGCGACATGATGAAGTAGAACTCCGTGAGCCGCGAGGCGGGGGGGCGGGTCTCGGCCATCCGCTTGTGGCACATCATCGTCGCGATGAAGAAGAAGATCAGGTGGATGGTCGCCAGGACCGACATCGGGTTGCTCGCGCCCACGAGCATCGCGATCATCACCGTCACCAGCGAGAGCGGGAGGGCCCGGCCCCAGCCCGCCGCCGAGATGTTCACCCGGCCGCTGAAGGCGATGATGAAGGTCACGAGGTAGAGCGACAAAGGCACGATCCACAGCAGCGGCACCGGGGCCACGTCGGTGGTGATGTACTGCGTCACGCCCAGCATCAGGCTGCTGGGGACGAAGGCGAGCATGAGCCAGTGCAGCCGCCGACGCCAGCCGACCGCATCGGCCGCCGGCGACGGGGTGGCGGCCCGCGTCGTCGTCTCGCTCGTCTCGGCGTGGCGTCGAAGGCCCATGACCGCGCACGCGACGACCAACGCCGCCAACGCGACGAACCCTCCGGCCCACGCGTACGTCTGCGCCTTGCGGCCCAGCAGCGGCTCGACCAGGGCCGGGTAGGCCAGGAGGCCGGTGAGGCTTCCCGCATTGCTGGCGGCGTAGAGGAAGTAGGGGTCGCCGGCCTTGACGTGCGTGGTGGTCGAGAACCATCGCTGCAGCAGGGGGCCCGTCGTCGAGACGACGAAGAAGGGAAGGCCCACGGTGAGCAGGAGCGTGGTGAGCAGCCAGCCCACCGGGTCGGCCCCGCTGGGATCGCCCACGTCGACGGGCATGGGCAGGGTGGCAGCCGCGAGGGCCAGCAGCACGCAGTGGACGATCGCCTGCCGCCGAGGGGCGAGTCGCGTGGTGAGCAGGTGCGAATAGCCGTACCCGGCGAGCAGGGCCCCTTGGAAGAAGACCATGCACGTGTTCCACACCGCCGGGCTGCCGCCCAGCAGCGGGAGGAGGATCTTCCCCGCCATCGGCTGCACCATGAAGAGCAGCGCGGCGGAGAGGAAGATCGACAGGGTGAAGATGGCGAGCAGCACGCGGAAGTGTTGGCGGCCCGGCGGATCCGGGCGAGTGGGCCCGGCCCCCTTCCGTCAACGCCGCAAGGCCCGCAGCCACTGGCCCGCCATCCAGGCGATCTCCTCGGCCTTCTCCTGGGTCAGCATGGCGGTGATGGCCTCGGCGGCCTTGGGGTGCTTCATCTGCACGAGGGCGTCGCCCGCCGCCCGCACCGTTCGCAGCGACTTGTCCTTGAGCAGCGGCACCAGGGCCGCGAAGGCGGCGTCGGGGTCGTGATGGGCCAGCTTCGCGACGGTGCCGACGGCCACGGCCCGCGTGCGGGCGTCGAAGCCCAGCTGCGTGCAGGCGATGGCCCGAGTCAGCGTCGACGTTTCGTCGAGCGACGCGAGGGCCTCGAGAGCCGCCACCCGCAGCCCGTCGCTCTGGGACTCGCGGGTCAGGGCGTCGAGGATCGCCGGCGTGCCGGCGGGCGACTTGATCTCGCCCAGCGCCTTGATGGCCGTGCAGCGGACCTTCAGGCTCGAGTCCTCGCCGGCGATGGTCGCCAACGACGAGACGACGTGATCGGTCGCCGCGGGGGAGGCCTTGGCGGCCAGAGGCATGGAGGCGACGATGGCCTCGCGGACCTCCCAGTGGTCGGGCTTGGCGTTCCAAAGCGTGTGCAGGGCGTCGAACGAGCCGCGGGCCGCGAGGGTTCGCACGGCCTGGGCCCGCACCCAGGAGGGCAGCTTCGCGTCCGAGGCACAGGCCACGAGGGGTGCCACGGCGTCGGCGGAGGCGCCACCCGACAGCCCGCGGAGCGCGAGGATGCGCGAGGCCGGGCTCGAGGCGACCTTGAGGTGCGCCAGGAGCGCGTCCTCGGGTTGGCGGACGGTGAGGGTCGCGAGCACGTGGAGGTTGGGATCGACCTCGATGCAGGTCGGCGCGGTGGGCGTGGAGATCGACAGGGTCGCCTTGCGGCCCGCCATCGACACCACGCATGGCATGGTCCCGCCGCCCGCGTGCACGAGGATGGGCAGGTCGAACTCGAAGGCGGGGTTGTCGCCGTCGATCTTCTGCGTCTGCTCGACCTCGATCGACAGCATGCCCGTCGCGGCGTCATGGGTCGACGTGACGGTGAGGGCGGGCACGCCGGGCCGCGAGCACCACTGCGAGAAGAACTGCTCGAGGTTCTCGCCCGAGGCCTCCTCGAGGGCGCGGCGAAGGTCGATGGTCTCGACGGTGGTGAAGCGATGGCGGTCGACGTACAGGCGGACGCCCTTGAAGAAGCGGTCGTCGCCGAGCCTCATGCGGAGCATGTGCAGGATGGAGCTGCCCTTGGAGTAGGGGTTGGCGGGGCGGCGGAAGGTCTCCCAGGGGTGGGTGTAGATCTTGCTGACCATGCCGACCTGGGTCGGGGCGTCCGCGGCGTCGCCGCCCGCGGTGCCGTCGAAGTTGCCGCGGATGAGCCGCTGGTAGCCCGCGAACCCGTCGCGTTGCTCGTACCACAGGGCGGTGAGGTAGGTCGCGAACCCTTCGTTGAGCCAGATGTGCTCCCACGAGTTGCAGGTGATGAGGTTGCCGAACCACTGGTGGGCGAGTTCGTGCGAGATGAGTCCGTCGAGGTCGTGGTCGTCGAGGCTCTCGCGGTCGTGGAGGGCGGTGTCGTACATCGTGGTGGCGGAGGTGTTCTCCATGCCGCCGGCGCCGAAGTTCCACACCACGAGCTGCGCGTACTTGTCCCAGGGGTAGGGTTCGTCGAGGAGCGACTCGAATCGGGCGACCATGGCGGCGGTGTTGCCGTAGGTGCCCTTGACGTCGCTCCCGCGGCCTTGGGCCACGTAGACGGGCATCGGGAGCTTGGACGCGCCCCGCACGTCGACGATGTCGAACTTGCCCACCACCAGGGTCACGAGGTAGTTGACGTGTTCCTTGTCCTGCAGGAACCGCCAGCGGCGGCAGGGCACCAGCGAGCGGCCCTTGGTGGGGGAATCGGCGGCGTGGATGACGTTCTCCTTCGAGACCAGCCGTCCGTTGGAGCTGACTTCGTACGCCGCGGGCGCGGTCACGACGAGTTCGGTGGTGAGCCGCTCGTTGGGGAAGTCGTGGCAGGGGAACCAGTAGCTGTTGGTCTCGGGCTGGCCTTGCGTGTGCAGTTGGGCGGGGCGGCCCGGCCACGCGGGCGACTCGGGCGTCCAGACGAGCCCCAGGCGAGGATCGTCGATGCGGTACGCGATGGCCACCTCGACCTCCTGCTCCTGCTCGAGGGGCGGGTCGAAGGTGATGGCGAGCTTGCGGCCGTCGTGGGTGTGCGTGGCCTTGCGTCCCTTGCACGTCACCGAGTCGATCGCCAGCGACTTGGCGTCAAGCGTGATCGTGGGCACCTGGCCGCGGATGGCCGCCAGGCGAATGGTGGCCGTGGCCGAGGCCTTCGGCACGTTCATGTCGGGGATCGTGAGCTCGATCCTGAGGTGCTTGTGGTCGACGAGACGGTGGGGCGGGTAGACGGCGTTCTGCGCGCCGGAGGCGGCGTCGTAACCCGCGGGCTGTGCCGCGGCGGGCGACGCGAGGGTCAGCAGCAGCGGGAGCAGGCAAGCGGAGATCGAGGGGCGTGGCATGCGGGAGTCCTTGCGAACGGGCGACGAGTGGAACGCGGCAAGCGTGTCGTGAACGGGCGTGAACGGGCGTGAACGGGCAATGAAAGGGCCATGAACAGGCAATGAACGGGCGTCGCTGCGGCGACGAGCGACACCGGGTCAGCGGCCCGCACCCGCCATCGCGGGACGGGCGTGACGAACCAGACCGGCGAGTTCGGGGCTGAGGGACGTGCCGGCCTCGAGTTCGTCGAGGCGAGCGGAGGCGATCGCGGCGAGCATCGCGTCCGGGCCGGCGCGCATCTGCACCAGCATCTCGACCGCGCACGCCAGCGCGTGGTGCGAGGCGGGATCTCGCGAGTCGTCGATCCACCAGGCGATGTCCTTGGTGATCTCCGCTGGCGCCATGACGGTCATGCCCGGATCGGTCGTGACCGCCGCGGGCTTGGAGGGCAACGCGAAGACGCCCTTGGCCGAGCGACCCGCGACCTCGAGTTGCATCCACGAGACGGTGCCGTCGTCGAACTTGGCCCGAATGGGGAGCGTGAAGAGGAAGGCCGGGTTGCGTTCGTCGATGGTCTGCGTCTGCTCGAGCGTGACCGAGAGGGACTTGCTCGGTTCGTCCCACGACAACTCGATGGACAGCCGGGGCAGGCCCGGGCGGAGGGCCCACTGGTCGAAGAAGCGTTCGAGGCTCTGGCCGCTGCTGGCCTCGATGGCGCGACGGAAGTCGTCGGTCACGGCGGTGCCGTCCTTGTGGCGATCGAGGTACGCGGCCGAACCGTCGAAGAAGGCCGCGTCGCCCACCCGCTGACGGAGCATGTGCAGCAGCATCGCGCCCTTGGCGTAGGGGTCCTCCGGGCGGCTGAAGAGGTTGTCCGGGTCGTCGTAGCGGTTGCTGACCATCGGGGTGTATTCGGGCCACGACGTCTTGTTGCGGAACCGCTGGCTCTGGTAGAAGCCGCGGATGGTCCGCTGATAGGCGGTGCGGGCCTTGTCGGGCCCGTCCTTCGAGGCCTCGTGCTCCTTCCAGAGCGCCTCGGAGAAGGAGGCCCATCCTTCATTGAGCCACAGGTGGGGCCACGAGTCGCACGTCACGAGGTTGCCGAACCACTGGTGGGCGAGTTCGTGGGCGATGAGGTCGTCCCACGCGCCCGGTTCGCCACGCGAGGAGGCGATGGTCATGAGCGTGCAGGAGGTGTTCTCCATGCCCCCCGCGGCAAAGTCGCGGACGATGCACTGGGCGTACTTGTCCCACGGGTAGGGCTCGCGAAAGAGACCCTCGAAGAAGGCCATCATCGGCGCGGTCTTCGCGTACAACTCCCTGACCTTGTCCTCGGTGCCGTGGGGCGTGAAGACGGGCATGTCGAGACCCGGGCGAGCGCTCTCCGGCCCGCCCAACTCGATGCGGGCGAACTTCGCCACCGCCAGCGTGACCAAATACGGGCTGTGCGGCCGTTCCTGGAACCAGTCCCACGTCGTTCGCGGCTTGCCGTTGGCGTCGGGCGCGGCCTTGGCCGTCGACACGAGCCGCCCGTTCGACACCACGTCGAACCCTTCCTCGACCGTGACGATCAGCCGGCTCGAGAGCCTCTCGTTGGGCGAATCGTGGCAGGGGAACCACATGCTGTTGAGTTGCGCCTGGCCTTGGGCGTGCAGTTGCGGCGCCTGGCGGGTGAGGCTCTTGGCCGACTCGTTGCCGGAGGAATGGGTGAGGCCCCGGCCTTTGCTTCGGGAAAAATCGAGGTCGTAGTCGAGCACCACCGTCGCGCGTCCGCCCGCGGGCACCGGCGAGGGGAGCGTGATGAAGAGTTCCCGCCCCTCGAGGCGGAACTCGCAGGGCTTGCCGCCGCTGGTCACCTGCCGCACCACCGGGCCGTTGCAATCGAGCCGCAGCACCGTCCGCGGCGACGCGATGGCGGCGACATCGAGCGTGAGACGCCCCGACAACGCCGCCTTGCCCATGTCGGGGATGTCGAGCTCGAGGGTCATGGCCAGGTGGTCGAAGTGGCGGGCGGGGGGCCACGTCGCCAGTTGGCGGCCGCTGGACGCGTCGATGCGGGGGTCCTTGGCGAGGGGCGCGGGGTCGTCCGGTGCGAGCGGCGACAGAACGACGAGCAGCGACGCGAGCGTGGGGAGGATCGTCATGCGGAGGAGCCCCGAGGGGCGGTCGGCCGCGCCGACCCGACCGCGTCACGCACGACGGGACTGGGCCGGACGCCGAACGCCGGACACCGAGCGTATGCGGGAGAGGCTCCGCGACAGGGCCGCCGCGCGGACGACCCGGGCCGGTTGGGGTGCGAAAAACGAAGACGCCCGCCGACCGCTCGGGTCGCCGGGCTCGCAGCCGCCAGCA
>JBBAVG010000031.1:8818-42723 GCA_040397805.1 Phycisphaerales bacterium
TGAATGTCGATTGCGTGTTTCCGCCCGCAATCGACGAGGAGGAGAGAGACAAGACTTCGTCGGCCGCCGCACGCCCGAGCCGGGCGCGAGCGACCATGAATGTCGATTGCGTGTTTCCGCCCGCAATCGACGAGGAGGAGAGAGACAAGACACCCACAACATGCCATGCGGTTTGTGCGGTGCCAACCGAGTGTGTCGATTTTCCCGAAAATTCCCATGATGACGGTCGCGACGCCTGGGCGGGTCGTGCGGGCCCTGCCGCGTGTTCCGTACATGAGGCGTGGGAGGGCCTGTTCGGTGTCGGTCAGGATCGCGGGGGGTGATGTCGGGGCATCGCCTAGCATCGCCCGGACAACCCCGGGAGGCAGTCATGTCGAAGCGGATCGCGGTGGTGCTGGCCGGCAGCGGCCGTTCGGACGGAAGCGAGATCCACGAGTCGGTGAGCGTGCTGGTGCATCTCTCGCGGAAGGGATGGGGCTACCGGTGCTTCGCTCCAGACGCCCCCCAGGCCGAGGTGGTCAACCACGCCACGGATCAGGTCGAGCCGGGCGCGACGAGGAACATGCTGGCGGAGTCGGCCCGCATCTCGCGGGGCGACATCACGCCCCTGAACCGGCTCGACGCCTCCGCCTTCGATGCCTTGGTGCTTCCCGGCGGCTTCGGCGCGGCCAAGAACCTGTGCGACTTCGCGAGCAAGGGAGCCGCGTGCACCGTCCGCGGCGACGTGGCGCAAGCGATCAAGGCCTTCCACGGGGCGGGCAAGCCCATCGGGCTCTGCTGCATCGCGCCGATCATCGCGGCGAGGGTGCTGGGGACGGCGTCGGGCGGCCCCGGGTGCACGATCACGCTCGGCGCCGAGTCGGGCGCGGCGGCCGCGGCCCGGGCCATGGGCGCCACGCACGAGCAGCGCGGGGTGACGCAGGCGTGCGTCGACCGGGCCAACCGCCTGGTGACGACGCCCGCGTACATGCACGACGCCACGCCGCACCAGGTCTTCGAGGGCATCGGCGTGATGGTCGAGGAGATGGGCTCGCTGATGGGGGTGTAGTCGACGCCCGCCGCGAACCCGGCGGTCTCCGCCGCCGGTTCGCGATCCAGTCGCCTTTCGCGTTGCCTTCGTCCGACCCTTCACTCCCGCCCGACTCCACCCACACCATGCTTGTCGCCCAGAATCGGCCCCGCGACCTCGACTGGCGTCATGCCGGCCCGCTCCTCTTCGGCGACTGGGGCACCAGCCGCCTGTACGTGCTGGGCCTGGCCTTCTACTACACGGGCCACGCCTCCGTGCCGTACCTGGCGGTGATGTCGCTCATCATGATCGCGGTGGCGTGGGCGTACACGATCATCTGCCGCTGCTTCCCGGACGGGGGCGGGGTCTACACCGCCGCCCGCAGGCTCAGTCCGATCCTGAGCGTGGTGGGGGCGACGCTCCTGCTGTGCGACTTCATCGTCACGGCGTCCCTGTCGGCGGTGGAGGCCTTCCACTACTTCGACGTGCACGGGCGATGGGTGACGCACCTGGCGATCGTGAGCATCGTCGTGATGGGCGTCGTCAACTGGTTCGGCGCGAGGACGGCCGGTCGCGTCGCGCTCGTCATCGCGATGGCGGCCATCGGCACCTCGTTCCTGATCGGACTCCTGTGCCTGCCGTTCATTCCCGAGGGGCTCTCGACGGTCACCCTCAGCCCGCCGGGCGTCGACACCGCGATCATGCGGTGGGAGTCGCTGGTGCGGATGGTGCTCGCGCTCTCGGGGCTCGAGGCGGTGGCCAACATGACGGGCATGATGAAGCAGCCCGTGGCCCGCACGGCGAAGCGGACGATCTGGCCCGTGCTCATCGAGGTGGTGACGCTCAACTTCATCTTCGGCATCGCGCTCAACGCGATGCCCGCCCTCAAGCCCATCGAGAAGCCGCACTACGTCGAACTCGAACTCGAGAAGGGCCTGACCCCCGAGCAGATTCCCCAGGAGATCCGCGAGTACCGCGAGACGCCGGTGCGGCTGCTCGCCGAGGTGACCAGCGGCGAGGCCTTCGGGCCGGCCGTCGGCGAGGTCGCGGGCATCGTCGCGGGCATCGTCTTCGGGCTCCTGCTCCTGTCGGCCGTCAACACCGCCATCATGGCGATGGTGTCGGTCCTCTATTCGCTGGGGCAAGATCGCGAGCTTCCAAAGTCGCTCACGGTGCTCAACTACTCGGGCGTGCCGTGGCTGGGATTGGTCATCGCCACCATCCTTCCGGTGATCGTGCTGATGATCGTCTCCGACGTCAAGACCCTCAGCGAGATGTACGCCATCGGCGTCGTCGGCGCCATCGCCATCAACGTCTGCAGCTGCGCCTTCAACCGCGAGCTCGACATCTCGGCCTGGGAGCGTCGCGGGTTGTGGGCCTTGGGCGTGCTGATGGTCGCCATCGAGCTCACCATCATCTATGACAAGCCCAAGGCCACCCTCTTCGCGAGCATCGTCGTCGGGTCGGTGCTGCTGACCCGGTTCGTCGTCCGGCGCATGACGCCCGCCGAGCCCGTGCCCGAGCCCGAACTGGGGTGGCTCGCCGAGCTCCGCACCGGGCCGATCGACATGCGTCCCGACCAGCCCCGCATCATGCTCGCCGCCAGGGGCCGCGACAACGCCGAGTACGCCGTCGACATGGCCCGCCGCCGCGAGGCGGTCCTGTTCGTCATCTTCGTCCGCGTGCTCCGCGTCATGGACGTCCAGCCGGGCCGCGTGCCCACCGTCGAGAGCGATCCGCAGGCCATGGAGGCGCTGGGCTCGGCCGTCTTCCTCGCCAAGCAGGCGGGCGTCAAGTGCGTGCCCGTCTACGTCACCAGCACCGACATCGCCGCCGAGATCCTCGATTACACCGTCACCTTCGGGTGCGAGACGCTCATCATGGGCAAGTCCCGCCGAGGCGTCTTCTCCCGCGCCGTCGCGGGCGACGTCATCGCCAACGTGGCCAGGCACCTGCCCGAGGGCGTGTCCATGGTCACCCGCGCTGGGCGGCCCGACGCGGGTCCCGAGGCCGCCGCGGACGTCGGGACCGGACCGGGTTCGGATTCATCCTCGTCCTGACGCGGGCCGGCCGGGTCGTACGCTTGCGTCGATGTTTGTCGCGTTCCTCGCCGCTTTCGTCGCGATCGTCCCGACTCCTTCGCCCGCGTCGCCTCCGACGGAGCTTCCCGTCGTCGAGGTCGTCGCCGACGACACGGTGATCGATCGCTCCTGTCGCCTCCGCATCGCCCCCGGTCGCGTCATCGCCGACGTCGCGGGCGACGGCGTCGTCAAGATCGTCGCGCCCGACGTCGTCGTCGAGTTCGAGGAGGGATCCGTGCTCGCCGGTGCGGCCGAGGGCCTCGACCCCGATCGCCTCGCGGGCGTCGGCATCGTCATCCGCGACGTCGCCAACGTGACGCTCCGCAACGCGACCGTCCGCGGCTTCAAGGTCGGCATCCTCGCCGATCGCGTCGACCGGCTCGTCGTCGAGCGGGCCGACATCGCCGACATCTTCCGCCAACGCCTTCGCTCCACGCCCGCGGCCGAGGACGCCTCCGACTGGCTCTGGCCCCACGACAACGACGAGCATGAGTGGAGACGCCGCTGCGGCGCGGCCATCTGCATCGAGCGGTCCCGAGGCGTCACCCTCCGCGACACGCTCGTCCGCCGCTCGCAGAACGGCATCATCCTCGATCGCGTCGAGGATTCCTCCGTGTACGACAACGACTGCTCCTTTCTCTCGGGGTGGGGCCTGGCGATGTGGCGCAGCAGCCGCAACACGATCAGCCGCAACGCCTTCGACTTCTGCATCCGGGGGCACAGCGAGGGCGTCTACAACCGCGGACAGGACTCGGCGGGCATCCTCGCCTTCGAGCAGTGCCGCGAGAACAGGTTCATCGAGAACTCCGCCACGCACGGCGGCGACGGCTTCTTCGGCTTCGCCGGACGCGAAGCCCTGGGCCAGAAGCCCCCGCGGGACGGCGGCGTCGACGTCGTCGGCCGCGGGTGCGACGACAACCTGCTGCTCGGCAACGACTTCTCCTTCGCCAGCGCGCACGGCATCGAGATGACCTTCAGCCGCCGCAACCGCTTCGTCGGCAACGTCGTCGTCGGCAACGGGATCTGCGGCATCTGGGCCGGCTACAGCGTCGACTCCCTCATCGCCAACAACCGCTTCGAACGCAACGGCCAACTCGCCTACGGCCTCGAGCGCGGAGCCATCAACATCGAGCACGGGTCTCGCACCCGCATCGAACGCAACAGCTTCACCGACGACCGCTGCGCCATCCACCTCTGGTGGGACGACGACAAGGACCTGCTCGCCGCCCCGGGCGTCAAGGCGCTGGGCGGCGGCCGCGTCGACGACACGCTCGTCGTCGCCAACACCTTTTCCCTCTCGGCCGATCCGGGCATCAAGCCGCCCGCGAGCGGCGAGGCCCGCCTCATCGGCGTGCACCTGCGCGACGTGCCCGGCGGCGAGCACGTCAAGGGCACGATCATCACGAACGACAACGTGGTCGAGGGGTTCGGCAGCCCGCAACGCGAGTTTCTCGTGGCCACCGAGGGGATCACCATTGACGATCAGGCCTCGCCTCCGGCCCTTCCCGCGATCGACGCCGCGGCGGTGGGTCGTCGCTCGCCGGTGGGCGCGAGGGCACGGCTCGCGGGCCGCCACAACATCGTGATGGGGCCGTGGGGCCCGTGGGACCACGTCTCGCCGATGATCGTGGCGCGTCGCGTCACGGGACCTCGCCACGTCTACGTGGTGTACGGAGCGACCGTCGAGGAGGTCGAGGTGACGTGCGACGCCCGGTGGTCGGTCGCCAGCGGCGATGGCCTGCCTCACCGTGCCGTCGTCACGGTGTGGAGCGACCGCGAGCAGGCGGCGACTCCTTATGCGGCCACGATCGCGTCGGGAGGCGAGCGGCTGGAGACCAAGGGCGTACTGCTGAACGCCTCATGGGAGTGTGCCGCGTTCTCGTGGAGCACCGACCCGCGCACCGACGTCGATCGCTGGCACGCCGAGCGGCAGCTCATCCCGCAGGCGGCGGTGACGGTGGGGGCGGTGGACTTCCCCTTCGGCCACGGCGGCCCTCGCGATCTGCCCGTGTTCAAGGATCAGGGCCGCAAGGCGCCGGGGCCCGACACGTTCGGAGTGGTGTGCGTGAGCACGATGGAACTGCCCGCGGGGCGATGGAAGTTCACGACGCTCAGCGACGACGGCGTGCGTGTGACGGCGACCTGGGCGACCGCCGCGGGGGTGCAGACCCGCTCGCTGATCGACCGCTGGACGCACCACGGTCCCACGACCGATACGGGCGTCCTCGAACTCGATCAGGCCCACGACGTGACCATCCGGGTCGAGTACTTTGAGCTTGACGGCTACGCCACGCTGAAACTCGACATCACCCCCGACTGACCGGCGGTCGCCGGGATCGCGGCCAATGCCCTCTGCCAAATCGGCAGAGCCTGCGTGGGCTCCCGGTGCCTTCCGGGGGCAAGGAAGGCGGTTCCGCGGGTCATGTCGTGGCTCAACGCGCCCTGCGGCCCTGCGGAGGGTGGCACACCCTTTGTAGTCGGGTCAGGAGCATGTTCCCCGTGGTGCCGCAACGCCAGACGCGCCGCCTCCGGCTTCAAGCCGGTGGGTTTGGCATTCGTTTGCATGGCGTGGAGGCGGGGGCGAGCGGCGGCGGGCAGGAGGCCCATGGGGCTTTCTCCGGCGCGGGCGGCGCGTCGGGGGCCGAGCGTGATGGACAGACGGGCGGGGGTGGCGAGCGCGGCGTCGGGCACCGGGCCCCGGCGGGCGGCGGCACGGGCCGTGATTCGCACCTGCACCTCTTGTTGTCGTATGCGGGCTGGCAGCCCGATCCGTGGATCGAGCGGCTGCCGCGGCTGCTGGAGCCCATGGGCGTGCGGTCGCACGTGGCCCAGAGCGGGCGGCAGGCGAGCCGCCTGATCGCGGCGAATCCGATTCATGTGGCGGTGGTCGATCTCGGGTTGCCCTTGGACGAGACGGTGAATCCGGCTCGCGGGGAGGAGGCCGAGTGGGCCGAGGGCGGACCGCGGCTGCTGGAGCTGCTGGCGAGGTTGAGCGAGCCGCCGCCGGTGGTGGCGGTGAAGCGATCGCGGACGCATCGCGACGACACGCGGGACATCGCGGCGGCGTTGCGGCTGGGAGCGTTCGCGGTGGTGGACAGGCCGCACGACGCGGCAGGATTGAACTTGATGCTCGAGGTGCTGCGTCGGTGCCTCGAGAAGCATTACAACGGCGGCTGGCCCCGCATGGGCGGGGCGGGCGGCTGATCGCGGGTTGGTGCCGCGGCCCGGCTTCGTGACCGGGCGACGGCGAAGAGAGTCCTTTCAAGAGTCAGGAGCAGCATTCATGGCCAAGGCAAGCGTTCGTCCCCTGCATGACAAGATCCTCGTGAAGCGCGACGAGGCGCAGTCGAAGACCGAGAGCGGCATCTTCCTTCCCGAGAGCGGCAAGGACAAGCCCAAGACCGGCATCATCGAGGCCGTGGGCACGGGCTCGCTCAACACCGAGACGGGCGAGCGGATCCCCCTGTCGGTCAAGAAGGGCGACCGCGTGATCTTCTCCTCCTACGCCGGCACCGAGGTCAAGCTCGACGGCAAGGAACTGCTGATCATGAGCGAGGACGACATCCTCGCGGTCATCGACTGAGCGTCGTGGAGGCCCTCGCATGACTCCCGAGCAGCTCCGCATCGCGCTCCGCGAGCTCAACGGCGAGCGTGACTGCATGCTCGCGTTCACGGGCATGCCCGAGCACGAATCGCACATGACGGTGCATCGCGCGATGCTGATCCCCGACGAGCCGGACCATCTGGTCAAGCTCACGGACGGCAAGAGCGTGTACATCGTGAAGGCTGAGCTGGTGGCGTGGGTCCGCATCACGCTGAAGAAGATCGAGTAGACCGCGCACGTTCGAGAGAGGGGCCGCCGCCGCGGCGGGGCCCGAACCGGATTCAACACAAGGAAGCACAGACATGGCAGCCAAGTCGATCGCATACAACAACGACGCGCGAGAGCGCATCCTCCGTGGCGTGCAGAAGCTCGCCCACGCCGTCAAGGTCACGCTGGGCCCCTCGGGCCGCGTGGTCGTCCTGGAGAAGTCCTTCGGCAGCCCGACCGTCACCAAGGACGGCGTGACGGTGGCCAAGGAGATCGAGCTCGAGGACCAGTACGAGAACCTGGGCGCGCAGATGGTGAAGGAAGTCGCCCAGAAGGCCAGCAAGGACGCCGGCGACGGCACCACCACGGCCACGATCTACGCCGAGGCGATCTACAGCGAGGGCCTGAAGGTCATCACCAGCGGCGCGAACCCCAACCTCGTGAAGCGCGGCATCGACGCGGCGGTCGCCGCCGTCGTCGAGGAGCTCGCCCGCATGAGCAAGAAGGTCGACTCCAACAAGGAGATCGCCCAGGTCGGCACCTGCTCGGCCAACCAGGACAAGGAGATCGGCGACATCATCGCCAAGGCGATGGACAAGGTCGGCAAGGACGGCGTGATCACCGTCGAGGAAGGCAAGAGCCTCGAGACCGAGGTCGAGCTCGTCGAAGGCATGCAGTTCGACAAGGGCTACCTCTCCCCGCACTTCGTGACCAACGCGGCCACGATGGAGACGGTCCTCGAGAACCCCTACATCCTCATCTTCGAGAAGAAGATCGGCAACGTGAAGGACATGCTCGAGCTGCTCGGCAAGATCGCCCAGCAGGGCGCGAGCCTGCTCATCATCGCCGAGGACGTCGAGGGCGAGGCCCTCGCGACCCTGGTGGTCAACAAGATCCGCGGCGTCCTCAAGGTCGCCGCCGTCAAGGCCCCGGGTTTCGGCGACCGTCGCAAGGAGATGCTCGGCGACATCGCCGTGCTCACCGGCGGCAAGGCCATCATGGAGGAGCTGGGCATCGAGCTCGAGAAGGTCGAACTCTCCGACCTGGGCCGCGCCAAGAAGGTCACCATCGACAAGGACAACTGCACCATCGTCGAGGGCGCGGGCAAGACCGGCGAGATCAAGGGCCGCATCGAGATGATCCGCCACCAGGTCGCCAACACCACCAGCGACTACGACCGCGAGAAGCTCGAGGAGCGGCTGGCCAAGCTCTCCGGCGGCGTGGCGCAGATCAACGTCGGCGCGGCCACCGAGGTCGAGATGAAGGAGAAGAAGGCCCGCGTCGAGGACGCCCTCCACGCGTGCCGCGCGGCGGTCGAGGAGGGCATCCTCCCCGGCGGCGGCGTCTCCGTCCTCCGCGCCCGGAAGGTGCTCGACAAGCTCCGCAAGAAGCTCGAGGGCGACGAGCGCTCGGGCGTCGACATCATCCACCGCGCCGTGGCCGCCCCGGTCAAGCAGATCGCGGCCAACTGCGGCCTCGACGGCTCGGTCATCGCCAGCAAGGTCGAGGACGGCGAAGGCGTCAACTTCGGCTACAACGCCCTGACCCACGAGTTCGGCGACCTCATCAAGATGGGCGTGATCGTCCCCACCAAGGTCGAGCGCGTCGCGTTGCAGAACGCCGCCAGCATCTCGGGCCTCATGCTCACCACCGAGGCCGCCATCGTCGAGATCAAGGAGAAGAAGAAGCCCGCCGGCGGGCACGATCACGACCATGGCGACATGGACTACTGATCCCTTCCGACCCTGAACGCCAGTTCACGAACCGCCCCTCCTCGCGAGGGGCGGTTTTTTGTTGGCGTGGGTCGACGCGTGCACCACGCCGAAGGCGTGCTCGTTGAAAGCCGGGGGTGTCGGCGTTTCGCCGACACCCCCGGATGAAACGACCAACGCGGCCGAACGCCGAAGGCGTTTCCGCGGGATCGACCCGATGCCATCGCATGAAACGTCTCCGCGACATGGAACGCCGTGCGCGTTCCCACGGCGACCCCTTCGGGGTCGTGGCCGTGGGGTCGCATGACCGGGGTTCGCGGCGAGACGCCGCGACCCCCGGCTGTCAACGGGAATCGCTTCGCGATTGGGGCGTGGCACTGATTCGCGTACGGCCGACGCGGCGCATCGGCGTCGTGCTCGACGTGCCATGGCCATGAAAAAGGGCCGCGTGGTTCGTCACGCGGCCCTTCGATCATTCAAGCGGGTCGACGCCTCACGCGCCCGCGTCGCGGCCCGCGGTGAGCTTCTTGAGCACCGGCGTGAGGATGAGGATGACCACGCCCGCCCCGATGCTGGTGAGCACGAAGAGCGTGAAGAAGTCGGCCTGCACGCTGTTGGTGCCTTCGCCCAGATTCCACGGCAGCTTGAGCTCGCCGCGTTCGAGCTTCTCGGTCTGGGCGGCGATGAGGCCGCCGGCGAGGTTCGCGATGAAGCTCGAGATGAACCAGATGCCCATGAGCAGCGAGACGAACCGCACGGGGGCCACCTTGGTGACGTAGCTGAGGCCCGTGGGGGAGAGGCACAACTCGCCCATGGTGTGGAAGAAGTAGGCGCCCAGGATGAACCAGACGGCGGCCTTGCGGACGACGTCCTCGGGTCCGCCCGGCCCGATCTGGATGGTGCGGGCGCCCATCACCAGCACGACGAAGCCGATGCCCAGCAGGATGAGGCCCAGTGCGATCTTCACCGGCTGGCTGGGGTTCATGCGGCGTCTGCCCAGCGACGTCCAGAGCCCGGCGAAGATGGGCGCAAAGATGAAGATCAGGGCGGGGTTCACCGACTGGAACCAGGTCGTGGGCATCTCCCACGAGCCGATCTTCGCGTCGGTGTAGCGATCGGTGAAGAGCGTCATGCTGCTTCCGGCCTGTTCGAAGGCGAGCCAGAAGAAGGCGTTGAACATCATGAAGATGAAGATGGAGGCCACCGGGCCGCGATCCTCGGGTCGCTGGATCGCCACGAACCACACGGAGAGTCCCAGCACCACCGCCGCGATCGACAGCACGACGCCCCGGCTCAGCAGGTTCTCGAAGCCCGAGAGGCCGCCCATGTGGAAGACCGTCGCGAACGCGGCAGAAAGCGCCAGACCGATCAGCAGCAGGGGGATCGAGAAGTTGCGCACGCCCGACGGCGGCTCGCCGATGCCCTTGAGGAAGACGGGGCGACCGAACGTGTAGAGCGCCAGTCCGAGGAACATGCCCACGGCGGCCGAGCCGAAGCCCCAGTGCCAGCCGACCTTCTCGCCCAAGGTGCCGCAGACGAAGGCGCACAGGAACGCGCCGAGGTTGATGCCCATGTAGAAGATGTTGAACGCGCCGTCGCGGCGGGGGTCGCCTTCCTTGTAGAGCTGGCCGACCATCACGCTGACGCTGGGCTTGAAGTGGCCCGTGCCCACGACGATCATGGCCAGGCCGAACATGAAGACGGTCATGCCCATCGGGTCGGTGTGGCTCCAGCCCAGGCCCGCCCCCGCGAGGGCGATGTGGCCGAGCATGATGAGCAGGCCGCCCACGATCATCGAGCGGTGGGTGCCGATGAGCTTGTCGGCGATGATGCCGCCGATGACCGGCATGAGGTACGCCAGACCCGTGTACCAGCCGTAAAGGGTGCTGGCGGATTCGTCCGACCAGCCGGGACCGGGGTTGAAGCCCTCGGGGGCGCCTTCGGGCCGCTTGAGCATGCCCGCGGTGGGGCTGGTGAGGAAGAGCACGAGCAGGGCCCGCATGCCGTAGTAGCTGAACCGCTCCCACATCTCGACGAGGAAGAGGAGGAAGAGGCCCGGCGGGTGTCCGAGCAGCGTGCGTTCGGACGTGGCGGGAACGGAATTGCTCATGCGCTGTGGCTCCGTGCGGTGATGTCGAGACCCGCCCGGAATCCATCCCGGGCCGCTGGGCTTGACGCGGCCGGAATCGGCCCGCGTGCCGCGACGAGGGACTTGCCCGCGCCGCCGGCGTCCAGAGGATACCAGCCCCGCGCGCGCCACGCAAGGGTTTCGCCCGGGGGCGTCATGCTCACCGCGCGTCGTGCCGAACCACGCCCTGGCTGACCACCGCCTCGATCCACCGATCGTCCCACGCGTAGAGCAGCGTCGAGAGCGGGTCGGGCGAGTCGCGCCAGGGCTTGGTGGGCCGCACCACCAGCAGGTCGGCGTCGTTGCCCGGCGTGAGCGTGCCCCGGTCCATCAGGCCGATGGCCCGCGCGTTGCCCGCGGTGATCCGCCACCAGGCCTCGGCCGCACGCGGGAAGTCGCCGCGGCGCTCGGGGCGGCCCCGTGCCACCTGCTTGGCGGCGTCGATCATCGCCCGGGCCACCCGCACCATCGAGCGATCCGGTCCCGCGCCCACGTCGCTCCCCAGGCACGTCGGGACGCCCTTGGCCTCGTGGCGGGAAAGGTCCATCTCGCCCGCGTCGAGGAAGCGGTTGGCGGCAGGGCAGTGGGCCACCGCCGCGCCACGCTCGGCGAGCAGCGCCCGGTCGGCGTCATCGAGATGGATGCCGTGCCCGAGGATGGTGCGGGGCGTGAGCAGGCCGGCGCGGTCGTAGACCTGCGCGTAGGTGAGGCCCGGGTGCAGACCCCGCATGGTCTCGATCTCACGGATCGTCTCGGCGAGGTGGGTCTGGATGAGCCAGCCGGTGCGCTTGGCGAGCGTGCCGCAGCCGGCGAGAAGCGCGTCGGAGCACGCGACGGCGAAGCGCGGGGTGACGGCGGGGGTGATGCGGCCCTTGGGCCTCAGCGACGCGGCCTGCGAGAGGGCGGCGGGCGCGGGGACGAGCAGGGCCGCGGGACCGTGGCGATCCATCAGCGACTGGCCGACGTGTCCGGAGAGGCCTTTGGCGGCCAGCGTGTCGATGGCGGCCTGCGTGGCGACGAAGTGGCTGGTGCCGTAGGCCGCGACGGCGGTGGTGCCGAAGGAGAGGAGTTCGTCGGCGACGCGTGCCGCCATCCCTTGGGCGAAGTCGACGTCGGCCCACTTCATCTCCGCGGGGAAGACGGCCTTCTCGAGCCAGTCGAGGAGTTCGAGCCCGTCGACGCCGACGACGTCGAACTGCGGGAGGTGCAGGTGGCAGTCGGTGAAGGCGGGGATGACGATGCAGCCCTCGTCGCCGAGGTCGGGCGCGGGCGCGGGGCGAACGGGGTCGACGGCGCGGAGGCGGTCGCCCTCGGTGATGACATGGCCGCAGGCGTCGGCGAGACGCACGGAGCGTTCGCCCTGCGGCAGCAGCAGCGAGCCGGCGATCGTCAGTGACGGCGGATGCATGGCGCGGGAACCGTAGTCCGCGCCGACGGGAACCTCAGGCGGCGAGGTTCGAGAGATTCGGCTTGGGCTCGACCTTGCCCGCGGCATCAGCCGGGGCGGAGGCGGCCGGCGAGGCGACGCCCTTGTCGGCGGCGACCTTCTCCATGGCCATCACCCACGTCTCACGCTCGTAGGCGAGCAGGCGGATGACCTCGTCGATCTTGGCGAAGTCCTTCTCGTGCACGCCGTCGATCAGGTGCTTGTACATGAAGCCGTAGAGGGAACGCACCTTCTCGGAGAGAGCGCGATCGCAGTCGGGCCGGATGGAGGTCATCAGCTCGATGATGATCTCGCGGCACTGGCCAAAGCCGTTGAAGCTCGCCTCGAAGTCCTTGCGGACCAGCGCCTCGCGCCCCTGGTTGGCGAAGCGGATCGCGCCGTCGAGGAGCATGAGCCTCAACTCCTGCGGCGACGCGCTCATGACCTTGGTGCGGAGATAGGCGTTGGCGGCCCCGTTCTGGGGTGCTGGCGAACCGGGCTTGGCGCTGCTGGCTTGGCTCATGGATGCAGGGAGTATCGGTTCGGCCGGGTCGCTGCTGAAGCGGGACGCGCGGGGCGGCGTGGCAAATTCGACGGACTCGACGGACGCGTCTCGATGCCCGTCGAGCGTCGGCCGGCGTCAGCCCGCCGCGGGCAGGCTGCCCAACGCGCTCTGCTGATTGCGGAGCTTTCCCAGCGACTTTTCCATGTTGATGAACTGCTTCTGGAGCACCGCCCGTCGCGACTCGAGTCGCACGTCGAAGGCGGCGATGCGCGACTCCTGGAGCTTGACCTGTTCGCGGAGCTGGTCCTGACGGGCGAAGAGGACCGCGCCCGTCCCCTCGACGTAGCGTTTGCCCATCTCCTCGACCTGACTCATGACGCTCAGCGTCGAGAAGGTGGTGCCGGCGTTGGGGTTGCGGACGGTCACGCCGTCGCCCAGGTCGATCCGGCTGTCGTCGGCGGCCGTCCGGGCCGTGAAGAGGGCCTCGACGCTGGCCGGGTCGTTGGCGAGCGCCTCGCGGAGCTTGGTGGCGTCGAGCTTCAGCTTCGCCCCCTCGCCGATGGTGACGCCCACCTCGGCCAGGCGGGTGTACTGCCCGACCGCGCCTCTGGCGACGCCCTGCACGGTGCTGTAGAGCTGCGAACGCAACTCGAGCATGGTGCTGTCGCCCAGCAGGGCGGCACGGCGGTTGGAATCCTTGTCGTACTTGGTCTGCGACTCGATGCGATCGAGGGCCGTGTTGAAGGTCGTCACGAAGGCGCCCACCGCCGCCTCGATGCCCGAGACGTCGCTGGCGATCGCCAGCGTCACCGGCGATTCGCTCGTGCCCTTGAGGTCGATCTTGACGCCCGCCAGCACCGAGTCGATCGTGTTGGTCGTGCTCGTCACCGCGATGCCCGTGGCCGCGTCGGAACTGCCGAAGAAGACCCGGGCGTCGCGTCCGCGATCGAGCGTGGTCAGCCCCAGGTCCACCGAGCCCGAGTCGATGATGAACCGGCCCGCGCTGCCCGTCTGGTTGCTCGTCAGGCTGAGGCGGAACGGGGACGAACCCGTGCCGTCCCGCACCACGCTGGCCGTCACGCCCCCCTTCGCCGCGTTGATCTTGTCCGTCAGCTGCTGGAGCGTCTCCGCGCCCGTCAGCGTCACCTTGCGCTCGAACGACCCGTCGATCACGTTCGACGCGCCCACGTCCGAGGCCGTGCCCAGCAGGTTCAGCGACTTGGCCATCGCCGAGCCCGCCTCCTCGACCTTGATCTTCTGCGTGCCCGCCGTCTCGCCCGTCGCGAGCTTCTCGCGGATCGTCACGCCGTCGCCCTTCGAGTTGATCGACGCCGTCACCTTGAGGCCGCGGCTGTTGATCACGTCGATCAGGTCGCCCAGCGTCTTGGTCGTGTCCGACACGCGCACCAGCGAACTGGCGCCCGTGGCGTCGGTGATGCGGAACTCGCCCGTGCCCACGCCCTTGCCGTTGTTGAGGCTCGTCAGCGCCGTCGAGCGGCTCATGTACTGCCGCTGCAGGTTCCCGCTCGCCTTGGTCGCCCCGTCCTGTCCCGCCGGCCCCGTCGAGACGCCCAGCGCGGTCGCCGCGTCCTGACCGGTCGTGCCCGTGATCCGCAGCTTGCCGGACCCCGCCGTCAGGTCGGTCAGCACGATGCCCGTGCCCTTGGAGTCGAGCTCCGCCCGCACCTGCTTGACGCCCCCGACCTTGCTCGCCTCCTCGATCTCCGCGAGCATGTCCTGCACCGAGCCCGTCGTGTCCACCGCCGCCGAGAACTCCGCGTCGTTGCGGAGCTTGAAGTTCAGCATGCCGTCGTGCGACGCGCTCGAGAAGCCCGTCAGCCCCTTCACCATCGTCGTCTGCATGCCCGCCAGCACGCGGCCGCCGAAGAGCATCGATCCGCTGATGGTGGTGGGCAGGCCCAGGTCGGCCGCCGTCGAGTCCGAGCCCTCGATGACGCTGAGCGTCCGCGAGTTGGTCGAATCGATGATCTGCAGCCGGTTGTTCTCGCCGTCCACCGACGCCGTGATGCCGGTGTAGCCCGCCGCCGTCAGCGCGCCGTTGATGCGGGAGACCACGCCCGCCAGGTCCGAGACCGGGCCGCCGTTCTTCTCCGGCGGGTTCTTGGTCTCGTCCCACGTGTCGCTGAGGTTGACGCCCACTTGCGTGCCGTTCACGCTGATCTTGAAGTTCGACGAGGCGTTCGACGTCGAGGCCCGGATCGCCACGCCGTTGCCGTCGTTGATCGAGCTCAGCGTCGTCGCGCCGCTCAGGCGGTAGACCACGTTGCCGGTCACCTTGCCGCCCGCCGCCGCCACGCCCGCCAGGCCCAGCGAGGTCGCCATCGTCGAGCCCGAGCCGTCGGCCACCGTCAGCGCGCCGCCCGCGTTGTCGCTGAGCACGAACCTGCCGCCGCTCACCGACGCCGTCACCTGCGCCGTGCCGTTGGCGTTGATCGCCTCGAGCACGTCGTTCACGCTCGTGGCGCGCGAGAGATCGATCGTCGCCGCCCGGTTCGCCGAGTCAGTCACGATGATCCGGCCGCGGCGCACGCCCTGCCCGTCGTTGAGGTCCGACAGTTCCACGTCGAGATCGAGCCGCGCCTGCGAGCTCTCGAACGTGAGCGTCGTCACGCCCAGGCCCGACACGTCCTTGTTCGCGAACCCGCGCGACAGCGCCTGCTGCGTCGAGACCAGGCGGTCCACGAGGAACGTGTAGTTGCCCGGCACCGCCGTCTTGTCCGCCGTGGCCTTGAGCGTGTTGTCGTTGCTCGAGGTGGCCGACTTGGATTGGAACGTGTTGTTGAGGCGAAAGCCCGCCGCGGAGTTCTTGATCGCCGTGATGCGCGACGAGATGTCGAGGTACGCCGCCTGCTGCGTCTGGATCTGGGCCATCCGCGTTTGGGCCAGCTTCTTGGGCCGTGCCTCCACCGCGAGCAGCTGCTCGATCAACGCGGCGGAATCGATGCCGCTGAACATGCCCACCGAACTCGAGATGCCACCCATGCGCAACTCCTTTCGACGCGGAGCGGGTCGCTCGGCCCGTCCGGGTCCGAGGCGGCCGCGACGCCACCACCCCTGAAACATCGGTTCGGCGATGGGGGACCCTGAAAGCCCGAACCCAGTGCGGGCACGGGAATGGGCTCGCTCGGGGGAGCCATCCGCCCAGGTCGGTGCCGCCCACATCCCCTCCCGAGGGCATTCCTCCCGCCGCTCGCGCGGCCCCTCGGATGGGCGAACCCGACCGCCCCCTCGCGACGTACGGTGTGCACCGCTCCACTTGCCCGGCCATGAAGGCCGAAGAATCAGGTGCCCATGACGTTCCCGCCCGCTCCACGTTGGATCACGCTCACACTGGCCGCGACGTGCGCGGGCGTGGGCCTTTCCGCCATCGCGATGATCGCCGTCGCCGCCTTCGTCTGCCTCAAGCCGGCGTGGCTCGTCATCGGGTTCGAGGTCGTCGCCCTCGTCGCCGCCGTGCTCGGCCTGCTGCAGGCCCGCGCACGCCTGGTCGACGCACCCGGGCTCGCCCTCGGCGGCATCGCCCTGGTCTTCGGGCCCGCCGCCTTCCTCGCGTGGCTCAGCGTCCAGGGCAGGTTTCAGGTCGGCGGACAGGTCGATTCCGTCTCGATCACGCCGTGGCTCGCCGGACGCCTTGCAGCGGGGTTGCTCGTCGGTGCGATGGCCGCGTTCCTGGTGCTCGGGCGAAACGCTCGCAGCAGGCACTACCTCGTGCGCAGCGCGCTCGCGGCGGCCCCGCTCGCCATCGGCGGAGCGGCCGCTTTGGTCCTCATGCGCTCGGGTGCCGCGGCGTCCTTGGCCTCCATGCCCGGAATCGTCATCGGCATGATCCTGACGGTCGTCGGCCTGGTCGCCGTGATCCTCGTCAGTGCGTCGCTCCACTGCCTCATCCGCGCCTTCGAGATGGGCCGCGACGCCTGAGGTCGGCCGCCGTCACGCGGCGTCCGGGACGATCCATCACTGCAGACCCCCCTGGTCCGCCGCGGTCGCCCCTCGTCGCCTCGCGCTTATCCTGTGCGACCGGCCTCGAACCGGGAGGCCGCATGCCTTTTCCAGCCTCCTGGCGAAGACCGTCCGGCGGGCCTCGACGGGTCCGTTCGGTTCAGCACATCGCCAGGAAGCTGAAAAGGCAAAGCAGCAGGATGCGGCGGCGGGTGTCGTCAAGTGCGAGAAGGAGCTTCATGGTCGTCCTTTCTTCAGTTGCACGGGAACAGGTACAACCCCCGTGCCACTCCCCGGCACGGACCGTCAGCACCCCGCACGGCCGCGCCAAGGCCCCTGGCCGCTTCGCCGGTCGGTTCGGCCCCGCCGCTGGGTCGCGTTGGGGCAACGTCGCCCGTGGCCTCGTGGCGACGGTGTTGATCCTGTGCAACGTTCCGGCCCCGATCGCGGCCGCGGGGCAGCCCGCCGCGACGATCTCCGTCTCGACCCCCCCGGCGCCCGAGAACGCCATCCGGCTCTTCTCGTCCCTTCGCGACGCCGTGCGAGCCCTCGATGCGGCCTCGCTCGCCGACGCCCGCGAGCGACAGGGCCGGTTGGTCGCCTCCGCCGTGATCCTGCGGCTGGACGGCCGCATCGTCGGTCGTGGCGCCGACGCCTCCGACGACGGCGCGACCCTCCGTCGTGCCGCCGCCGCCGCCATTGCCGAGGCCCGCGAGCGGCTGCCCGCGAGCAACTCCGCCGCGGCGGACGAGGAACGCAAGGCGATGGCCGCCCGCCTCACCATCAGCCTCGAACTCTCCGGCGACCTCGTTCCCGTCACGCCCGCCACCTACGCGGAGGCGGACCTGATGATCCTCCGCGGACTCGAGGGCGTGGGCGTGCGCCTGGGCGACACGCTCCGCGTCGTGTCGCCCGCCACCATGCTGGCGAGCGACATGAGCCCCGGCGACGCCCTCGTGGCGGCCATCTCCGCCGCGTCGGGCGATCCGCTCTTGGCCGTTCGCACCGACCCTCGCGCCCAGCCGCCCGCGATCGCCGCGGCCAAGGCCGCGACCTTCTACAAGTTCCCCGCGACACATCTGGCGCAACTCGAACCCGGCGGCCAGCCCACCTTCCTCTTCCGTGGCGGCAAGGTGGTGGCCCAGCGGGACATCACCGTCGAATCGCTCCGTCGCCAGGCCGACGCCCACGTCGACTGGCTGGTGCGATGGGACGCCGTCCGGCGATCATCCCCTCCCGATTGGCCCATGGGCACCTACCTGCCCGCGCGCGACGCGTTCGAGCCCGCGGCGGCATCCCTCGCCGAGTTCGCCGTCGCCACCTACGCCATCCACCGCTTCATCGCCGTCAAGGCCAAGTTCCGGCAAGAGCCCGATGCGTGGCGCGTGGTGCGACCCGGCGCGGCCGCCGCCGCGCCGCTGCGGTTCGGCGTGCGGCGTCTCGAGCAGCAGCCGCTCGCCAACGCCGACGCGGGCCCGATGTTCGGCTGCCTCCGCTCGCTGGTGGCCATGGCGCCCTACGAGAACGTGGGCCTCACGCCCGGAGTCGCGCCGCCGGAAGTCCTCGCGCACGACGCGTCCCTCGCGATGCTGCACACCGCCTCCGGCGGCTGGAGCGACCAGGTGCCGCCCACCACGCGGGCCTTCGCGGCGTTCGTGCTTGCCAGGCGTGCCACGCTCGTTCCCGGCGAGCCCGGCCGCGACACGCGCATCGCCGGCGCCCGTGCGGCGGTTCGTTCGATCTTCCGCGAGACCCGCCCCGAGATGCTCGTCATGCACATGCCGTGGCTGGGCTGGGCCGAACTGCTGCTTTCGGAAGGGGGCGAGGTGCCCGCCGCTCCGGCCCTTCGCGACATGCGAGACCTGGTCTGGAAGTTCCAGTTGACCGACGAGGACGCCGGCGCGGAAGGGCCCGACCTGGTGGGCGGGATCGTCTTCACCAGTTCCAGCGAGTTGCTGCCCACCTCGCAGAGCCTGCGTCCGCTGGCGTTCCTGGCCACGATGATGGGGGACGCTCGTCTCACCGACGCTTCCGAGCGTCCCATGCAGGTGGCCAAGATGCTCCGGTCGCTGCGGTTCGTTCGCCAGTTGGCGATGGACGAGGCGGCCTGCCACGCGGCGGCGAACCCGTCGATGGCTCTCTACGGCGTGCGTGCGGCGGCGTGGGACATGAGGCAGTCGCCCGAGGCCACCTCACTGGCCCTGCTGACCGTCTGCAACGCCCTTGAGAGTCTGGCGGCGACGGCTCCGCCCAAGGCCGCCGATTCGGGCCGCTGAATGGGCCGCTGAATGGGGCTTGCAAGCGTCCGTCGGGCGGGCCCAAGGCGGTGCCGCAAGGCCCCGTGATTCGCCCCGGATTGTCGGGAAAAACCGGACGAAAAACGCCTCTGCGCCTATGATCGGCGACCGCGGATTCGACGCGTCGGCGACGGTCCCGGCGGCATGCGCCGCCCCCGTCGCACACAGCAAGGAGTTTGCACGGACATGGCCCAGTTCGACCGGCACCGGACGCCACGATTCTCCCCCCTTTGGTCCCCCGACGGCGCGGAGGGCGGAGGCGGCGACGCCGCGTCCGGCGAGGGCGGGGCGCCCGAGCCGGCGGCCGATCGCGTGTTCGATCGGATCGTGGAGCAGGACATCGTCCGCGAGCTCAAGGATTCGTACCTGACGTACGCGATGAGCACGATCGTGGACCGGGCCCTGCCCGACGTCCGCGACGGGCTCAAGCCCAGCCAGCGGCGAATCCTCTGGGGCCTCAACGACCTGAAGGTGCGGCCGGGCCGCAAGCACATCAAGTGCGCCAAGGTCGTCGGTGAAGTGATGGGCAGCTACCACCCGCACGGCGACGCCGCGTTGTACGGCACGCTGGTGCTCATGGCCCAGCCGTGGCGCATGCGGGTGACGATGGTGGACCCGCAGGGCAACTTCGGATCGATCCTGGGCGACCCGCCGGCCTCGTACCGCTACACCGAGTGTCGCATGGACCGTGCGGCGGCCGACATGCTGGCCGACGTCGAGCTCGGCACGGTCGACATGCAGGAGAACTACGACGGCACGCGGATGGAGCCCAAGGTGCTCCCGGCGAAGCTGCCGAACCTGCTGATCAACGGGGGCGTGGGCATCGCGGTGGGCATCGCGACGAGCCTGCCGCCGCACAATCCGTCGGAGATCCTCGACGCCATCACGCGCGTCATCGAGGCCGACCTGTCCGGGCGAACCATCGGGCTCGACGAGCTGATGCGCGACGAACTGGACGCCTCGGGCAACGTGGCGAGGCTGGGCGTCAAGGGCCCGGACTTCCCGACGGGCGGGGTGATCATGGGCCGCCGCGGCATCGTGGAGGCGTACCTCAACGGCCGTGGCAAGGTGGTGCAGCGGGGCGTCTGTCGCATCGAGGAGATCGAGAAGTCGGGCCGTCACCGCATCGTGATCGACGAGATCCCGTACATGACGAGCCAGGGGACGCTCTTCGAGGCGATCAAGGACGCCATCGAGGAGGAGAAGATCACCGACGTCTCGTACGCCAACGACGAGTCGGGGCGCGAGGCGATGACGCGGATCGTGCTCGAGCTCAAGAAGGGCGCGGACCCCAGGGTGGTGGAGCACCAGCTCTACGAGTTCACGCCGCTGCAGCAGACCTTCGGCATCCAGAACATCGCGTTGGTGCGGAACCAGCCGCGGACGTTGAGCCTTCGCGAGATGATCGACTGCTACGTCGAGCACCGCGTCGAGGTGATTCGTCGGCGGACCGAGCACCTGCTTCGCGAGGCCAAGCGTCGGGGTCACGTGCTCGAGGGCATGATCCACGCGGTGTGCGATCTCGACCAGGTGATCGCGCTGATCCGCTCGAGTTCCAACGGCGAGGAGGCGATCCGCCGCCTGATGGACCGCCGCTACCGCATCGCGCCCGACCATCCGCACGCGCCCAAGCTCCCGCCGCGGCTGCTCGAGCGGGTGCGGGCGGCCGATCCGGTCGGGGGCGTGCAGTTGACGCGGGTGCAGGCCGAGACGATCGTCGGCATGCGGCTCCGCCAGTTGACGGGCCTCGAGATCGAGAAGCTCGCGGCCGAGTACCGCGAGGTGAGCGACTCGATCCGCGAGTACGAGCGGATCCTCTCCGACCGCCGCGTCATCCTGGGCATGGTCCGCGACGACTGCGTCGAGATGCGGGCCGCCTACGCCTCGCCCCGCCGCACGCGGATCGAGGAGGGCGAGGCCGACATCGCCATCGCCGAGCTCATTCCCGTCACCGACGTGGCGGTCACCATCAGCCACCACGGCTACGTCAAGCGCGTGCCCCTCGACACCTATCGCCAGCAGGGCCGCGGGGGCAAGGGCATCCGCGCCAGCGAGTCGAAGGAGGACGACTTCATCGAGCACGTCTTCGTGGCCAGCACGCACGACGACCTGCTCTGCTTCACCGACACGGGCCGCGTCTTCCGCATGAAGGTCTTCGAGATCCCCGAGATGTCGCGGACCAGCATGGGCCGGGCCTTCATCAACCTCATCAACCTGCAGCCCGGCGAACGCGCCTGCGCGTACCTCAACGTCAAGGACTTCGAGGCCGGCAGCGACTACCTCACCTTCGTCAGCAAGGGAGGCATCGTCAAGCGCACCGCCCTCAAGGACTACCGCAACGTCGGCCGCTCGGGCCTCATCGCGGTGGGGCTCAAGGAGGGCGACTCGCTGCTCGACGTCACCAAGACCGGAGGCCGCGACGACCTCCTGCTCGCCACCGCCAAGGGCATGGCCATCCGCTTCAACGAGGAGGACGTGCGGCTCATGGGACGCCCCGCCGCGGGCGTCAAGGGCATCGAACTCGAGGAGGGCGACAGCGTCATCGGCGTCGTCGCCGTGCCCATGGACCTCGCGCAGGACGGCGAGACCGTCACCCGCGACCCTTCCCTCTGCCTGCTCACCATCACCCAGCGGGGCTACGGCAAGCGGACGCCCATCGACGAGTACCGCGTGCAACCCGAGTCGGGCCCGGCCCGCTCGCAGTCTCGCGGCGGCAAGGGTCGCGCCGACATCAAGACCGGCGAACGCAACGGCGATTCCATCGCGGCCTTGGGCGTCATCGCCACCGACGACGTCGTCGTCATCAGCAAGGGCGGACAACTCGTCCGCACGCCCGCGTCCGAGATCCGCGAGTGCGGCCGGGGCACCATGGGCGTGCGCGTCGTGTCGCTCAACGACGGTGACGCCGTGGTCGCGGCGGCACACGTGCCCGAGGGCGACGCGCCGGCCGGCGACGCCGCCCCCGCGCCGGCCGAGGCCTGAGTCGATCGACCCACGCCGCGGCGTGTCATGCCCGTCTCCGGGGCCACCGGTTGCGGCACGCCCCAGTACGGGACTACGGTTCTCCGCCGTTTCGCGGCTTCCCATGCCTACTCACTGGTCCGACGACATCACCGTCTGCGAACTGGCCGACGAGCCCGCCCTCTCCGAGGAACTCTCCGGCCTCGCCTCCGTCATCGAGCAGCGACCCGAGCGAGCGGCGCACGTCGTGCTCGATTGCTCGATGGTCTCGTACGTCAACAGCTCGAACCTCGGCCAACTCCTCTCGCTGCGCAAGCTGCTCGACGCCCGGCGGCGGTCGCTGGTGCTGTGCGGCGTGTGCGAGCCGGTGATGTCGGTGATGCGCATCACCGGCCTGCACCGCGTCTTCCGCTTCGCGCCCGACACCCTCACCGCCCTGGCCCTGCTCCAACTCGACGAACCCGGCGAGGCCTGACCGCCGCCCGGATCGGGGAGCGGGGGGCACGATCGCGTTCCGGCTCACCCGAGTTTCTTCGGGGACCGGGGCAAGCGGGTCGATTCGATCCCGGCCGGCGCCGTCGGGCTGCTTCCCGCTGGCGAGGTCATGTCGAGGCCCTTACCCTTGACCAAAGAGGCGTTCGGGCGATGGTGCCCGCGCCGCCCGCGTCGACCGGAGTATCAGACTCATGAACACGCAGCGATTCCAGACCATCCTGCTCTTCGGCGCGCCCGGCGCGGGCAAGGGAACCCAAGGCAAGATCCTCGGCAACATCCCCGGGTTCTACCACCTCTCCTGCGGCGAGGTCTTCCGCACGCTCGACATGGCGAGCGACCTGGGCCGCACCTTCGTCAAGTACTCGAGCACGGGCCGGCTCGTCCCAGACGACGTGACGATCCGCATGTGGCACCAGAACATGCACGCCCGCACGGTGCTCTCCGACTACAAGCCCAACGCCGACATCCTCATCCTCGACGGCATCCCGCGGAACGTCAACCAGGCGCGGCTGCTCAAGAACCACATCAACGTCCTGCAGATCGTCCACCTCGTCTGCCCCGACAAGGAGGAGATGATCAAGCGCCTCCGTCGCCGCGCGCTCAAGGAGAACCGCATCGACGACGCCAAGGAGGAGACGATCCGCAAGCGGTGGGAGGTCTACGAGAGCGAGACGTTCCCCGTGCTCGACTACTACCCCTCGGAGATCATCCGCGAGGTCGACGCCACGGGTTCGCCCGCGGGCGTGCTCCAGCACATCCTCGAGTGCGTCGTTCCCATCCAGGAACGCCACTTCAACAACCCCATCACCGGCGAGAAGGTCGAGCACCCCGCGCCCGAGGTGGTTCCCCCCGCCAAGAAGCGCCGCGAAGTCCGCAAGCGCCGCGTCAAGAAGTGACGCGGCGGAGCGTGGCGACGGAGCGGGGCGGCGGTCAGTAGCGCAGCACCGAGTGCACGTCGCCGTAGCTCGTCAGCCGCTCGCGTCCCTTGAGGAACTCGAGCTCGATGAGCACCGAGAGCCCGGCGATGACCGCGCCGCCCTCGGAGGCCAGTTGGCAGCATGCCGCCAGCGTGCCGCCGGTGGCGAGCAGGTCGTCGACGATGAGCACCCTCGCGCCCGGGCGAACGGCGTCCTCGTGCATCTGCAGGGTGTCTGTGCCGTACTCGAGCGCGTAGGTGACGCCCCGCACCTTGCGGGGGAGCTTCCCCGCCTTGCGCACGGGGATGAAGCCCGCCGAGAGGGCCTGCGCGATGGCGATGCCGAAGATGAAGCCCCGCGACTCGGCGCCCAGCACCGCGTCGATCCGCTCGGTGCGGAAAGGGTTGGCCATCAGTTCCACCGCCAACGCCAGCCCCTGCGGGTCGGCCAGGAGCGGCGTGAAGTCCTTGAAGACGATCCCCGGCTTGGGATGGTCCGGCACGTCGGCGATCAGCTTCTTGAGGTCGGGCAGCGTGTGCACGATGGGCTCCGCGAGGGACGGTGGAAGACGGGCGGCGGCTCGAGAGCCGACCGGGAGGATAGTGCCCGGCCCCCTCCAAAGTCCGCCTCGCTACCATCCCACCATGATCGGCTGCCAGATCGACCCCAAGCTCGAACGACACCAGGCCGAGGGCTTCCGCTTCCCCCTGGGCGTCTTCCCCGTCGAGCCGATGACGCCCAAGCCCGGCTATTCGCTCCACTTCGAGCCCGCCGACGGCGATGAGCACGAGGGCGAGTGGGAGGCCTGGCCCGATCGCTACGTCTTCGACATCGTGATGTCCTCCGAACGGGTCGAGGCCTTCTGCAAGCTCCTGCTCGAGATGCTCCCCTCGCGGATCTATCCGATCGTCGATCTCCTCGGCCAGGACGCGTATCGCGAGGTCGATCCGTACATGGCGTACGAGCCCGTGGCGCGGGACCAGTTCCTCGACGGCATCCACCGTTTCCGCCAGTTCTTCTACGACGACGGCATGGTGGGCTTTGGCGCGATGAGCGAGGAGCCCTTCCTGTACATCTTCGTCGACGAGCACAAGATCGTCACCGTCAGGGCCGAACCTTCGCTCAAGGACCGCATCGAGCGGCTGCTCAAGGCCTTCGACCTCGACGCCTGCGAGGACGCCACCGGCGCCGACGGCGCGAGCCACGAGCACCGCACGGTGCTGGTCACGCCGGCCGATCAGCCCGACCTGCTCGGGCCCGACGAGATCGTCGAGCGGCTCCGCGACGAGTGGGGGCTCATCCTCAACGTCGATCCCGACGGCAACCTCGACGAGGAGGGCAAGCCCCTGGGCACCACGCCATGGCGGCTGGTGGTTCGCGTCGAGCGTGGAGGGGGCGGCTCCGAAGCCCGCCGCCGCATCCGCGAGCGGTACGCCGAGGTGCTCCTGTACGCCAACTGCCTGCGGGTGGCCGAGGAGGCGGCGATCTCGCAGGTCGAGAAGATGGTGGGGGCCCGCAAGCCCGGCATCGAGGATGTGGTCGTGGTCGTGGCCGACCGGCTCCTCCCCGAGCAGATGGCCGAACTGCTCGGCGAGGCCAAGAAGAAGGGCAAGTCCGCCTCCGCCACGTCGGTCTCCGGCACGGTGAAGCGGGGCCAGTGGCTGGAATGAACCGGAAGGTGCGTGTTTGGGTCGGCCCGTGGGCGGCCGCTCGAAGGGTGGCCGCTCGAAGGGTGGCCGGGTGCGGCCAAGGTGTGGCGTCGCCGCCGCTTGTCGGCCGCAGGGGACCCTGCTATCATCCAGACCCGTCCCGGCGCGTCCGGACGGGCGTTCAGACTTGATTCATCGCGTCGTTTCGAACTGGATAGTTTCATGCCGACGATCAACCAACTGGTCCGCAAGCCCCGCCGCCCCCTTCCCACCAAGTCGAAGGTGAAGGACATCGACGAATGCCCGCAGAAGCGGGGCGTGTGCCTGATCGTCCGCACGACGACGCCCAAGAAGCCCAACTCCGCGCTCCGCAAGATCGCCCGCGTCCGCCTCTCCAACGGCAAGGAAGTGACGGCGTACATCGGCGGCGAGGGTCACAACCTTCAGGAGCACTCGATCGTGCTCGTCCGCGGCGGCCGCGTTCGCGACCTCCCCGGCGTCCGCTACCACATCGTCCGTGGTTCGCTCGACTGCCTCGGCGTCGAAGGCCGCAAGCAGGGCCGCAGCAAGTACGGCGCGAAGAAGGGCAAGTCCTAAGTCTCTCAGTCAGTGTCGTCCCGGCCGCCGCGTGGCGTCGCCGGGGGCAGTAATCGCTCCGAGAACGCCCAGCCCGGCGCGGAGCGGTGAACGGTCGGGGACCCGACGGGTCCCGCAGCCACAAGGAGTATCGAATGGGCCGCAAGAGCTTCACCGCCGCAGACACCCAGCTTCGTCCCGACCCGCGTTTCAACGATCGCGTGGTCGCCCGCTTCATCAACTGCGTGATGATCGACGGCAAGAAGGCCGTCGCCCAGCGCTGCGTCTATGACGCCTTCGACATCATCCAGGAGAAGCTCTCGAAGGAGACCGTCCCCGAGGCCCCCAAGGAGGCCATCGAGGTCTTCCACCGGGCCATCGAGAACGTGAAGCCCTTCGTCGAGGTTCGCAGCAAGCGAATCGGCGGCGCGAACTATCAGGTGCCCATGCAGGTCAACAAGAAGCGTCAGCAGAGCCTGGCCTTCCGCTGGCTCCTCGAGGCAGTCCGCTCCGAGAAGGGCCGCCCCATCTCCAGCCGCTTGGCCGACGAGCTCTACAACGCCGCCCGCGGCGAGGGCAAGGCGATGGCCACCCGTGACCAGACGCACCGCATGGCCGAGGCCAACCGCGCCTTCGCCCACTTCGCGAACTGAGCCGCGAGTCTCGAGCACTGTCCCCCACGCAAGCCCGCTCACGCGGGCTTGTTTCTTTTCGGTGGCCGCTCCACCAACCACGCCCCCCATACGGATCACCGAAGCACCTCGGGCGGCAAGTAGGTGCACCGACAGACGGAACGGAGCCTTTCCGGCGTGCGTTGTTGCCACGCCTCGGCGCTCGCGTCGAGCAAGTGCTCGTAGTCGTCGTACGCCCGATTGCTCAGGTGATGGCTGCGGAGGTAGCCCCACAGGCGTTCGACCGGGTTGAGTTCAGGGCTGGACGGCGGCAGGCACAGCACGGTGACGTTCGCCGGGACACGAAGCGCCTTGCTCTTGTGCCAACCGGCCTGATCCATGATCAGCACCGCGTGCTCGTTCGCCTTGATCTCGTCGGACAACATTCCCATGAACACGTTCATCGTGCCCGTGTTGACCTGAGGGGCCTGCAGGGCGACGCTCGCGCCCGTCGCGGGTTCGACCGCCGCGTACAGGTAGACCCACTCGTATCAGGTTTGCTTCACCGCCGTCGGACGCGAGCCTTTCGGGGTCCACACTCGCGTGGTCGTGCCATGCTGGCCGAATCTGGCCTCGTCCATGAAGAAGAGCCGCACGCGTCCGCCGTGCGGCTTGATGGCCTTCTTCACGGTCTTCACAAAAGGGGGGCGGTGTTGTCCCTGAAGT
Organism: Phycisphaerales bacterium; assembly: GCA_040397805.1. Taxonomy (GTDB): domain Bacteria; phylum Planctomycetota; class Phycisphaerae; order Phycisphaerales; family UBA1924; genus UBA2402. The sequence continues at coordinate 35,683 of JBBAVG010000031.1, forward strand.
CCTTCTGCGCTGCGAGATTCTGGTTCTCATGGCGAGGGCGGGGCGCCAGGCACGAGTACCCCATCCGTTCGAGCGTGCGGTAAACGCTGCTGAGACCGACGCTCACCCCGAGTTCCTCCCGGGCGATTCGCTGGATGTCCTTGCCGCGAAGGGTGCAGACCCCGTCGCTCGCAAGCGGTCCTGCGTCGATGCGTTGCTGAGCCTTCTCGCCTGCTCGCCGGTGATCTTGGCGGTCCTGCCGGTGCGAACCTTGCCCTGCAGCGCCTCGATGCCGCGATCTCGATAGGCGTAGGCCCAGTACTCGACGGTGCTCGTGGCGACGCCCAGGATCTCGGCGATCTGGAGCTTCTCGAACCCCTGCAACGCGAGCAGGGCCACTCGGAGCCGATCCCTCCGATCGGCACGACGCTCGCCGTCGATCAAACGCCCGAGTTGCTCCACGTCGCCCGGTGCTCGCTCGGTGATCTGCATGCGGACTCCTTGAAGCATGCAGAATGACCGATTCGTTCGGGTCGCGCAATACGAACGTGCGCCGTACGCGCACGAAATCTACCGGGGATCCGTATAACAGGTTATGTTTGGACCGCCAACGCTCGGCGACGATGCGAGGTCGCCATAGTCGATCCACAGCTGTCGCGCCGATTGAATTGCGGAGTCCGGAGATCGGCTACACTCCCGGACAGCGGGCCGACCAGGTGTGTGCTCCCGGCCGCCGACTCCGAACGGAGGACCGCCAATGCGTGGGCACGATTCGCTGGACCATCTTCGTCGCGTGTTTGCCGTCCTCGCCCTGGCGATGCTGTGGTCGGCGGTGCCGGCGCGGGCGGACCAGATCCTCCAGACCAGCAGCGACTCGCTGACAACCTACAAGTACAGCGGCAACACCCGCGTGCAGGGCGTGCGTCCGCGCGCCGAGCAGGTGACGGAGGTCCACACACCGGCGAACGTCACGGGGTACACGCACAATACGGGCGCGAATCCTGATGGCGCGATCACGACCAACGGCACGGCGGGGCTGGTCCACTCTTACCAGCGCGTCGGCAGCGGCGACACGAAGGGCTTCCTGGAGGGCGTGCGGCAGAAGGAGGGCTCGAACAACCTTGCCACCAACTCGACCTTCATCTCGTGGACGCAGTACCTCACGCGCGACCTGAGCATCGCCACGGGCGTGAACGTCACGCGGCCGCTGGTGGAGAAGACGCGGGCGTTCCATACCGCGACGACGGACCACACGGACACGACGAAGTACGACGAGACGACGCAGGCATACGCCTGGTGGAGCAGCACGACGACGGACGTGCTGTACATCACGATCAAGCAGGGGACGACGACGGCGCCGGCGGTGAGCACGGGCAAGAACGGCTCGGGCTCGGCCATCACGACCAAGCGCTACCTGCGCAAGGACGGCACGGCCGCGTTCGCCGAGTCGGCCCACGGGATCTTCCATTACACGGCGTACACCGGCGGGCAGGTGACCAAACGCATCGAGGACGCCAAGACCAACGGCACGTTCCCAACGGGCGATGACCCCAACACCGACTGGGGAATCACCGAGAGCGGTGATGGATTCGGCCGCGTCACGGAGTACGCCTACGACGACCAGGGCCGGATGGCCACCTCGACCCTGCCCGGCGGCCGTGTGACCATGCGCTGGTACGCCAAGCTCGGCGACGAACGGATGGTGACCTTCGGCGTTCCGTTGGTGGGGAGCTGGCGAGGTCCATCCTCGTACACGGTCACCAACCACGCCGGGAACACGGAAGAGTGCATGATCTTGGCGCTGGCCGAACCGACCGGGGCCAAGTCTCACCCTTCCGCCTGGCTCACGACCGTGGCCGAAGAGAACCTCTACGCCGATCCGCCAGCGGACCCTATTCTGGCTCTCAGCGTGGATGACGCTGGGCCGATCGCGCGGCTCACCGCGAGTGCTTACGGCACAACGGGACGCCGTCTCGAGTCGCGTCGGGTCTTCTTCACGATGCCGGCGAGCATGGCCGCCGGGGACATCAGCGGCAAGTACGACGAATGGACCGTCGCCTATGACCACATGGGCCGGCAGGTGCGGACGAAGGAACCGTCGGGCACGATTACGCGGACTGTGTACGACGTGCTGGGCCGCGTGACGTCCCGCACGATCGGCACCAACGACAACGGCGAACTCGGCGGCGAGACCACCGGCACCAACAACATGGTCACGACCGAGGCCCTGGTGTACGACGGGGGCGGCGTGGGGGGCGGGGGCAACTCGCTGCTGACCACGCGGACGACCTATGTCGAGGACGGGACCACCGGTCAGCGGCAAACTACGTATACCTATGACTACCGCGGGCGGCTCATCGTCACGGTGAGCCCCCAGGCCCCGCACAGCGTGGCCAAGTACGACAACCTCGGGCGGATGACGGCCTCGGGGCTGTTCAGCTCAAGCTCGGGCCTGACCGCGAGCACGGACCCGACGACGACCACGAGCAACCGGGTGGCCCTCTCGCAGACCTTTTATGACGAGCGCGGGCAGGTGTGGAAGAGCCAGCGGCACAAGATCACCCAGAGCACGGGCGCGGACGCCGACAACCTGCAGACGCTCAACTGGTACGACCCGGACGGGCGGCTGATCAAGACCGACGGCGAGCAGCTCACCAAGACGCGTTACGACCGCCTGGGGCGGGTGATCCAGTCGTTCACGCTGGCCAGCGATAACGACGCCTCGTACACGGACGTGTACGACTCCACGAACAAGTTCGCCAGCGTCGCCGGCGACAAGGTGCTCCAGGAGCACCAGGCCGGCTACAACGGCGTGGAGGACGAGGTGCTCGTGCAGGGGACCATCGAACGCAAGCACGACGACACCAGCACCACCGGCGCGCTGGACACGACGTACGACGGCGGGGACGGGCTGCCGCTGAAGTTCACCGCCGCGGACGTGAAGGGCCGCGTTCAGATCTCCGCGACCTGGTACGACGATCTGGACCGTCCCAAGACCGCGGCCTTCTACGGGACCAACTCCGCCACGGATAACGTGGCGACGTTCGACTACAGCGGCCTCTCCGAGCCGACCGCCTCCGACACCAACCCCACGACGCGCATCGTCACCAAGACGGTCTATGGCGACGACGGCACGGTCAAGGAGACGGTCGACGCGAACGGGCGGGCCACGCGCTTCGTTTATGACGCTGCGGGACGCCTGATCGCCAGCATCGGCAACTCCACGGGCGCGAGCACGCCCATCAGCAACGCGACACGCGACACGGATGTCTACACCCGCTACGTCTACGCCAGCGGCCTGCAGACCAAGGTCTGGGTGGATGTCAACGGGGACGGGGTCGAGGACTCCGACGACCAGGTCACTCAGTACGTCTACGGCACGACCAAGGGCACACCCGGAAGCGGCTCGCCGGTGCAGTCGGCGATCGCCACCGGGCACCTGCTGCGCGAGGCCATCTACCCGCCGCAGTCTTCGGGACAGAGCGCCGCCGACCGCACGGTCATCTACGCCTACAACGCCCAGGGCGAGCAGGTCTGGACGAAGGATCAGGCTGGCAACGTCATCCAGACCGACTTCGACACCGCCGGGCGGGAGACGCACCAACGCATCACGACATTGGCCTCGGGCTTCGACGGCGCGGTGCGGCGGATCAGCACGACGTACCTCTCGCGCGGCATGGTGAACAAGGTCACGCAGTACGACAACGCCACCGTCGGCTCGGGCAGCCTTGTCGATGACGTGAAGTACACCTACGACGACTGGGGGAACGTCTATCAGTTCAAGCAGGACGTGGACTCGGACCTGGACGGCTCGGCCTTGGGTCGAGCGGCGTTCCAGGTGGACTACGCCTACGGCAAGGCGACGACCGGAAGGAACACGATCCGCCGCACGGGGATGACGCTGCCGGGCGCCACCGGCGTCAGCTTCGACTACATCTCGACCGGGGGCCGGCTGGACGACGCGGCCAGCCGCGTCACCCGCGCGGGCGTGGACACCACCGTGGCCGTCAAGGTGCCCGTGGCGCAGTACGAGTACCTCGGCGCTGCGCGGCTCGTCGGCACCGACCTTCTGGAGTCTAAAGCGAGGTGGAATCACTTCGAGGGTGCCGTCAGCGGCACGCCCTACCCGGACCTGGACCGCTTCAACCGCGTCGAGGACAGCCGGTGGACGAGCTACAAGGGGACGGGCACGCGGAACTTCCACAGCGTCGCCATCGCCTACGACCCGGCCTCGAACATCCTCGGCGTCACCGACAACGTCCATAAGAACAGCGGCGGCAACCGCAACTTCGACGCCCTCTACACGCTCGATGCGCTCAACCGCCTGACGCGGGCCGACGAGGGGACGCTCTCCTGGTCCGGCGGCACGGGGACGATCTCCAACCGCTCGCGCGACGAGCGCTGGCTGGACGCCTCGGGGAACCTGGCCCTGTCGCAGACGGGCAACTGGCTGCGCCGCCGTCTGGACCTCAACGGCGACGGCAGCTTCACCGCCACGAACGAGCTCGACGACACCGGCGTCTTCAGCCTCGCCAACGAGCTCAAGACCCGGGACACCGACTCGAGCGGCACACCCAACCTCACCCTGGCCTACGACAAGTCCGGCAACCAGACCGCCGACGGCCTCGGGTACGGGTATACCTACGACGCCTTCGGACGGCTGGTCGCGGTCCACAAGGAGACCGACACGGGTGTGGTGTACGCCCAGTACCGCTACAACGGCCTGGGCTTCCGCATCGGCTGGCGCTACGACACCAGCGGCAACGGCTATGTGGATACCAACGACCCCTGGTACTGGTTCTGCCACGACGACGCTTGGCGGATCGTCGCGACCTTCCGCGCCACCGACACGTACCCCAAGGAGGTCTTCGTCCACCACAACGCCGGCTTCGGAGGCTACGGCGGCTCATCCTACATCGACAGCGTGATCCTGCGCGACAAGGAAGTGAAGGCCAAGTGGAGCGAGGAGGCCACCGAGGAACGCGGGGAGCGGCGCTACTACTGCCAGAACTGGCGTGCCGATGTCTCCGCGCTCCTGACCGACGCGGGGAGTATGGTCGAATGGGCCAAGTACTCGTCCTACGGCGTGCCCTTCGCCCTGCCCACTGGCGACACCGACTCCGACGGCGACTGGGACGCCACGGATTCCGCCGCCATTACCGGCACCTATGACGTGCGCAAGGACGCCAACCTCGACGGCGTCATCAACGCCTCCGACGTCACCCACGCCAACTCCATCACCGGCGGCTACCAGACCCTTGGCCGGGGCATCCTCTCCAGTAGCGGGGTGGCCAATCGCAAGGGCTACGCCGGCTACGAGTACGACCCCACCCTCGAAGCCGCCGGCAAGCACCTCTACCACGTCCGCCACCGCGTCTATGACGCCGATGTGGGGCGATGGACCCGCCGCGATCCTCTCGGGTACGTCGATGGGATGAGCTTGTATGAGTATGTCTACAGCAGACCGCTCATCGCTGGCGATCCGTCGGGTCTGTTGAGTCAGTCCTGTGGCTCCACTGGCTGTGGGGGAACCGGAGGCTCCGGCTCGTCAGGCGGTGAGCCGCCTCCAACTTGCGCCCAGCCAACACCCGCGCCCCCGACACGTCCGGATCCATGTGCATTTCCCGATACCGGACACTTCATGCGGATGCGATGCAATCAGTGGGCTCGGTGTATTCTCGTTCAGATGGGTATTACACCGCGCGACCCGTGTTTTGCGTCAGCTGTGAAGGTCGGCGAGTCTTGCTGCATGATGAACGGCGACTATCAGACTTGCAAACAGAAGATCATTAACTATTTGCTCTCCTGTCAGCCGCGTAGCCACCCGTGCTTCCTCGTGACACCGCAGCGGCCTGACCCGAACTGGTGCGATGCCGCATATGGGCCATGCGATTCCTATGTGGGCGCCAACGCGAGGTGCTTCTGCAAGTGCGGAGGCGATGGCGATTGGTCAAACTTTGTGCGTGCCTGCCTCGCGTGCATGCACAAGCAGGGAGTGCCTGCCCACGATGCGCACATCAGGTGCTACGGCGAAGCCACTCGGCGCTACCCCAATGCGCACCCCCCATTCATGGGCGCTTGCTATCTTAAGTGCGTAGCGGTGCAGATCGCTCAATGCACGACCATACCGCAGCCTCCACCCAGCGTATGGCCCGTGCCGTGGTTCCCTCACGACCCACCCGGTGGCCCAGTCATTGCCGGCTCGCAGTGATCGGGCTCGCCGAAGAGGGACCTCGCATGCTTATGGGGCAGCCGGACAAGCTCTCGTCAGTCAGAAGGTTCCTGTTCATGGCGGGCACCATGCCTGTTATCTCCTGCGCCGTATCGGGTTGGTTGGCAGTCGAAACTAGAGAGCCCATCATCCCTGCCGCAATAGTGGGGTGGTTTGTGGGGATGGTCGCAGGCATCCTCTGTGGGGCAGCCTTGCGACGTCATTCGTGGCTACACATTGGTTTGTGTGTGCTTGCACCACCAGCCGCGGTGGTGACGACTATTCAGTTTACAGCGAATGGTCGGATTGCTGTTGCCGTAGGTTTGCTGGTTTACACTGCCGCGATATTGGGTCTGCGGTGGACTCGACAGACTTTACCACGATACACAGCCTCCGGCGTGTGCCCTTGGTGCGGCTATGATCTCTGCGGTCTGCGATGTACTCGCTGTCCGGAATGCGGAAGATCCTGTGTCTCGAATCCTGCCACAGGGGATAAGTCCGCGTGATCAAATATACCGTCAGCCCATGCTGTCGCGACCGCGACGCGGACACGGGGTGGATCAGCGCCGCCGACGACAAGCGCGAGGAGCGCCGCTACTACTGCCAGAACTGGCGTGCCGACGTCTCCGCCATCCTGACCGACGCGGGCAGCATGGTCGAGTGGGTCAAGTACTCCTCGTACGGCGTGCCCTTCGCCCTGCCCGCCGGCGATACCGACTCCGACGGTGACTGGGACGCGACGGACTCGACGAGGATCAGCACGGCCTCGGGCTACGACGTGCGGTACGACACCAACCTCGACGGTGTCATCAACGCCTCCGACGTCACGCACGCCAACTCCATCACCGGCG
>JBBAVG010000032.1:0-40514 GCA_040397805.1 Phycisphaerales bacterium
CGAACGGCCCGCACCCTCCTCGCCCGCTTTGGGGCGAACCGGCAGGGAGCCCAGGGCGCTGCGAGTCTTCGAGCGAGCCCTGGGAGGCGGGCCATGATGCCATGATGCGCGACATGATGCACGTCATGGTGCGCGATGAGACGATCGGTTCGTACCCCCGCGCAAATCAGCGCTCGTGTACCCAGGGCTCGCCCGCAGAGCCGGGCAACGCCCTGGGCTACCCGTTGCTTCGCCCCAACTCGCGTCCCCGCGCCTCCGCCGCCTTGATGGCCCGTCGCAGCGAGTCGTCGACACCGTCCGTCTCCATGCTCGCCAACGCCGCGGCGGTGGTGCCCCCGCGGCTCGTGACCGCCGCCCGCAGCGAGCCCGGGTCGCGGGGGTCGCTCGCCAGCATCGAGGCCGCGCCCAGCAGCGTTTGACGCACGGCCGCGTCGGCCTCGCCCGGCGTGAAGCCCATCTCGACACCTGCGCGGACCATCGATTCGGCGAGGAAGAAGACATAGGCCGGGCCCGAACCCGCGAGGGCGGTGAAGGCGTCCATCAGGCCCTCGTCGATCTCCATCACCTGCGGGCCCGTGGCGAGGAAGAGCTCACGGGTGAAGGCAAGGTCGGCCGGCGAAGCCCCGCGGGCGATGGCGGCCACGCCCTGTCCGATCGACGCGGGCAGGTTGGGCATCACCCGCACGACCCGCACGCCGCCACCCATCGCTTCGCGCACGCGATGGGCGGTCACCCCGGCGAGGATCGAGATCGTGCGTCGTTCGCCGGCACGCCCGTGCACGTTCGCGCCAAGCTCCGCGAGCATCTGCGGCTTGATCGCCAGCAGGATCGTGCCCTCGCCCCCCATCCGTTCGCGATCGGCCATGTCGGCGAGCGCGTCGCTTGCGTCGGCGTGCACGCGAGCGATGCCCAAGATGGCGGCGTCGCGTCGTCGACCTTCGTCGGGCTCGGCCACGATCACGTCGCCGGGCGCGACCAGCCCCGATCGGCACGCCCCCCGCACGATCGAGGAGCCCATCGATCCGAATCCGATCACCGCCAGCGGCGCACGCGAGGTCATGGCCCTCAGCGTAGTGGGGGCGTCCTCACGGCAGCGGCACCGACCATTCGGGACGGATCTCGACGTGCATCGACGCCGAGCCGTCGGCCATGGCGGCGTTCCAGCCGCGGCGTTGCGCGTGCAGGCGCGCGAGCCGCTCGACGACGTGCGATTCCTGCCGCCAGTCGATCATGCTGGCCGTGCGGGTGGGCGGCGGCGCGCCGGGTGCGGCGGGGGCGGGCAGCGAATCGACGAAGATGGGCGTTCGCGAGGGGTCGGCGATGCGGTCGAGGCGGATGTGGACTTGCGAGGCGTCGTAGTGGTCGGGGTCGCCCGGGAGCCCGGCGTGGCCGGTGGCGTTGATGGCGTAGGTGCGCTGCATGTCGCGGCCGAAGGTGGCCCGCGAGGTGGGGCAGACGAGGATGGATCCGGCGGCGTAGAGGTCGCCGGGGGCCGTGCCGCCCGCGCCGAAGGAGGCCTGCACGGCCAGGGCCCAGTTGGGCAGGGAGGCGTAGGGCACGCCGATGGCGGGGGAGAGGCCGCGGTGCTGGTCGGCGTAGGCGCGGACGGTGGCCATGACCTGCCGGAGGTTGGAGGCGCAGGCGACGGCGCGGGCGGCCTCGCGCGACGAGCCCAAGGCGGGCAGCACGAGGGCCACGAGCAGCGCGACGACGGCGACGACGACGAGCAGCTCGATGAGCGAGAAGGCGCGGGCGGAGGGTTGGACGCGTCGAAGGGTCATGCCGCGACGGCGGGCTTCTTGCGACCCCGGACGACGGTGTTGAGCATCTCGACGCCGAGCGAGAAGGCCATGCCGAAGTAGATGTAGCCCTTGGGGATGTGTTGGCCCAGGCCGTCGGCGACGAGCATGATGCCGATGAGCAGGAGGAAGGCCAGGGCGAGCATCTTGACGGTGGGGTGGCGGCTGATGAAGCGGGTGATGCTCCCCGAGAAGGCGAGCATGAAGACGACGGAGACGAGCACGGCGGCGACCATGACCCAGAGGTTCTGGGCCATGCCCACGGCGGTGACGACGCTGTCGACGGAGAAGACCAGGTCGACGGCGAGGATCATGCCGATGGTGGACCAGAAGGAGGAGGCGGGGCGTTCGCCGGGCCCGTGGGCGTCGTGCTCGATGGCGTTGTGGATCTCCTTGGTGGCCTTGAAGAGCAGGAACCCGCCGCCGATGAGCAGCACGAGGTCCTTGCCGGTGACGGCGTTGACGCCGTCGGGGTTGGTCGGCCCGGCGTCGCCCGCGAAGGGCAGGGTGAAGAGGGTCGTGGTGGCCAGGCTCATGATCCACGTGATCGCGAAGAGCAGCAACACCCGCATGACGAGCGCCAGGGCCAGGCCGATGACGCGGGCCTTCTCGCGTTGATGCGGGGGGAGCTTGTCGGCGAGAATGGCGATGAAGACGACGTTGTCGATGCCGAGCACGACCTCCATCAGCGTGAGCGTCAGGAGGGCGACGAGGTTGCCCGGCGTGAACGTTTCGGCCAAGGACGGAAAGGTGATGGCGTCGGCGAGCAAGAGCATGCGTGGTTCCCCAGATGGCGGCGGCACGTGCCGCCCGGCCGGGAGGTTAGGAGCCGCGCGTATGCTTGGGCCCATGACCGAGGAACTGCACAAGCTCGAGGCCCAGCGAAGGGCCAATCGCGACGCCGTCGCCGCCCTGTCGCTGGCCCCGTACGGCGAACGGATCGACGGCATCATGTCGACCCTCGAGGCCAAGCGCCTCCACAGCGACGACGCCGACCGCGCCGTGGCCGAACGCGGCAAGGAGCCCGGGTTCGTCGACCCCCGCGCCGTCGCGACGGTGGCCGGCCGCGTGGTGCTCGCCCGCGACAACGGCAAGCTCATCTGGTTCCAGCTCCGCGACGCCGACGACGTGATCCAGGTGGCCGTGAGCCAGCGCGACTGCGCCGCCCCGGGCTTCGACGTGGCCAAGCTGACCGACCTGGGCGACGTGCTGGTGGCGTCCGGCCGCGTCATGAAGACCAAGACCGGCGAACTGACGATCTGGGCCTCGGTCGTCCGTCCCGCGGCCAAGAGCCTCGTGCCCCCGCCCGAGAAGCACTCGGGCCTCCAGGACGTCGAGCTCCGCTACCGCCAGCGGTACATCGACATGTGGGCCAACCCCGAGACCCTCGAGGTCTTCCGCCTCCGCTCGCGCATCGTGAGCCGCCTGCGGGCCTTCCTCAACGCGAGGGGCTACCTCGAGGTCGAGACGCCGATGCTCCAGACGCTCGCGGGGGGCGCGGCGGCACGGCCGTTCGTGACCCACATGAACGCCCTCGACATCGACCTCTTCATGCGCATCGCCCCCGAGCTCTACCTCAAGCGCCTCCTCGTCGGCGGCATGCGCCGCGTCTACGAGATCAACCGCAACTTCCGCAACGAGGGCCTCGACAAGCAGCACAACCCCGAGTTCACCATGCTCGAGGCCTACGACGCCTTCGGCGACGTCGAGACCGTCATGGAACTCACCGAGTCCGCCATCCGCGACGCCGCGACCATGGTCCGCGATGCCACGCGGCCCGGCGAGACGGGCGACGTCGTCCTCCCCTTCGGCGACCATTCGATCAACTACTCCAAGCCCTTCGCGAGGGTCGCCTACGGCGAACTCTTCCGCCGCGCCTGGGGCTTCGAGATGCAGGACGCCGATCGCGCTCGCGCCGCGCTCCGCCAACTCCGTCCGGCGCTCGCGGCGGCCATCGACGCGATGGACCACTGGCTTGTCGTCAACGAGCTCTTCGAGGAGAAGGGCGAGTCGCTCCTCGACCCCGCGACGCCCACCTTCATCACCGACTATCCGGCGGCCATCTCGCCCCTCACCCGCGCCAAGCCGGCCGACCCCGCCCTCGCCGATCGCGCCGACCTCTTCATCGCGGGCATGGAGGTCGCGCCCCACTACACCGAACTCAACGACCCCGACGTGCAGGAGGCCAGGTTCCGCGAGCAGCTCCGCGGCCTCGACGCCGAGAAGAACGCGGAGGAGAACACCTTCCGCACCATGGACCACGACTTCATTCGCGCCCTCAAGGTCGGCATGCCCCCCGCGGGCGGCATGGGCCTGGGCATCGACCGGCTCGTCATGCTCCTCACCGACCAGCGGACCATTCGCGACGTCGTGCTCTTCCCCATGATGCGGCCCCAGTGATGCCGCCCCAGTGATGCGCCCCAGTGATGCGGCCCCGGCGATGGAGCCCCGGTGATCGGACGTCCGCGAGCCCGTCCGATCATGTTCCGTCGAGGAGTCGGTAACGCCTCGTCCGCGACCGCGTGTTCGTCACCGGCGGCACGACCCCTTCGCGTCGCGTCATCCCTCGAACCGTTTCGACGCCGAGGGTTGACGCCCGCGCTCCCCCAATCCGAAGATTGATGTGAGTGGTCGCCTTCCGCGACCGCCGCGACGGGGGGTTGCATGATTCGGCCGGCCAAGTTCCATGTCGTCGGGCGCAGGGCGCGCGGCTTCTCCCTGATCGAGACGCTGCTGGCCATGGTCATCATCAGCGTCGGCGTCATCGCCTTCGTCGACGCCCAGTCCTCCTTCTACGCCTCCAACAACTGGTCGAGCCAATCGGCCACGGGCATGTTCCTGGCCAACGAGGTCAGGGAGATGACCCGCAACCTGCCGCGGCACGACCCGGTCACCGGCCTGGCGCTCAGCGGCACCACCGCCGTGGGCTGGGGCCGCGAGACGGGCGAGACCACGGTGGCCGACCTGGACGACCTGGACGACTTCAACGGCGTCATCTTCGCCAACACCGAGGGGACGTTCGTGGGTCCCATCGACGCGACTCGGGTCATCATCCCGAACATCGACGCCAGCGGCAACGTCATCGACCCCGCCATCCCCATGGCCGGCTGGTCGCAGTCCATCACCGTCGAGAAGGTCGATCCGTACAACTTCGCCTCCGTTCGCGCGGCCAACTGGCAGCAGGCCGCCACGGGCGGGAATGCGTTCATCCCCGTCAACGGGTTCCCGCTGCGGGTGACGGTCGTCGTCGGCTACAAGAGCACGGCGGACGCCAACCGCAGGGAGATCGCCCGCGTTTCGTGGGTCGTGCATCCCTGAGGTCCCCATCGCGCCATCGCGCAAGTCGGTCACATCCATGAACAACCAACGATCCAACCCCAAGCCTCGCCGCAAGGCGTTCCGTCCCGACAGCCGTCGCGGCGTGACGGCCATCCTGGCGATGATGCTGCTGATGCTGTTCGGTTCGCTGTCGGCGGCGATGGCGATCTCGGGCCGCGGCAACATCTCGACGGCGGCGGTGCAACTGCACACCAACCGGGCCCACCTGGCCGCGGAGACGGGCATGCAGGTGGCCCGGGAGCGGCTGTCCGATGCCGCCGCACGCTTCACCGTGGCCAACAGCACGATGAACGCGACCTTCGTGCGGGCCATGTGGCGGGGTACCGCCGGGAGCATGGGGACGTACCAGACCAAGCCCCCGCGGCTGGGCCCCCTGGACCTGCCCGCCCCGACAGGCATCGCCAATGCCCTGGTGCAGGTGCACAACAAGGACACCAACGTCGTCACGAGCCTGGGCGTGTCGATGGCGGCGGTGGGCAACGCCATGGCCGGCGTCAGCACGGAGTACGACTCGAGCAACTGGGTCTACACCCCGGCGGTGGCCATCGACGGCGAAGCCGCCAGCGCGAAGCTGGCGTACGCGGTGACATACGCGCCCCTGGCCAACGGCACCGACGTGCGTCTGATCGTGACGGGGTACGACCTGGGCTACGTTCGCCGCGGCCAGGTGGCGCAGCGGACGATCATGATGGACTACCGCTTCGACAAGCGGCTGCGTCACGCGGTGGTGGCCAACTCCCGCGTGATGCTGGGCAAGAACGTGACGGTCGAGGGTTCGATGGGCTCGCGGTTCGACGCCGTCACGGCGACCAACGGCGACCCGATCCGCATGCGGAGCGACTTTACGGGCCTGCACCAGTTTCTGGACGCGAAGCTGAGCGCGCTGCGCACCGCCATCGCCGCCTCCGACGTCGACGGCGACAACCGTCTGCGGGTCGGTCACGCCACGGAAGGCGCGGGCATCCCGCCCGCGACCACGGACCTGGACGGCGACGGCCAGCCCGACAACGCCTTCGCCGACGTCACGGGCGACGGCTATGTGGACGAGTTCGACGTCTTCATCCGCCACTACGACGGCAACGGCGACGGCAAGGTGGTGCTGTCGAGCGCCCTGAAGGCGGGTACGCCCAACGCCAACAAGCCGACCGAGTTCACGGCCGACGAGGACCTGGCGTTGATGATGGACAGCCGCAACCCCGACCGCAACCGCAACGGGATTTCGGGATGGACCGACACCAACAGCAACGGGCGCTGGGACCCGGGAGAGCTGCAGCGGGACGTCGACCCCCTGAAGAATCCCCCCGTCTACCGCGACCAGGCGCTGGGGTACCGCGACGGCGCGATCGACAAGAAGGACCAGTACGCGAAGGTCTCGGGTTCGCTGGCCTTCAAGACCTCGAGATCGGCGTGGACCGATGCGCAGGGCCCGCTGTCGTCGCGCATCCAAGGCCCCATCCGTCCGGCCTCGGGCGCGAGCGCGACGACCTTCGCCGTCACCGACGATGAGTTGCCCCCCGTGAACCCCTCGCAGTTCCTGTCGACGCAGTCGGGCCTGCAGGGCCGCGCCGACGGGGCCGCCTTCGATCTGCAGGTCGTGGACAACCTGCAGAAAGCCGGCCATTCCGTCACCATGGGCAATCTGAAGAACTACGTCGAGACCAAGCCCGCGAGCAGCACGCTGCCCCGCTACCTGCGGCTGGACCCCGACGACAACGAGGACGGCCTGCCGGACAACTGGTCGACGGCCTATTACGAGAAGATGCCCTTCAACACGCCGGGCTACTCCGACTGGTACTACCGGCCCGTCTATTACAACATGACCTTCAAGGACGTCAAGATCGACGAAGGCACCAACGCCCTGTTCGTCAACTGCACCTTCGTGGGCGTGACGTACGTGAAGTCCACCACCGACAACACGCACCGACTGTGGGGCGAGTTCGGCAAGATGATCCTGGACACGGCCTCGCAGAAGCCCAAGGAGGCCAACCCCAGGACCGACTACACGGGCAACAAGGGTTCGACGAAGCTGCCCACCACCGCCAAGCCGCCCAACAAGAAGATCCGGATCGCCGGGACGCCGATGGACAAGGGCGACATCCTGAGCGACGAGGAGGCCACGACCATCGGGTACAACCTGCTGCCCGACCCGCTGGTCGTGACCGGCCAGCGCGTCATCGACACCAAGCCCCTGTCCAACAACCTGCGGTTCCACGACTGCCTGTTCGTGGGCTCGATCGTCAGCGACGCCCCTCAGGTCTACTCGCAGCTGCGCAACAAGGTGCAGTTCACGGGTTCGACCCGCTTCCTGTCCGAGCACCCCTCCAGCCCCGGCGACTCCCTGCTGAACCCGGAGGACTCGGACAAGACCGAGATCTCCAAGAGCAGCATGATGATGCCCGGCTATTCGGTCGACATGGGCACCTTCAACAGCCCGCCCACGCAGGACATCCAGCTGAACGGCACGATCATCGCCGGCGTGCTGGACATCCGCGGGAGCGCGTCGATCGACGGCGCGTTGCTGCTGACCTTCAACCCCACGCTGGGCGTGCCTCCGCTGGTCGATGCCGCGGGCAACCCCATGGGCAACCCCGCCAACTACAACTCGACCATCGGCTACTTCGGCGCGGCCGACGGCGACTCGGAATCGGTCGACCCCTCGACGCTGCCGATCAGCGGCGGCCAACGGATCGTGGGCTGGGACACCGACGGCGACGGCATGGCCGACGTGCCGTCGAGCCAAGCCCAGCCTCCGGGCTCGACCGCCGTGGCCTTCAACGGATTCGGCCGCGTCTCGCTGCGGTTCAAGCCCACCGGCATGCCCGACGGCGTCATGCTGCCCCTGATGGCGGCGCCGGTGCCCGGGTCGTACAAGGAGGGCAAGCCGTGATCCATTCCCGCACGTCCACCCGCCGCGCGGGCGGCTTCAGCCTGGTCGAAGTGCTCTTGGCCCTGGCGATCACCGGCGTCCTGATGGGGTCGGTGATGGTCGCGCTCGACACCTGCTTCAAGGGGTACAAGGTCACCACCGAGCAGGCGTCGACCAACATGATGACGCGTCTGGCCATCCAGCGCATCTCCTCGCTGGTCCGCAACGCCAAGGACTTCGCCCCCTATCCCGACGACGTCCTGGACATGACGCAGAACCCCGTCAAGTCCACTCGCATCCAGATCACCACGCCCGTGGGCACGACCGGGCGGCAGGTCTCGACCTTCGAGCTGCGAGACGCCGCGGGCACGGCGGGCCCCAAGCAGTTGTGGTACCTGCGGCAGGACTACGTCGGCTCGACGCAGACGCTGAGCGAGGAACGCCCGATCCTGTCGGGCGTGCTGGCGGCGAACTTCACGCTCCACTACGCGGCGGGCCCTCGCCTGACCCGCGCCACCATCGACGTCACCGTCAAGGCCAACGAATTCCAGGACGCCTCGATCAGCTCGACCCTGGCCGTGCCCCCGATCCGCATGGTCACCACGGTCGTCCCCCGCACGGAGTGGACCGACGAAGTCAGTGACTGAGCACGCCCGCGGCATGCCCACGCACCGGCCCGGGCGCTACCCTCGGGCATGAAGGTTGCCCGCCTCGCATGGCCCTCGGTTGTCTCGATGCTGGTCATCCCCGCCGGATGCCTCGAACGCCGCGTCTCGATCGAGAGCGACCCCCCGGGCGCCACCGTGATCGTCAACGACGTGGAACTCGGCCGCACGCCCCTCGAGGCGGGCTTCACGCACTACGGCGTCTACGACGTCCGCGTCGAGAAGGAAGGGTTCGAACCCCTCCGCACCAACGCTCGCGCCCCCGCCCCCTTCCACGAGTATCCGCCCGTCGACCTCGCGGCCACCGCCCTGCCCTTCACCTTCACCACCGTGGTGCCGTGGAGCTTCACGCTGACGCCCGCCTCGCAGGTCGACGCCGGCCTGCTCGACCGTGCGAACGCGCTTCGAACCCGTCTGCCGTGACCGTTCGACGCCTGCGGACGGCTTCGCTCACCGAGGCGAGGCGTCCGACTCGAGCGTCAACCCGTCCATCAGCACCCGCGCCGCCCGCGACGTGTCCTCCCGAAGGGCCATCGCCTCGCGCTTGAGCGGCTCGTCCATCCGTTCCGCCAGCACGGGCCGCACGTCGAACGCGAATCCCATCGCCAGTTCGATCGCCTGCTCTCCTGGGTCGAGGGCCGCCGGACGCGAAGGAGACGCAACCTCCCGTTCAAGCGAGTCGAACGCGGCCACGCCCGCGGCGACCGCCACCGCCGCCGCCAAGGCCCACCTCGCCGGCCCCGACCGCCCCGAATCCGCCCGTCGACGCAGCCGCCCGTTCCTGCGGGCCTCGATGGCCGTCATCACGTCGATGCGAAGCGACGACGCGGGCGATCGCCACGGCGTCGCCCGGCGGTCCGCCAACGCCGCGTCGATCTCCGACTGATCACGCAACGTGCCCGCGGCGATGTCGCGCGTCGAGGCATCCAGGACTCGATCGTCCAGTCGCCGCGTGATGCGGCATGCATCGGTCATCACCTTCACCGCTCGCCACGGATTCATCGGCGGTCCCCCCCGACGATCGCGTCCCCGTGTCCGGAGCGAGTCGCCTCGACCATGCCGGCATCGCGAGCGGCTTCGGCCAGCCGCTGCCGTGCGCGGAACAACGTCACCCGCACGCCCACCTGGGTGCGGCCCGTCACCGTGGCGATCTCGCCGATCGTCATGTCCTCGGCGTATCGCAGCCAGAGCGCCATGTGCTGATCGTCGCCCAGCACGCGTTCGGCCAGCGACCAGAGCCGCGATCCCTCGCGGGCGACGTGCTCGGCGTCTCCCGGGTCGGGGTCGCGACGGCCCATTCGGTCGGCCGCCTCGACCGGCCCCGTCGGCCGCCGCCGCCGGTGCGACGAGACCGCCATTCGCGAGGCGATGGTGAAGATCCACGTCGAGAACCGCCACGTCGGGTCGTAGCTGCCGATGCGTTCCCAGGCGCGGAGGAAGGCTTCCTGCGCGATGTCCTCCGCCGTCGCCGCCGAGCCGGTGCGACGCAGCAGGAAGTTGAAGAGCCGCGACTCGAACCGCGAGACCAGTTCGGCGAAGGCCGACACGTGATCGCGCTGCGCCATCACCGCGAGTTCCTCGTCGGTTCGCGCCGAGAGGGCGTCCGCGGGGGGAAGCGCCTCGACGGGTCGACGCAGGCTTGGTCCGACAAGACGCTTCATCGTGGCGTCCCCCCTCGGTCGGTGTCGCCGGCGGTCGATCGTTCGGCCTTCGCCGATTCGTGCCGGGCCCGCGAGGCCTCCACGCCGCGGCGGATCATGAGCGTGATCGCCGCCGCGAAGCGGTCGGGGTCGTGGTCCGAGACGATCTCGCAGCGGTGGCCCCGGGCCTCGATCGACACGCCCTTGGCCAACTCGGCCATGAGCGACGCGTCATCGTCCGCCGGCGCTGCGTCGCGGGGCGTCGTGCCCAGGGCGAGGATGCCCTGCGCCATGTGCTGCACCTTCACCGCCGTCGCCGCGTCCGCGGTGTCGATGATCGCCCGCCCGTACACGCGCACCTGCGCCGCCCCGGGCGCCACCGGCGCGTGCCCGATGTCGAGCACCAGCGAACGGGCCGCCTGGAGCATCGCCGCGCTTGGCGCCGGTCGGCCCGCCTGCGCGTTGAGGTCGCCGCTCGAGAAGAAGATCATCGAGCCCATCTGCGGCTCGATCGCCGGCATGACGCCCGGGTCCGGGCCGCCGCCACGCGACGTCAAGGCGCGAATGCCGCTGGCCAACTCCTCGCTTCGCCGGGCCACGGCCAGGAACCGCTCTCCCTCGCGACGGCCCGGGTAGACCGCCGCCCGCTTCTCGCCGCGGCGGGTCCGCCAGACGTGGATCGGCACGCCCTCGGGACTGATCTCGCTGCGATACCCCTCGGGGTCGGCCTTCGACAGTCGCTCTCCCAAGTGATCCGCCGCGTCGTTGGTCGTGAGAATCAGCACCGACTCCCGCTCGGGGCCGGGAAGTCCGAAGAGCGTCAATGACTTGAGATCGCGAGCGGGCGAGATGCCCATCTCGGTTTCCATTCGCGCCAGCGGGCCGTGCCGCTCGCCCGCGATCATCGACAGCATCGGCTCTCCCGCGGGCGTGCCTCGGGCCGCGTCCACGTCCAGGTGCACCAGCCAGATCGCGCGAGGGTCGACGATGGAGCGGTCGAGCGGACCGGCCCAGGCGGGCGCGAGCGACAGCAGCGGGACCGCCAAGGCGATCCATGCCTGCCGTGGATGGGGTTGGTCGTTGACTTGCATGCCGCCGCCTGCCGCCGGTCTACGCCGCCAATGCCTTGATGTTACCCCGACGCCCCGTGTCGCTTGCCTCAAACGGCCCGAACAAACGTCTTATAACTGCTTGTGGCACGTCCGGGGAGGCCCATTGACGACGGATTTGCAGCCTGTTGCAAGATTGCCCCTTGCCCCGCGATTTCCCGTGTGTCAGAGTGTGACGACTTCAAGGAGTGAGCGACATGGCAACTGGACATTTGGCGGCATGTGTGGCGGCAGGGGTGGCGGTGCTCAGTGGCGTCGCCGCGGCATCGGATGTCATCGCCGAGTGGAATCAGCATCTGCTCTCGAGCGTGGTCGCCACGTCCCAGGGGCCGCCGCTGGCCGCCCGGACGATGGCCATGACCCACCTGGCGATGTTCGAGGCGGTCAACTCGGTCGATCGCGGCTATGCGCCCTATCGCGGGTACCACCAGACGCCCGCGGGCACCAGCAAGGAGGCCGCGGCGGCCCAGGCCGCCCGCGACGTGCTTGCGGCGGCGTATCCGTCGCGGGTCGCGACCTTCGACGCGCACCTGGCCACGTCGCTCGCGGGTGTGCCCGATGGCCCCGGGAAGGCGGCTGGCATCGACCTGGGCCGTCGTGCCGCCACAGGCATGCTGGCTCAGCGGGCAGGTGACGGCGCGACGACGTCGATGCCGGTGACGCCCGGCACGCTGCCGGGGCAATGGCGACCCACCGCGCCCGCCTACTTGCCCGGCGCGTTCGCGCAGATGGCCTCGTGCACCCCCTTCGGGTTGTCGTCTCCCTCGCAGTTCCGGCCGGCCGCCCCGCCGTCGGTCGCGAGCGCCACGTACGCGGCGTCGTTGGAGCAGGTGCGTCGCCTGGGCTCGGCGACGAGCACGGAGCGCACGGCCGAGCAGACGGACATCGCGCGGGTGTGGGCCTTTGGCGCAGGGACGATCACGCCCCCGGGGGCCTGGAACCGCATCGCGCAGCAGGTGGCGACGTCGCGCGGGATGGGCATCGACGAATCGGCGCGGATGTTCGCCCTCCTGGGCATGGCGCAGGCGGATGCCGCCATCAGCTCGTGGGAGTGCAAGAACACCTTCGGCTTCTGGCGACCGATCACGGCCATTCGCGAGGCCGACGCCGACGGCAACGACGCGACGGCGGGGGACGCGGCATGGCTTCCCTTGCTCACGACGCCCAACTTTCAGTCGTACACGTCGGGGCACAGCACCTTCAGTGCGGCCGCGGCGGCGGTGCTGCGGGCCGTGACGGGCTCGGACGCGGCGACCTTCAGCGTCGAATCGATGGGCATCGTCCGCACCTTCACGAGCCTGAGCGAGGCGGCCCAGGAGGCGGGCATGAGCCGCGTCTATGGCGGCATCCACTTCGACTTCGACAACACCGAGGGCCTGTCGTGCGGCGGTGCGGTGGGCGAGTGGGCGGCGGCGAACTTCCTCCAGGTGCCCGCGCCGAGCGTGGCGATGGCGGCGGGCGCGGCCGGCCTGTGGTCCCTGTCGCGGCGGCGTCGGCGGTGAGACGCTTCGAGGGCCCCGGGGTCGATATCATCCGTCCAGCATGGAGTTTCCAGCAACGGCGATGATTCCTGTGGCCTTCCTCAGCGGCTCGATTCCCACGGGCCTCTTGATCGGGCGTGCCAAGGGCATCGACATCCGCCAGCACGGCTCCAGGAACATCGGGGCGACGAACGTGGGGCGCGTGCTGGGCAAGCCCTGGTTCTTCGTCTGCTTCGCCATCGACTTCCTCAAGGGGTGCCTGCCGGCCTTGGTTGCCGGTCACCTCCTGGGGGCCCTGGGCTCGATGGACCTCTCGCCCGAGGCGGCGTGGACGTGGCTGGCCGTGATGATGGCGGCGGTGCTTGGCAACGTGCTCAATCCGTGGCTGGGCTTCAAGGGGGGCAAGGGCGTCGCCACGTCGATCGGCGCGATGAGCGGCGTCTTCCCGCCGCTGGCGGTGCCCGGTGCGGCGATCTTCGTCGTGTGGCTGGCGATGCGCCGGGCCTTCGGCTATGTGAGCCTTGCGTCGATCGTGGCGGGGCTGTGCCTCGCGCCCTTCACGGCAGGCCTGTTCCTGGCGTGGGGTTCGGTGCGGGGCCTGTGGCCTTTCGTCGCGGTGGCGACGGCGTTGGGACTGCTGGTGGTGTGGACGCACCGGGCGAACATCGCGCGGCTGCGAGCGGGCACCGAGCCCAAGGCGGGCGTCCGGGTGCACGCCGAGCCGGCGAAGGCCTGCTGAATCACCGCCGCCGGCGATGGTGGTGGGGGTGGGGCTCAGGCGAGCTCTTCGTCCGCCGACGCGTTGAGGCGACCGTGCGCGATGGGGCGGGTCGCGGTCTCGACGAAGCGGGCCTGTTCGAGCACGAGGGGGCAGTCCTTGCCTCGGGCGTGGAGTTCGGCGAGCATCTCGGGCCGGGTGAGGCTGCGACGGAAGACGTGCCAGAAGGCGCGGCGGAGGAGCGTGATCTGGTCGCGCGGGACGCCGGAGCGGCGGAGGCCGACGAGGTTGAGGGAGGCGACGCAGTTGCGTTCGGAGACGACGCAGAAGGGCGGCACGTCCATGGAGACGCCGACGTTGCCGGTCATGAAGGCCATTCGACCGACGCGGACGAACTGGTGAACGGCGGCGTTGCCGCTGAGGATGACGTTGTCCTGGAGCAGGGAGTGCCCGCCGAGCATCGCGCTGTTGGCGAGGATGCAGCCGTTGCCGATGGTGGCGTCGTGGCCCGCGTGGCTGGCGACCATCATGAGCACCTTGTCGCCGACGCGCGTGGGCTTGTCGGTCTTGGTGGCGGCGTGGATGGTGACATGCTCGCGGAGGATGCAATCGGCGCCGACGACGACGCCGGCGGTGGGGTCGCCCATCTTGAACTTGAAGTCCTGGCCCGGGAAGCCGACGGCGCAACCGGGGTGGAGCGTGGTGCGGGGGCCGATGGCGACAGGCCCCTCGATGGTGACGTGGGAGAGCAGGCGGACGCCCTCGGCGAGGGAGACCTTGCCGCTCAGGACGCAGAAGGGGCCGATGACCACGTCATCGGCGAGGTGAACCTCCGGGCCGACGATGGCGGTGGGGTGGATGGTCGCTGGCATGGGGGATGATGTTAGGAAGCTCCGCGTCGGGACATCCCGTCCGGAAGGCAAACACGGGATGTTCCAAGGGGCGAGAACTGCGCAGCGCGGGCCCCCGTATCGACGAGTGAGCGGTCGACGGGACAATGGCATGCCCCGGCGTGCCGATGTAGAGTGGTCGCGCCTCGTCACCTTTCGAGAGACCCCCATCATGTGCGGAATCGTCGCCTACGTCGGCAAGAAGCCCTGTCAGTCCCTCCTGCTCGAGGGCCTCAAGCGCCTGGAGTACCGCGGGTACGACTCGGCGGGCATCGCCGTGATCCAGGACGGCGCGTTGCGGCTGTGCAAGGCGGTGGGGCGGGTGGCGAACCTCGAGGACAAGCTCGAGTCGATCGGCAACTTCTCGGGGACGATCGGCCTGTGCCACACCCGCTGGGCGACGCACGGCGGGGTGACGGAGGCCAACGCCCACCCCCACACCGACGACCGCAACGGCATCGCGGTGATCCACAACGGGATCATCGAGAACTACGCCGCCCTCAAGACCTACCTGCAGGAGAAAGGGCACGTCTTCAAGAGCCAGACGGACACCGAGGTGCTGGCGATGCTCATCGGCGAGCTGTACGAGGGCGACCTCGAGAAGGCGGTGCAGGCCGCGCTCCGCGAGGTGACGGGCGCGTACGCCATCGCCGTGATGTGCGAGCGAGAGCCGGGCACGCTGGTGGTGGCCCGCAAGGGCAGCCCGCTGATCGTCGGCATCGGCGCCGACGAGTTCATCATCGCCTCCGATGCCTCGGCCATCGTGGCGCACACGGCCCGGGCGATCACGCTGGAAGACTACAACGTGGTGCGACTGACGGCCGAAGGGTTCCGCACCTCGACGATCCACGACGTGCCGGTGACGCCCCGCATCGAGCAGCTCGAGCTCGAGCTCCAGGAGATCGAGCTCTCGGGCCACTCGCACTTCATGCAGAAGGAGATCCACGAGCAGCCCAAGGCCCTGCGCAACTGCTTCCGCGGGCGGCTGGACGCCAAGGACGGCCGCGTCATCCTCGGCGGCCTGGGCGACCACGGCAAGCAGCTCACCAACCTCCGGCGGGTGGTGCTCACCGCACAGGGCACCGCCCTGCACGCGGCGATGATCGGCGAGTACATGATCGAGGACCTCGCGAAGATCCCCTCGATCGCCGAGTACGCCAGCGAGTTCCGCTACCGCAACCCCATCATCGAGGACGGCACCGTGGTGGTGGCCGTGAGCCAGAGCGGCGAGACCGCCGACACGCTGGCCGCCCTGCAGGAGGCCCGCGAACGCGGGGCCCTCTCGCTGGGCGTCATCAACGTGGTGGGTTCGTCGATCGCCCGCAACACCGACGCGGGCGTCTACCTCCGGGTGGGCCCCGAGATCGGCGTGGCCTCCACCAAGGCCTTCACCGGCCAGGTCGCGGTGCTCGCCATGGTCACGCTCTTCCTGGCCCGTCGCCGCTTCATGTCGGCCGACCAGTGCGCGGACCTCATCCGCGCCTTGGAGACCGTGCCCGACAAGATCGAGACGATCCTCGCCCAGAACGACCGCATCCGCCGCGTGACGGAGAAGTACGTCGAACGCGACAACTGGCTCTTCCTCGGGCGCGGGTACAACTACCCCACGGCCCTCGAGGGCGCGCTCAAGCTCAAGGAAATCAGCTACATCCACGCCGAGGGCATGCCCGCGGCCGAGATGAAGCACGGCCCCATCGCCCTCATCAACGAGGGCATGCCCGCCGTCTTCCTCGCCAACCGCGGCCGCCAGTACGAGAAGGTGATGTCGAACATCCAGGAGGTTCGCGCCCGGGGCGGGCACGTCATCGCCGTGGCCACCGAGGGCGACGAGGAGATCCGCCGCTACGCCCAGGACGTCCTCTACGTGCCCGACATCCCCGAGTGCCTGAGCCCCATGCTGACCGTGGTGCCCCTGCAGCTCATGGCCTACCACGCCGCCGTGCTCCGCGGGCACGACGTCGACAAGCCCCGCAACCTGGCCAAGAGCGTCACCGTGGAGTGAGCCACGGGCCGTTCGAGGGCCCGGCGGTCATATCCTCGGGCATGGCCACGACGAAGCCGAAGGCGAGGACGAAGCCCACCGGGTCCCCGTTGGTGGGCGTGATCATGGGCAGTCGCTTCGACTGGGAGACGATGCGGCACGCCTGCGAGACGCTCGACGCGCTCAAGGTGCCCCACGAGGTCAGCGTGGTCTCCGCGCACCGGACGCCCGACCTGCTGATGGACTACGCCGGTTCGGCGGAGGCCAGGGGGCTGGTCGCCATCATCGCCGGCGCGGGCGGCGCGGCCCACCTGCCGGGCATGGCCGCCTCCAAGACCATCCTGCCCGTCTTCGGCGTGCCCGTCGAGAGCCACGCCCTCAAGGGGCTCGACTCCCTCCTGTCGATCGTCCAGATGCCCGCCGGCGTGCCCGTCGCCACGCTCGCCATCGGCCGCGCCGGGGCCGTCAACGCCGCCCTGCTCGCGGCGGCCGTGGCGGGCCACCGCGAGCCCCGCATCATCGACGCGCTCCGCGCGTTCCGCGCCGACCAGACCCGGGCCGTGCTCGAGGCCCGCGATCCACGCCGCTGACGACCCGCGGGGGCGAGCGCCGCGCGATTCGGGCGGCCGCGTACACTGCCCGCGCATGAAGCGAATCCTCCACGTCGGGCTCGGTCCTCTCGGCCAGCGCATCCTTGCCGACATGCACGATCGATCCCTGGGCCACCTGGTGGCCGCGGTCGATCTCAACCCCGCCTTGGCCGGCAAGCCGGTCAGCACGCTCGTGCCCGCGGCCGACCCGCGAGTCATGGTGCTCCCCTCGCTCGATGCGGTCGATTGCTGGGACACCATCGACTGCGCGATCGTCACCACCACGTCCGACCTGCCGTCGTGCGCCGAGACGTTCCGCGGGCTGCTGCGTCGCGGCAAGCCGGTCGTCTCGTCGTGCGAGGAGCTCGTCTACCCCTGGCTCCGCCACGTCGGCCTCTCGGAGGAGCTTGACGAGGTGGCCAAGCGCCACGGCGGGCGGCTGCTGGGCACCGGCGTCAATCCGGGGTTCCTGATGGACGCGCTCCCCGCCGCGGTCACCGCCGTCTCCAAGAGCGTCCGGGGCGTCTCGTGCCACCGCATCCAGGACGCCTCGTCGCGCCGGATCCCCTTCCAGAAGAAGATCGGCGCGGGCCTCGACGACGCGCAGTTCGCCGCCCGGGTGCGGGAAGGCACGCTGCGTCACGTGGGCCTGGGCGAGAGCCTGCACTTCATCGCGCACTACTTGGGCCTCACGATCGAGCGGTGGGAGGAGGACCTCAAGCCGGTGCACGCCACCCGCGACCTCACGTGCGGGCTCGGACCGATCCCCCGGGGCCGGGTGTGCGGCGTGCGCCAGGTGGCGCGCGGGTTCCACGACGAGCGCACGGTGGTGCACCTCGAGTTCCAGGCCGCCATCGGGCAGGAGGATCCGCACGACCGGGTGGTGATCGACGGCGAACCCCCCATCGACATGGTGATCCGGGGAGGCGTGCACGGCGACGTCGCGACGTCCGCGATCATCCTCAACGCCATTGGTCCCGTGATGGCGGCCAAGCCCGGGCTTCACACGATGGCCACCGTCACCCCGGTGATGCACGCCGCCCGCTGACGCGTCACGTCGGCGAGGCCGCGGCCGACGACCGGTAACTCGTCCAGCACAAGGACTCACCAGCCCCGAGGCCCCCTTGGCGGCGCGGACGGGTGAATCCGCGTCCCGAAATGGCCGATGGCTGCGATGAGCGGGGTCGTCGCAGAGGCGACGTGCCGCGCGATCATGCCACGCGGCCGACGGGCGAGTGCCCCGCCGGACGCCGCGGCCATCCAAGGACGCTCCATGTCGCTTGCAGCCACGTTGAAGGGATGGGCCGCCAAGGCGGGACAGGTCTTCGGCGCCGCGTCGCCCGAGGCGACCTCGAAGCCGCAGCCGGCCTCGCGAGGGTTGCCGCTGGGCATCGACTTCGGCACCGGCGGTCTCAAGGTGCTGGAGCTGGTCGGCGGCGACCAGCTCACGCTCGGGCAGGTCGCCTACGCCGAGACGCCCGACAATCTCCGCGCCGACCAGAACCGGCGGCTCGAGTTCCAGGCCGAGAACCTCGCCGAGATCGTGCGCACCACCCGGTTCCGCACCAAGCGGGCGGCGTGCGCCATCCCCGCGTGGGCGACGGTCTGCAAGCAGATCCAGCTCGGCAAGCCCGACGGCACGCCGCTGAGCCAGCAGGTGCTGTCGATGATCCCGCAGCACCTCAACTGCGATCCGTCCACGATCATCCACCGCTACCTCGACGTGACGCCCCCTGGCGCGAGCCGCCCCGAGGTGATCGTCATGGCGGTCACCAAGGAGCTGATCGGGCGGCTGATGCAGGCCATGCACGACGCCAAGCTCGAGCCGGTGGGCATGCACAGCGAGTTCATGGCGGAGTTGGCGGCCTACGAGCACATTCACGTCTCGGCCGACGTCGAGACGAGCAACTCCATCTACGTCGACATCGGCACCGGCATGACGCGGATCTCCATCTCGCACGGACGGACGCTGGCCTTCGTGCGGACGATCGACATGGGCGGCGCGGTGATGGACCAGACGCTGGTCAATCGCCTGGGCTGCACGATGGCCGAGGCCAGGGCGATGCGGTGGAAACACAACGAGGAACTCAGCCGCCCGGGCCTGCCGCCGGCGGAAGGTCCCGCGGCGACCACCGTCTCGGGCGTCGACCTGGCGGAGGCGATGGACATCATCGCCGACGAGGTGCGGATGAGCCTGCGCCTGCACGCCTCGAAGTTCCCGACGATGAAGGTGGACCGGCTGGTCTTCCTGGGCGGCGAGTGCCGCAGCCGCCTGATCTGCAACCACATCGCCCGGGTGGTGCGGATGACCGGCCACACGGCGGACCCGTTCCGCAGGGTGCAGCGTCCGGCGGGCGAGCACCCGGCGGGCCTCGATCTCTCGACGCCCCAGCCCGCGTGGGCGCTGGCGATGGGCGTGTGCCTCTCGCCGACCGACCTGTGATTCGAACCGTCGCCACTCGCGGGAACCACGCATGAATCCCTTCTCCACACGAGACCCCTCCGCCACGGGAAGCTTCCTTCCCGACGAGTACATCGCGGAGCGTCACGACGCCCGGGCGAACCTGCTGACGATCTCGCTCTTCGCGATCACGCTCGCGGCGGTGCTGACGGCCTTCTTCGTCACCAACCGCCACTGGAGCGTGCTGCGCGACCAGGAGGCGACGATCAACGTCGAGTACCAGTCCGAGGCCGTGAAGATCGAGCAGCTCAAGCACCTCGAGCGTCAGCGGTCGGCGATCCTCGTCAAGGCGGAGATCACGGCCGAGCTGGTGGAGAAGCTCCCGCGCTGGGCGGTCCTGGGCGAGCTGACGCTCCGCATGCCCGCGTCGGTCCGGCTGAGCAGTTGCGAGATCAAGTCGGAGCGGGGCGTCGCGCCCGATCCGGTGGCCGACCGCGCGATGACGAACCTGGTGGCGTCGGCGGAGCAGCAGGCCGGCGAGAAGACGATCGTGCGGCCGCGGATTCCCGTGCCCGTCTTCACGTACAAGATGACGCTCGAGGGCAAGGCCGCCACCAACAACGACGTGGCGGACTACCTCGCCAGCCTCAAGGTCAGCCCCGCGCTGACCGGCGTCGAACTCACCTTCATCCGCGACGCTGGAGCGCTGGGCGAACCGATGCGTCAGTTCCAGATCACCGCCGTGCTCTCCTCCTCGGGCGACACCGAGGCCTTGGCCGCGTCCCTGAAGCGGTTGATGCACGAACGGGGCGAGGCCCCGCCGCCCCGCAAGGGGCTTCTGGGCTGGCTGACGGGCGGTCCGCCCGCGGGCCGTACCGCCTCGGGCGGCGAGGACGCAAAGGAGGGCCCGCAATGAAGTTCACCCCCCGTTCGCTGGCCATCACCCTCTTCGTCGTGGGCATGCCGGTGGTCTGCTACATGGTCGTCTTCCGGCCCCAGAACGCCGCGATCGCCGCGGCCAGGTCGGAGGTCGAGCACAAGGCCGCGATGCTCGCCAAGCTCAAGGACGAGACGGTCCGCAACACGGACCTGGCCAAGACCAACGAGCAGCTCGCGTCGACGGTCCGGTCGATCGAGGCTCGGCTCCCGTCGGGCAAGGAACTCGACGCGCTGGTCAAGCAGGTGTCGAACCTCGCGGTGAAGGCGGGCCTGCAGCCCCCGACGATGAAGATGCTCCCGCCCCTGCAGGCCGCCGAGTACCTCGAGCAGCCCATCGAGCTCGTCATCGAGGGCGGCTTCAAGGGCTTCTTCACCTTCCTCTCGCAGGTCGAGAAGCTTCCTCGCATCGTCCGCATCCACGACATGAAAATCACCGACGTGCAGCGCGAGGACGCCGAGATCAAGGCCGAGTTCACGCTGAGCATCTACTTCCAGGACGGGGCCCGGATCGCGACGGGCGAGACCACGGGAGTCGCGCCATGAGCGTCATCGAACAGTCACGAGTCAACAGGAACGCCGACGCCGCGGGCGGCAAGCCCGTCTTCGGCATGGAGACCGTCCCCGCGGGCGACGCCTTCGGTCGCGCCTCGGGCCGGAAGTTCTCCGTGCAGTCGATCGTCATGGTCCTGGTCGTGCTCGTCAGCGCGGTCGCCGTCGTCGGCATGCGGGCCATGGGCACCCGCGGCGGCATCGCCATGGGCAACGACGAGGTCCAGTACACCGCGCAGGACGCCGACGTGGGCGTCCGCTTCGCCAAGGTCATGGGCGATCTCGCCCGCGTCCAGCGCCCCCTCGACGTGGCGCTCGGCGAGTTCGGCCGAAGCCCCTTCATGATCCGCTCCGCGACGACGACCGCGAACGCCTCGACCTCCGACATGACGCCCGAACAGCGGGCCGAGAAGGAGCGTCGCGATCGGCAGGAGACCCGCCGCAGGCAGATCGACGAGTCCTTCGCCTCGCTCACCATCCAGAGCATCATCGGCGGTCGCGTCTCGCTCGCCCGCATCAGCGGCGACGTCTACAGCGAGGGCGACGTCATCAACGGCCTCTTCAAGGTCGTCAGCATCGAGGACCGCACCGTGCATCTCGAGGCCGACGGCCAGCGTTTCGAACTCACGCTGCTGATGCCCCAGGCCGGCGGCAAGGACAAGACCCCGCGTCCGTGAGCCGCCCCACGCGGCCGATCGAACGAACGCACCAGGATCATCGGAGCCCGTCATGTCCAACGCCCCGTCAAGCCACGATCGCGACCACGCCTCGCAGGACGCCGACCTCGACCCGGCGATCGTCGAACTGCTCGACGTGCTCCGCGACAAGGGCGCGCCGGCCGCCAAGCTCGACGCCGTGCAGGAGATCCTGACCAAGGCCCCGACCACGCCCGCGGCGGCCTGCCTGGTGGAGCACGGCATCGACGAGGTGCTGGTGCAGGAGACAGTCGCCGGCATCGCCGGCATCCCCTTCGAGCGCATCGAGCTCGAGCGGGGCGCGGAGGGAGCGGTGGAGGGGCGGCTTGTTCAGCGCCTCACCGCCGACTACTGCAAGTCCAGCGGCGTCATGCCCCTCCGCATGGACGGCACCCGGCCCGTCGTGGGCGTCACGCAGGACAACGTCTTCCTCGTCGACGACATCAAGACGCGGCTTGGCGTC
This sequence comes from Phycisphaerales bacterium, assembly GCA_040397805.1. Classification (GTDB taxonomy): domain Bacteria; phylum Planctomycetota; class Phycisphaerae; order Phycisphaerales; family UBA1924; genus UBA2402. The sequence goes on from JBBAVG010000032.1 coordinate 22,126, forward strand.
TCGAGCGTCAAGATCGTCCTCATCACGGCCTCCGACCTCGCCGCGGCCCTCAAGCTGCTCGGTCACGCGCAGGAGGACCAAGCCGAGGAGGAGGACATCAACGAACTGCTCCGCGACGTCGAGGACTCCGACGTCCAGGTCGAGCAGAAGCAGGCCGACGACGGCGACCTCGAGGCCGCCGCGGGCCAGAGCCCCGTCATCCGCATCGTCAACCACATCATCCAGACGGCGGTGAAGGAAGGCGCCAGCGACATCCACATCGAGCCCGCCGAGAAGAAGATCAAGGTCCGCTACCGCATCGACGGCGAACTGATGGAGATCCTCAACCCGCCGGCCTCCATGGCCGCGGCGATCACCAGCCGCCTCAAGATCATGGCGAACATCGACATCACCGAACGCCGCCTCCCCCAGGACGGCCGCATCCGGTGCAACGTCGGCGGCCGTCGACTCGACCTGCGCATGAGCACGCTGCCGTGCGGCTACGGCGAGAAGACCGTCATGCGAATCCTCGACTCGCGCTCCATCAGCGTCGAGCTCAACCAACTGGGATTCAGCGACGACCAGATGACCATCTGGCGCAAGTGCATCGACGCGCCCCACGGCATCAACCTCGTCACCGGCCCCACCGGCTCGGGCAAGACCACCACCCTCTACGCCAGCCTTCGCACCCTCGACAAGGCCACGATGAACATCTGCACCGTCGAGGATCCCATCGAGTACCACCTCGAGGGCATCACGCAGTCGCAGATGCACGAGAAGATCGGCATGACCTTCGCGCTGGCCCTCCGCGCCCTGCTGCGACAGGACCCCGACGTCATCATGCTCGGCGAGATCCGCGACCTCGAGACCGCCCACATCGCCGTCCAGGCCGCCCTCACGGGCCACCTCGTCCTCAGCACCCTGCACACCAACGACGCCCCCAGCAGCATCACGCGACTGGTCAACATCGGCCTCGAACCCTTCCTCGTCGGCGCCGCCGTCAACGCCGTGCTCGCCCAGCGACTCATCCGCCGCCTCTGCAAGGAGTGCAAGACCGTCGAGGAGCCCAGCGCCGAGATGGTCGAGTACCTCGAGCTCAACGGCATGAGCGCCGAATCCATGTACGTCGCCAAGGGGTGCGACAAGTGCCGCCGCGGCGGCTACTCCGGCCGCCTGGGCATCTACGAGCTGCTCGCCGTCGACGACCAGCTCCGCGACATCATCGCCCGCAACCCCAACGTCGCCGAGTTCCGCCGCATGTGCATCGAACGCGGCATGGTCACCCTCCGACAGGACGGCATGCACAAGGTCTCCAGCGGCCTCACCAGCGTCAGCGAAGTGCTCCGCGCCACCGAAGGTCACTGAGTCGTCGCGACCGCCCGCGCCCGCTGCGGCTCACCCGATCAACTCGCCCGTCAGCGTCAACGCCGACGCGCCGGTGATCCGCACGCGACGAATCGTCCCCACCAGCTCCGTCGCCCGCGACGCGGGTTGCTCGAGCAGCACGATCATGTCCGTGTCGGTCCGCGCCGAGAACTGCGCCTCGCCCGCCTCCGGGTCCATCGCCCGTTCCTCGAGCGCCGCCGCGTCCCGCCCGCGGCCGCCGATGGTCAGCTCGATCGTCCCGCCCGTGCCGCACGCGCCCTGCTCGCGGCTCCGACGCTTGCGCTCCTTGGCCGAGAACCCCTCGACCATCACCTCGGCCTCGCGGCCCACGTACGCCTCGCCCCGCTCCTGGCTGATGGCCGCCTGCACCGCCAGCAGCCGGTTGTTCCGCGTCCGCTTCACCGGCTCGGGCACGTCGTCGGTCATCTTGTCGAAGGCCGTCGTGCCGGGCCTGGGCGAGTACTTGAAGATGAACGAGTTCTTGTACCTGGCCTTCTCCACCAGCGACACCGTCGCCTCGAAGTCCTCGTCCGTCTCCGTCGGGAAGCCCACGATGAAGTCGCCGCTCACCTCCAGCGGCCGCCCGAGCTCGGGTTGGTGCAGGTGCGCCCTCGCGCGATCGAGGAACTCCAGGTACTCCTCCACCTCGTACCCGCGGTTCATCAGCTTCAGCAGGCGGTTGCTCCCGCTCTGGGCCGGCACGTGCAGGTAGCGGCAGATCCGCGGATGGTCGCGAATCACCTCCAGTACGTCGTCGCCGAAGTCCCGCGGATAGCTCGTCACGAACCGCAGCCGCCGGATCGCCGGCACCTCGTCGTGGATCCGCCGCAGGAGGTCCGCGAAGGTCGTCACGTTCGCGCCCGCGAAGGGGTCCCGCGCGTGCCCGCCCGCGTAGCTGCGGCCCTTCTGGGGCTGCACCACGCCCCCGACCGTCACCGCCGCCCCGTGCTCGAAGCGGTAGTGGTTGACCGTCTGCCCCAGCAGCGTCACCTCGATCACGCCCGCGTCGGCCAGCCGCCTGCATTCGTCGAGGATGTGCTCGGGCGGGCGGTGGATCTCGGCCCCGCGCGTGAAGGGCACCACGCAGTACGTGCAGAACTTGTTGCACCCCCGCGTGATCCGCACGTACGCGCTCTTCTTGCCCGCGCCCTCGTCGGCGTCGGTCGGCGAGATCGACCGCGAGAGGTCGAGCATCTCCAGCGAGTCAGCCGCCGCCGCCAGCGTCGCGCTCCGACGCGACGCCGACCCCTGCAACGCCACCTGCTTCGCGCTCCGCAGGGGCTCGCCCCCGCCCGTCACCTCGGGCTCCGCCAGCAGGCTCTCCCGCGTCCTCACCGCGTTGTCGAGCAGCGACGGGAGCTTGTCGAGTTCGCCAGGCCCCACCAGGATGTCCACCACCGGCATGCGACGGATCAGGTCCTGCCCGTCCCTTTCGGCCAGGCACCCCATGACGCCCACCACCAGCGACGGGTGCGAGAGCTTCCGCTCCTTGAGTTCGCCCAGCCGCGACCACACCTTCTGTTCGGCGTGCTCGCGCACCGAGCAGGTGTTGTAGAGCACCACGTCGGCCGCCTCGCGGTCGGGCGTGAAGGCGTACCCCAGCGCGCGAAGCCGCCCGCTCACCAGCTCGCTGTCGAGCTCGTTCATCTGGCAGCCGAAGGTCTCGAGGTACACCGTGCGGGGCATGGCCTCGATTTTAGCAGCCCGCCCGGGCCGGCCCCCGACTTCCCGGACCCCGACTTCCCTGCCCCCTCCTTCCGGCCCCCGCCGTGAGGCGCCGGCCCCCGCCGGCCGCGTCGCGTCACCGCGGCGCGGGCATCACCAGCGTCGTCGTCCCGCACGGCATGATGATCGCGTCGTCGATCAGCCACAGCCCGCTCGGCCGCTCGCCCACCCGCAGCCGCTGGACGCCCAGGAGCCGCCCCGTGGGGTGCTCGAAACAGAACAGCCGCAGGGAGGGCTCGTACTCGTCGGAGGCCAACGGGTCCGACTCGACCGCCCAGATCGTCGTGTCGCCGGGTTCGGGCGACTCGATGGCCGGCACGCCCTCGAGGCCGTCGACCCCCAGGAGCCGCCCCGTCTCGTCGATCACCGCCACGCCCTTGGGGCTCGAGATCACCAGCGTCCGCCCGTTCACCCTCGCCGACATCGGGAACGACAGTCGTCCCCGCGTGTCCACCGGCGTCCTGGAGGCCGTCCCGTCCGCCGTCGAGACGCTCCAGAGTTGCGAATCGCCCGTCAGCATCAGGCATGCGCCGCCCACGATCCACGCGCCCACCGACGAACGGGCCGGCTCGCCCGCCATCGCCCATGCCACGCGACCCGTCATCGTGTCGAATCGCACCACCCCCGACGCCGCACCCACGATCGCCGCGTTGCCGTCCAACGCTCGCACCCATCGCGGGTGATCGCCCAGCTCGTTGACGCCCAGCCGCGAGGTCTCCGCGCCGTCACGCAGCGAACAGGCCACCAGCAACGCCACGTGGCGCCCCTCGGCCTTCGACAGCCGCGTGCCGGCCACCACCAGCGTCTCTCCGCAGAGCTCGGCTTCGAAAACGCGATCGACGTCGGTGGTCCGCGACCACACCAGCGAGCCCGTCTTGCCGTCGAAGCACGCCGCCCCGCCCCGACGCTGGATCACCACGATCCGCGAGTCGTCGCAGAGCGCCAGCAGGTCGTCGGGTCGCACCTGCCCGTCGGTGGGGGTGTTGAATCGCTCGCCGCCGTCCGCCACCGCCGGCCCCAGCAGCGTCGCCGTGTCCTGCGTCCGCCACAGCACCGAGCCCACCTCCCGCGAGCCCCCCGAGTTCCGCACCGCCTCCAGCACCCCCCCGCCGGGCGTCGGCCAGAAGAGCCACGTGGCCTGCGGCGTCAGCCGCAGCACCGTGGGCCTTGACTCGAACTTCCGCGTCCACACCGGACGCAGCCGCCCGTCCAACACGTCCATCGCCCACAGCGCGATGGCCGAACGCTGATCGTCGTACATCACGATCCCGCCGTGCGACGCGCCAGGGGCACGCCGCGACAGCGTCGGCAGCGGCTCCCACGCCCCGATCGTCTGCGGGGGCGAACTGCACGCCTTGCCCACCTGCGGCAGCGACGTTCGTCGGCCCATCACCGTCTCCAACCGCGTCGCCAACTCGCCGGGCGTCGCCGCAGGACCGGCCTCGCCCAGCGACACCGGCCCGTCGAACGCGGCGTCGGCGTGGTCCGCGGCCAATCGCGTCAGGAGTCGATAGGCCGGTTCCACGTCGCCCTGGTGCTGCAGCAGGGCCACCAGCCGGCCCGCCAGCGATCCGATCAGCGGCCCCTGCCCCGCGCGGCCGATCCACGCCGAACGCTCCGCCGCCGCCACCGCGAACCCCAACGCCCGCTTGGCGCCCGCGTGGTCGCCGGCCGCGAGGCTCAAGTCCGCGGCACGCGCCCACAGGCGTGGCGCATCGCTCGCCGCCGGATATCGCCGCGCCAGGCGTTCGCACGCAGCCGCGTCGGCGTCGGCCGGGAGCGTCGCCGCCTCGCGGGCGCATTCGGCATCGAACGCCGCGTAGGGGGTCGGTCCGTGCGTCCGCAGGAGCGCGAGGAGCCGGGTCTGGGCCAACTCGCCCGCGGGCCGCGCCGAGGGCGTCGTGGCTCCGATGGCCGCATCGGCGTTGGAGACCTGGTCGTCGGCCAGCACCGACACCTGCGAGACGGTTTCGTTCAGGATGATCGACTGGAGCGCCTCGACGGCATCGGCGTGGCGACGCTGGAGCGTCCGCAGCCAGGCCCGCTCGAACGCCGCGGTGGCGACCTGCGGGGGCTCGGAGGCGGCCCTGGTCAGGCGCTCGATCACCTCGTCGAGGAGGGCGAGGTCGCGGATGGGCGGCCGCGAGAAGGCCGCCACGTGCGTGCCGGGTTCCTCCGGGCTGGTGCCCTTGGCCAAGGCTTCGCGGCTGCGGGCCGTGATGTCGCCCAGCAGCGCGTGCAACCGGCTCCGCCATGCCTCGCCGCCGTCGGGCGCCGCGTCGATGATCGCCAACGCGGCATCAGCGAGCGAGGGCACCATCTCGGCCCGGCCGACTCTGGAGGCCAAGTCGACGTACGTGAGCACGAACCCGGCATCCGCGGGCGACTCCTTGATGCGACGCTCGAGCAGCCGCTGGGCCGTGGTCCAGTCGAGGTAGGTGTGCAGCCCCTGCTCGTCGGCCACCAGCAGATGCTCGCCCGTCTCCGCCTCTCGCGGCGCGACCACCAGGTTGCCCGAGACCGCCAGCGGCCGCCGGAGCGACGAGCGGGGGTCGGCGGCGTTGATGCGGAGCACGGAGCCCGCCAGCGGGAGCAGCACCGCGTTCTCGCCCGCGGCCACCACGCGTCCCGCGACATCGGTCGAGGCGAACGAATCGCTGAGCTGCACGGTGCCCGTGCCCAGCTCGTCGAACGGGATGAAGGCGACGCGACTGCGGCCCACGCCCACGAGCCGCGATCCCGCCGAGATCAGGTACTCAGGCTCGGCCAACGCGCTCGCCTGTCGCGATTGAACGATGGTGCCGCGTTCGCGGTCCACCTCGATCACCCGTCCGGGCACGTTCGCCAGCCGCGGCTCCACGATGAAGACGCCCTCGCCCCGCGCGAGCGGCACGTGCATGGCGTGCGGGGAGGGTTCCTCTTCCATCCGCATCGAGAAGTCGAAGCTCGAGCGGGTGGGCAGCAGTCGGACCCAGCGGGGACGGCCGGTCGCGGCCTCGACCGCGGCGAGGATGCCCATGTCGTCGCAGCGGTAGACCACGCCCCTGGAGACGGTCATGCCTTCGGGGCGCGTGGAGGTTCGGCCCCAGGGGTTCGTACCGTAGCCCCCGATGAGCCGCGTCCACTTCACTTCGCCGGTGGCGAGATCAAGGCCCACGAGGTGCAGCGTGGTGATGCGCCGCAGTTGGCCGGCCAGGCGAACGGCGACGACCACGGTGTCGCCGTCGACCACGAGGTTGCCCCTGGCGGCGATGGTCGAGTTGGCCTCGCGGCCGCCCAGGCGCGTTCGCTCGACGGTCGCCAGGTCGGTGGACCAGCGGGCCGCGCCGGTGGCGGCGTCGACGGCGTGCACGCGAAGATCGCCCGCGCGTCCCCCGTTGAACGCCACGCCTCCGGCGAAGATGACCAGCCCCTGCGCGGCCGTCACCGTCGCCGGGTCCTCGATGCCGCTGCGAGCGCCGACGATCCCGATCTGCATGGGCTCGTCGGTGTTGAACATCTCGGTGAGCGAGCGGCCCGTGGGCGAGTTCATCCACAGCGGCGCGAGCGTGAAGGCGTCGCGGGCCCACAGCCGCATGCCGTCGGTGGCGTAGACGCGGTCGCCCTCCACGGTCGGGAAGATCCACGAACTCCGCGTGTTGCGGACGAGGTTCAGTTCCTGATCAAGGCCCGCCCGGTCGGCCATCGACTCGGGCTCGAAGCTCGCCGACTGCAGCGGATGAAGCCCCGAGCCTTCGCTCCGCGGCTCGGGCCCGGCCTGCGACGGATCCCGCCCGCGAACCGACGCCCTCGCCGGCGTCGTTCGGGCCGGCGACGCGGTCGGGGCGTTCCACCCCGCCTCGGTCGCCCACGCCTGCGCCATCGGCGCCGTCGACGGCAGGTACCCCGAGAGCAGCCACGCCAGCCGGGCGGCACGCACGCCTCGCTCGCCCCGTCGCGACGGGTGCGCCGCCAGTTGCTCGAGCATCATCCGTGCCGACTCGAAGCGGGCCTGCTCGAGTTCGCGCTGTGCGAGCCTCAGCACGGCTTCGAGCCCCGCCGGCGTCAGCAGCATCGTCCGCTCGACGCGGCCCTGCTCGCCCGTCTCCAGCAGCGAGGCGGCCGCGGGCTCGATCTCCGCGACGTATCGCGCCAGCAGCGCGCCGTCGGCCAGCAGCAGGTCGCGGGCGGCGTCGCGAATGGTCCGCAGCACGTCCGGATCCTGCTCGGTGGCCACGAGCCGCTCGGCATCGGTGTCGAGCACGCCCTGCAGCACGCGCACCGCTTCGCCCGCGTTGCCCGCCTGGTGGAGTTCGCGGACGCGGACGAGCGCGTCGGACGCCGCGGGCGAATCGTCGGGGTAGACGCTGCGTCCCTGTCCGTTCGCCGCCGCGACCAGCAACGCGACGGTCAGCACGCCTGTCGCCAGACGCGACCTTGCGCGGGCCCTGAGAGAGCCCAACGCGGGTGCGAGCGAGAATGGTGGCCGCGGCAAAGACATGGTGCACGCCCTCGCGTCAAGGGCGGAGGGAGGGGGATGGTACAGCGGCGGGCGCACGAAGGTCCGCCAAGGGGCTATCGGCCCGTTCCTCGACCGTCATAACCCATGCAGGCAGCAGGGCCCGAGGGCATCCCCGCATCAGGGAGCAAGTCGAATTGACGAGACCTTGGCGCACGGCCGATCCCCCTGCCATGCTCCAGTCGCTCCAGCCCGCCGTCGCGACGACCCTCCCGATCGAGGGGGCGTCCTCCTGGACCCGCTGCTTCGCGGATCGCGCCTGTCGCGTGTGCGTGCTCCTGGCGGGCGTCGCGCTCATTTCCGTGGCCGACCTCATCATGACGCTCACCTACGCCACGTCGGTGGGCATGATCGAGTTGAACCCCATCGCCCACGCCATCATGAGCACCGGCTCGGTCTGGCTCGTCGTGCTCTGGAAGTTCGCCACCGCTGGCCTGGGCATCGCCATCCTCTCCCGCTTCCGACGCCAGCGGGCCGCGGAGATCGCCTCGTGGATCTGCTTCGTGGGCATGGTCATGCTCCTGATCCACTGGATGTCCTTCAACGCCCAGATCGTCGGCTACGCCGAGGAGCTCGCCTCGCTCTCGGGCTCGGGCGCGCCCAAGTGGGTGCAGATGCCCGCCGTCGAGCTCTACTGAGCCGCATCGACCCCCCGACGGCCGCGTCGTTCACGCTCGCCCCTATCCTGAGGGGTGATGAGACGCTCCTTCGCCGCCCTCTGCCTGCTCGCCTCCGGGGCCCTGGCCCAGAACGTCGAGCAACTGTGGAAGAACAACTGCGCCTCGTGCCACCGCCAAGGTGAAGGCGGCGTCATGAACACGCCCACGCTCCTCACCGCCGACGCCTTCGACGAGAAGCACGACCGCCGCTTCTTCGAGGCCATCCGCGACGGCAAGAAGGGCACGACCATGAAGGGGTTCGCCGCCACGCTCTCCGACGAGCAGAGCTGGGCCCTGGTCAACCATCTTCGCGAACTGCAGTTCCGTGCCGTGCGATCAGGCGAGATCCCCCTGGGAGCCCCCAAGGCCAAGGAGGGTGTCCGCGCCACCAAGCGGGCCTCCTTCAAGGTCGAGCCCTTCGTCGACAAGGGCCTCTCGACGCCCTGGGCCATCGAGTTCCTCCCCGGCGGCCAGGCCGTCGTCACCGAACGCGACGGCACCCTCCGTCTCGTCCGCGACGGCCAACTCGCAGCTCCCGTCAGCGGCACCCCGCAGGTCCAAGCCCGCGGCCAAGGCGGCCTCCTCGACGTCGCCCTCCACCCCGAACACGCCGCCAACGGCTGGATCTACCTCTCCTTCAGCGACCCCCGCGGCGACGACCGCGGCCGCACCGTCGCCTTCACCAAGATCGTCCGCGGCCGCATCAAGGACAACGCCTGGGTCGACCAGGAAACCATCTTCGCCGCCAAGCCCGAGCACTATTCCGGCGGCGACCTGCACTTCGGCTGCCGCATCGTCTTCGGTCCGCCCGTGAACGGCCGCCGCCACGCCTACTTCGCCATCGGCGAACGCGGCCGCGGCGAGCACTCCCAGGATCTCGCCCGCCCCAACGGCAAGATCTTCCGCACCTGGGACGACGGCTCCATCCCCGACGACAACCCCTTCCTCGACACGCCCGACGCCTACCCCCAGATCTGGTCCTACGGCCATCGCAACCCGCAGGGGCTCGTCTTCGACGCCAAGGGCGATCTCTACGACACCGAGCACGCGCCCCGCGGCGGCGACGAACTCAACCTCGTCGTCCGCGGCGCGAACTACGGCTGGCCCGTCGTCTCCCACGGCATCAACTACGGCGGCACCCCCTTCAAGACCCCGTGGACGCCCGAGGGCAAGTCCTTCACCATGCCCGTCACCCGGTGGATGCCCTCGATCGCCGCCTGCGGCCTCACCCTCGTCGACGGCAACGCCTTCCCCGACTGGAAGGGCGACCTGCTCGCCGGCGGCCTCGCCGGCTCGTGCGTGCACCGGGTTCGCGTCCGCGACGGCGTGGTCGTCGAACGCGAGGAAGTCCTCCACGGCATGGGCCGCGTCCGCGATGTCGTCTGCGGCCCCGACGGCCTCGTCTACGTCGTGCTCAACGATCCCGACCGCATCGTGCGGCTCGTGCCCGCTTCCTGAGCCCTCGGCCGCTCAGAGGCCGGCCAGCACCTCGGTCGTCACCTTCGCCGCCGCCGCGCACTGGCCGCTCGTCACGTCCATGTGCGTCACCATGCGCATGCGCCGCGGTCCGGTCGCGAACGCCAGCACGCCTCGGGCCTCCAGACGACGCTGAAGCTCCGCCGCGTCCACGGGCACGGCCGCGCCCAGGCGGAAGAAGACCAGGTTGGTCATGGGCCCCCGCGGCTGGCCCGGATCGGCCTCGATGCCGGGCGCCTTCATCAAGGCCTGCCAGAGCTCGCGGGCGTTGGCGTGATCGACAGCCAGACGCTCGACGTGATGATCCAGCGCGTGCATCGCCGCGGCCGCGAGCATGCCCGCCTGCCGCATCCCTCCGCCCAGCAGCTTGCGGGCCCGGTGCACCCGTGCGATGGTCGCCCGGTCGCCCATGACGATCGAACCCACCGGGCACCCCAGTCCCTTGCTGAAGCACGCGGCGACCGTGTCGAAGTGCCCGGCCCACGTCGCCACCGGCACGCCCGAGGCCACCGAGGCGTTCCAGAGCCTCGCGCCGTCGAGGTGGCGACGCAAGCCGCGGGCCGCCGCCGCGTCCGAGACGCGTGCGAGCCGCTCGAGCGGCCACACGGTGCCCCCGCCACGATTGTGCGTGTTCTCGAGCACCAGCAGGCGGCTGCGGCAGAAGTGGCTGTCGTCGGGCCGAATCAGCCCGCCGATCACGTCGTGGTCGAACGTTCCGTCCGGCGTGTCGACGACGCGGCACATGCACCCCGACAGGACGGCCGGCCCGCCCCCCTCGTAATGGAAGATGTGGCTCCCCTCGTGGCAGATGATCTCGTCGCCCGGTTCGGTCTGCGCGCGGATGGCGGTCTGGTTCGCCATCGTGCCGCTGGGCACGAAGCAGGCCGCCTGCTTGCCCATCAACGCGGCGACCCGTTCCTGGAGCGCGAGCACCGACGGATCGTCGCCCAGCACGTCGTCGCCCAAGGGGGCTCGCATCATCGCCTCGCGCATGGCGGGCGTGGGTCGCGTCACGGTGTCCGAGCGAAGGTCGATGGCGTCCATATGGGGCCAGCGTATGGGCGGCACGAGCCCGCATGGATGCCGCGGGTCGCGGTGGCCCCCGCACGCCCCGCACCGGCCGCACGCCCGGCGCGCGTCATGGTGGTGCGCGTCGCGAGGGGGTTGCATTCGCGCCGGTTGAATTGGAAACTCATCATGTTCGAATCGCGGCTCGTCCCTTGGTGTCTTGGCGAATACGTGTCGCCCTTCGTTTGGGCGGCGATGCCGAGGGATCAGCCCCTTCCGGAGGGCACATGCATGAAGCTCCTTCTTGACGGTGTCGGTCGTTCCTTCGAGCCCCTTCTTGGCCTTGGCCTGAGCTGAGCTCGTTGCCTTGATCGCATGGGCCCGCTCCGTGGCATGACGGAGCGGGTCTTTGTCGTGCGCGCCTCACGCCTTGAGCACGCAGTCCAGCTCTTTCGCGAGTTCGACCGCCGACAGCGGCGCGCTCCCCTCGGCCTTGTTGTTGATGATGACGTACGCGTCCGACGCGGCCCGAATCGCCTCCGCCACGCACGCCGCCACCTCACGACGCGCCGCCGTGTCCTCCTCGGCCAGTCGGTTGAAGGGCGCGTAGAGCTCCTTGGCCTGTTCGTACTGCAGATTCGGCCGCAGCAGCCAGCGGATCACCCGAGGACGGTCCATCGACGGCGATGGGCACCCCGCCGCCGCCAGCGCCCGCGACTGCTCGGCGAGGCCCGGCATCGTCGGATGCACGATCAGCACGGGGGTCGCCGGCCCGAGCGCCGAGACGAAGTCACGCGCCCACGTGGCCGAGAGCAACCCGCGGTGCCGCACCTCGACCCCGATGACCGCGCCCGTGCAGGCGGGGTCGGCGTGCACGCGTTCGAGGAAGCGTCCGAGTCGGTTCAGGAATGCCGCCTCGCCCCCCAGCGCCTTGAGATCCATCGGCGGGAACTGCAGCACGATCGGCCCGCACGCCTCGCCCAATCCCCGCACCGAGGGCGCGATCACCTCGTGCGCCGCGAACGAGGCGTCCAGAAAGACGTCCGACGGCAGCGTGTGGCCCCGCGTGTCGCCGTGCGTTCGCCCCGAGGCGTCCGCGAAGGGCCGCGTCAAGCCCTGATAGGCCTTGATGAGGAACCGAAAGCCCGCCGGCACCTGGCTCGCCAGTCGCCGAAAGTCGTCGGTCGACGGCGGGCGATAGAACGCCCGATCAAGGCCCACCGTCCGAAGCAGCGGATGTCGCGAATACGCCGCCAACCCGTCCGAGGCCAGCTTCGACTCGGCGTGCGACTGCCCGTACACGATGCCTTCCCATCCCGGAAAGGCCCACGACGAGGTCCCCAGACGCACCGAATGTGGCAGGCGGCGGCCGAGGTCGGACCACGCGGCGGCGGCGGGCGCGAGTTCGACCGTGCCGCCCCGTCGACTCGGAGGTGGTTCGCCGAACAGGAAGCCCTGGCCGTCGACATCGCGCATGTCAGGCATGACGCGTCAGCGTAGCGACGGCCTCGCACGGCCCGTCGGAGCGTTGATCGGGTCAGCGTCCGGGTCGAAGCGTGTCGAGCAACTCGACGACCATCGCCTTGCTCTCGATGTCCCACGTCGCCCAGCGAACGCCCGCCACCGCGGCACACCGCTCCACGACCTCGCGGACGAAGCCCGGCGACGGCTGCGCGAACAGGCGATTGGCCGCCGCCGCGTCAAGCGGGATGCAGATCCGCGGCAGGCGCGGGTCGGGAATGACGTACGCCTCGGGTTTGGACGCCTGCGGCCCCTCGTACGCGAAACTCCATCGCCAGATGCCCTGCCATCGCAGGTGTTCCTGAAGCGTCGCCGACGACGCGAGACGCTGCCGGGCCGTCTCGGTGGCCGCTCGCGGGATTCGCGGCAGGCAGTTCAGCAGTTCATCCGCGCTGGGCGTGCGGAAGCGATCCGACCATGGCTGAGAGAGCGGCAGGGGATGTTCGAGGGTCTTCATGGAGCGTTCCGCAGGGAGGGACCGAGAGAGGCATCCTCCAGACTGGCGGGAGCCGCACACGACCCTTCACTTATACCAGATCACTCGCTCCGATGCACGGAGAATCCGCAGCGAGGCCCGCGAACAACCTGTCGGTTCGCGTCGGACATCCCCGGTCCGGGTGGTTCGTTCGGGGTTTGGCGGAACCTGTCGCGGCGGTGGCGGATTGGTCCGCAACGCTGCGCTTTCCCGATACAGGGGGCATGTCCGTCAAGGAAATCCCGCTCTCCCGCCCCGACATCACCGACCTCGAGGAGCAACTCGTGCTCCGCACCTTGCGATCGGGCCGCCTCTCGATCGGCCCCATGGTCGAGCAGTTCGAGAAGCTCGTCGCGGCGCAGAGCCAGTGCCGCTACGGCGTGGCCGTCAACTCGGGGACCAGCGGCCTGCAGCTCGTCCTGCAGTCGCTCAACATCGGCCCCGGCGACGAGGTCATCACCACGCCCTTCTCCTTCATCGCCTCGGCCAACTGCATCCTGACGGTGGGGGCCACGCCGGTCTTCGTCGACATCGACCCCGTCACGCTCAACATGGATCCCGCCCGCGTCGAGGCGGCCATCACCCGTCGCACCAAGGCCATCATCGCCGTCGAGACCTTCGGCAACCCGGCGCACATGGACGCCTACGCCCAGATCGCCGCACGTCACGAGATCGCCATGATCGAGGACTGCTGCGAAGCCCTGGGCGCCACCCTCAAGGGACGCCCCGCCGGCCACTTCGGTCGCGTCGGCGTCTTCGGCTTTTATCCCAACAAGCAGATCACCACGGGCGAAGGCGGCATGGTCGTCACCGACGACATCCGCATCGCCGAGATGTGCCGCTCCCTCCGCAACCAGGGCCGGCCCCTGCCCGCCAACCTCGGCAACCCCACGCCCCTCGAGCAGGTCGTCGGCGGCACGCCCATGGGCAGCTGGCTCCGCCACGAGCGACTCGGCTACAACTTCCGCCTCTCCGAGATCAACGCGGCCCTGGGCGTTGGTCAGATGCGACGCCTCGACGAGATCCTCCAGAAGCGCCAGGACGTCGCCAACATGTACTTCGCCCGCCTCGCGGGCAACCCGCACCTCATCCTGCCCACCGTGATGCCCGGCACCACCATGAGTTGGTTCGTCTTCGTCGTGCGGCTGGCCCCCAGCTACCGCGCCGAGGAACGCGACCGCGTCATCAGCGGCCTGCGTCGCCAGGACATCGGCACCGCCGACTACTTCCCCTGCATCCACCTCCAGCCCTTCTACCAGGAACGCTTCGGGTTCCGTCCCGGCATGTTCCCCATCGCCGAGAGCGTGGCCCAGCGGAGCTTCGCCCTGCCCTTCCACAACCACCTCACCGCCGCGGAAGTCGACATCGTCGGCCAGGCCCTCGATGTCCTGATCGGCCAGGAAAACCTGACGCGAGCCTGACAAGGCAGCCCTGTCCGTCATGTGTTTGGGTGTCGGCGGGCTCCTTGGCGGTTCCGACCGCCTTGACCGGAGCGGGTGCTCTTTCTACCATCCAGACCCGCTCGAAAGGACGTTTCCATGCCCAGCATCTGCCAGTTCACCGGAAAGAAGACCTCCCGAGGCATGAAGCGCGCGTGGCGCGGCCAAGCCATCAGCAAGGGCGGCTTCGGCCTCAAGCCCACCGGCATCACCCGCCGCACCTTCAAGCCCAACCTGCAGGAGCTCGTCGCCATCGTCGACGGCGTGCAGACCCGCGTGAAGGCCTCGGCCAAGGCCATCCGCACCGGCTTGGTCGTCAAGCCCCTCAAGCGCAAGTTCGGCTACACCCGCCAGCAGAAGGCCGCGCAGGCCTGAGTCTCCCCTCACGGGTTCGCGACATCACGAGACATCATCGGGAGGCGTCCGCAAGGACGCCTCTCTTGTTTTTGCCTCCCGCATCCCCCTCGGGCCATCCCCTCGCGTTCTCGGAACGGCGGACGCCGGTCGCTGTCCGATAGCGACCCGTAGAAGCCGAAATTCCAGCGGTATCGGCGAGTTTCACGCGTGGTCAAGCGGCCCCGCGCCCGCCGCTTGGTAGCATGGTTCCGTGTCGCCCGACGACGTGGGTCCGTGGCGGCCGCTCCCCGGAGAGAGCAGACATGGAATCGCGATTCGTGCGTGCACGCGGCGTGGTCGCCGCGGCGATGGTGTTGGCCTGCGTGACTTCGGTCGTGCACGCCCAGACGTCGACGTGGACTGCCTTCGGCGGAGGCGATGCCGCGTTCAACGACCTCACCAACAACGCCGCGTTGCTCCAAGGCGCGGCCGAGAGTCGCATCGGCAATCGCACCGAATCCGGCGCGTGGGAACTGGGCATCTGGCGGAGCATTCCCACCGGGCCCTTCCTGTCGATCGGGCAAATGCCCCGCGTCAATGCCCAGGCCCTCGAGTTCGTGATCACCTACGACGGTTCGACCTCCCTCTCGTGGCGGGTCGGCTCGCGCCAAGTCGCCACGACGCAACTCGGCGGCCCCTTCACCGACATCTTCGTCCGAACCCAGTCGGCCGTCAACGGATCCATCCGCCTCTCCTCGCTCCAGTTCAGCGGCGCAGGTCCGCTCGCGGAACTCGTGTCAACCGGCGACGGCGATGTCGATTACCTCCGCCTCTCCAACGGATCGGTCCCCTTCGGCCCCTTCGAGATCCGAGGGTTCGAGACGCTCTCGTGGGTCGCCAACGACCCGCCCCTCAACAGCAGCGTCAACGCCCAGTTCAGGTTCACCAACGTCATCCCCGCCCCGGGGTTGCCGGTGGCCGGGCTTGTGGCCACCGCGTTCGCGCTTCGCCGCCGCCGCCGCTGACTCCGTACAGGGGCCGACTCCTCCCGAATCAAGCGCGGTCGTCCGCCGGACCGATCTTCGGGGTGTTCGCGCAAGGCCTGTCCCTTGATGCAACAAGGCCGGGACCGACCGCGTTATGCTTCGTGGGCGTGAGGTGTTCCCTCGCCCACAGGGAGGCCCTGATCATGAAGCGACTCGGCATGATGTTCGTTCCCGTGGCCCTGCTGCTCGCGGCGGCCGGTTCCGCGCACGCCCAAGACGCCACGAACCCCGACTCGCAACCGCTGCGGGGCCCGTCCGTCCGCGACGACACCGTGCCCGGCGAAAGCCGCCGATTCACCGGCGGCGCGCAGCGACGCAAGGATGCCGTGGGCGCGAGCATCCCCAACCGCATCTTCATCCAGGCGATCGACTCGCTTCGCGGCGAGCGGGCCGACCCAACCCTCCGCCTCGCACAGGACCAGGCCGACCAGATCGCCAAGATCGAACGAGACCTTCGCGACAAGCTCGCCGCGTTCGTCCGCGATCACCGCGAGGAGATCGCCGAGCTGCGGGCCTCGGCCACCCCCGAGATGCGTCGTCGACTCGACCAGCTCATGCCCGGCTCCGCCGGTGCGAGGGCCAGGCGCAACGCCGAGGCCTCGCCTCCCGAACAACAGGGCAAGCCCGATGGCGGCGACGACAAGGCCATGGATGGCTCCGACCCGATGATGAAGGAGGGGCAGGCCGCGCCCGAGGCCGCACAGGCCCGGATCGCCGAACTGCTTGCCGCCGCTCCCAAGCTTGAGGAGATGCACGGGAGCGTCTGGGCCGTGCTGACGCCGCCGCAACGCGAGCATGTCGAGAAGCAGGTCGAGCGACTGAAGGCCGAAGCCGCCGCCAAGCGGGGCGACGCCAAGGATGCCCGCAAGCAGAAGCAGGCCGAACCCGCCAAGCCGAACGCCGCGGGCTCGCCCGATCTCTCCAAACTGCCGCCGCGGCTCCGCGAGCGATGGGAGTCCATGACGCCCGCTGAACGCGAACAAGCCCTCAAGCGACTCAAGGATCGCGGCTGAAGCGCCGCGTGCGCCGCGTGCCAGCGTGGCGTTTGCGACGTGTTCGCCCCTCTATGGGGGATCTCCCGACCGTTCAAGCCCGCAAAGTGAATCTTTTTTGATATTTGGGGTGATAATTTGGGCGTTTTGGCGGAACGACCGTCCGATATCGCTGTATACTCCTCCTGATCTCTCTCTCCTCCAGCGGGGCGCTGTCACGAATGGCGCCCTGCTTTATTTTTCAAACGGCGGCCCGCCCGTGGTTCCTCGTGTGGATGACGGCCGCCCTCCCCCCCGATAGGATCGATCCGTGTCCAACGATTCCCTTCGAGGGCCGGTCCTACTGACCGGCGCGGCCGGCTTCATCGGCTCTCACGTGGCGTGTGCCCTCTTGGCCCGCGGCGTCGAGGTCGTGGGATTGGACAACTTCGACCCCTTTTACCCGCGGCCCCTCAAGGACGCCAACCTGCAGGCCGTCGCCGCCGCGGGTGGCCGGTTCACCTTCGTGGAGGGCGACCTCTGCGATGCGCCGCTGGTGTCGTCGTTGATGAGCCAACGCCGCGTGGCTGGCGTGATTCACCTGGCGGCCAAGGCCGGCGTGAGGCCCAGCATCGACGATCCGCCGGGCTATGCCAGGGCCAACGTGCTGGGCACGTCGGTGGTGCTCGATGCCGCCCACCGCGCCGGGTGCGAGCGGGTGGTCGTGGCCTCGTCGAGTTCGGTCTACGGCAACGCGCCCGTCGCGCCCTTCCACGAGGAGATGGACGTCGACGCGCCCATCAGCCCCTACGCCGCCACCAAGCGGGCCTGCGAACTCCTCTGCGGCACGCACCATCACCTGACCCGCCAGCCGGTGGCGTGCCTGCGGTTCTTCACGGTCTACGGGCCCAGGCAGCGGCCGGACTTGGCGATCAGCGCGTTCATGCGCAAGATCGCCGCCGGTGAGCCCCTGCAGGTCTTCGGCGACGGCTCGACGAGCCGCGACTACACCTTCGTCGCCGACATCGTGGCGGGCGTGCTCGCGGCGATGGATCGCATCCCCGCGCACGGGTATCGAGTCTGGAACCTGGGCAACTCCTCGCCCGTCACGCTCTCGACGATGATCGAGTCGATCGAGCGGGTGGTGGGACGCAAGGCGGTCGTGGAGCGCCGGGCCATGCAGCCCGGCGATGTCGAGCGCACCTGGGCCGACCTCTCCCGTTCGACACGAGAGTTGGGATACGCGCCCTCCACGCCCTTCCTCGAGGGCCTCGAGGCGCAGTGGCGGGCGATGCGGCACGCCTGAGGGGCTCAGCCGCCCTGACGGTTCAGCAACCCGCTTCCCACGTCATGAAGAACGTGCCCACGTCATCGCCGTCGATGCCGCCATCGGCGTTGATGTCCGCACCTTGGTCGCCCGCCTCCCACAGCGAGAAGAAGGCGTCGATGTCGGAGCCGTCGACGCCGCCGTCACAGTTGAGGTCCGCTCCGCACAGCAGGACGAGGGCCGACGCGCTCGTGACGCTGGCGGTGCCGCCGCAGTCGCCCGAGACGATGCATCGCACGCCACGGCCGTTCACGCTCGCGCTGCCTCGCCACGCGGCGGAGATGCTCGAGAGCGAGAGGGTGGGGGAGGCGGCTCCCGAGGCGGTGGCGACGGTGGCGTCGCCGATGACGACGGGGCCGTCGATGATGGGCCGCCAGCCGCCCGCCGCGGCGAGGTCGCGCACTTCCCACCGGTAGCCGAGCGTGCCGCCGCCCGCGGCGGCGACGGAGACCTCCACGGGACCGGCCGGGCAACTGGTGACCGACGCGGGCTGCTCGGTGATGGTGGGGGTGCCTCCGGCCACGGCCAGGGTGATGCCCTGCG
>JBBAVG010000033.1:0-38273 GCA_040397805.1 Phycisphaerales bacterium
CCCCAGGGACGATTCAACACCCCGGCAACGCCGGGGTTTTTTGTTGCTCGGTCGCGACCGTCGCGTCGACGGGTGATGCGTCCGCCATCCTCGCCCGACAGTGCGCACCGGTCGGAGCCGTGCGGCGCAGCCCGGCTTTGCGGGCCAGCCCAGGGACGAACGCCGATCCGCGCGGACGATCACGGCGCGAGCCGTTCGCCGCATGAACCAACACGATCCCCTCGCGCATCTCGCGCATCTCGCGCATCTCGCGCATCTCGCGCATCATGCCCCGCACACCCGGGGCTTGCCCGCAAAGCCGGGCCGCGCACCCCGGCTCAACCAAGGGACGCCCGAAGCGGGCTGGCGTGCGCGGATCAGCGGCATTCCCCAATCGCGAAGCGATTCCCGAACGTAGCCGGGGGTTGCGGCGCTTCGCCGCTACCCCCGGACGCGCCGCGAGCATCAACCTCAACGGGGTTGACGATCCCGACCGCCGATTCGCGTTGGGCGCGATCAAACGATCTGGGCATGACTGGGCATGACTGGGCATGACGAGCGGCCGTGCCACATCGCGCATCACGTCCCGCCACCCAGGGCTCGCCCGCAAGGCCGGGCAGCGCACCTGGGCTCCCTGCCGGTTCGCCCGCAGCGGGCGAGGAGGCGGTGGTTGCATGGCAAGCCAACGTACCGAGGTCCCTTATCCAAACTTCACGCCCCGCAGCGTCGCCACCACCTCCGCCCACACCGCGTCCGGGTTCTTGCTCGCGTCGATGACGGCGTGGCGGGCGAGAGCGGCCTTGGTCTCGCCTCCGGGGCTCAGTCGCGAAGGAATCCGCGTCCGCGACGAGTCACTCCCTCCGCGGTGAGGCGGACGGTGTCGTCGATGAAGGTGATGCACCCCAACTCGGCGATGGCCATGCAGGCCCGCCTGACGGCGACGTCGAGGGACGAGGACAGTCCCAGCAGGCCCGTGAGCCGATCGACGTGACATCCCTCGCCGGGGATCACGTTGAGCACGCACAGCAGTTCGAACTCCGCAGTGGACATTCCGTTCGTCTTGTTCATGGTGGTCTCCTTGGTCGATGGTCGGATCATCCGCGACTCCTTTTCGCGAGAGGGGAGTACTCATGGATCAGGCGGGCCGGCAAGCTCATCCGGGCCCGCCCGTCGGCATCCCGCCGGCTGATGGCGTCGCGAGCTTCCTGCAGGTAGGCGTCAATATCACCGAAAATCATCAGTTCCTCCTTGGCCCGCGTCAGGGCCACGTTCCACCGCTTCGGGCTGTTCAGGAAGGAACTGGCCCGCGAGCGGACCAGGCTGATGATCACGAGGTCCGCCTCCTTGCCCTGACAGCTGTCCATCGTCAGCGCCTCGACGTGCAGCCCGCGCAGCTGGCCCCGGCGCCGCGATTCGTCGATTTGCGCGCGGAGCAGGTCCCGCTGGGCCACGTAGGGCGTGATGATCATCACGTGCTTCTCCGTGTCGCCGATCGCCGTGAGCAGCTTGAGGATGTTTCCGGCCTCCGCGGCGTTGGTCTCCTCCCCTGGCGCTGCGCCGGCGATATTGGTCAGCGTCACGCCGCCGCTCTTCTTGACCGAGGGGCCGTCGTGGAGTGCGAGGCCGAAGTAGAAGAGCTTGCGAGGGACCTCGGACAGCTTGGCCGACATCCGGTACTGGTACTTCAGCGTGCCGCACCAGGGCGCCATCGCCTCCGTGAGCTCCTCGTTGGCGAACTCGCCCAGTTCCTGCAGCGGCGAGACGTCGAAGTCCTCCGTCGGCATGCCCGCCAGCCACTCGTAGGCCGACACCGTGTTCACCGCGAAGCGGAGGGCGACGTCGCGGACCAGGTCGGTCGCGTCGCGCGTGCGGAGCAGTTCGGCGGCATCATGCGACGGCAACGCCTTGTTCAACCCGTTGCGGAAGGCGACCACGTCCAGCTTCTGCCTCGCCATGCGGGCCCACGGCTGCGCATGGAAGGTGGTGTAGGCCACGTCGAAGATCGAGGCCGCCGCCCGCCGCCGGGCGTCCACCAGCGTCACGCCCTCGGTCTCCCACGCATGGCGAACCGTGATCCCACGCTGGACCAGCAGCAGCACCTCGTCGACACGCTGATCGTTGCGAGAACGGTCGCTCGCGGGGCGGAGGCTGTCGCACGCCTGCTCCACGTCGCTCGCGTCGCAGATCACGACACCGCCTCCAGCGCGGGCGGCCACGCACCGATCGAGCCTCGGACAGTTCGAGAGCTTCGTCTCGCGCAGGTGCGCTTCGAGGGCCGCGTGCACGGCGTCGGGTCGGTCGGTCACGACCACGAGCCTGGTGCGCGTGCGAGCCTCCGGCTTCATCCGTTCGAGCAGCGTGGCCGCCGAGCAGACCACCTCGAGCATCGGCGCGAGCAGGTCGTCGAGGGTCACGCCGTTGAACTCGCAGTCGTTGAAGGGAGGCAACTGGTTGGGATCGCCCACCAGGACCCATCGCCGGGCCTTCACCGCGATGGCAAGGAACTCGGGAAGCGTCAGTTTCGACACTTCGTCGACGATGAGCAGGTCGAACTCGGCGGGGCCGGCGTCCTGCACCGTCTTGTGGCTCAGGATGCCGATGGGCGTGCCGCAGATGACCGATTCCAGCGACGCGATGTGCGACGAGAGGATGGCCGTCTCGCCGAGAATCTGGGTGTCGATGTCGGCTCGCGCATCGGCAGCGCCGGGCACGGCGGCGGCCAGCCGCTCATGCAGGCGGCAGGCGATCGTGGGCGCTCGGTGCTGCGCCCGGGGCCCGGCCCAATACATGACCGCGTCGTCCGAGAGCTTGTTCTTCTTCGCCGCGAAGCGGACCGGCAGCGTGTGCGCGTCGAGGCGGTCTTCCATGTCCTTGCGCACCTCGACGAGCTTTTCGACCACGTTGTCGACGGCGACATGGGTGGGCGACACCACCAGCACGCGGCCGCCCCGGCGCAACTCACGCCGGATGATGGTCGAGATCACGGTGGTCTTGCCCGATCCGGGCGGACCCTGGATCACCGCGAAGTGCGGCGTCCTCATGGCGAGATCCGCGCAGCGTTCCTGATGCTCGTCCAGCGGGCGGGCGGGCTTCGACGCGGGGTCGGGCGACACGTCCTCGACCATCTCGGGCAGGTCGGGCAGCTCACCCAGACCCAACAGGGCGCGGAGCGGGGCGAGCGGGCCGTCATCGCCCTGCGTCGCCAGCAGGCAGACGGCGTCGAGTTGCCGCTGCAACTGCACGAGGTTTGGGATGATCGCGACGTGCGTGATGTCGGCCCCCGGGCGATCCGCCAGCGTCAGCTCGATCACCCGTCCGTCGCGGTCGGCCTTGTACGCGATCAGTTCCGTGGTCTCGGGCCGTTGCGGCCCATCCAGGAGCGTCCTTGGCGACGACATCAACAGGTCGTGCTGCCGCGTTGTCAGCAGCATCACGAGACTCTCGACCGAGTTCGACACGTTGTGTTCGACCTCGTCTTCCCGGTCCTTCCAGAAGCGGTCGTAGTCGATGCACACGCGGATCGTGCACGAGTCCTCGTCGGCGTCCGCGTCCTGGTCGATCTCGTCGTCATCCGAGGCGAGCACCGTCGCGCCGGTCGAGGCCCAGGCCCGGGCCAGCACGCCGAGCTCGACGTCCTCCGGCACGGCCTTGTTCCGGACGATCGTCGCCGCCAGCGGGTGCGCCAGCAGGTGCTCGATCTTCGCGTTGAGGCTCTGGATGATGGGCGTGACGAGTTCGGTGCGGTTCATCGTGGTGGTCATGAGGCGTCCGTGATGGGCGTTGGACCTGGCGCGACGCCGCGCCGTCGTCGAACGCTCGGATGGATCTTCCAATCCCGCCCGTGCGCGTCAACGCACGGTCGGGGTGATGGCCGGTGGGGCTTACTTGCCCTTGCCGCCGTGGCCCGAGTTGCGGGCCGCCGCGCTCTGGGCGCGGGCCGCGAAGCTCCCCGAGGGGACGCCTCCGTTGCCCGAGCGCGCCGCCGCGCTCTGGATGCGGGCCGCCGCCGCCGAGTTCATCGACGTGCGACCGCCGGAACCGCCCGACCCGTTCGAACCCTTCGATCCGCCTGACTGACCTGAAGACATGCGTCTTCTCCTTGTCGCCCCGGGGGCGCGGCCGACGCGGCCGACTCGCCCGGGGCGTGCCGAATCAATCCGCGGCCGACCGGCCGCGGGTGAACCCATGTGACGTGACGCCGATGGCGTCGCCTCGACTAGTGCCGCCCCCGCCAGCTCCGTTTGGGCCGCTTGACGTGCTGCACCGTGATCACCTTCGTGCCGTCCTGCACGATCACCGCCATGTCGATCCACCGCGAGAGGTCGACGCCGTGGTGATGCAGGGCCCGCGCGATGTCCCGGCGCCCGAGGAAGTAGGCCTTGCGGCCTTCGCCCGCGTGATACCGCCGCCCGTGCCTGATGATCGTCGAGAGTCCCGTCAGGTCGCACCCGCGCTGCTGGCATCGGGCCTTGGCGTGAGGGACGAGCCGGAGTGATGGCGCCTGCTGGAGTCGATGCATGACCTGCTCCTGACCTGGCGTGGTGCGTGACGAGCCCTCGCGGCCGCGTGTTCGCGGTCGCGTCAGGCGATGGTGTCGGTCGTCGTGTCGTGGTGGGCGGCGGGTGTCGCGGCCGAGTGTTCCCTTCCGGCCGTGTGTGACGCACGCACGGCGGGAAAGTTCCTGATGGTGTTCACGAAGTGCCGCGAGACGCGCTGCAGCGAGAACCTCCGCACGTCCAGCAGCACCGGACCCGCGATCTCGCCCCCGGGCTGCAGCCAGCCGCACGCCACGAAGGGCAGCGAGATCGACATCACCAGCAGCGGCATGCCCGGCGAGGGGCCGCGCGACTCGGCGAGCTTGGCCTCGACGATCGCCGACGCCGCCTGCTCCAGCGTCGCGTGCCGCAGGGGCACGCCCCCGCGGATGGCCACGAACATGCCCGTGCGGAGGTCGTCAGGGGCGAGGATCGAACCGGCGGGGCGGGTGGTCTTCATGCCCCTCCCTCATGCAAGGGTCGTGCCAATGCCGGCGACCACGCCGCGGCGGCGGGAGTGGAGCGAGAACAACAAGTGTGGTATACTATACAACAGGAGTTCTACCATGCCCGATTCGACGCCGGACGACCTTTTCTGCTGGATTGGCGACGCCGACCTAGCCTCGTGGGCCCAGGCCGGCGGCGACCGGGTCGCAGCGCTGATCAAGGAGCAGCTCGGGCGAGCGCTCAAGCCCGCCAACGGCCTGGGACCCGTCAAGACGCTCGTCAGTCAGGTCCCCTTCAGGATGACGCACCTGCTCAGCAACGCCCCGGGGCCGGTCGCCGACGGCTACGCGGCGTGGTTGGGCGCGCCCGTCAAGGTCCATCGCGTCGAGTTGCACAGTCCCATCGATTACGACGCGGTCTTCAAGGTCGTCGACGCGGTGCTGGCCGGTGAAGAGGAGGGCTTGAGGCGATCCTCGGGCGGGCGGGCCTTCCACCTCAGTCCCGGCACGCCCACCATGACCGCCGTCTGGGTCCTGCTCGGCAAGAGCCGTTACCCGGCCCGGTTCTACCAAACCCACAAGGACGACGTGATCGAGACGGAGATTCCCTTCGACCTCAAGGTCGATTACCTGCCCTCCCTGCTGCACGCCTCGGACGCGCTGCTCGAGTCGGGCGTCGCCGCATCGATGCCGCCCGCGTCGTTCGGCTTCGTGACGGCCCGCGACCCCCGGATGCGGGAGGTCATCTCCCGGGCCGAACGCATCGCCGTCCGCGACGTCAGTGTCATGATTCTCGGCGAGAGCGGCGTGGGCAAGGAACTCTTCGCTCGCGGCGTTCACCAGCACAGCCGCCGGGCCGGCAAGCCGTTCGTGGCCATCAACTGCGCCGCCGTGCCCAAGGACCTGCTCGAATCCGAACTGTTCGGTCACGTCAAGGGGGCCTTCACCGGGGCGGACAAGGACCGCGACGGGGCGTTCATGGCCGCCGACGGCGGCACGCTCTTCCTCGACGAAGTGGGGGAGTGCAACCTCGACATGCAGGCCAAGCTGCTGCGATCGCTGCAACCCAGCGGCACGGACGGGCCGACCGTGCGCCGGTTCCGGCGACTCGGCGGCGACAAGGACCAGGCGGCCGACGTCCGCATCATCGCGGCGACCAACCGCGACCTGCAGGCCGAGATCGCCGCCGGCCGCTTCCGCGAGGACCTCTTCTACCGGCTCGCCATCTTCTCGCTCCGCATTCCGCCCCTGCGGGAGCGGCCCCACGACATCCCGCTGCTGGCCGACGAACTGCTCGGAACCATCAACGCGAACTTCGTCACGGGTGAACCCGGCTACGTGCACAAGGAACTTTCCGCCCGCACCAAGAAGTTTCTCATGCGTCAGCCGTGGCCGGGGAATGTTCGGCAGCTCCACAACGTCCTGGTCCAGGCCTCGGTGCTCAGCGACGCGAAGACGCTCGAGCCGGCCTTCATCCAGCAGCTGCTCATGGAGGCCGATCCCTCGGGCCGTCGCGACGTCGCCCCCGCCGTCGGCGACGACTTCAACCTCGAGGACCACCTCGATCGTCAGCGTCGCCGCTACATCATCGACGCGATGCGCGAGGCGGGCGGCAAGGTCACCGCCGCCAGCCGCCTGCTGGGTTACGAGAATTACCAAACCCTCGCCCAACAGCTCAAGCGGTGGAAGATACAGTGGAAGGAGTCATGAGCGGCGACGTCATCGACCCCTCCGCCCGTGGTCACGGGATGCTGGCATGCCGGTTGCACCCGTCGCGTCGATGTCCCTCGACGCCGACCAACCCCCCGGTGACGCCTCGCCCCGCGCGCGTGGCGTCGTGCGCGTGGAGGGCGGCATGAACTCCGTGAACTTCGAGTTCCTTCGGCCCCGCTGGCCCGCCCTCGCGACCGCCGCGGGCTTCGCGGAGCGGTACCTCCACGGCGACCCCGAGAGCTGCCTCACCAAGCTCAGGATCCTGCTCGAGCAGTTCGTCGAGCACGTCTACTCCTTCCATCGCCTCCCCAAGCCCTGGCAGTCGCAGCTCTACGACCTGCTCGGGCACGACCCCTTCAAGGAGGTCGTGCCCCCCCTCGTCATCCAGAAGATGCACGTGCTCCGCATGGCGGGCAACAGGGGCGCCCACGGCGGCGGCCCGACGGCCACGCACGCCCAGGTCGTGCTCCGCGAGGCCTTCGACCTTTCCCGTTGGTTCGCCGTCACCTACGGCGGCGTCGCCCAAGCCTCGTTGCCGACCTTCGTCGAGATCAAGGCGGGCGCCCTCGATGAATCCAAGGCCGAACTCAAGCGCGAGAAGAAGGACGCGCTCGAGCGTGCCGCCGCCGCCGAGGCGCGCCTCACGGAGCTGCTCGAGGAGAACGAGCGGCTCCGCAAGGCCGAGCACGAGGCCCGGCCCGTCGGCCCCCAGCTGGATGCCGTGCTCGCGCACACGGTGCACGACTCGGCCGCCGTCGTCGACGCGATGGGCTTCGACGAGGCCGCCACCCGCAGCCGCATCATCGACCTCATGCTCCGGGACGCCGGGTGGGACGTCTCCGATCCCGAGCGGGTGCGGCTCGAGGAGCCCGTCCTCCATCAGCCCACGGCCACCGGCCAGGGGTTCGCCGACTACGTGCTGCTGGGCGACGACGGCGTGCCGCTGGCCGTCGTCGAGGCCAAGAAGGCCTCCGTCAGCCTCGAACGCGGCCGCGAACAGGCCAAGCGCTACGCCGACGGCTTCGAACGCACGCACGGGCGTCGCCCGGTGATCTACTACACCAACGGGTACGACCTCGGGGTGTGGAACGACGCCTTCGACGAGCCGCCCCGCAAGGTCTACGGCTATCACTCGAAGGAGAGTCTGGTCTACATGACGAGGCCGGCCAGCGCCCGCATGCCGGCCCGGCAGATCGTCCCCGCCGAGCGCATCGTCAACCGTCCGTACCAGCGAGAGGCGATCCAGCGGGTGATCGAGCGCTTCGCCGCCAAGCATCGCCGGTCGCTCATCATCCAGGCGACGGGCACCGGCAAGACCCGCGTGGCCATCGCCCTGTGCGAGGCCCTCATCCGCGCCGGGTGGGTCCGCCGCGTCCTCTTCCTGTGCGATCGCCGCGAACTGCTGCGTCAGGCCAACAACGCCTTCGGGGAGTTCCTTCCTTCTGAACCCCGCACCATCGTCACCGCACGCTCCTCGACCGATCAGAAGGACCGCATCCACCTGGCCACCTACCCGGCCATGCTGCAGTGCTTCGCCGCCTACGACGTGGGCTTCTTCGACCTCATCATCGCCGACGAGTCGCACCGCAGCATCTACAACCGCTACCGCGACATCTTCCTCTACTTCGACGCCCTGCAGGTGGGCCTCACCGCGACGCCGGTCAAGTTCATCGCCCGCAATACCTTCTCCCTCTTCGGGTGTGACGACGAGAACCCCACCTCCCTCTTCACCTTCGACGAGGCCATCGCGCACCGTCCGCCCTATCTCGTCCCCTTCAAGGTCACCAAGGTCACCACGGGCTTTCTCCGTGGGGGCATCAAGTACTCGCAGATGACCAAGGAGCAGCGAGAGCAGCTCGAGCAGCAGGAGCAGGAGCCCGACGCCATCGAGCACGAGCAGCGCGAGGTGGACAAGGGGATCTTCAACCTCGACACCGGCCGCGTCATCATCCGCAACCTGATGGAGCACGGGATCCGCGACGCCACCGGCTCGCAGGTGGGCAAGTCGATCGTCTTCGCCCGCAGCCACGATCATGCCGTGCTGCTCGAGCGCGTGTTCAACGAGCTTTACCCGCAGTACGGCGGGCGGGCCTGCCGCGTGATCGACAACCACGAGCCCCGCGCCGAGGCGCTGATCGACGAGTTCAAGACGCCCGGCTCCCCTTTGCGCATCGCCATCTCCGTCGACATGCTCGACACCGGCATCGACGTGCCCGAGGTCGTCAATCTCGTCTTCGCCAAGCCCGTCTACTCGTACGTCAAGTTCTGGCAGATGATCGGCCGCGGCACCCGCCTGTGCGCCGACCTCTTCGGCCCCGGCCGCCACAAGACCGAGTTCCGCATCTTCGATCACCGGGACAACTTCGGTTACTTCGAGGAGCGGTACCAGGAAGAGCAGCCCAAGCGAGAGGTCTCCCTGCTCGAGCGTCTCTTCGCCGCCCGCATCGGCCTCGCCGAGGCCTGTCTCCGCAAGCCCGATCTGGCCTCCTTCGAAACGATCGCGGGCCTCGTGGTGGCCGACGTGATCGCCCTGCCCGACTCGACCATCGCCGTCCGCGACAAGTGGCAGGAGGTGGTGCAGGGCCGCAACCCCGAGCGGGTCAAGCGGTTTGATCCGGCGACGGTGGCGACGCTGCGACAGGAAATCGCCCCGCTCATGCAGTGGCGCGACATCGAGGGGGAATCAGCCGCCTACGACTTCGACCTGATCGTGGCCAAGGCCCAGACCGAACTGGCCAAGGGCGGCGGCGCGATCGCCGATCACCGCGACCGCATCCTCGACTGCGTCAGCGAACTCCAGTACAACCTCAACCCCATCCGAGAGCGAGAGCAGGCCATCGCGAGGGTCAAGTCGCCCGACTTCTGGAACCAGCTCACCATCGCGGCCCTCGAGGAGATTCGCCTCGAGCTCCGCGGCGTCATGAAGTACCGGCAGCCCTCCACGGGTGTCCGCAGCGGCCCCAAGGTCATCGACGTCGCCGAGGACGTCTCCAAGATCGAGGCCGTCGAACACCGTCCCAAGCTCGAGGGCACCGAGTTCCTCGCCTACCGCGAACGCGTGGAGGGCCTGCTGCGGTCCCTCTTCGACCAGAACCCGACGCTCCGCCGCATCAAGGCGGGGCTGCCCGTCTCGCAGGCCGACCTCGAGGCCCTCGTCTCGCTCGTGCTCACGCAGGACCCCGGGCTCAACCTCGCCGAGTTGACGCACTACTACCCGGGCACGGCGGGACGCCTCGACGAGGCGATCCGCGCCATCATCGGGCTCGACGCCGACAAGGTGCACGAACGCTTCGCCGCCTTCATCGGCCGCCACGCGCTCAACTCGATGCAACTGCGGTTCCTGCAGGTGCTCGAGGCCCACATCGCCCACCACGGCCCGATCGAGGTCGATCGCCTCTACGACGCCCCATTCACCACCATCGACGCGGCGGGCCTCGACGGCGTCTTCACGGACGACGTCCTCGTCGACGAACTGCTCGGCCTCCTTGATTCGTTCAAGCACCTCGGGAAGGACGCTCCCCCATGATCACCGGCGCGCTGAAAGGCAAGATCGACAAGCTCTGGCTCGAGTTCTGGCAAGGCGGCATCACCAACCCGCTCACGGTGATCGAGCAGATCACCTTCCTCATGTTCATCCGGCTGCTCGATATCGGCGAGAGCCGCAACAAGAAGAAGGCCCAACGCACCGGCAAGCCCTTCGATCGGCTCTTCTCGGCCAAGCAGCAGCACCTGCGCTGGCACCGGCTCAAGGACCTGGGCGCCGACGCCCTGCTCAAGACCATGCGCGACGACGTCTTCCCGCACCTCAAGGAGATCGCGGGCAAGGAGTCGACCTTCGGTCGTTACATGCAGGACGCCATGCTGATGATCCAGAAGCCCGCCCTGCTGGTGAAGGCCCTGGAGCTCATCGACGACCTGCCCCTCGACAAGGGCGACACCAAGGGCGATCTCTACGAGTACCTCCTGGACAAGCTCACCACGGCGGGCATCAACGGCCAGTTCCGCACCCCGCGGCACATCATCCGCCTCATGGTCGACCTCGTCGAACCCAAGCCCACCGACCGCGTCACCGACCCCTCCTGCGGCACCGCGGGCTTCCTCGTGGGCGTGATGGATCACCTGCTCGAACGCTACACCTCGCCCAAGGGCATCGTGGAGGAGGAGTCCGACGGGGAGAAGGTGAAGGTCTACACCGGCGACCTGCTCGACCCGTACCGCAAGCACATCCAGTCGGGCATGTTCCACGGCTTTGACTTCGACGTGACCATGCTCCGCATCGCGGCGATGAACCTGATGCTCCACGGCGTCGACAACCCCGCCATCGAGTACATGGACACGCTGAGCAACCGCTTCGTCGAGGATGGCGACCTGGGCAAGTACGCCGAGAACCACTTCGACCTCGTGCTCGCCAACCCGCCCTTCAAGGGCACGCTCGACTTCGAGGCCGTCGAGCCCTCGCTCCTCCGCACCGTCAAGACCCGCAAGACCGAGCTCCTCTTCCTGGCCCTCATTCTCCGCATGCTCAAGCTCGGCGGCCGCGCGGCGGTGATCGTGCCTGACGGCGTCCTCTTCGGCTCCTCCAACGCCCACACCGACCTTCGCAAGGCCCTCATCGACGACAACCAGCTCGAGGGGATCATCAAGCTCCCCGCGGGCGTCTTCAAGCCCTACGCGGGCGTCTCCACCGCCATCGTCATCTTCACCAAGGGCGGCAAGACCAAAGATGTCTTCTTCTACGACGTGCAGTCCGACGGTTTCTCACTCGATGACAAGCGCGACGCGATCGTCGAGAACGACCTGCCCGATGTGCGCACCCGCTGGGCCAAGCGCAACCCCAAGAAGGACACCGACCGCAAGGCCAAGGCGTTCTTCGTGAGCGTGGAGGACATCCGCGCGGCGGAGTACGACCTCTCCATCAACCGCTACCGGGAGACGGTGTACGAGGAGGTCAAGTACGACAAGCCCACCGACATCCTCAAACGGTTGAAGACGTTGAATGAGGCTGAGGCGAAGGATTTGAGCGAGTTGGAGGGGATGCTGCGTTGAAGCCTGTTCTCCTTTCCAACATCCTGACCGAAGCACGCTCAGGCTTCTGGGGTCACGAGGCCGGCACCGTCGAGGTGGATGCCCTCGTCATCCGTAACGGCGACGTACAGGAGGATGGCCTGCGATGGGATGCACTCCCGCTTCGCGGTATCACCCAGAGCGAGTACGAACGTGCGCAGGTCCGTAAGGGCGACATCGTGCTCACGACCTCGGGCGATTGCGGCTTCTCGGCGTACATCACCGAGGAACCCCAGGCGCCCACCATCGCGAGCAACTTTGTCCGCCTGCTGCGTTTCGACGAGCAACGCATCTTTGCCCGCTACGCTTTCCATCTGATCCACAGCGACACGTTCCGCCGTCGCCTCGGCCCATTCATCCGTGGCACGACTCTGAAGAACCTCTCGCTCACCAACGCGGTCGAGGCAGTAGACCTCCCGATCCCCTTCCCTGACGACCCGCGTCGGAGTCTCGCCGAGCAGAAGCGGATCGCAGCGATCCTGGACAAGGCCGACGCCATCCGCCGCCGCCGCCAAGAGGCTGCCCGCCTCGCCGACACGCTCATCCCCAGCGTGTTTCAAGAGATGTTCGGCGTTGACCCTATGGTGTCCGGGCGATGGAAGCCCGAACGCCTCGACGCGCTTGTGGACCCAGAGGACAAGATCAACTACGGCGTTGTTCAGCCCGGTACAGATGTGAAGGATGGCGTGCCAATCGTCCGGGTGGGCGATTTCGATTCGGGGCGGATTAGTACGCGAGACCTCAAGCGCATCGAACCGGAGATCGAAGCGCAGTATGCACGATCTCGGCTCAAAGGTGACGAGGTGCTTCTCGCTTGCGTCGGATCGATCGGGCTCGTCGCGTTGGCGGACGACGGGTTGAAGGGCTTCAACACCGTTCGCGCCGTCGCGAGGATTCGGTGCGGCAAGCGACTCCATCGTGAGTATTTGGCCTCGCTCTTGGCAACGGGTCGAATGCAGCAGTACTTCAAGGGCGAGACGCGAACGGTGTCGCAGCCGACCCTAAACATCGGGCACATCGAGGCGGCCATGATTTCGCTCCCACCCTTTGACCTTCAATCGGAGTTTGCGCGTCGAGTCAGGACGATTCGCGGGCTGCATGAGCGTCACTCGGATCAAGCACTTGCAGGCGAGAATCTGTTCAACTCCCTCGTCCAGCGCGCCTTCCGCGGCGATCTCTGAAGGCAAAGACGGCCCCGGTCTAGCGATGAGCCGGGGCCAATGTTCTAGGGCATTCCGTTGAAGGTGTCGACCAGCAGCTTCTCCGCCAGATTGAGGAGGTCGGCGAAGTCGATGGTCGCTCTCCAGTTCGGAGTGGTCTGGCCGGGGTAATAGTCTTCGAGGATGATCT
Source organism: Phycisphaerales bacterium (assembly GCA_040397805.1). Classification (GTDB taxonomy): domain Bacteria; phylum Planctomycetota; class Phycisphaerae; order Phycisphaerales; family UBA1924; genus UBA2402. The sequence goes on from JBBAVG010000033.1 coordinate 13,088, forward strand.
TCATATCCTGATTTGGGGGCGTTGAAGGTGCCGGACTCAGATCTCGCGTCCAGTTGCCGTGTGCAAACGCGTTTCTGAGGTGCCTGAAGTTCGCCGCATCCGGGTCAGCCATGCCTTTCGGAGTCGAATCGGGCTGGGTGATGATGAGGTGCCGGTTCTTGACCGCATCCGCAATCACCTGCTGCTGGCTCGTTTCCACGGCGGTCGGCAACCTCTTCTCATCGTGGAGTTGCCGACAGAGAGAAAACGTGGTGGTTATGAACGCAACGGCTGACCCGAATGCCCATGACTTAAGACCCGACGGGGGCAGTGCGAACACGTCCTTGATGGCATTATGCATCTGCTGGAATGCACGCTTCACTTCTTCATCAGTTGCGATCATCATCGAGTGGTTCCGGAAGGGGAGGGAGTGCCGGGGGAACCGTAGGTTTCCTGGCATCAGCGGGACAGAAGCCGGCATGTGTCCGTACAACGGCGTTTCTGCCCTCTCGCGGTCTGGATATGCCTAGCGCGGTGCGAGTGGTTGGCATGGGCGTTGCAATCACGCTCCGCATGAACACAAGCACGAACACTATCCAATGCCCCAAATGCCAGACCAAGATCGAGATCACCAAGGCAATGACCGCCCAGGTCGAAAGCCGCATTCGAGAGGAACTCGAAGGCGAGGTGGACGCCAAGAAGGCCGCCCTTGACAAGGAGGCCAAGAAGCTCGCCCAGCAGAAGGCCGCGTTGGAGAAGGCCGAGAGCGAGGTGGATCAGAAGGTGAAGGATGGCGTTGAGGCCGCCGTCGCCGCCCAGCGTGCCGCGATCGTCGCCCAGGCTCGCAAGAAGGCCGAGGCGGATCTGGCCGAGGAGCGCCGGGCCGACTCGGAACGGATCACCGAACTGGAGGGGAAGCTCAAGCAATCCAAGCAGACCGAGCTCGACCTGCGCAAGCGGGAGCGGACGCTCGAAGAAGAGAAGGCATCGCTGGAGCTCAACGTCGCCCGCCGCGTGAAGGAAGAGACGGATGCCATCCGCGTCGCCGCCAAGAAGCAGGCGGACGACGAGCATCTCCTCAAGGACAAGGAGACGCAGGAGCAGAACGCCGCGCTGCGCCGACAGGTGGAGGACCTCAAGCGGAAACTGGAGCAGGGTTCGCAGCAGGCCCAGGGCGAGGCGCTGGAACTGGTTCTGGAGGATGTGCTGGTGCGGGCATTCCCTCGCGACGAGGTGGTACCGGTCAAGAAGGGGGTGCACGGCGCGGACGTTCTACAGAACGTCATGGATTCGTCGGGGCTGGAATGCGGGAGCATCCTGTTCGAATCGAAGAACGCCCGCAACTGGAGCCCCGCCTGGTTGCCCAAGCTCCGCGAGGACCAGCGCGACGCCAAGGCGGTGATCGCGGTGCTCGTCACCGAAGCTATGCCGCCCGACACTCAGCACATCACGCAGATCGACGGCGTGTGGATCTGCACAAAGGCGTGTGTGGTCGAGTTGGCGCGGGCGTTGCGGGCCGGGCTCGTGGAAGTCGCCAAGGGGCGGCAGGCGGCGGACGGCAAGCAAAGCAAGGCCGAACGGACATACGAGTTTGTGACCGGGACTGAGTTCCGCCAGCGGATCGCCGGCATGGTTGAGCCACTGCTCGCCCTTCGCAAGGGACTCGACAAGGAACGGGCCGCTATGGAGCGGATCTGGGCGGCACGCGAGGAGGAAATCAAGGCCGTCGTCCTCGGAATCTCGGGCCTCTACGGGACGTTCCAGGGCATCGTCGGCTCTTCGACCCTTCCCACGCTGGAGCAGATGGACCTGCCGAAGCTCGACGCGGGTGAAGGGGCGAAGTGAACGTTGATCGGGTGCCGCCCGCCCTGATTCAACCGGCTGACGGCGCATCGGGCGGCTCGGCGAACAGGTGCGTCCATGGGTGGACGTGAAACTCAAGGAGGGATCGTGATGAGGTTTTACATGTCAAGTTTGTTTCCGGCTGCTTCGAACGATGGGGGCGACTTCAGATCGGCGGCCGACGTGCTGGAGCCGCTGCTCGGGCGAATCGAGCGGTTCGGGTACGGTTCGATCTTCGAGGAGTGGGAGGCCTCGCGAAGTGTCGAGGACCTGCCGCCCCTGGTGGGCGAGGGCTCCGCGGCGGTGAACGTGATTCCGGGCCGGCCCGGAGCCGCGTGCACCCCCGTGCTGTTGGCCTTGTCGCGGGGCCGAAGGGGTCCGTTGGGGTTCGACGCGATCATGCAGGAGGTGAAGACCCACCTCATTCGCTGCGGCCGGATCACGCGCACGGTGTTCGTTTTCTGCGACGCGTGGGACGGGGCCTCCTTCCGCAAGCTGCACCGGGCGGAACTGAAGGCCCACCACGGCAACGGCATCGGCTTCTGCTTCCTCATGGCCGGCGACCCGGATCGCCTGCTGGTGCAGGTGCCCGTAGACTTGGGTTGAGGCGGCGGTGCGGCACCAGGGGACTTGCATGATCACGGCGATCGAGATCGAGAACTTCAAGGCGTTTGGACCGCGGCAGCGAATTGAGTTGCGGCCGCTGACGCTGTTGTTCGGAGCCAACAGCAGCGGCAAGAGCAGCATCCTGCACGCGTTGCACTACCTGCGGGAGGTGCTGTGTGCCGGTGTGCTCGACGTCAGATATCCCTGGTCCGGGGGCGGGGTGATCGATCTCGGCGGGGTCCGGAACCTCGTGCACGGCCGGGTGCCCGGCCGCCTCATCACGCTCAAGGTTGACCTCAAGGTCGATGGCATCGAACTTGCCGACTACTCGAAGGACGCCTTTGTTTCGAACCCCGACGACGTCTCCTCGGAGTATGTCGAGGCGGTTCGCGGCGCGATCACGTCGGCGTCGGTCGAACTCCAGATCGACACCGCGACCCTCAGGATAAAGCTGGCGACCGTGTGGCTGAACGGCGCGAAGTTCGGTTCGCTGTCGTTCCCGCCGGGTCATCCGTTCATTCGCATCGCCGATCTCGACCTCGAACATCCGGTCTTGGCCGGGGAACGACCGATCGCGGGTCGGTCGATCTCGTTGGCACACGATGCTGCGCGAGGCGATGCCGTTCGAGGCCATGTCGATCGGCTCAGGGAGCGTGCCACCGCCGAGTTCAATGAGTTGGCGGCCCGTCTCGATCAGATATGGGCGGGTTTTCCCAGGACTGGATCAGGTGCCGACCTCGGTGCGATTCTCGATGAACTGATCGTCGGCGTCGACTGGCTGGCGTCTCACCCGGCCCGGTGCGATCTGGAATGTGCGGAGGCCTGTCGCCAGTTGCTGCTGCGTTGCGAGCAGGTTCATGCGGGCCGGACCGATTCGTCGCCCGAAGACTTGTCCCAACTCGCCGATTGCGCCAGAGCGGTCATCGAACACGCGAAGTCGGGACTGCCAAGGGGACCTTTCCTGCCGCGTTCGGGTCGACTCGCGAGTCAGACGATCAACGACGTCGCCACGAGAGCGAAGGCGCTCCGAGCCGCCGTGAAGAAGAGCTCCGTCGCTGTGTCGTCGGAGCGACGACGGCCGCAGACCTGGAGCCGTATCGAGCGGATGTTGCGCCAAGGTGGTCCGTCGGCCGAGGATTCCGTCGCCGACGCGATCGCGGCCTGGATGGTTGAGGGCGGCCGGCCGCCCGAGTCGGTGGTCAGCAAGGCCTGGTTTTCTGAGCTGATGAAGCGTCTCAACGCGAGGAGTCTCGACCGGGGAGGACGAGGGGAGCGGTGGGCCTCCCACTTCCGCGATCTCTTCCGCGCGTCTCTGGGAGATCGCGCATCGTCACGGGAGATTGAGCTGCCACTGCCGACCCGTCTGCTGCCTCGCCTCGATCGTCGTCTTTCGATCCCCACCCGCGGCAGCGACCCTCATGCCCACCTCGAACTCGAAGTGGTGCTGTCGACGCTGCTGCTGGGCCCCATCGAGTTCCTGCGGCGGCACATCGATGGCCTGCGGTATGTCGGCCCATTGCGGGTCATGCCTTCACGCAACTTCGAAGTGCTGGATGACGGCGGCCGGAGCGGATGGCCGAGCGGGCTCGCGGCGTGGCGTCTGCTGCTCGAGGACGACACTCGTCGCGATGCCGCCATGAGCATCGAGAAGCTCTTGTCGCGGGTGAACGCGTGGCTGGAAGAGGAATCGAGACTCGCCACCGGCTACCGCCTGGAGCGGGCGCTCTACCGGCAGGTTCCGACGCCGATCGTCGAGCAACTCAGGCATGCGAAGTCGAGCAAGGCGATCGAGAAGATCATCAAGGGTAATCGCGAGATCATGAACGCCGACGAGCCGAGAATCTTCCTGCACGACATCGCGAGGAATCTCCTGCTGCACCCCCGCGACGTCGGCGTGGGCTTTTCGCAGCTCGTCCCCGTCGTGGTCGCGATCCTCCACCTCGGTTCGTCCGTGGTGTCGCTGGAACAGCCTGAGCTGCACCTTCACCCCAAACAGCAGGCCGCGATGGGCGACCTGCTCATCGAGGGCGCGAAGGCGAATCCCAAGCGATTGATGCTGATCGAGACGCACAGCGAGTACATGGTGCTGCGGCTGCTCCGGCGGATCCGCGAAACCGGGCGAGAGCGGCCCGCGGAAGGGCTGAGCTTGACGCCCCGCGAGCTTCGGGTCTATTACGCGGCCCGTGATGGCGCATCGACCTCCCTGAAGGCCATCGACGTCGACACGCAGGGGGACTTGGTCGACCCGTGGCCGGACGACTTCTTCGAGCAGGACTTCAAGGAGCGATTCTCGTGAAGCTGCTCGACTTCGCGTTCACGCCGCAGGTGTTCGACCCACACGAGGCATCGAGCGTCGACGCGTGGAAAGACGCCATCATTGAGCTGACATCGATGCTTTTCCGGGGACGAGATGTCGCGCCGCTGGTGGTGTGCAACTTCCAGAGTTTGAGCGGCGGACATGATTGGAGGCAGGTGGTGGTCGACACGATCGAGCGGATCGCGGACCAATCTCTGCGTCGCAGGGCGCAGGACCTGCTTTCCAAGCTGCAGGGGGCTCTCGTGCAACGCCCGCCCACATTCGGCGTCGATGCGATGCGCGACGAGCAGGATTGGGCGGAGTCGATACACGAGAGCCATCGTTCGACGGCGTTTGACGGCATCGTCGTGCAATCATCAAGCCATCAGTTCGGCAGCGTTTCCGTCTCGACCTTTGTCGGCGCAAGCGATGTTTTGCATGCGAGCCTCTTGCCTGTCGCGAATCCGCTGCTGACCAAGGAAGCCGTCGCCGACGACTTGCGGGTGCTGTTTCGATACTCGGATCGGGTGATCATGTCGATGCCCTATGGTCCGTGCCAAGGCTTTGCGGTCGAGTGCCTGCGACGCAACCTTGAGCGATCCGGCCACCGATCGATCAGGGCGATCGATGTGCACATCAAGGGCAACAAGAGCGTCAAGTCCTACGCGGCCGATTGGCGAAAGCGCCTTGCAAAGGTGCGTTCGACAGCCGAGATCACCTGTCACTTCTGGCCCGATGAAGCGTGTCCTCGCGAACGGGTGATTCTCGGATGTTCGATGGTCGACATCGGCGAGGAGGAACTTCGGCCCAAAGTGCGATGGGGGATCAGCATGACCCACGTGCCTGGAGAGGGAGACGACGATCGAAAGCAGCCCATCACGCGCGCGATGCTCAACCTTCGTGAAGCGAGTGAACACTTGAAGTTCCTCACGGCCAATCTCTTGTCGCGAGGAGTGATCTCCGAACGATTATGATCACGCTTGGCAGTCAGCGCATGATCGTTCGAAGAGGAGGCGGCCGTCAAGACACGCCCTTGGCCCACCCCCGCAACCTCGCCACCACCTCCGCCCACACCGCGTCCGGGTTCTTGCTCGCGTCGATGACGGCGTGGCGGGCGGGTTCGCGGGCGGCGAGGTCGAGGTAGCCCTGGCGGACCTTGTCGTGGAAGTCGCGGGGGCGTTGCTCGATGCGGTCGGCGAAGAGCGAGGCCGTCGCGGGTTGCGCGGCCTTCTTGCGGCCCACCTTCTCGACGCCGCTGGTGCGCTTGGCCGCCGTGGCCGAGTCGACGTCGAAGATGAGCGTGAGGTCGGGCCAGGTGCCGCGGACGGCGGCATCGGCCACCGCGCGGATGTGCTCCGTCGGCACGCCGCCGCCGCTCCCTTGGTAGGCGTAGGTCGAGGCGACGAAGCGGTCGGCGATGACGACCTCGCCCTTGGCCAGGGCGGGGCGGATGCGTTCCTCGATGAGCTGCGCGCGGCTGGCCATGTAGAGGAGCATCTCGCAGTGCAGCGTCATCTCGCTGTCGCGGTCGAGCAGGATCGTGCGGATGCGCTCGCCCACCGCCGTGCCCCCCGGCTCGCGGACGTGGCACACCTCGAGCCCCGCGGCCTTGCACGCCTCCACGAGCTTGGTCAGCTGCGTCGACTTTCCGGAGCCGTCGGGCCCCTCGAAGGCGAGGAATCGCCCCCGCAGCGAGGCGAGAAAGTCAAGAACCGGGGCGGCGGCGGTGGAGGACGCGTCGGGCACGGCCGAGGGTAGAACGCCAAGGGAACCCGGTCAGGCCGGGAACTCGGGCTTCTCGCCCCGAAGCACCCGCACCACGTCGCGGACCACCCAGCTCATGTTCGCGTGGGCCGTGGCGGTTGCCGCGGCCAGGTGGGGCGAGAGGTTCGCGTTGGGCAGCCCCAGCAGCGGGTAGTCGGGCCCGAAGGGCTCGGGGTCGTGCACGTCGAGCAGGGCCGTGGCCTTGGTGTTGGCCCACAGGAAGGCCGCCACGGCCTTGGCGTCGACCAGCACGCCCCGGGCGGTGTTGATGATGATCACCGTCTCCTTGAGCTGCGAGACCAGGTCGGTCGAGACGATGTGGCGGTTGGCGGGCCTGGGGTCGACGTGGATCGACAGCACGTCGGCCTTGGCGAGCAGTTCCTCCCGCCGCACGCAGCGGGCGCCGTGCCGCCGGTCCGCGGGGATGTCGAGCAGGTCGTGGTAGATCACGTCCATGCCCATCGCCACGCCGATGCGGGCCACGCGCGAGCCGATGCGGCCCAGCCCCAGGACGCCCAGGGTCATCTCGGAAAGCTGCCGCGGCGCGGTGCACTCCTTACGGAGGCGGTTCCACTGCTCGTCGGCGATGGCCGCCTCGAGAAACAGCCGCGGCCGCACCGCGTCGTGCAGCAGGGCGAAGACGTACTCGGCCACCGCCTGCGAGTTGGCGTCGGGCGTGTGCACCACCTCGACCCCGCGGCGGCGGCAGGCCTCGACGTCGATCCGGTCGAGCCCCACGCCCGCCCGGCCCACCACCTTCAGGTTCGGGGCCTTGTCGAGCAGGGCGTCGTCCACGCGGCAGTACGTCCGAACCACCAGCGCATTGACCTCGCGAAGGAGCGCGTCAAAGCGGGTCGTCTCGCTGAAGTGGCACTTCTCGAAGCGGCAGTGCGTCGCGAGGAACGACGCCGCGGCGTCGTCGAGCTCCTCGGCCTGCACGGCCAGCGGCTTCTCGCCGCTCAACGACGACCATCCTCGCCGAGGCCTTCGTCCGCGTCGTCGCCCGCGATGGCGGGCTCGATCTCGGCCGACATCGACCCCGCGCACGACATGATCCGCGGGTCGCGGCCGAAGGCGTGGATCTGGTCTCGCTTGAGTTCGGCGAGTTCCTTGTGGGTCGTCATGACGATGGCGCGCCCCTGGGCGTCGACCGTCTTGGCCACCTGCATCGCCCGCTCGGCCGGCATGCGGAAGAGTTGCCCGAGCATCTCGATGACGTACTCGTAGCTGTGGTCGTCGTCGTTGAGCAGCACCACGTTGAACGGGGGCATCTGCTCGACGTCATTCTCGACGGCCGTCTGCGTGGAGGTCGCGGTGGACGAATCGGCGTGGGGCATTCGCCGTGATTGTTCGGCCCCTTCCCTCCTGAATCCACCCCCGTCAACCGGGCACTACCCTGTCGCATCGACGCGTATCTCGACAACAACGCCACCACCCAGCCCACCCCCGAGGTCGTCGCGGCCGTGGTGGAGGCCCTCACCACCCGCTGGCACAACCCCTCCAGCACCCACCGCCCGGGGCAGGCCGCCCGGGCCGCCGTGGAGCTCGCCCGCCGCGACCTGGCCGAACTCCTGGGCGTGCGGGCCCGAGAACTCGTCCTGACCTCCGGGGGCACCGAGTCGATCGACCTGGCCTTCCGGGGCACGCTGGGGGCCTTGCGGACTCGATCTCGCGACGCGGGCCCCGTCCGCCTCATCACCTCCAAGGTCGAGCACGCCGCCGTGCGCGACGTGGCCGCCGACCTCGAGCAGTCGGGCGCGGCCACGGTCGAGTATCTGCCCCTCGATCGCCAGGGCCGCGTCGACGTCGAGACGCTCCGCGCGATGCTGCACGACCCCTCCTTCGGCTTCAACCTCGTGAGCGTGCAGTGGGCCAACAACGAGACGGGCGTGGTGCAACCCGTCGAGGCCGTGCACGCGACGTGCGCCGAGCACGGCGCGATCTTCCACTGCGACGCCGTGCAGTGGGTGGGCCGCCTGCCCGTCACCGCCGATCCCGCGCCGGCATCGGGCGACGTCATCCCCGCCCATCGTCACGCCCGCACCGGCCTGCCTCCGTGCGACCTGCTCACCTTCTCGGCCCACAAGTTCCACGGCCCCAAGGGCGTCGGCGGCTTGTGGATCCGTCAGGGCGTGAAGGTCCGCCCCGTCCTGGGCGGCACCCAGGAACTCGGCCGTCGCGGCGGGACCGAGAACGTGCCCGGCATCGTGGGCGCGGGCGTCGCGGCGGTGCAGGCCCGCGAGTGGCTCGAAGATGCCGCCCAGCGCGGACGCCTCGCGGCGATGCGAGACCACTTCGAGCGCTCGGTGCTCGAAGCCTGCCCCGAGAGCGTCGTCAACGGCGCGGGAGCGTCTCGCCTCTGGAACACCACCAACATCGCCTTCCCGCGTCTTGAGGCCGAGGCGATCCTGATGGGGCTCAGTGAGCTGGGCGTGTGCGCCTCGGCCGGCGCCGCGTGCAGCTCGGGCTCGCTTGATCCGTCGCCGGTGCTGTTGGCGATGGGCGTGCCCGAGCCGCTCGCGCACGGCTCGATTCGCTTCAGTCTGTCACGGTTCACGACGCGCGAGGAGCTCGACCGGGCCGTGAAGGCCGTGGCGAGGGTGGTCGAGCGTCTTCGCGCCACCGTGCAGGGGTGAGGCCGGCTCAGCAGCCGCCCGCCGACCACGCGACGAAGAAGACCTCGATGTCGCTGCCGTCGATGCCGCCATCGACGTTCACGTCGGCCGCGGGCTCGCCCGATTCCCACGCGGAGAAGAAGTCCTCCACGTCGGCACCGTCCACGCCGCCGTCCTGATTGAAGTCGGCGGGGCATGGAACGCCGCCGTTCACGGTGACGATGGCTTGCCGGCTGGTGATGGTGCCGCAAGGCGTGACGGCGACGAGGCTGTACGCGCCCGCGTCGGCGGGGGTGACGTTGGAGATGGTGAGCTCGGAGGAGGTCGCGCCCGAGATGCGGCCGGGGATGTCGCTCAGCGGCGCATCGCCCATCATCCACCGGTACGTCGAGTTCCCCTCGGCCCATGAGAACAATCGCACGGTGGCGCCGGCGTCGACCGTGGTGTCGCTTGGCTGGAGGCGGAAGTTGGCGGTGCTGCCGCGGCGGCCGGTGTCGGGCGAACTCAGCGTGCTGCGGCCGCAGCCGTTGCTCGCGTCGACGAAGTAGTAGAGCAGGACGCCCGAGGGGGCGGATGAATCCCGGTACTCCGGGTCGATCACGGTGGCCACGAGGGTGGCGCCGCTGCTGGAGGCCGAGGTGCCACGGAACACGCGATAGGTGTTGGCGCCCGCCGGAGCGTTCCAGGTGACGGCGACGGAGTTGCAGGTGGAGCCGTCGGAGGCCCGGACGTTGGTCGGGGCCGAGGGCGTCATGAGCCGGATGCCGCTCCCGCCGCCCACCGGGTCGCTGACGCCGCAGTTGTTGAAGGCCCGGATCCAGTAATACTGGCGCACGAGCGGGGGCATGTTGCCATCGAAGATGGGGCTGCCGCCCGACACGCCGAGTTGCGACGCGTCGGCGAAGTCCGGGGTGCTGCCGCGGAAGATCTGGTAGGCGAGGGCGCCCGGCGACGGGGTCCACGTGATGCGGAGCGGCGCGGTGCATCCTTGATCGACGACGCTGAATCCGGCGGGCGGCGGCGGCTCGCAGTCCTGGGCGAAGGCCGCGGTGCACGTGGCGAGGGAAGCCAAGGCGAACAAACGGGTGAAGGACATCAACAGCTCCTGGAATACCCCACGCCTCATTGATGTGCACCGCTCAACTTTGAGGGTGTCACATCCCCACGCGGATGGTCATTTCGCCCAAACTTCAGGGCGGTTCCACGGGATTCCCATGATCGCCAGCAAAGTGCGCGCGGCACGTTCCCCGCGCCGCCGTCGGCGGACGTTCACCACGTCCGAGGAGCATCGGCGCGTCAAGGCGCGAGGGTGCGACTCGATTCGCGCCGTGTGCGTCCGAGTCGTTGAAGACGCGGCGGATCAGAGGTTCGACACGGACGCGATCTCAGCAGCCGCCGGCGATCCACGCGTCGTAGAAGGTGCCGATGTCGCCGCCATCGACGCCGCCGTCCTGATTCACGTCGGCCGAGGCGTCGGCCGCTTCCCACGCGGCGAAGAAGTCCTCGACGTCGCCGCCGTCGACGCCGCCGTCCTGGTTGAAGTCGGCCGGGCACGGAATGCCCCCGTTCACCGTGAGCGTGGCGGCGTTGCTCGTGGCCGTGCCGCAGGCCGTGGTGGCGGTGGCGTCGTACTGGCCGGCGTCGGCGGGGGTGACGGCGTTGATGGTGAGGGTGCCGGTCTGCGCGCCCGTGACGCGGGGCGGGTCGTTGGAGACGGGCACGCCGCCGAATCGCCACTGGTACGTTGCTCCGCCGCCCGAGGCCTGCGCGGTGAAGGTGGCGGTCTGGCCTTCGTCGACGGTGGCGTCCGCGGGCTGCTGGCTGAAGGAGGGGCCGGTGCCGCGGGTGCCGGCGTCGGGGCCGCCGGTCGTGCCGCGGCCGCAGGCGTTGCCCGCATCCACGAAGTAGTGCAGCGTGACGCCCGCGGGCGCGGCGGTGTCGTCGAAGGACGTGGTCGTCGTCGTGCCCACCTGCGTCGCGCCCGTCATCGTGGGGCTGGCGTTCCGCCAGACGCGATAGTCGCTCGCGCCCGCGGCGGCGTTCCACGTGACGGCGATGCCGTTGCATGAGGTGCCATCCGCGGCTTGAACGCCCGCGGGGGCGGCGGGCGTTCCCAGCGCGCTGCCCGGGTCCCCGCCCGTGAGCGGGCTCGACCCGCAGGTGTTGGTGGCGCGAACCCAGTAGAAGTACGCCGTGTTGGCGGCGGCCGTGGTGTCGGTGGCGGGCGAGCCGCTGGTGGCGGCGACCTGCGTGGCGGTGTTGGGATCGTTGACGACGTTGCGGAAGACCTGATAGCTGGTGGCGCCCGAGGCGGCCGTCCACGACACGGTCACCGAGCCGCATGACGCGGCGTTGTCGGAAGCGGTGACGTTGGTGGGCGCGGCCGGCACGCTCCGGCGGGTGCCCGAGTCACTCGCGCTCGCCGCGCTCGTGCCGCAGCCGCCGACGGCCTTGACCCAGTAGAAGTGGGGGATGCCGGGCGTGACGGAGGTGTCCTGGAAGGGACTGGCGGCGGGCGTGCCGATCTGCACGGCGGACGCGAAGTCGTTGGTGGGCGAGCGGAAGACCTGGTAACTGCTGGCGCCCGCAGACGCGGTGAACGTGATGGTGGTGGAGGAGCAGAGGGTCGAATCGCTGGCCGCGACGTTGGTGGGCGCGGCCGGCGCCGAGCCCGTGACGGTCACGGTGGTGGAAGCGCACGTGGTGCTCACCGCTCCGGTCGAGGTGTTGCGGGCCCGCGCGAAGTAGGTGGTGGTGGCGGCCGGGGTGACGACCAGCGGCGAGCCCGAGCCCACCAGCGTGCCGCCGCAGCTCGCGGCGTACCAGTCGATGGTGATGCCGCCGGGCACGGTGCCGCTGAGCGTCACGGGCGAAGAACCGCAGATGGAGGAGGGCGTCGCGCCGACGGCGGTGGGGGCGGCGGGCGGCGGCGGGCCTTGCAGCGTGAAGTTCACGTTGCTGACGTCGAAGTAGATGTTGCCCACGGCCTCGACGCGGATGCGGGCGGTGGAGGAGGAGACGAAGGGGAGCGTGACGGCCTCGGAGCCGTCGTTGGGCGTGGTGGCGGCGAGCACGGTGGGCCACGTCTGCCCGCCGTCGGTCGAGAGCAGGATGCGGACGTTGGCCGTGCTGACCGGGGCCGCGTTGGTGCCCGCCACGTCCCACGTGACGGTCTGCGTGCCGGTCCACGTGACGTTCGTGTTGGGGCTGGTGATGGCGAAGGGGCCGGCCGTGCCGTTGATGGTCACGATCACGTCGTCCTCGATCACGCCGCCGCCGCCGCTGCGGTTGTCGCGAACGGTGACGCGGGCGTCGAAGGTGCGGGCCAGCACGGGATACTTCTCGCCGGTCACCAGCGTGCCGTCGAGCACGTCGGCGTAGCGGGGGAAAGTTCGGGCGTTGGAGGTGGTGGCGTTCCAGCAACGGAAGATGGGGCTGGTCCCGTTGTCCGCGTCGGTGACGGCTTGCGAGGCGCCCAGGTCGCGCTGCTCCCACGAATAGGTCAATGCGTCGCCGTTGGCGTCGGTGGCCGACGTGGTGGTCAGCGTGAAGGCCGTGCCCTTGGGAATCGTGTAGTTAACGCCGCCGTTGACGGTGGGAACCGAGTTGCCCGTCGCGCTGTTGGCGCCGCATGCGCCGCCCGCGGCGACGAACGCACGGATCTCGGCATAGCTGTGGTGGTGGAAGATGGCGTCGGAGTTGGACTGCAGATCGTCCCCGCCGCAGATGCCCGCGTAGCCCATGATCGTCGAGCCGCTGCCGGGCTCGTAGGACGCGGCGGATCCGCCGCCCCCGCAGCCGTTGAACGTGTGGTTCGCGCCGAACTGGTGGCCCATCTCGTGGGCGACGTAGTCGATCGAGAAGGGATCGCCGACCGGCGTGGGCTGCCCCGTCACCCCGCGGGCCTTGGACCCCGAGTTGCAGACGCACCCGAGCTGCGCGACGCCGCCGCCGCCGGTCGAGAAGACGTGTCCGATGTCGTAGTTCGCCGAGCCGATGACGCTCGTGATGGTGGTCTGGTTCTGGCCCAGCATCGTCGAGCCGTTGTTGTTGGTGTAAGGATCGGTCGAGGCGTTGGTGTAGACCAGGCTCGAGTTGTTCGCGATCAGCACCAATCGGATGGTCAGGTCCCGCTCATAAAGGCCGTTCACCCGGTTCACCGCCGTCACGATCGCCGCTTGGCCGCCGGCCACGGTTCCGCCGTGGAAGGCCGTGTACTCGCCCGTGGCCGCCACCGCCAGCCGGTAGGTCTTGAGCGTGCCGCCGCTGTTGCGTTCGCCGTAGCCGCCCTCATCCATCGGGCGGTGGTCCGTCACCCCGCACGACCACTTGTGGGCCAGGCTCGGGCGGAACTCGCTCTTGCGGTAGACCGCGTAGTGGTTCACGTCATCGCGCGAATAGGGGTCGATGAAGTAGTCGCCCCGGGGCGTGAGCACCATCGCGTGGAAGCCCTGGGGCGTGATGTCGAGCCGCACGTTCGCCGCGGGATCGTCGACGCCCTGGCCGCGATAGGTCTTGATGTCGGGGAACTGGGCCGCCAGCCCCGGCTCCATCACCGGCGACTCGACCAGCCGGAACCGCGTGAAGCCGCCATCGGGGTGCGGGAGCGAGAAGAGCAGCCCCTCGTCCTCCGGGAAGGGGAAGACCTCCAAGGGCACCTTGGCGAGCGCTTCCCGCATGGCCTTGTCGTCCATCTGGGCCGCTTGGAAGACCGCCGGACGGATCCAGGCCGGCGAGGCCACGACATCCGCGGGCATCGCCTCGATGAGCGTCCACGGCGCTTCGGAGCCCGCCGCGTGGTGCACGACGCAGGGAAGCGTCAGGGCGAGCAGGAGGTGGGAGAGCGAACCGAATCGGTGGCTGGGCATGGAGAATCCTTGATCGCGAGCCGGGCCGCCCGGCACCTGTCCCATCGGACAACGCACGTCGGCGTTGCGGTGTTCGTCGCCGCTCGCGGAAGGATTCCGCCTCCCGCGCCCCCGCGTGTGCGGGATCTTCCCATACGTCCCCGGATCGGAGGGTGTTGCATCTGGACCGAACGGACCCCTTTCGTTTCGCGGCCGCCCCGAGGGATTCCCCGAACCGCGGCCGTGGCATCCGTCCTGCTCGCCCTGACGTACCCACTATCCTTGGAGACGGGATGTTCTCGGATGTTCATTCCGGCGCGGCGCGAGCGTTCGTGCCGTGTCGAGGTTCGTGCTCCGGGCCGACGGTCCGGGGCGGTGGGTTCACCGTTCAGGAGTTGACCGCATGCGCACGTGTCCAATCTGCATCCTCGCCGTCGCCGGCACCCTTGGCCTGGGCGGCTTCGCCCTCCTCGGCGGCGCGGGCCCCGCTCCGGCCCCCGCCGTCGCCACCGCGCCCGAGGCCTTCGCGGTCGACAACGTCCACAGCAGCGTCATCTTCCGCATCAAGCACAACAACGTGTCCTACTTCTACGGCCGCTTCAACACCTTCAGCGGTTCGTTCGCCATCGACGGCGAGTCGACCACGCTCGACATCACCGTCGACGCCGCCAGCGTCGACACCGCCAACGAGGGCCGCGACAAGCACGTCAAGAGCCAGGACTTCTTCTCCGTCAAGGAGTTCCCAACCGTCACCTTCAAGAGCACGTCGGCCAAGAAGGGCGCGGGCGAGGCCATCGAGGTCTCGGGCAACCTCACCTTCCACGGCGTCACCAAGCCCATCACCGTCAGCGTCACCCCCACGGGTCAGGGCAAGGGCCGCGGCGGCGCGACCGTCGCCGGCTTCGAGACCACCTTCACCATCAATCGCTCCGACTACGGCATGGGCGGCACCGGCTCGCTCGGCGACGACGTCACCATCACCGTCAGCCTCCAGGGCAGCCGCAAGTGATCCTCGATTGAACTTCTTCCCGCGTCCCCGCGCCGGAGACGGCGCGGGCGCACTTCCTCGTCCCCTTCGCCCATGGACCCCGACACCGCCCTTCAACTCCTCCTGCTGGGCGTCGTGCTGCCCTTCGTCGCATCGCTCGTGACCACAGCCGCATGCTGGTGGTCGGCCCGGGGCATTCTCCCCTCCAACGCCCGTCCCGACGCCCGCCGCGCCCTGGTGGCGGCGATCCTCTGCCCCCTCGCGGTGCTGGTGGGCGTGCAGTGGCTCCTCTTCGGTTCGCTCTCCTTCCCGCCCCGCCACGCGCTGCACCTCATTCCGCTCCTGCTGATCGGGGCTGCGGTGCTGGGCCGGTCGCCGATTCGATCCACCGCCGACGTCATCGCGGTCATCGGCATCGTCTGGCTCGCCGCCGCCGAGACCGCGCAGCAGACGGCCAACGCGATGGTCTTCGTGCTTTGGGGCGGGGCCATGATGATGCTCACCCCGTGCGCGAGGCCCGTGCGGGCGTGGACGCTCTTCGTGCCGCTGGGCTTCACGCTCGCGGGCGCGGCGGTGGCGCTCGTGACCACCGGCAGCCTCAAGTTGGCCCAACTCGCCGGCGCGTCCGCGGTGACGCTCCTGGGCGTCTTCCTCGTGTCGCTCGCGCGGCCCCGCCTCACGATCGCGGGCCCCGCGTTGTCCGTCTTCGTGGCGATGCTCGCCGCCACGCTTGCGCAAGGCGCTTCCTTCGGCGATACCCCGCGATGGCTCGCGTACGCGATCGGCCTGGGCGGCCCGGCGCTCGCCGCGGGTCTCGTGAAGTGGCGAGGGCGCTGATCGTCGCAGGGGCGATGATGCGTCAAGCGCCCGGCCGGCGCGACGCGAGGTGATCGGTGATGGCGCCCGCGATCGACTCGATCGTGGTTCCCTTCTCGAATCCCGGCACCACCTTGATGATGGTCCCCTCGCCGTCGAGCACGACGTACGTCGGGTACGCGCGGATGCGATACGCCTCGGCCGCCGCGTCCGCCTCCACCAGCAGCGGATACGTGTGGTTCTGCGAGCGGAACCGCTCCATCGCCACGTCCGGCTGCTTGTCGCGTGCCGACAACGCCAGCACGCTCACCGGCTTGCCGTCGAACCGCGCCGCGAGTTGATCGAGTTCGCCCCGCGACTCGCGAAGCGCCAAGCACCACGAGCCGCCGAACTCCAGCACCACCACCCGTCCCCGCAGCGAAGCCAGCGACACCCTGCCGCCCGTCGACGCGCGAAGGTCGAAGTCGGGCCCGGCCGTCAGCGGCGGTTCGCTGCTCGCGTTCGACGCGCTCTCGGCCGCCTTGGCCTCCGGCTCGTCCGCCGGCTTGGCCTGCGGCATGGCGCGATCCTCGGTCTTCTCCGGCACGCCGTCGATCGCCGTGTCCTTGAGCTCGGGCTTCTCCTCGGGAAGCTTGATCTCGGAAGACTTGGCGTCGACGGGCTTGCCTTCCGTGTCCTTGCTCTCGGCGGCCTTGGCCGCCATCGGCGCGGCCGCCGGCGTCGGCTTCGCCGGGCGATCCTCCGCGTACCCCTCGGGCACGTCCACCCGCACGCTCGAGCGGCTCATCGACGGCGGCCGCGACGTGTCGACGCGAACCTCGTCGAGTTCGAGCACCGTCGAGCCCGTCATCATCACGTTCTCGATCACGCTCTCGAGCCGCCGCGGCAGGTGGTCGTCGACGCCGAAGGCCCACACCGACTTGCCCTTGCGGTCGCTGAACGTCACCTCCACCACGTCGCACTCGACCCCGCCCACCTGCGTTCGCTCGAGCATCTTGTGCTGCGCGTTGGCCGCCACTTCCTTGCTGAAGGGCTTGGCGGCGAAGAGTTCCTGCAGTCGCGCCGAGTTCGCCACCGAGAAGGCGGTGCTCCTGGCCTCGCGCGACGACCGCCGCTCGACGACCTTCTTGTCCTCATGAGAGATGAACTCGACCGTGTTGCCGATCCACGCCACGTCGAAGTCCATCCGCTCCGCGTTGGGCTTGGGAAGCCCCGACCCGATCGACCGCACCGCCCACCCGTTGGTGTAGCCCAGCGCGGTCGAGTCGCGGAGCATCCGAACGTCCGCCTCCACCGCCGCCGAGTACTGCTCCATGCCCCCGGTGGCCCGGTAGCGCACCCGGTACGAGATCGACTGCGCCTTCTTGAGCGCGTCCGCCGCCTTGGTGAAGAGCGCCGACCCCTCGGGCGCGTCGGTCGCCGTCGCATCCGCCGAAGCGTCGGGTTGGGTCGCCGGCGCGGGGTCGGCCGTGGGCTGGGCCGAGGCCCACCCCGCCGCGAGGAGCATGGACGCGATCACGACGGCCCTGACGCCGTGACGACCGCCGCGGACGTGGCTGCTTGGTTGACTGTGTTGCATGGCGGCTTCCATCATTTGGAGATCGTTCGGTCCTGCGTCGTCCCGTCGTGCCTGATTGTTCCCCCACGGGCGAAGTTCATCGGCGCATTTCGCGAGCTTCACCCCTCGCGGGCCCCTTCCCCCGACGCGAGAGGCATCCGGGCCCGTCATTGTTGGACCACCCCCGCCCCCGGGGATGTGCCCCCCGCGGCCTGCTCCATACGCTCTCGCCTTCGAGACAGCCCCCTTGAACCGCTCAGGCCTCCCCATCGACCCCTCCCTGCTGCTCGCCGCGTCGTCCGTCGATGCCGTCACGGACTTCCTGCGAACCCACGCCGTCATGGCCGCCAATGTCGTCGGCCTGATCGTCGTGATCGTCGTGCTTCGGCTCAAGGGCGTGCTCACCGCGCAAGGCCTTTCGGCCGTGCAACGCGACGTCAAGGCCCATCACCCGCTGGTCTGGTTCGCGTGCGCCATCCTCGTGTGGCTCACGATGCCCTTGGCCGCCAGCGCGGCCGCCGAGTTGCTCCGCATCTCGACGGATGCCTCCTCGCAGTCGGCGCGTGAACAAGCCACCGTGCTCGGCGCGGGGTACGGCTTGGGGCTCGCCGTCGCGGTGGTGCTGACCTACCTGCTCCACGCCTCCGCGCCGCGGGCCGGGCTCTTCCCCTCGGTCGCCTCGATCCTCACGGGCGTCCTCCTGCTCGCGCTGGCGTGGCCCGTCGTGACGTGCGTGGGCGCACTGGCCACGTGGGTCCATGCCACCTGGTTCGGCGCCGTGCCCGACCCCGTCGCCCATCCCACGCTCAAGGCCTTGGTCGACAACAAGCGCGATCCGTGGGTCCTCACTCAGGCCGCCCTCGCCGTCGTCGCCGCGCCCATCCTCGAGGAGATCCTCTACCGAGGCATGCTCCAGTCGGCCCTCGTCGCGACCTTCGGTCGCGCGTGGGTGGGCGTGATCCTCACCTCCGCCCTCTTCGCCGCGGCACACACCGTCGGCCAGGCGACCGTCCCGTGGTATGCCGCCGTCGCGCTCTTCTCGCTCTCCTGCTGCATCGGGTTGGCCATGGAGCGAACCGGACGCCTGGGCGTGGCCATCGGCATGCACGTGGCCTTCAACGCCGCCAACGTGCTGATGGCCCTGTACCACTAGGTTCTGCCTGACGGAGCGTCCGGGGCCGAGATCCGCAGGTGGCGAGGGGCTTTCGGCGTTCACGCTCATGCGCGCCTGTCAGCCCGCGTCGGGCGTCCCTTGGTTGAGCCGTGGTGCGCAGCCCGGCTTTGCGGGCAAGCCCACGGCGGAGCCGATCCGCGCGTGGCGCGCGCATGACGCGATGACGCGATCGTTCGACCGTGCCCCGACGCGAATCGTCGCACGTGTTCCGGAACCCCGTGGGGTTCATGCGCGTGTGGGCGTCGCATCCGGGGGTGGCGGCGAAGCGCCGCCGGCCCCGGCCACGTTCGGAAATCGCTTCGCGACTGGGAACCGGCGCCGATCCGTGCACGCGCCGAACGGATGGTTCGTCGGACGGAACCCGGCGTCACGCGCGAAGGAGCTCATCCCATCGCCGCAGCCAGCTTGGCGGCAAGCCTCGCGTTGGACTTCACCAGCTCGATGTTGGCCGCCAGCGTGCGTCCGCCCGAGAGCGCGTGCAGGCGGCCCAAGAGCGCGGGCGTGACGTCGCGACCTGACGCCGCCACGTCGGCCGTGTCGCGGACCGCCTGTGCGAGCCATGTCTGCCAGAGGTCTCGCGGGAGTTCGTGCTCGGCGGGAATGGGATTGGCGACGACGATGCCCCGACCCGTGCGGGCCAGCTCCGCCTTGACGAATGATGCCAACTCGCGTTCGTCGTCGAACCGCGCGTCGACGCCCGCCTCGCTCTCGCGGAGGTAGAAGGCGGGGAAGCGATCGGTGCGGAACCCCACGACGCACACGCCCAGCGTCTCGAGGGCCTCGCGCGTCGACACCACGTCGAGAATGCTCTTGACGCCGCTGGTCACCACGGCCACGGGAAAGCGGGTGAAGGCCGCGAGGTCGGCGCTGATGTCGAGCCGCTGCCCGTAGCCCATGTGCACGCCGCCCAGCCCGCCGGTCGCGAAGACCCTGACGCCCGCCGCGGCGGCACACTCCATCGTCGTGCTCACCGTGGTCGCGCCGTCGCGTCGGCGGTGCAGCAGCACGCCCATGTTCGCCGTGTTGGCCTTCGCCACCGAGTCCTTGGCCAAGAGCGTCGCCAACTGGTCTCGCGACAGGCCCACGACGGGCACGCCCTCGACGATGCCCACGCACAAGGGCGTCGCGCCCTCCGAGGCCACGATGGCCTCCAACTCGGCGGCGAGCCTCGCCCCCTCGCCGCGGGGAACGCCGTGGATCAGGAGGGTGGTCTCGAGGGCGACCCCCTTGGGGGCGGAGTGGTGAATGACCTGCATGGGTGGAGCGTAGTGACGCGATGCGAGCCCGCGGACGCGTATCGCCTCAATCGGGTGCCGCCGCGTTCCGATAGTTGCGTCATGAGCACCCGCCTCGCGACGTTGCTGTTGATCGCCGGAACCACCCTCGCCGTCGCCGTCGCGACCGCCGTGGGGAACCCGCCCGAGCACGATTCGCACGAGGCGTCGTCGACGCCTCCCGCCGCCGCACCCGCCGCCAAGCCCAAGGCCAAGCCCGCGCCCCGCCAAGCCATCACGCTGACGGAGGAGACCAAGCCGGTCGCCAAGCCCGATCCCAAGGCCGATCCCAAGGCCAAGGCCAAGCCCGCCGCAGGTGCCGCAGGTGAGGACGTCGCGCCCGAGGGCGAGGCCGCCGCTCACGAGGGTGCAACGCCCGCCGCCCCCAAGTCGCCCGCCAAGGAAGTGACCGCGAAGGTCACGGCCGACGCCGCCCACGCCCTGCTCAAGGAAGGCAACATCCGCTGGTCCTCGGGCCGCACCACCTCGCCCAACGTCGACGCCGAGCGGATGAGCACGCTCGCCGACCAGGGCCAGTCACCCTTCGCCACGATCATCACCTGCTCCGACTCGCGCATCCCCGTCGAGCGCGTCTTCGACCGGGGCGTGGGCGACCTCTTCGTGATTCGCGTCGCGGGAAATCGAGCGGGCGACAGCGAGACGGGCACCGTCGAGTACGGCGTCGAGCATCTCAAGACGCCGCTGCTCGTCGTGATGGGTCACAGCAAGTGCGGGGCGGTCGCCGCGGCGGCCTCCAAGGCCCCGCTGCACGGCAAGGTCGCGCAGCTCGTCGCGGGCATCGAGCCCGCCGTCGAGCGGGCCCGCCGCCTCAACCCCAACGCCGACGAGAAGGAAATCGCGTCCCTCGCCATCCGCGAGAACGTGTGGCAGACGGTCTTCGACCTCTACCGCACGAGCTCGACCGTCCGCGCGATGGTCCAGAAGGGCGACGTCAAGGTCGTCGGCGCGGTGTACGACATCGCCACCGGCAAGGTCGAGTTCCTCGGCGAGCACCCCTGGCAGCAGGAGCTCATCTCCGCGATGAACCAGAAGGCCGCCGCGGCAGCCGAGTCCGCGACCGCCTCCGTGCCCGCGCACGAGTGACGCCACGCACGCGTGTCGGTCACGACCGGCCGAAGAGCTTCTCGAGTTCGCGGATCGTCAGGCGGATGCTCGTGGGCCGTCCGTGCGGGCAGTTGCTCGACCGCTCGACCTGCGCCCGCAGCTTCATGAGCTCCTCGAGCTCGATGTCGCTCAGGCGGTCGCCCGCCTTCACCGCGGCCTTGCAGCTCATCATGTCGAGCACGTCCCGCATCGCCTGCTCGCCGCCGCGACGGATGTCGGCCAGCAGCGGCGTGCGCTCGGCCTTGTCGAAGAGCTCGAGCATGAACGTCACCGGGTCGACCCCGCGGTCGAACAGGAAACTCGGGAAGGCGTGCACCGCCACCGTCGCCGGCCCGCTGGGCTCCGCCTCGACGCCGATCCGCTCGAGCAGCGGCTGCATCGCGGGCAATCGCTCCAGCTGCGCCGCCGTCGTCTGCACCGTCGCCGGCGCGAGCAGCCGCTGCTTGGCCAGTCCCTGACCCATCACCCGCCCCAGCAGGTACTCGAACATCACCCGCTCGTGCAACGCGTGCTGGTCGATGATCACCACGCCCTGCTCGTCCTGCGTCACCAGAAACGAGTTGTGCACCTGCAGGATCCGCGGGGCGGGCTTGGGCTCTTCCAGCGGGGCGGCGTCCATCGTCCGCCTCATCACGTCGTAGTCGAGCCGCGCGACCGGCCCGTTGGTCGCCACCGGCGGCGTCCGCAGCCGTTCGACGAAGAGATCCAGCGAACCGTCCGCCACGGGGCCGTGCGAGGGCTGCGATGTCAGCCCCGTGCCCGGCAGGTCGGCGGGCATGTCCGTGCCGGGGCCCGCCGCCATCATGCCTTGGCGTGCGGCCGACGCCGCGATCATGGAATAGGCCGGCGTGAGGTCCGCGCGGCGCAACGCCTCGCGGATGGCCCGCAGCACCACCGAGTGGATCAGCGAACTGTCGCGGAAGCGGACCTCCGACTTCTGCGGGTGCACGTTCACGTCGACGCCCGCCGCGGAGAGCTCGAGCATCAGCAGCACGGTCGGGTAGCGCGAGGGCTCGATCAGGCCGCGGTACGCCTCGACCGCCGCGTGCTGGATCGTCCGGTCGCGGATGGGACGGCCGTTGACGAAGACGTGCAGGTGCTTGGAGCTGCCCCGCGCAATCGACGGCAGGCCCGCCAGCCCCCAGAGCGCCACGCCGCGGCTGTCGTCGAACTCGTCGGCGTGCACGTCGAGGAGCTGCGACGACAGATCCTTGCCCAGCATCGCCAAGGCCCGTTCGCGGGGGTTCTGGTCGGCGGGCACGTCGAGGAGCGTGCGGCCGTCGGCCGTCGCCGTGAAGCCCGTGCCCGGGTGCGCCAAGGCGATCTGCCGGAAGGCCTCGAGGGCCCGCTCCTGCTCGGTCGCCACCGTGCGCAGGAACTTGCGCCGGGCCGGCGTGTTGAAGAAGAGGTTCCGCACCGTCACGCACGTACCCACCGCGCCCGAGGCGGGCTTGGGCCTCCCCAACGTCGCGCCTTCCACCTCGACCACCGCCGCCCCGTGCATCTCGGCCGTGCGGCTGCGCATCGACAGTCGCGACACGCTCGCGATGGACGCCAAGGCCTCGCCCCGGAAGCCGAGCGTGGCGATGCGGTCGAGGTCGGTGGTGTCGGCGATCTTGCTGGTGGCGTGGGGCGAAAGGGCCAGGTGCAGTTCCGCCTCGGGGATGCCGCAGCCGTCGTCGGTGATGCGGATGAGTTCGATCCCGCCCTGCTCGAGGTCGAGGGTGATGCGGGTGGCCCCGGCGTCGAGCGCGTTCTCGGTGAGTTCCTTCACCACGCTGGCGGGGCGTTCGACCACCTCGCCCGCCGCGATCTGGTTGGCCACCAGCGTCGGCAGGACCTTGATGGGGCGGCGGGAGGCGGGAGTTTCGCTCGTCACGGGCTGATTCTACGACACCCTTCCCGGCGCTCGAACCCTCTACCCTGCCCCATGGCCGACACGATTTTCTCGCGGATCATCCGGGGCGAGATCCCCTGCCACAAGGTGCACGAGGACGACCAGGTCCTGGCCTTTCTTGACGTCTTCCCGCTCAGTCCGGGTCACACGCTGGTCATTCCCAAGGAGCCGGCCCCGACCATCGACCGCCTGAGCGACGAGGCCGCCGCGGCGGTGGGGCGGGTGCTTCCGAGAATCGCCCGGGCCGTGCTGCGGGCGACCGGAGCGGGGGCGTGCAACATTCTCCAGAACAACGGGTCCTTGGCCCATCAGGCCGTCTTCCACGTCCACTTCCACGTCATCCCGCGTCGCGACGAGTCCGAAGGTCTGGGAATCGTCTGGAATCCCGGAAAGCTCGACGCCGGCGCGGGTCAAGCCCTCGCCAAGGCCATCCGCGAGTCCCTCGCGGGCGAACCGTCGACCTGACCTGATCCGCCGGGGGCCCGTACCCTCACCCGTCGGACGGACCCGATCGAGCGTGGGGCTCGTTCCCTGGGTACAGGCCGATCCGACGCCAGCATCGTGAGCAAGCCCGTCAAGGACCATTCCGTCACGTCGGCCGCCACGGTCGTCTCGTCGACCGGCGTGACCCTGCCGCCGTCGAGTGCGGGTGGCCAAGAGGTGTTCGACCCCTCGCAGCAGGTCGTGCTCGCCGGGGGCATCGAGGCTTCGGCCTACGACAAGACGCTGGTGGGGGGTGCGGGCGGCGGAGGCCTGCCCGCGGGACTGCCCGAGCGGATCGGCCAATACCGCATCAACCGCCTCATCGGTTCGGGCGGCATGGGCGCGGTGTATGAAGCCGAGCAAGGCAACCCCAGGCGAACGGTGGCATTGAAGGTCATGCGAGGCGCCATCGCCAGCCCGCAGGCCAGCCGCCGCTTCGAGTACGAAAGCCAACTCCTCGCCCGTCTGCGTCATCCGTGCATCGCGCAGGTCTACGAGGCGGGCACGCATGTCGAGACCGCGACCGGGGGCGTGATGCCCTGGTTCGCGATGGAGTTCATCCCCGACGCCAAGACGCTCACCGACTACGCCGCCGCCACCAACATGAGCGTCGAGTCGCGGCTCGAGCTCTTCATGCGGATCTGCGACGCCGTGCAGCACGGTCACCAGCGCGGGATCATCCACCGCGACCTCAAGCCCGCCAACATCCTCATCGATTCCTCGGGCCACCCGAAGATCATCGACTTCGGCGTCGCCCGCGTCAACGAGGAGGGGCACGATCACGGCGAGGCCGCCGCCGCGAGCACGTTGGCCGGCCAGATCGTCGGCACGCTGCAGTACATGGCCCCCGAGCAGTGCGGGAGCGACTCGACGGACATCGACGTCCGCGCCGACGTCTACGCCCTGGGCGTCATCCTCTTTGAACTCCTCACCGGCACGCTCCCGCACGCCCTCGACGGCACGTCGCTCTTCGAGGCGGTGATGATCATCCGCGACGATCCGCCGGCGGTGCCCAGCACGCGGCGTCGCGAACTCAAGGGCGACCTCGACACGATCATCCTCAAGGCCCTCGAGAAGGACCGCGCCCGCCGCTACGCCTCCGCCGCGGACTTCGCGGCCGACCTCGGCCGCCACCTCCGCTGCGAGCCCATCCTCGCGCGACAGATCGGCGTCGCGGGTCGGCTCGCGCGCTGGGTGCGTCGCAACCGCGCCGTCTCGACGGTCATCGCCGCGTCGGCGACGGTGCTCACGGTGACGTCGGTGGTGCTCGTCACGCGCATCCTGCAGGAGTCGTCCCGCAAGGAACAGGCCCTCAAGCAGGCCCAGGACAACCTCCGCGCCGCCAAGGACAACTTCTCGCTCATCAAGACCTTCTTCGGGAGCATGCGTCCCAACCAGCAGCGTCAGGGGCTGGTCGACGTCGAGCAACTCCTCGACAACGCCGCCCGCCAAGTGGTCGAGAAGCCGCCGCAGCTGCTGGCCACCGAGGCCGACTTCCGCGAGATCATCGCCTTCGGCTACCAGGGCCTTGGTCGCTACGCCAAGTCGGTGGAGCACCAGAAGCGGGTCATCGATCTGCGCACGCAGTTGAGCGAGGTCGAGGACACGGCGCTCGCCGACTCGCTGCACCAGTACGCCGCCGCGCTCTGGTGGAACGGCCAGTACGACGACGCGGCGCCCATCTACGAGCGGTCGCTCGCCATCCGGCGGCGGCTGCTGGGCGTCGAGCACCTCGACGTGGCGATGAGCCTGACGCACCTGGGCGCGTGCCGCGTGAAGCAGGACCGCGTGGACGAGGCGATGGCCCTCTATCGCCAGGCCCTCGAGATGCGGCGGAAACTCCTGGGCAGGAGCCACCAGGACGTCGCGGCGTCGCTCAACAACCTCGCCAAGGCCGAGGCGCTCGCGGGCCGCATCGACGA
>JBBAVG010000034.1:0-38215 GCA_040397805.1 Phycisphaerales bacterium
CGCGGAAGCCCCAACCAGCGACAGACCTTGGTGACGGAGATCTTGGACGCCAGCGGCTGGGCCGTGGAATCGCACTCCCGGGGCGGCACGCGCCCGTGCACCCAGGGCTCGCCCGCAAAGCCGGGCAGCGCCCTGGGCTACCGGCTGGTTCGCCCCAAAGTGGGCGAGAAAAGGGACGCGGGGTCGGTTCTTGCCTGTCAGCCCGCTCGGCGGGCGTCCCGTGGCGTGCCGTGGTGCGCGGCCCGGCTTGGCGGGCAAGCCCACGGCATGGGGGCCGATTCGCGCGGCGGTGCGAGCCGGATCGATGTCGCGGCGATCGCGTTGGAGGCACGGAACACGTGCGCCGTACGCGCCCGAAACCGTGCGACGATCCGTATCAGACGGCTGTCCACTTGCGGTCGCTGCGGGCGCTCTCGACCACCCGCTCGATGAACCGCACGCCACGCGCGCCGTCGACGACGCCGGGGAAGTCGAAGCGGGCCTCCGCCTCGATGCCGCCAACGCCCGCCCGCATGGCCTGACAGGCGTTGTTGTAGACGTTGGCGAAGGCCTCGAGAAAGGCCTCCGGATGACCCGGGGGCAGCCGCGTGCCGGCCTTGGCGGCATCGCACAGCCCGGCGTTGCCCCGGCGGAGCACCTGCTCGGGACCGCCGTCGGGGATCACCACGAGGTGGTTGGGCTCCTCCTGACGCCACGCCAGCGTGCCCTTGGAGCCGTGCACGCGGATGCGAAGGTCATTCTCGTGGCCGATCTCGATCTGCGAGGCCAAGAGCACGCCCTTGGCTCCGCCCCTGAACCGCAACAGCACGGCGGCGTCGTCGTCGAGGCGTCGCCCGGGGACGAACGTCGTCAGGTCGGCGCACAGGTCGGCGATCTCAAGGCCGGTGACGTACGACACCAGCTGCTCGGCATGGCTGCCGATGTCGCCGATGGCCCCGCCCAGGCCGCTTCGGGCCGGGTCGGTCCTCCAATCGGCCTGCTTCTGGCCCGAGGCCTCGAGTCGGGACGCGAGCCACCCTTGGTTGTATTCGACGACGACCTTGCGGATCTCGCCCAGATCACCCGCGTGCACGAGGTGACGCGCGTGCTTCACCATGGGGTAGCCGCCGTAGTTGTACGTGACGGCGAAGACGGTGCCCTTGGCGGCAACGGCCCGCCGCAGTTCCTCGGCCTCTGCCGACGAGTGGACGAGCGGCTTGTCGCACACCACGTGGAATCCGGCGTTGGTGAAGGCCAAGGCGGGCGCGTGGTGCACGTGGTTGGGCGTGACGATCGAGACGAAGTCGATGCGTTCGCCGGCGGGAAGGCGGGACTCGCCCTCGAGCATGGCCTGCCAGGTCGGATAGGCCCGGGAGGCGGGCAGGCCGAGCAGACGGCCCGACTCGATCGCCCGCTCGGGCGTCGACGAGAGACAGCCCGCCGCGAACGCGACACCGTGGTCGAGACAGGCGGCCGTGCGGTGCACCGCGCCGATGAAGGCGCCCTGACCGCCGCCGATCATGCCCATGCGGAGAATGCGGGTCTGGCTCATGCCGCAGGATAGGTGCGGCACGATCGTCCGAGCGACGCGAGACGCCTCAAGGCAGGCCGCGAGAACCGACGGGGCGGCTCAGCAGGTACTGGTACTTCGCGGCCGACTCGACCGTCGCCGCGTTGCCGTTCCAGTCGCTGTTGGAGGGGTACCACATCTCGGCGTCCTCCCACGCGCTGGCGCTGGTGACCGTGGAGACGTGCCCGTCGAAGAAGCCGGCGTTGATCGTCTGCCTCGCGTGACGGAAGCTGGCCTTGACGTTGACGTTGTTGCCGTTGGTCAGGCTCCGGCCGTATTCGTTGCTGGCGTTGAAGATCGGGCCCGAGGCGCAGAAGTTGCCGAAGACGTTGGGCGCGGGCGAGAAGTCGAAGTCGTAGAAGTACGCGCCCGCGGTGACCAGGAACCGAGACCCGTCGGCCACGATGATCTTGCTCGAGAGTTGGATGCCCACCTTGTCGAGCCGCGGCGTGTAGTTCGACGGCAGCGTCGCCGGGTTGGCGTTGAGGTACCGCAAGTCCGCGGCGGCGGACGTCGGGTCGGCCTCCGGCGGCCGGTACTTCGAGATCGACGCCGGCGCCCCCTGCCGCGAATAGTGGAACGACGCGGGCGAGAGGTAGCTCGTGCGAATCCAGCCGAGCGAACTCGTGATCGAGGAGAACTGCGCCGTGTCGGCGCCGTCGCTGCCCGACCACGGGAGCATGTTGTCGCGCACCGACGGACAGCCGTGCTTGGCGAAGATGTCCCACGAACGGCGGGCGCGGTTGTTCGAAAGCCCCAGCGAATCGCCCAGGATCGGGCTGAACCAGTCGTGGGTCGACGTCGGCGTCGTCGGCGACGTGTCGAAGACGTACGGGTTGCCCCCGCCGCGCTGGTCCTTCCACTGCCCCCACGCGCCCGAGGTGTTGGGGCCCGCGATGTGGTCCTTGTTGCCCGCGGCGTACACGGCCTGCGCCTGCGCGATCGACCGCTGCTTGGTGGAACACACCAGTTGCCGCGCCATCTGCCGGGCCTGACCCAGCGACGGCAGCAGCACCGAGATCAGGAGTGCGATGATCGCGATCACCACCAACAGCTCGATCAGCGTGAAACCGGGGCGGCTCACGATCGTGCGGGACTCGTTCTTCATGGGGTTTGACCTGCTCTTCATGGAAACTGAACCTCGTCCGAATTCCGGGGCCCTGCCCCCGCGTTCCCGTCAGGACCCGCTCCGCCGATCAACCGATTCACTCCCCCACGATCGTCTGCACGCCCTTGTCCGAGAAGGTGACGGCGAAGGTCGACTGGTCGAAGGCGAAGGGAGTGCCCTTGAGCCGCTTGACCAGCGGCATCGCGTACCGGTCGTTGACCTTGAACGCGCCCGTCTCGTCCTGGTAGTACGGCACCAACGTCGATTCGCCCGTGGCCGGGTTCTTGCCCGGAATGTTCATCGAGCCCGAGCCGGGGATCTTCACCACGTACCGATCACCCGTCAGAATGTCGACCATGTCGAGCCTGGTCGCCAAGCCCAAGTCGTCGCTGCTGCGAAGCGTGGAGATGATCGACACCGCCAACGCGATGGCCGCGACGGCGAACAGCCCGATCTGCCACGGCTTGAGAGTCTTCCAGATCGTCGACACGCAACACTCCAAGCCCGGAGAGGCGTCGATCGCGAGAGCCGGGACCTGACCGCGGCCCGCCTCGGGTTCGACGCTTCGAACGGGCGGGAATCGTACGGGCTCCGAACACGGGTTGCAACCCGCGACGCCTCACTTCGTGCCTTCGCCCTGCCTCAAGACGACCTCGCGGACCCAACCGACAGGCGATCCTCATCCTCAAGGGTTCCGAACATCGGTCCCGTGGCGAGCCCGGGGTCACACCACCCGCCCGCCGAGCCGCCGCGCCGCCTCGAACCCGGAGATCGTCGCCCCCTCCATCGTCGCGGGCCAGTCCGTGTCGGTGTAGTCGCCCGCCAAGGGCACCGCGGCGTCCCGCCGCCGCAACGCTCGCCGGGCACGCTCGAACGCAGGCGTGGCCTCGAACGTGGCACGCCGCTCCTTCACCACCCGGGCCCGCACGCACATCGCCGATCGCATCGCACGCGGGAATCTCTCCCCCATGTCCGAGAGCACCTGCTCCACGATCCGCTCTTGCGTCCATTCCACCCACTCGTCGGCCCCCGACACCACGGCGTGCAGCCGCCGCCCGTCTCCCTCGTGCCCGAAGATCCACTGCGTCGCCGCCCCCACCAGCACCGCGTGGGGAAGTTCCATCACGTCGCGGTCGAACTCGAGATGCACGCCGACGATGGGCGAGAAAGCCTGCCTCGACGCCAGACGCGTCAGGCCCTCGTCCGCCTCGCCGCGTTCGTCGCGAACCGCCGCCACGGCCTTCTCGAGGGGCAACGCGCAGACCACCCGATCCGCTCGCAGCACCGAGCCGTCGACCAGCGTCACGCTCCGCGGCTGAACCATCGCCGCCGCCTGTCCGAGCGTCACTCGCCCGCCCGTCGACTCGAGCATCGCCGGAAGCTGCTCGTACAGCCGCACCAGCGGCACCCGCGGCACGCCGATCATCGACGCCTCGCGAGACGCCAAGAGCCCGTCCTGGAACACCTTCATCGCCGGCGAGGCGCACACCCGATCGGGCCACGCGTTGCACGCGCTGACGATCACCGGCTCCCAGAACTTCCGCCTCGCCCCCTCGGGCTGCGCGGCCGCATCGAGCCACGACGCGAACGTGCGATCCTCCCACTGCCCCCGCGCCGTGGCCGCCAACTCGCGGATGCCCGAGGCGATGGCCAGCTTCTCCTCGACCGTCAGGAACGCCGCCGACGCGAACGAACCGGCGTAATGGAGCGGCGCGGGCAGCCGGCCAGGCTCGATGCGGGTCACGCGTTCACGGTCGCCCGCCGCGGGTTCGACCCAATACTGCGTCGAGTGCCACCGCAGCATGTCGGAGGCGCCGAGCGTGTCGAGCAGTCGCCGGTAGCGGGTGCAGCAACCCAGCGTGACGTGCTGGCAGTTGTCGAGTACCTCGCCCGTGGGTGCATCGACGAACGACGTGGCTCGCCCGCCCAGGCGTCGCCTGGCTTCCACGAGTTGGACGGCCGCGCCCGCGAGCGACAGCGACACCGCCGCGGCGATCCCCGCCACGCCCGCTCCGACCACGATGACATCCGGCGACCTCATGTCGAGTGCGTGTCCGCGACTGAACCCCTCACCGCCGCCCAGCGTAGCACCCCCGGTCGCGACGCCTCGACTCCCCCGGATGCGGGGACGCCCGAGGGGTTCGGCCCGGCGATGCCGATACCATCCTGCTCCACACCATGCTCGGAACCACCCTCGACTTCCTTCTCGTCCTGCTCGGCTTCGGCGCGATCATCTTCGTGCACGAACTCGGGCACTTTCTGGCGGCTCGCTGGGCGGGCATCCGCGTGCTGGCCTTCGCCGTGGGCTTCGGTCCCGCGCTCGTGTCGTTCCGCAAGGGGCTGGGGATGCGGGCGGGTTCGAGCGAGGCGGAGGTCGAGCGCCTGCGCAGCCGCGGCGCGGCGACGGGCGTGAGCCCGACCGAGTACCGGCTGAACGTGCTGCCCTTCGGCGGCTACGTGAAGATGCTGGGGCAGGAGGACGGCAACCCCGAGGCGGTCAGCGACGCGCCGGACAGCTTCCAGGCCTGCAAGCCGTGGAAGCGACTGGTGGTCATCTCGGCGGGCGTGGTGATGAACATCGTCACCGCCGCGGCGTTGTTCGTGCTGGTCTTCATGCTGGGGATGAAGGTCGAGCCGGCCCGCATCGGCGACGTGGAACCCGGATCGCCCGCGGCCCGCGCCATTCCCATCAACGGGCTCGAGGTGGGCGTGTCGAGCCCCGGCCTGCTCCCGGGCGACGCCGTGACGGCGATCAACGGGCACGCGCCCAACTCCTTCAGCGACCTCGTGCTCGCCACCGCGATGGCCGAGCGGGGCGCGGCCATCCAACTGACGGTCGCCCGCCGCGGCGTGTCGGAGCCGATCCAGTTCGTGGTGACGCCCGAGACGGGCCGCGAATCGGGCATGCTCGAGATCGGCGTCGAACCCGCGCGGAGCGCGGCGGTGGTGAGCGTGCCGAACGCCGAGCAGCGAGAGTCCATGCGAACCGCCTTCCGGTCGCTGGGCCTCGAAGGGCTGGAGCCCGGCATGCGGCTGGTCTCGGTCGACGGACGCGACGTGAGCGACGGCACCGAACTCTTCACCCACGTCCGGCACTCCGGTGGACGCGTCGTGGCCGCGACGTTCACCGACGGCACGAGCACGGTCACGCGCGTGCTGCAACCCCGGGCGCAACTCGAGGTCGACCACCTCGTCCGAGCCAACAAGGCCGTGACGCCCATCGAGCACCTGCTGGGCCTCATGCCCGTGATGACCGTGGGCCAGACCACCGAACGCTCCGAGCAACAGGGCCTGCGTGCGGGGGACATCTTCGCGCGACTGGGCTCGGTGGAGTTCCCGTCGATCGCGGAGGGCATGGCCGAGATCCAGGCCCACAAGGGTCGCACGCTCGCCGTCACGGTGCTGCGCAAGGGCGACGCGGGCGACCTCAAGGCCGTCGAGTTGCCCGCGGTCGAGGTGAACTCGAAGGGTCAGATCGGATTCGGCGTCGGCGACACGTCCCGCGAGTCGACGCTGGTGGCGACGCCCCTGCCCTCGCTGAAGCGGCCTGGGTCGGAGGAGCGGTTCGCGCCGGCCGCCGCGGGCGTCTTCCGGACACCCGGCGCCCGCATCATCTCCATCAACGACCGGGCCGTGGCGTCCTTCGCCGACATCCGCACCGCCCTCCGCGAGGCGACCGATCCGGCGGCGACCGAGGCGGCGACGGTGTCGGTGCGGCTACGCCGCCCGGCCGGGGGCGTGCCCGGCCTCGACGGCCCCGAAGAGACGATCGCATGGGCGATCCCAGCGTCGGACATCCGCTCGGTCCATGCCCTCGGTTGGCAGAGCCCGGTGAGCCCCGGCCTCTTCGAACCCGAGCAGGTGCTGCTGAAGGCCTCGTCGCCCGCGGCAGCCCTGAGCATGGGCTTCGCCGAGACCCGGCGGGTCATGCTCACCACCTACGTCACGTTCCTCCGCCTCTTCCAAGGCACGGTCAAGGTGGAGCACCTCAAGGGCCCGGTGGGCATCGCGCACCTGGGCACGCTGGTGGCGGGCAAGGGCCTCATCTGGCTGCTCTTCTTCCTCGCCCTCATCAGCGTGAACCTCGCCGTGGTGAACTTCCTGCCCCTGCCGATCGTCGACGGAGGCCAGTTCCTGTTCATCCTGTACGAACAGCTCTCGGGTCGCCCCGTGCCGATGGCCGTGCAATCGATCGCCACGCTGGCGGGACTGGTCCTCATCGGGTGCGTCTTCCTGACGGTCACCTACAACGACATTCGCCAACTTCTCGGGCTTTGACCGGCGGCGTGGCGCCCGCGTCGGCCGAGGGCGCCCCGGGGGTGTCGCCGCGGCGCGGGGCGGTTAGAATTGGGGCATGACCACGGCTCCCCGGCAGCAGACTCCCTCCGACCTCCCCTCCATCGACCCTCAGGCGGTCACCATCTCCGGGTTGGTGGTCGATCCCGTCTACGGGCCCGCCTCGCAGGGGCACGCCCAGGCCCAGGCGCTTCACCACATCGACCGTGACATCGCCGCCCCGGGCGGCTATCCGTTCACCCGCGGGCTCTTCCCTGAGGGATACCGCACCCGCCTGTGGACGATGCGCCAGTTCGCCGGCTTCGGCTCGGCCGACGACACCAACAAGCGGTTCAAGTACCTCCTCAGCCAGGCCAAGGGCACCAAGGCCAATACCGGCCTCTCCACCGCCTTCGACCTCCCCACCCTCATGGGCCGCGATAGCGACGACGAGCTCAGCTGCGGCGAGGTGGGCAAGTGCGGCGTGGCCATCTGCACCATCGAGGACATGCACCGCCTCTACGCCGACATCCCCGTCGGCAGCGTGACGGTCAGCCAGACCATCAACGGCCCCGCCTGCGTCATCTGGGCGATGTACCTCGCCATGGCCAAGCAGCGCGGCATCTCGTGGAACGACCTGGGCGGGACGCTCCAGAACGACATCCTCAAGGAGTTCCACTCGCAGAACGAGTTCATCTACCCGCCCGAGCCCAGCGTGAAGCTCGTCGTCGACACCATCGAGTTCCAGAGCAAGTTCGTGCCCAAGTGGAACTCGGTGTCGATCTCCGGCTACCACATCCGCGAAGCCGGCAGCACCGCGGCGCAGGAACTGGCCTTCACGCTCCGCGACGGCATGGAATACGTCGAGGCCTGCCTCGAGCGGGGCATGGACATCGACGCCTTCGCGCCGCGACTGTCCTTCTTCTTCAACAGCCACAACGAGTTCTTCGAGGAGATCTGCAAGCTCCGCGCCGCCCGCCGCATTTGGGCCCGCGCCATGAAGCATCGCTACGGCGCCAAGAGCGAACGCTCGCTCTACATGAAGACCCACGTGCAGACCGCGGGCTGCTCGCTCACCGAGCAGCAGCCGCTGAACAACATCGTCCGCGTGGCCTACCAGGCGATGGCGGCGGTGCTCGGCGGCTGCCAGTCGCTCCACACCGACAGCATGGACGAGACGCTGGGCCTGCCCACGGAGCAGGCCGTGACGGTCGCGCTCCGCACGCAGCAGATCCTCGCGCACGAGACGGGCGTCACCCGCACGGTCGACCCGCTCGGCGGCTCGTGGTTCGTCGAGCAGATGACCGACACCATGGAGGCCGAGGCCCTCAAGTTCATCGCCGAGGTCGACGCCATGGGCGAATACGACGCCGCGAGCCGCCAGGCCCGCACGGCTCGCGTCGACCACGGCGGCCCGCTCGAGGAGCATCCGGCGTACGGCCGCAAGCCCCGTTTCGGCCGTTCGGTGATCAACGGCATCAACAAGGGATACTTCCGCCGCTGCATCGCCGAGGCGAGCTATCGCTTCAGCGAGGAATGCGAGGCGGGCGATCGCATCATCGTGGGCGTCAACGCCTACGTCGCCGACGACGAGCAGCGGCCCATCGAGATCCTGCAGATCGGGCCCGAGGTCGAGACGGTGCAGGTGGAACGGCTCAGGGCCTTCAAGGCCCGCCGCGACGAGTCGGCGGTGAAGGCCGCGCTCGACCGCATCCGCAAGACCTGCCGCGACGGCGACCCGCAGGCGGTCGAGATGGGCCTCCACAAGCACAACGTGATGCCCGCCCTGGTCGACGGCGCGTTGGCGAACTGCACGCTGGGCGAGATGGTGCAGGCCATGGCGGACGTCTACGGCCGGTACACCGGCGGGCCGGAGTGGTGAGTCACGCGTGGTGAGGCTCAGGGGCCTCGACAAGGATGCTCCCCCGGGCCTTCCTATGGTTCCGCCCACATGGACGGCCTGTTCGACCATCGCCGCTACCTGATCCCCTTCCGCTCCTCGCTGCTGCCGGCGATCTTCACCGACACGCTGGTGATCGGCGCGGGCGTGGCGGGTCTTCGCGCGGCCATCGCCGCGGCCGAGCATGGCGAGGTGATCGTGCTGAGCAAGGGCGATCTCCGCTCAACGAACACGGCGTGGGCCCAGGGGGGAATCGCCAGCGCGGTGTCGCCCAAGGACACCATCGAGTCCCACATCGAGGACACCCTCTCGGCCGGGGCGGGGCTCTGCGATGTCGATGCCGTGCGGACCATCGTGGGCGCGGGCCCCCGCCACATGACCGAACTGCTCAGTTGGGGCATGAAGCTCGACCGCAACCCGCAGGGCGAGATCATGCTCGGACGCGAGGGCGGGCACGCCGCCAGCCGCATCGTGCACAGCAACGGCGACGCGACGGGCGCGGAACTGCAGCGGGTGCTCGAGCAGAAGGCCCGGGCCGCCGCGGGCGTGCGCATCTTCGAGAAGTGCTTTTCGCTCGACCTGATCACGCCCTCGAACGATCCGGGCTCGCCGGTGATGGGCGCCATCACGCACCATCCCAAGCACGGGCTGCAGGTCATCTGGGCCAAGGCCACGATCCTCGCCAGCGGCGGCGCGGGCATGCTCTTCCGCGAGACCACCAACCCGCCGCTCGCCACCGCCGACGGCATCGCCATGGCCTACCGCGCCGGCGCGACGCTCGCCGACATGGCCTTCGTGCAGTTCCACCCCACCACGCTCTACCTCGCCGGCGCGAGCCGAAGCCTCATCACCGAGGCCATCCGGGGCGCGGGGGCGCACCTCCTCGACGCCTCCGGGCACCGCTTCATGGTCGAGGTGCACCCGATGGCCGAACTCGCGCCCCGCGACGTCGTGAGCCAGGCCATCGTGCGCCAGATCGCCAAGCAGGGCGGCCAGAACGTGCTGCTCGACTGTCGCTCCATCGAGGGCTTCGAGGCCAAGTTCCCCGGCATCGCGGCCCTCCTCCGGCGGTTCGAGCTTGATCCCGCCAAGGACCTCATTCCCGTGCACCCGGCCATGCACTACATGGTCGGCGGCGTGCGGACCGATGCCGCGGGCCGCAGCGACGTCCCCGGCCTCTACGCCGTGGGCGAGGCCGCCAGCACGGGCCTGCACGGCGCGAACCGTCTGGCGAGCAACTCGCTCCTCGAGGGGCTCGTCATGGGCGAGATCGCCGGCCGCGTCAGCCTCGAGATGCGTCAACCCGGCGCGAGCGGCTCCTCCGTCGGTCCCGCCCCCGGTTGGGCCGCGGCCATCGGCGGCGGACGCTCGGCGCCCGTCCCCATCGTCAGCGACATCCGCCCCAGCGAACGCGGGGAACTCGACCTCACCGACGTCCGCTCGAGCCTGCGTTCGGCCATGTGGCGCAATGTCGGCATCGAACGCACCGCCGCCAAACTCGCCGGCGCGAGCGAGATGATCGACTTCTGGGCCCGGTACACCCTCGACAAGATCTTCGACGACGTCTCGGGCTGGGAAACGCAGAACATGCTCGCCGCCGCCGCCCTGGTCGCCAAGGCCGCCCAGTGGCGTCACGAAAGCCGCGGCTGCCACCTGAGGCTCGACTTCCCCGAGCAAGACGCGGCCATGTGCGTCCACGACCTTTGGCGACGCGGTCGCGAAACGCCCGCCACGCTGCCGGTCCGGACCTGACGAGCCCCCTCGCCGGTCACGAGGCCTGCAGACGGGCCTCCTCGAAGTCGAGCTCCCGCTCGAGCGTGCGGAAGACCTCCTCGGAGATCTCGCCGGCGTCCCGCATGCGCACCAGCGCGGCCCGCTCCTCGTCGATGGCCATGCGGTGCAGCGTGGCCTCGAGGCCCGGGTCGACGCCCGTGTTCGGGGCGTCGTCGCCGCGTGCCGTGCGGGTGGCCGCCTCGAGCCGCTCGAGATACTTGGCCCTCACCCGCGTGAGCGTCGGATCGTCGGGACCCTCGGTGCCGAAGGCGTCCAGCCGCGAGAGGGCCGCGCTGGCGATCATCATCCTCGCCACCAGTTCCTCGTGGGCGATGCCCTCCCGCACCGAGTCGCCCAGCCGATGGATGAGCGGCCCGAGCGTCAGGCTCTGCAGCACCAGCGTCGAGAAGATCACCGCGAAGGTGAGCAGCACGATCAGGTCGCGGTGCTCGAAGGGAACCACCACGTTCCCCTCGAGCGTCACCGTCATCGGCAACGCCACCGCCGCCGCCAGGCTCACGATCCCCCGCATGCCCGTCCAGCCGATCACCACGAGCTCCGCGCCCCGCGGCACCGGGAGCCGTCGCGGGAAGAAGGGCAGGCGACTCAGCCCCGCGATCGGCAACACCCACGCGAGCCGAACGAGGATCACCGCCCCGCTCACCGCCGCGGCGTACCCCGCCAGTTGCCCGAGCGAGTAGTCGTTCTTGACGGCGTCGATCACCTCGTCGAGCTGCAGCCCGATGAGCACGAAGACCACCCCGTTGATGAGCAGCAGCATCAACTGCCAGACGTGCACCACCTGCATGCGGGCCAGCGGCGAGAAGATCCGCGGGCTCTGCTTCGACACGTACAGGCCGGCCACCACCGTCGCCAGCACGCCCGAGGCGTGCAACGCCTCGGCGGGCACGTACGAGGCGTACGGCGCGAGCAGCGAGAGCGCCGTGGTCACGATCGGATCGCGAATGCGACGGTGCAACTCGACGAGCAGCAGCCCCGCCACCAGCCCGATGCCCACCCCCGCGCCCGCCGCGAACACGAAGCTCCATGCCGTCTGCAGCGGCGAGAACGCTCCTTGCGTGACCGCCACCAGCGCCACCCGGTACGCGATCAGGCCCGAGGCGTCGTTGACCAGGCTCTCGCCCTCCAGCACCGTCACGATGCGGCGACTCACCCCCAGCCGCTGGCAGATCGCCGTGGCGGCGGCCGCGTCCGGCGGCGAGACGATGGCCCCGAGCAGGAACCCCTGCCACCAGCTCATCCCGGGCACCACCAGCGTGCACACCTCCGCCACCACCCACGCCGTCACGATCACCAGCCCCACCGCCAGGAAGCCGATGGGCACCGCATGACGCCGGAAGTCGTGCAGCCACGTGTTCCACGCCCCGGCATACAGGATGGGCGGCAGGAAGACCAGGAAGACCAGGTCCGGACTCAGCGACAGGTCCGGCAGGAACGGCATCATCGTGATCGCCAACCCCGCGATCACCATCATCGTGGGATACGGCACGCGCGTCTTCCTCGCCAACTCGGCCAGGGCGATGGCGGCGGCGAGCAGACCCACGATGGCGGCGAGTTCCGGCAGCGACATGCAGGTCCGGAGCGTATGGGGTCCCCGGGACGCGAACCTTGGGCCGATTTCCTGAATCGGCCCGCCCCGACCGTGCGTACCCCCGGACGTCACATGGGCGTCGACCGCTGCATCTGCCACGACATCACCTTCACGCGGCTCCAGGAGCTTGCGGCACGCCATGGTCATGACCTCGACGCCCTCGCCCGCGTCACCGGCTGCTCGACCAACTGCGGCATGTGCAAGCCCTACATCATCCGCATGCTCGAGACCGGCCAGACGCTCTTCCCGGTCTTCTCCGAACCGGCCTGTCGCGAGATCATCGCCCGGTGGCAAGCGACCCGGCCCGCGAAGCGAGTGAACGACGCCGACACGGCCCGTTGACCGCCCTCGTGCATTCGGGATTCCGTGACGTGACATCCGCGAAAAGAAACGACGCCCCGGCATGTCGCCGGGGCGTCGATGAAAGCGGTCTGATGCGAACCGGACTTACTGCTGCGCGGGAGCCGCGCTCTGGCCGCCCCCCAGGATGTCCTCCATGGCCGGGATGGCCGGGCTGACGGGCTTGTACTCCTCGAGCAGCGCCTCGTCGGCGGCCTCTTCCTCCTCGGGGAGGGCGACGAGGTGCTTGACGCGGATGTCCTGATAGGGACGGAAGCCGCTGCCCGCGGGGATGAGGTGGCCGAGCAGGACGTTCTCCTTGAGGCCGATGAGCGTGTCCATCGCGCCGCGGAGCGACGCCTCGGTGAGCACCTTGGTGCTCTCCTGGAACGACGCGCCCGAGAGGAACGAGTCGCTGGAGAGCGCGGCCTTGGTGATGCCCAGCAGCAGGGTGCGGCCGGAGGCGGGGCGGCAACGCTTGCCCTTGGCGCCTTCCTTGCCGGCGGCCTCCGCGCGGGCGTTGGCCTCGCGGACGGCCTCCTTCTGGACCATCTCGCCCACCTTGAAGTCGGTGCCGCCGACCTCGGTGATGCGGATGTAGTTCTCGACCTCGCGGTTCTTCTGCTTGAAGGTGTACTTGTCGACGACCTCCTGGGGGAGCAGGTCGGTGTCGCCGGGCGATTCGACCTTCACCTTGCGGAGCATCTGGCTGAGGATCAGCTCGATGTGCTTGTCGTTGATGGCCACGCCCTGGGCGCGGTAGACGTTCTGGACCTCGTCGAGCATGTAGGTCCACAGCGCCTCCTCGCCCTTGATGCGGAGGATGTCGTGCGGGACGAGCGGGCCTTCGGTGAGCGGGTCGCCCGCGTTGACGACGTCGCCGGTGTGCACGAGGAGCTGCTTGTCGGTGCTGACGTGGTGGTCCTTCTCGATGCCGGCCTCGGAGACGATGCGGATCGTCATCTTGCCCTTGCGCTTGTCGGAGAAGATCTCGACCTTGCCCGAGAGTTCGGCCATGACGGCCGGGTCCTTGGGCTTGCGGGCCTCGAAGATCTCCGTGACGCGGGGAAGACCACCGACGATGTCCTGCGAGCCGGCCGCCGAACGGGGCTGACGCGCGAGCATCTGGCCCGGACGGATGGCCTGACCGTCCTCGACCTCGAGGCGGGCGCGGGCGGGCAGGTAGTGGTGATCGAGGATGCCGCCCGCGGCGTCGACGATGGTGATCGCGGGGTGCAGGTCGCCCTTGTGCTCGATGATGACGCGGGCCTTCTTGCCGCCGCCGGCGTCCTCGACGCGATAGGTCTCCTTGTCGACGATGTCGACGAACTGGACCTTTCCTTCCTTCTCGGCGAGGATGGGAATGCGGTGCGGGTCCCACTTGACGATGGTCTGGCCCTTCTTGACGTCGGAGCGGTCGGCGCAGTAGATGAACGCGCCGTAGGGAACCTTGAACTTCTCGAGTTCGCGCCCCTTGGAGTCGAGCACGGCGAGTTCGGCGTTGCGCTTGAGGACGATCGTGCAGTCGTGGCCGTCCTCGTCCTTGCCGGTCACGGCGTTGCAATCGCGGAGCTCGAGCACGCCGCCGTTGAGGGCGTCGTACTTGGTGTTCTCCGCGGTGCGCTGGCCGATGCCGCCGGTGTGGAACGTCCGCATCGTGAGCTGGGTGCCGGGCTCGCCGATCGACTGGGCGGCGATGATGCCCACGGCCATGCCGGGCTCGACGAGCTTGCCGGTCGAGAGGTCAAGGCCGTAGTCGAGCACGGAGCAGCCGGTGCGGCTCTCGCTGGTCAGCGGCGAGCGGACCATGACCGCATCGATGCCCATGGCGTCGATGCGGGCGGCGACCGCCTCGGAGATGACCTGATTCTCGCGGACGACCACCTCGCCCGTGATGGGGTCGGGGATCGTGTTGCAGCTGGTGCGACCGACGATCTGGTCGCGAAGCGGCACGTCGACCTGCTCGCCCTTGTACAGGGCCCGCTTGACGACGCCGCGACGGCTGCCGCAGTCCACCTCGCCGATGATGACGCTCTGGGCGATGTCGCAGAGCTTGCGGGTGAGGTAGCCCGAGTCGGCGGTCTTGAGGGCGGTGTCGGCCAGGCCCTTGCGCGCGCCGTGGGTCGAGGAGAAGTACTCGAGGATGTTGAGACCCTCGCGGAAGTTGGCGCGGATGGGGGTCTCGATGATCTCGCCGCTGGGCTTGGCCATGAGGCCGCGCATGCCGGCGAGCTGCTGCATCTGGCTGATGTTGCCGCGGGCGCCCGAGTCCACCATGAGGTAGACGGGGTTGAGGTACGCCTTGGCCTTCATGTCCTCGGGGCCCATCTCGGCGCCGTGCTCGTCGCGACGGTCGTTCTTGAGGACGGTGACGAGCTTCTTCTGCACCTCCTCGCGGCAGTGGGACCAGATGTCGAGCAGCTGGTTGTACCGTTCGCGGGGGGTGATGATGCCGCGATCGAAGTTCTTCTCGATGCGGTCGACCTTCTTCTGCGAATCGTCGAGGAGGGCCTGCTTCTCCGGCGGGATCCGCAGGTCGGTGATGGCGAAGGAAAGGCCGGCCAGGGTGGCCTGCTTGAAGCCCATCTCCTTGAGGCGGTCGAGCAGGTCGATGGTGATGGCGCGGCCCTTGAAGCGGTACGCGTCGTCGATCACGCGGGCGCACCCCTTCTTGCCCAGGGCGCAGTTGTAATAGGGCATGCCGTCGGCCAGCACGTCGGCGAAGAGCGCGCGGCCGGGGGTGGTGACGATCGGCTTCTTCTGGCCGTGCTCGTTGCGGGGCCAATCCTTGATGTCGCCCGACTGGCTGTCGACCAGGCGGTCGAAGCCGTCGACGCGGAGGAGGATGCGGTCGTGCGGGCCCACGACGCCCCGCTCCATGGCGAGGATGGCCTCCTTGCGGTCCTTGAACCGGGGCAGCTTCTCGATGGGCTTCTCGTCGGGCGTGATGTACGTGATGAAGTACACGCCCATCACGATGTCCTGGCTGGCCGAGATGATCGGCTTGCCGTTGCTGGGCGAGAAGATGTTGTGCGTGCTGAGCATCAGCACGTGCGCCTCGGCCTGCGCCTCGACCGACAGCGGCAGGTGCACGGCCATCTGGTCGCCGTCGAAGTCGGCGTTGAAGCCCGTGCACACCAGGGGGTGCAGGCGGATGGCGTTGCCCTCGACGAGCACCGGCTCGAAGGCCTGGATGCCCATTCGGTGCAGCGTCGGGGCGCGGTTGAGGAGCACCGGGTGCTGGAAGATGACCTCCTCGAGGATGTCCCACACCGCCGGATCGCGACGCTCGAGCATCCGCTTGGCGCTCTTGATCGTGTCGGCCAGGCCGTGCTCCTTGAGCTTGCGGATGATGAAGGGCTGGTAGAGCTCGAGGGCGATCTTCTTGGGAAGGCCGCACTGGTGGAGCTTGAGCTCGGGGCCGACGACGATGACCGAGCGGGCCGAGTAGTCGACTCGCTTGCCCAGCAGGTTCTCGCGGAAGCGACCCTGCTTGCCCTTGATCATGTCCGTCAGGCTCTTGAGCGGCCGGTTGCTGCTGCCCAGCACGGGGCGGCGGCAGCGGTTGTTGTCGAAGAGCGCGTCCACCGCCTGCTGCAGCATCCGCTTCTCGTTGCGGATGATGACCTCGGGAGCGTTGAGGTCCATCAGCTTCTTCAGCCGGTTGTTCCGGTTGATGATGCGGCGGTACAGGTCGTTGAGGTCGCTGGTCGCGAAGTTGCCGCTCTCGAGCAGCACGAGCGGACGCAGGTCCGGAGGGATCACCGGGATCACGTCCATGACCAGCCACGACGGGTCGTTCTCGCTGCCGCGGATCTGCTCGACGAGCTTGAGCCGCTTGGCCAGGTCCTTGATCTTCTGCTTGCTCTTGGTCTGGTTGAGCTCCTGGCGGATGTCCGCGGCGATCTTGGGCAGGTCGGTGCGGGCGATCAGCTCGCGGATGGCGTCGGCGCCCATGCTCGCGCGGAAGCCGTTGGCCCCGTGCTTCTCCGACGCCAGGCGGTGCTCGTCCTCGGTCAGCACCTGCTTGAACTTGAGCTCGGTGTCGCAGGGGTCCACGACCACGTAATCCTGGTAGTAGATGACCTTCTCGAGGTCGCTGGTCTTCATGCCCAGCAGCGTGCCCAGCCGGCTGGGCATGCTCTTGAAGAACCAGATGTGCACGATCGGGCTGGCCAGGTTGATGTGGCCCATGCGCTTGCGGCGCACGCGGCTGTGGGTCACCTTGACGCCGCAGCGGTCGCAGATGATGTTCTTGTGCTTGGTGCCCTTGTACTTGCCGCAGCCGCACTCGTAGTCGCGCTCGGGCCCGAAGATGCGCTCGCAGAAGAGGCCGTCCTTCTCGGGGCGGTAGGTGCGGTAGTTGATCGTCTCGGGCTTCTTGACCTCGCCGTAGGACCACGCCCTGATGTCGACGGGCGAGGCGAGGGTGACCTTGACGGCGGAAAAGTCGTTGACCCTCTCGTAGACGGTGTCAGCCATGATCGCGTGCTCCGGTGCTGGTCTTGGCGGCGTGCCCGCCGCGGATCGTCGTGTGGATGCTGCAAGGCGGCGGAAGGAAGGGGCCCTTCCGCGGGACGGCGGCTCCGGGCGTCATGCCGGGAGCCGCGGTCGGTCGGTCAGAGGAGGCTGCCGCCCTCGGTCTGCTTCTTCTCGAGGGTGATGTTGAGGCCCAGGCCCTTGAGTTCGTTGCAGAGGACGTCGAAGGCCACGGGCATGCCGGCCTCGAGCTTGTTGGTGCCCTTGACCATGCTCTCGTAGATCTTCGTGCGTCCCTCGACGTCGTCGGACTTGACGGTGAGGAGTTCCTGGAGGATGTAGGCCGCGCCGTAGGCCTCGAGGGCCCAGACTTCCATCTCGCCGAAGCGCTGGCCGCCCGTGCGGGCCTTGCCGCCCAGGGGCTGCTGCGTGATGAGCGAGTAGGGGCCGGTGGCGCGGGCGTGGATCTTGTCGTCCACGAGGTGGTGGAGCTTCATGAGGTACATGTAGCCCACGGTGGTCCGCTGCGTGAACGCCTCGCCGGTTCGACCGTCGAAGAGCTGGATCTTGCAGTTGCGGGGCATCTTGGCGAGCAGTTCGCGCGGGTGCGGCCACGTGCCGCCCTTCTCGCACTGGGCCCACCGCTCGTCGACGTGGCGGTTGGCCTCGGCGATGGCGTTGTGGATCTCCTCCTCGCGGGCGCCGTCGAAGACGGGGGTGACGGCCTGGAAGCCCAGGACGCGGGCCGCCCAACCAAGGTGCGTCTCGAGGATCTGCCCGACGTTCATGCGGCTGGGCACGCCCAGCGGGTTGAGGAGCACGTCGACCGGCGTGCCGTCCTCCATGAAGGGCATTTCCTCCTCGGGGACGATGCGGGCGATGACGCCCTTGTTGCCGTGGCGGCCGGCCATCTTGTCGCCCACGCTCAGCGTGCGCTTGGTGGCCAGGTAGACCTTCACCATCTCGAGGACGTTTGGGGGCAGTTCGTCGCCGCGCTTCATGTGGGCGACCTTGCGGGCCTTCTCGACCCCGATGGCCTGGATGCGGGGCCAGAACTGCTTGTGCAGCTTCTCGGCGTCCGCCTTGGCCTCCTTGCTGCCCTTGATCCACTTGACGTCGAAGTTGCGGATCTGCTCGAGGATGACTTCGCGGATGTCGCTGGCGCCCACCTTCTGACGGGTGTTGGGGTCGACCATCGGCGTGCCGATCACGTCGTTGATCAGCTGGGTCATCTGCTTGAAGATGACGATCGACTGATCGTCCTGGAGCGTCTCGTAGTCGGAGATCTCCTTCTTGAGGGCCTTCTTCTGCTCCTCGTTCATGTGCTGGCGCTTGGAGAACTTCCTCGCGCCGATCACCACGCCCTCGACGCCCGCGGGCACCTCGAGCGAATCGTTCTTGACGTCCTCGCCCGCGCGACCGAAGATCGCGTGCAGCAGCTTCTCCTCGGGCGTCAGCTCGGTCTTGCTCTTGGGGCTGACCTTGCCCACCAGGATGTCGCCGGGGCCCACGCGGGCGCCCGTGCGGATGATGCCCTGCTCGTCGAGGTTGCGGAGCATCTTCTCGCTGACGTTGGGGATGTCGCGGGTGAACTCCTCGCGGCCCAGCTTGGTCTCGCGGATCTCGACGTCGAAGGCGTCGATGTGGATGCTCGTGAAGGTGTCGTCCTTCACGAGACGCTCGTTCATGACGATCGCGTCCTCGAAGTTGTACCCGTCGAAGGTGTTGAACGCCACCAGCACGTTCTTGCCGATCGACAGTTCGCCCATCTTCGTGCTCGCGCCGTCGGCGATCACCTCGCCCTGCTCGACCTTCTGGCCGATCTTCACGACCGGCCGCTGGTTGAGGCACGTGCGCTCGTTGAGGCCCACGAACTTGCGGAGCACGTACTCGTCGGCGTTGTCGACGATGATCCGCTCGGCGTCGACGAACGTCACCGTGCCGGCGTTCTTGGCCTTCACGACCATGCCCGAGTTGCGGCCCACGGCCTTCTCGATGCCGGTGGCCACGCACGGAGGATCGACCTTGATCAGGGGCACGCCCTGACGCTGCATGTTCGAACCCATGAGCGCGCGGTTCGCGTCGTCGTGCTCGAGGAAGGGGATCAGCGCGGCCGAGATGCCGATGATCTGCTTCGCCGAGATGTCGAGATACTGCACCTTCGTCGAGTCGGCCTCGGCCAGTTCGCCGCTCACGCGGGCGAGGACCGCGCCCTTCTTCAGGCGGCCGCCATCGTCCAGCGAGTCCGCGGGGGCGAGGATCGCCTCCATCTCCTCGTCGGCGCGCAGGTGCACGATCTTGCCCGTCACCTTGCCGTCGCGCACCTCGCGGTACGGCGTCCGCAGGAAGCCGTACTCGTCGATGCTCGAGTAGATGCCCAGCGACGCGATGAGGCCGATGTTCGTGCCTT
Source organism: Phycisphaerales bacterium (assembly GCA_040397805.1). Classification (GTDB taxonomy): domain Bacteria; phylum Planctomycetota; class Phycisphaerae; order Phycisphaerales; family UBA1924; genus UBA2402. The sequence goes on from JBBAVG010000034.1 coordinate 19,446, forward strand.
CGGGCGTCTCGATCGGGCAGATGCGCCCGTAGTGCGAGATGTGCACGTCGCGAACCTCGAAGCCCGCTCGCTTGCGGTTGAGGCCGCCCGGGCCCAGGGCCGACAGGCGACGCTCGTGCACGAGGCTCGACAGCGGGTTGGTCTGGTCCACCACCTGCGACAACTCGCTGCGGCCGAAGAAGAAGTCGATCGCGCTCGAGATGCTCTTGGTGTTGACGAGGTCCGCGATCTTCACCAGGTCCTCGGGGTCCTTCTGCGCCATGCGCTCCTGGACCGTCCGCTTGAGCTTGATGAAGCCCTTGCGAAGCTCGTCGACCGCCAGCTCGTCGAGCGTGCGGAGGCGACGGTTGCCCAGGTGGTCGATGTCGTCCACCACCGCCGCCGCACGCCCCGTCTCGGGGTCGATCCGGCCGCTACGCAGGTCGAGCAGGTAGCGGATCACCTGCAGGAAGTCCTCGCTGCGGATGAACATCATCGTCTCCGGCGTCTCGAGCCGGAACTTGCGGTTGATGCGGAACCGGCCCACGCGCCCCAGGCGGTAGCGGTTCTCGTCCATGAACTTCTCGAAGAAGAGCTGCTTGGCCTTCTCCACCTGCGGCGGGTTGCCCGGCCGCAGCTTGCTGTACACCTTCAGCATCGCGCGGTGGTAGGTCGTGTCGGCCTCGAAGGCCTCGAGCTTCTCCTCGGCGATCGTGTTGAGGATCAACACGTCGCTGGGGTTCTCGATCACCTTCACTCGCCGCAGGGTGCTGTTCTGGATCGCGCCCAGCGCCTCGCCGATCTGGCGGCCCACGTGCACCAGCTCCTCGCCGGTCGACGTGTCCACGATGCTCTCGGCCGCCCAGTGCTCGGCCTTCAGGTTCTCCACCTTCACGTCGCTGACCGTGTAGAAGAGCTGCAGCAGCTTGTCCGTCTCGGCCACGCTGTCGTCAAGACACCGCAGGAACGTCGTCGCCGCAAGCTTCGTGCTCTGGTCGATCCGCATCGCCAGCACGTCCTTCTTCGTCACCTCCAGCTCGATCCAGCTGCCGCGCTCGGGAATGACCCGCGCCGAGTGCAGCGGACGGTCCGCCTCGCTGCTCACGATCGAGAAGTCGACGCCGGGCGAGCGGTGCAACTGGCTCACGATCACGCGCTCGGCGCCGTTCACGATGAACTCGCCGCCGCCCATCATCACCGGGAACTCGCCCAGATAGATGTTCTCCTCCGGCAGCTCCGGCTTGCCCTCCCGCTTCATCCGCAGACCCACCCGGAACGGACGCGCGTAGCTCAGCCGAAGCTCGCGGCACTCGTCGGGCGTGTACCGCGGCTCCTCGAGCATGTACGACGTGTACTCGAGCGTCATCGTCTCGTCGTAGCTCTTGATCGGAAAGACCTCGCGCAGCAACGACTCGAGACCCAGCAAGCCGTCCCGCTCGTCAGGGCCCTTGCCCATCTGCAGGAACCGCTCGTAGGCCATCGTCTGCACTTCGCACAAGTCCCCCACCGGCATGGCATCGCCACGCTTGGAGAAGTTGCGAATCCCGTCCTGTCCCGACGATCCGTTTGACGCACCGATCGAAGCCATCGATGTCCTCGCGATGGAGAATGCGATACCAGCCTGACACTCAATGCAGCCGAACCACGTTCGCGGTCGCAGTGTTCATCAGGCCGGGCAATCTCAAGGTTGTTGGGCTCAAGTCCGTCAGAGGGCTGCTCTCGTGAAGCAACCAGCCGGCACGGCCAGCCGACGGCCAGCCAAAGGCATGACCCGTCCGCCGCACGCCGTGCCGAACCGAGGAGTATACACCCCCCGCTGCCCCGAGAGCAAGGGGGATGCCACCCGAATACTTGAAAAATCCGGCGGGAAAATCAGGGCCCGGTACCATTCGTACCGGGCCCTGATCAAAGCTGAACTCACACCCCTCTCGCCGCCGGACACCCAGCCCCGCTCCCCCTCGGGAGCAAGTGCCAAGTCTCTGTTCGACAGGGGTTTGCGGCACCCGATCAGGCTCAGGCGAGCTCGACCGTCGCGCCGTTCTCTTCCAAGAGCTTCTTGAGCTTGTCGGCGTCTTCCTTCGACAGGCCCTGCTTGACGGCCTTGCCCGGAGCGTCCACGAAGGCCTTCGCCTCCGCCAGACCCAGACCCGTCGCCTCGCGGACGACCTTGATCACCTGGATCTTCTTGTCGCCCGATCCCTTCAGGATCACGTCGAAGCTCGTCTTCTCCTCGGCCTTCGGAGCGGCGGCGCCCGCGGCAGCGGCCATCATCACGCCACCGCCCGCGGCGGCCTCGATGCCGTAGGTGTCCTTCATGTACTTGCCCAACTCCACGGCCTGCTTCAGGCTGAGGCCGGCAAGCTTGTCGCCCAGGTCCTTGATCGCAGCGTCAACAGCGGTATCCGACATGTTCAAACCTTTCTTCTACGCGAACCGGCGACTGGCCCCGATCCGCCACACGTACCCAAGAGGGGTCGAACCACTCGACCTTTAACCCCGTGCAGGGGCCAGTTGGGGCTGATGTTTCCTTCCGATCCGCCCGCGTTCGCCCCGGCCGAACGCGGCGGCACGTTCCAACACTCGAAGGCTCAGGCGACCTTCGTGATCGCTTCGCCCTTCTCCAACTTCTCTTCGATGGCCTTGATGATGCCGGCCAACTTCGAGCCAGGACCCTGCAGCTGGCCGAGCAGCTTGCGGCCCGGGCTGACCACCAGCGTGACGACCCGCCCGATGGCCTCGTCCTTGGTGGGGTACTTCGACAGCTCCTCGACGGCCTTCTTGCCGCTGAACACGATGCCGTCGAGCACCGCGCCCTTGAGCTCGAGCGCGGGCATCTTGGCCATCGCGCCCACCAACTCGCGGGCCACCTCGACGACCGACTCGCCGCCGAACGCCAACGCGCTCGAACCGGTGAGCAGGTCCTTGAGCAGCTCGAGGCTGGTGCCTTCGAACGACTTGCGGGCCAGCGCGTTCTGCACCACGACGATGCGGATGTTCTTCTTCGCGAGCGAGTGACGCAGGCGGGTGGTGTCCACGGCCTTCACGCCGCGGATGCTGATCACCATCGCGTCGGGCCACTGCTCGGTGCCCTTGGTGATGCGCGCCTTGTAGTCGCGCATGATCAGGTTCTTGACGACTTTCGACATGGCTGTTTCCTCCGGACCTCACGGGCCCGTTCGATGGCGGTTGATCACTCGGCGACGACGGCCGACACGTACTGGACGCGGACGCCGGGGGTCATCGTCCCGCTGATGGTGATGCTCTTGATGTACTGGCCCTTCACGCTCGACGGACGCAGCTTCTCGATGGCGCCGATGAAGTGATTGAGGTTCTCCGTGAGCGACGCCTCGGGGAAGCTCATCTTGCCGATGATGGCGTGGATGTTGCCGCCCGTGTCGGTGCGGAACTCCACCTTGCCCGCCGAGTACTCGCGAACGGCCGTGGGCACGTCCGGGGTCACGGTGCCCGCCTTGGGGCTGGGCATCAGGCCCTTGGGACCCAGCACCTTGCCGAGCTTCGACACGATGCGCATCATGTCCGGGCTCGCCACCGCCACGTCGAAGTCCATCCAGCCCTTCTCGATCTCCGCCACGAGCTCCTCGGCGCCCGCCTTGATCGCGCCGGCCTCCATGGCCTTGGGGGCCACGTCGCTCTGGCAGAAGGCCACCACGCGCTTGTTCTTGCCGATGCCCTTGGGCAGCGAGATCGCGCCGCGAAGGTTCTGCTCGCTCTGCTTGGTGTCCACGTTCAGGTGCATCACCACGTTGACCGTCTGGTCGAACTTGGGAGCCTTGAACTTCTTGACCGCCGCGACCGCCGCCGCGGGTTCCACCGCATCCTGCACCGTCAGGCCCGCGTTGGCCTTCGCTCGCTTGGTGATACGAACCGGCATCTTCAATCCTTTCGCTCGGGCGCGGCGGCCTCGGCCTGCCGCGCCGCGTTGTGCTGTGCTGATGTGTTCCGGAAAGTCCGTGTCAGGCCACGACGGTCACGCCCATCGAACGGGCCGTGCCCTCGATCACGCGCATCGCCGCCTCGATCGAGTGGCTGTTCAGGTCGGACATCTTCGCCTCGGCGATCTTCTGCACCTGCGCCTTGGTGATCTTGCCGACCTTGTCCTTGTTCGGCACGCCCGAGCCCTTCGGCACGCCCGCGGCTTCGGCGATCAGGACCGACGCCGGGCTGCTCTTGATCTCGAGGTCGAACGTGCGGTCGTTGTAGACCGTCACGATGCAACCCACGACCTTGCCCTTCACGTGCTGCGTGGCGGCGTTGAACTTCTGGATGAACTGGCCAGGGTTGACACCCTTGGAACCCAGCACCGGACCCAGCGGAGGAGCCGGCGTTGCCGCGCCTCCGGGGGCCATGATCTTGAAGATGTTGGTGACTTCCTTCTTACCCATTGCTTTCAACCTCCCACCGGCCTCGACGCCGCGGCGTCGGAGCAGCCCCCGGGGAGGGGCCGCAGGCTCGGTAGTTCAACCGGCTTGGGATTTCACCCGCGACCGTCAGATCGCGGCGTGTCCACAAGGGGAGGATGATAGCCCCCCGCCACTGCCGGGACAATCGCCTCGCCCACACCCCTTCTCTTCCTGCCTTTCCAGCCCTGAACCCTTCCAAAGACCGATCGCGACCGTCGCCGCCGGCTCTTTACAATACGGGTGGCATGTCGCCAAGCCCCCCACCACCCCGCCGCACACGCTCAGGCCTCGCGTGGCTGCTGGCTGCCCTCCTGTGCTTCCTCTGGCATCCCCCAACGGCCCGAGGTGACGAGTCGGACCTGCTCCTGAACCCCGTGAGCAGACGTGACCTCGACCGACTGCTCAAGACGTTCGGCGGCACGTCGCAGTCCCAGGCGATCGAATCCCTCTACGCCGGCTACCGCCGCTCCGTGCTCGACCAGCAGGCACGCTTCCGCGACCTCAAGAAAGCCCGTGCCGAGGACCCCAAGCGGGCCGCCATGGAAGAACCCGCCCGCAAGAAGGACGACTTTGCGGCCGTGTACCGGCACGTCGATCAGGTCGAGACCCTCTCCACCTCCTTCTTCGTCGACGTGCGGTCGCTCGCGGGGCCGGAGTTGGCCGAGCAGGTGGATGCCGCGGAGCGGTTCCATCGCCGCCGGGCGGGGATGCGGCTGGCCGTGTGCGGACCGGAGCGAGCGGACCTCGTGGCCATCGCGAACGACCTGCAGGTGACGCGGTCTCGCGACTTCGACGACGCGCTCTCGGACTACGAGCGGCGACTCGACGACCTGATGAAGCGAAAGCTCCGCCGCGTCCGCACGCTCTTCGAGGAACTCGCCGAGGCGCAAGTTCGCGAAGAGCCGCCGATCGCCGAGGCCATCGGCGAGGTGCTCCGCAAGCTCACGGCCGGCTCGCTCGAGATCCGCGATTTCAACGTGCGCCAGTCGCGGATCCTTCGCGACCTCCTGCCTGAATCCGAGCAGGCGGCATGGACCCGAGCCTTCAACGCCCGCTCATACCCCCGCGTGCACGGCGTCGACCTGACGGCCGATGCCTACGCGAGGGTCCGCTCGGTCGAGGGATTGTCCGACGAGCAACTCGACGCCATCGACCGAATCCACGAGCGGTATCGGTCCGAGGTGACGGGCGTCGATGCTCGGTATGTCGCCGCCCTGAACCGTCGCCACGAGACGCTCGCGAAGTTCAACGTCGTGGCCTGGCTCGACGAGATCGACAAGAAGCCGGAACTGGACGAACTGAAGGCCGCGGCGGAGGACCGCAACGCGTTGGCGAGCGCGTGCGTCAGGCGAATGCTCGACGCGCTGACGAGCGAGCAGCGGGCGGGCATGAAGGAACCGGCGTCGTCCGAGGAAGCCCGGGCCCATGAGGACATCATGCCGCTGGGCGACGGCGACGACGACCGCGGGGAGTGGAGCGACGGTCAGTGAAGGACCGGGGGCGCGGGTGCGTCAACCGCCGCACGAGGGCGCACGAAGCCGCACGCGTCGCGAGGGATGACCGACGGACGAAACGCGGTCTGAGCTCACCGAGAGGTGCGGGCGCCGACGTGGCCGAAGTGCATCTCGAGATACTTGGCGATGTAGTCGACGATGGACTCGGCCTGGGGGATGTCGGGGTTGGACGTCTCGCCCATGGGCTCGAACCGCATGCCCTGGAAGCGGCCAACGGCGTCGCGAACCGACAAGCCGTGCTGAATGGACAGGCTGAAGGCGCGGCAGAAGGCCTGGCACATGCCCGAGAGCGTGGACCCTTCCTTGCTCATCTTCAGGAAGAGTTCGCCGGGGCGACCGTCGGGGTAGAGCCCGATGGTGAGGTAGCCCTCGTGGCGGCCGATCGAGAACTTGTGGGTGATGGACTCACGCGTGACGGGGAGGCTCTGGCGGACTGCAAGCATCGAGTCGACTTCCTGTCGTTGGGGTGCCGGGCTGCCGCAGGTGCTTCCGCACCCGCAGCCCTTCGGCTGCGTGGAGGCATCGGCGGCGTGTTGCGGAGCGTCGTGGCCCATGAGGTCGCCAGTGTACCGCCCACGCCGCCCGATGGCGAGGGAACCTCCCTGAAATGGAGGACGGTTCCAGTATCGGCGGGGGGTGGCCGACCTCCCCACGAAAAGGCGGGGAATCTGCCGCCCGCCCCCCACCGCCGCCGAAGGCCATGGCCTGGCAGGCCTCAGCAGCCGCCCGAGCTCCAGGCCTCGAAGAAGACGTCGATGTCGGCAGCGTCCACCCCGCCGTCCTGGTTGGCGTCGGCGGAGAGGTCGCCACCGGACCATGCATCGACGAAGACCTCGATGTCGACGCCGTCGATGCCCCCGTCGCAGTTGAAGTCGGCCGGGCAGCGGACCCGGAGCACGACATCATCGATCGCCGCGGCATACCGCGTGCCGCCCGAGGCGGCCTCGATCCGCACCGACTCGATGGCCTCCTGCACGCCCGAGGACTCCATGTCGACGCTGAAGAGCTCCCAGCGGTCGGAAAGTTCGAACGACACCGCGTCGTCGACGCCCGCCGAGGCGTTGGCCGCCACAAGCGTGATGAACGCCGGCTCGCCGGGCCTCAGCCGCCTGGCCCACACCGAGAGCTGCGCGACCTCCCACCGCTGGATGGGCCGCCACAGGACCTGCGTGACCTCTCCCGAGCCCGTCTGGTCATCCAGCGAGATGAAACAAGCCCCCGTGCGAGCCGCACCGGCGTTGCACGCCACCGATTCGGCGGAGGGGAGCTGCCAGCCGTCGCCGCCCGACTCGAAGCTTCCGTTGAGCATGTTGTCGGTGCCGTCGGCCTCGACGGCGGCGGCATCGGAGGAGATCTCGCCGCAGGCGTCGGCCACCACGCAGCGGTACGACCCGACGATGGCCGAGGGGATGAACGTGACATTCAGCGTGTCGGTGCCAGCCCCCGTGATGAACTCGGAGTCGGTGAGGAGCGTGCCGGAGCGGTACCAACGGAAGGTGTAGGCCCCAGGGGTGGCGGGCACGGCACGGAGCGTCACCCCTCGGCCTTGGCAGGCCGCCGCCGCCGAGGGGTGCTCGGCGAGGGCGAAGTTGGAGGCGGTGTGCGTCCAAGTCTGGCCGATTCCCTGGGCCGTGGCGTCAGACCCGCCCCACACCACGTCGCGTCCGCGACGAGCGTCGTACGCCGCGGCATGCCGCTGACGTCCCCCGGGCGATGTGCCTGTGGTGGAGAGCATGGTCCACGTCGCGCCGTCGAACTCCCAGACGTCGTCACGCACGGAAGCCGCACCGCCGCCGTAGAGCCGCACGACCTGGCGGACATCGTCAAAGACCATCGAATGGAAGGCGCGGGCGGAGGGGCCGGCGAGCGACCGCTGGGTCCATGTCGTGCCGTTCCACTCCCACGTGTCGCCGAAGGTGGCCGCGCCGCTGCCGCCGAAGAGGAGGCTGACTTGGCGGGCCGCGTCGAACGCGAACGTCGCGCCCTCGCGGGCGGGCGGCGACGACGCCGAGGAGACGTTCGTCCACGCGACGCCGTCGAACTCCCACGTGTCGTTCAGGGGCCCCATGGCCCCCGAGGCGAGGCGGCCGTGACCGCCGAAGAGGACGAGGCGGCCGCGTGCGGCGTCGAAGGTCATCGCCGCGTGGCGTCTCGCCGCCATTGAGGGCGGCGTCGGAACGCTCGTCCAGACGCTGCCGTCCCACGACCATGCGTCGCCGAGCATGCCGGCGGCGTTCTCGCCGCCAACGAGGACCACGCGGCCGCGTGCGGCATCAAAGGCCATGGCCGCGCCGGCTCGCGCCGAGGGCCCCGTCGCAGGCGCTTGGGCCCACGTGTCGCCGTTCCACACCCAGGTGTGGGCGGAGTATCCCTGAGGCGAGAGGCCGCCGAAGAGCACGGCCACGCCGCGGCGGGAGTCGAAGGCCATGGCGGCCCCCGTCGTCGCGACGGGCTGTTCACCGGAGATGAAAGTGAAAGGGCCATCCCAGTTGGCGCGGATGGTCGGATCGCTGATGACCACGGACGCCTCGTCGCTGAGGGTGGGCGAGCACTGCGAGGTGGAGATGCGGGCGGCATACCTGCCCGCCGCGGCAAGCGACACGTTCGCGAGTTGCAGCGAGTCGGTCGTCGCGCCGCTCACGATGGTGCCGTCGGGCTGCGGTCCGTCGGCGAGGGGCGTGCCGTTCTTGAGCCACTGGATGCCGGTGGCCTCGACGGCCGAGACCGAGAGCGAGATGGAGCCGCCGACGCAAGCGGAGGCGTCGGCGGGCTGAGAAGTGACGCGTCCGGGGACCACGAGCGTGGCGGACGTGGAGGTGGCGTTGCCGCAGGCGTTGGTGACGATGCAGTCGTAGGTCCCGGCGTCGGCGGAGCCGACGGCGGGGATGGCGAGGGTCTGCTGGGTCGCGCCCGGGACGGGCGTGCCGTCGCGGCGCCACTGGAAGGAGAAGGGTGCCGCACCGGTGGCGGCGACGGTGAAGGACGCGGGGGAACCCAGGCACGCGACGCGGGGTTGGGGGTGTTGGGTGATGGTGGGCGAATCGACGACTTGCAGCGTCACGGCAGCGGAGGTGGTCGAACCGCATTCGCCGGTCACGACGCACGCGTAGGAGGCGACATCGGCATCGCTCGCGTTGGCGATGACGAGCGTGGCCGCCGTGGCCCCGGCCAGATTCACGCCATTGCGTTGCCAGCGGTAGGTCAGTGGCCCCGGCCCGGCGGCGACGAGCGAGAAGGTGGTGACGCCGCCGCGACAGACGACGCGGTTGATCGGCTGGGTGGTGATGGAGGGAAGCGGCTTGAGCGAAAGGGACGCGGCCTGACTGGCCACGCCGCCGCGGGCGTTGCTGACGACGCAGTCGTATGAACCGACGACCGACGGAATCACCTCGGCGACGGCGTATTCGGATTGCGTGGCGCCAGGAACGGGCAGGCCGTCGCGTCGCCACTGATAGGTCAGGGGACCGGTGCCTGACGCTGCGACGCGCAACGTGGCGGGGCCGCCGGGGCACACCGCCACGGCCTGGGGCTGCTGGGTGATGACCGGGAGGGGCGGGAGATTGGTCGGCTCGCCGAAGGAGAGTTCGTATTGACCGCTGCCGCCCTTGTCGAGGAGGTGCAAGCGAGCGCGATAGACCACGTTGTTGCCCGCGGGCTGGAAGATTCGATCGGTCTGCCAGACGTTTTCGCTCACCAGCACGCGGCCGTCGGAGCGGCGGATCTGCGTCACGGGGCGAACGCCGCCGAATGGATCATCGACGACGATGTAGCGCCACCCGTCGCCGGGCACATTGGCGGCGATGGTGGCCGACGCGGGGCCCGTGCCCTGGACCGTGGCGTCGATAACGTTACGAACCGGCGACACCGTGTTGTCGCTGAGGTGAAGCGTGTCGGGCAGGTCGAAGAACTGGGGGAGCGAGTCGCTCTCGTTGGGGTCGTCGGCGCCCGACTTCTCGTCGGTCAGGAAGTCGGGGAGGTCGTCCGCGCCGGGCTCCTGGCTCCGAACGGGTTGGATCAACTCGAAAACCTTCGGATAGCCCTCGTCGATGAGCGACGACACCACGCCGCCGAGATCGGTCAGGTGCTGGTAGGAGGCCGTGTAGCTGATGAACTTGCCCTGCAGCGTCGAGGACATCCGGTAACGGGCGATGCGGGACTGTCCGGGGAGGATGTCGCCCAAGCCGACGGTGAGCGAGGGGGTCTGAACCTGATTGTCGACGCGGGTGTCGAGCAGTTGGAATGCGATGACCAGTTCGTCGTCGTTGCGGACGATGCGTGGCTGCGCGGTGGTGATCCGCATGTTGCGGGCCGCGCCGGCACCGACGTTCGACATCATGAGTGCGACCGTGAAGGGGCGGCTGGGCTCGACGGTCGAGGTGAAGGGATCGTCGCTATAGACGTACTTCTCCCAGAAGTACTTGGGCTGCAGGCGAGGATTGGGCAGGACGGTGAGACGAACGGCCTCGAGGGGAATGGTGAGCGTGTTGCCGTTCGAGACGTACTGCAGCGTGCCACCGAAGCCATAAACGAGCGGCTCCGTGGGCGCGGCGTCGTCACGGGGCACGATGAGCCAGGTGGCCCTTCCCTCGGCCCCGGGGGCGAGCGTGCCGGTACCGTCGACGGCGGTCATGCCGCTGAGTTCAGGGGCGGCGATGCCGAACCTGGCGTTGGCGGCCGCGCCTTGCGGGTCGCGGATGTCGGGCGCTGCGAGGATGGAAGTCACCGGCCCTGCCGACTCGTTCTTCAGCGTGAGCGAAGCGCGGAAGGCCGAGCGGCCGACGACCGCCTCTTGCTCGAGCTGAATGGTGACGCGGACGCAGCGGGCGGGTTGCGCATCGGCGGAAAGGACTGCAAATCCGCTTAAGATTACCGTAATCGCAACTCGTGTTAGGTTATGCATAATCGCGAAACCTCCATCTAGTTGTCCGAGCAAACTGGGCTCACAAACGTATCAAGGTACTGCCAGTCGCCGGTAGACCAAAGCTGGGGATCTCTTAACCCTGCCGAGCAAAGTGAGAGCACAGATCGGTCCTCCACACATGGCGAATAGCAGTGTATAAGCTTTCCGTTTATGTATAACTCATGCCACGGGTATCCATCATGAGTCCCGCTGGCCTGGAACTCCACCTGTTGTAGGCGGCCGTCTATACATCGCTGCCGCAACCTAATCACACATCTCTGGTCGATCGTACACGCAACGACCGCGCACGCGTTTGATGCCGCACCATTCATTGAAACCACAATGCCGTCTCCTTCGACTCCCGTAAACCAGCGGTGGGAACCTGAGGACTGCCTCGCACAGAGAAGATCACGTCTGGACACATTCAGCTCGGGCTTGCACTCGGAAGAAGTAGGATCTAGTTTCGAGAGCGATCCCATAAATAGGTGCTCTGTGAAACCAAAGCTATCGAGCGACACGTCGATTGCGACCGGAGCACTTGGCGCAAGGTAGACGGTGGCTGCTGTTTGCGACCTAGCGGACCCACCCGCATACGAGAATCCACGATTGTCTCCGACGACCGAATCAGTCAGCAAAGTGTCTGGGAAGAAAGTATTATCGTTCCAAGTCGGAACAGCAGGAGGAGGAACAATTATGAACTCAGGCGAAATGAACGTCCGGTACTTTATCTCCACGCTCGAGTAGGGGCCTCTGCAATCTCTACACAATGCCTGTTGCGGAGCCACCCCGGGCGTTCGCACCACGGGCGATCCCCCGCCACCACCGCCGCCACCGCCGCCACCGAGCCCAGTCGGGCTCCCGCAAGGCTGCAACCTGTATGCCACCCCCTGCTCGAGTATTTGTTCACCCCGGCACTGGACCACATGACGTACTCGCGTCACCGGCGGCGAGCAACCCGCTCCGACCGTGCACGTCGGACACGCGGGAGGCCGTCTCTGGATGATCGCCGGCACCGTCACCGACCGACCGGGACTCAGGTTGCCGATCTCGCCGTTGAGCGTCGTGATGATCCAGTCGGCGGAGTCGCCGACCGTCAGTTGCACCCGCTGGGCCCTGATCAGGCCTCGGTTGATCACGGTGAAGTCGATCTGGTGCGGCTGACCGTCGGCGTAGTCGTCGAGATCGATGACCCGGGGCAGCACCTCGACCACCGGAAAGGGCACGTTGGTCTCGAAGATCGCCTCGAGCGTGAACCGGTACCGATCCTCGATCTGGATCGGATCAACTGTCCAGGAGTAGCTGATGGCGTTGAAGGACAGGAAGGGGTAGACCCGCACCGGCTGGCTGCCGCGGATGGGCACCAGCTCTCGCCACGGCTGATGACGGTCGGCGGAGGCCTCAACGTAGTAGTCCCCTTCGGCCAGGCCGTCGAAGCGGACCTCGCCGTTCTCGTCCGTCAGGCCCGAGGCCATAACGATGTTGCCATCGGGCCGCACCACGCGGACGAACGCACCCCGCACGGGCGGGAAGGGGTCGGGGGGCGTTTCCTTGTAGAAGGTCGATTCGTCCTCCGTCCGCACGATCAGCGAGCTGGTCGCCGTCGCGACGGCCGTGAACTCGAAGGGCACGCTCAGTGTCAGCGTTTGGTACCGAAGTTGGAAGGTGCCGGGGTACCGCGGGTCGGCGTTGAGCAGGTTGCGACCCGGCGTGAGCGTCAAGACGACCACGGCCTCCTCGCCGGGCGCGAGCGAGGCCATGGTGCTCGGCGTGGCCAAGCCCAGCCACGACGCCGCGGGGAGTTGCACCGCGATGGGTCCCGTGGGCGAACCGCCGCGGTTCACGACGCGGACCTCGACGTTGGTCTGGATGGGGCTCTCGCCCTCACGGTGCACGAGCATGTTGGATCGCACGGGCGTCGCCCCGACCAAGGCCACCTGCGGCGCGAGCGGCGCGATCTCGACATTGAAGCTCGTTTCCGCGACCGCCCCCTGCGCCGTCGCGAAGGCGAGTCGAACCCGTCCGCTCGCGGCGGCGGCCTGCGACCCCGCCGAGAAGGCGACGTTGAACGTCCTGGACTCTTGACCCAGCAGCGGCGAACTCGAGGGGCCGCCGGCGATCTCGAGGCCGGGCGGGGCCTCGGCCACGCTCATCGCCAACCCGGTCAGCGGCAGGTCGCCGGTGTTGGTGACCGTGACGGCCTGAACCACCGGCACGGCCCCCGGCGCGATCCGAGGCAGGGTTAGCGACGGCGTCGAGCGAAGCCCATGAAGCACGAACGAGCCTTGGACCGCGGGATTGATGTTGCCTGGAGGACCGGCACGCAGCGCGTATTGACCCGCCTCGCTCTCCAGCAGCGGGAGAACGAAGGAATAGGCCCCCGAGGCGTCGGTCCGCATGGTGGTCGAATCCGCGTAGGTGCGGACGGTGCCCCGCACGTTCACCGAGAGCGCCACGGGCAGATTCGGGATCGGGTCGCCGCCGGACGTGGCCCTCGCCACGCCCGTCACCGTCACCGGCGTGCCCGCCACGCCCTCGGTGATGCTCGGCACCGCCGTGACGATATACGTCTGGGCGCGGAAGACCGCCTCGGCGCAGCGTCGGTTGTCGACCTCGCCGCCCGCGAGCCCCTCGTTCACCGCGTCGCCGCTGTCGGTCGTGACGCAGAGCAGGTAATCGCCCGCCGTCTGGGGCAGCCGCACCGTCACCGATTGGGCGTAGCTCGCCCCGGCGGCGAGCGAGGTGGTCCTGGGCACGATGGCGAGTTCCTGCTCGACGCCCGTGGCGACGTCTCTCGCCACGACGCGGTCGAGCCACGTCCCGGTCGCACCGACCGAAGCGGTATTGGTCACGGTGAAGGCGACGGCCTGCGTCGACCCGACGACGCCGGAGGCCGGGGGTTGCACAGCCGACACCACGAGGTTGGGTCGCAGGGGTTGCGTGACGCCGACTTCGAACGCGCCCGTGGCCGTGTTGTTCGACTCGTTGAACTCGACGATCGCGTTGGCGACATCGGTGCTCACTTCGACCCGGAACTCGCCGTCGATGCGGCCGGGCACGTCGAACGTCTCCACCCGCTGTTCAGGGACGCCGGGCTGCATGGGCGTGCCTTGGACGCGACTGCCGAGGACATGGCGGGTGCCGGTCGCGACATCCACCAGCGTCACGACATCGACGAAGACGCCCGGCGTGACCGCCGCCCCAACGTTCTCGCCGGTCCACGAGACGGTGATCAGGTCGTCGGCCATCACGTTCAGGGGCACGGCGGCCACGTCACGGACCGTCAGGTCGCTCCGCTGGATGAACGAGTCGGCGATCGAGACGGCGCAGTTGTCGCTCTCGCTCTCCTCCACCACCGCTCCGCCCACGTCGGTGCACACCACCAGGCGGTACGAGAGCCCCGCCGAGGGCACGGGCACCGTCCTTGAGCGGGGCGACGAGACCTGACCTGGCTCAAGCGTCTCCTCGACCGAGATCGTCGACAGGAGCGTGTCCTCGCCGATCGCGCCATCGCTCGACACGAAGAGCCGCTCCGCCCATGCGCCTTGCACCCTCGCGCCGCCCGCGTTCACGACCGTCCACGTCACCGTGACCGCCGCGCCGGGCAGGGCGGGAGCGGGCGCCGAGACGAAGTTCACCCGCAGGTTCGGCAGCACGGGACGCACCAGCGTGAAGGGCGCACTGACGGCCTCGTTGTTCCCCTCTCGCTGCTCCACCACGTTGCCGTTGGCGTCAGCCCTGGCCACGAAGCGGTACGCCCCGTTGGCGAACTCGTTGCGGACGGGCGGGGTCACGACGACCGTCACCGCGTACTCGCCCCCGGGCGCCAGCGGGCCGGCTGGAGCGGGCGACAACGGCTCGAGGGGGAGGTCCTGCGCTGCCGACGCGCCCTCTCGCCTCAGCAGCACGCGATCGAGCCACGCCCCCGTGGCCGCGAGCGTGCCCTGGTTGCGAACGGCCACGAGCACGCTCATCGGGCTGCCGAAGGTGCCCGATCCTCCAAGCGGCGTGACGGCGGCGACCACGAGGTCGGGCCCCTGCGGCAGGGCTACGGCCGTGGCCGGCGCCGAGACGGCCGTGTTGTCGGCTTCCGCGCCAGGCGCCGGCTCGGCGATGGCATCGCCCGAATCGGTCGTCACCACGAAGACGCGGCCGCCCTCGACTTCGCGGGGCAGCGTCACCGCGAACTGCTGCGTGTACGACTGATCGGGCGCCACCGTGGCGGACTTTCCGAAGATCCCGAGTTCGACGTCGGGCGAGACGCCCGCGGGGTCTCGCAGCAGGACTCGGTCGGTCCACACGCCCGACGCCGGCGCGGTGCCGGCGTTGGAGACCGTCCACCGCAGCGTCGCGCCGGCCCCCGCCACCGCCGTTGACGGCGCGACGACCTCCGTCACCCGGAGATTGGGCGAAGGCGTGGGCGTCATCACGATCTCGGGGCCCACGCCGACGTTGTTGGCGCGATTGGCCTCGCGAGGCGACACGTTCGCCGGATCGCCCGTTCTCACCAGCACTCGGTAGGTGGCCTGAGGCAGATGGCGGGCGGGCACGGTGAATCTCACCCCGCTGCGCTGATACGACTGCGCCGCCGGCAAGGGCGTGGCGCCGGCAACCGTCGGCGACAAGGCGATGTCGTCCGCATCGCCGAAAGTGCCGTTGAGCGAGAGCACCGCCGAGTCGCTCCACGCGCCGATGGCGGCGATCTCGCCCTGATTCGCGACGGTCCACCCGAGCGAAAGCTCCTCTCCGAATGCGCCCGTCGCGGGAGCGTTCACCGCCGTGACGGCCAAGTCCGATGAAGCCGTCGGCTGAAGGCTCGTCGCGATCGCCGCCGTGTTGTCGCCTTCGCCCAACTCCTCGACCGTGTTTGCGTCGTCAAGCCGAACGAGCACGTACCGCGCGCCTGAGGCAACGAAGTCGACCGGAAGCGCGACGTCGATCGCCCGCTCATACACCCCGCCGGCTCCCAACGTCACGGGGCCCGCCACCGTCAGCAGCTGACGATCGACGCTCGGCTCCAGCGTCGCGTTGTCGCTGAGGTACACCCGATCGTTCCACGGACCCGCCGCCTCGCCCGGGCCGCCGTTGGTCGCCGACCACTGCACGCGGATCGTGTCCCCGAACCGCGCCGAGGCCGGGGCCGTCGGAGCCGACGCGAACTGCAGGTCGGGGAGCGCGACCGAAAAGGACGCGGCGGCGGACGACACCGCGCCGCGCCGGTCCGCCACGTTGAAGTAGAGCGTCCGCAGCCCCGAGGCGTGCCACGCGCGGAGCTGCGCGAAGGTCACCGTCGGCGTGGCGGTCGTGGCGAAGCCGTCGCCGACCTCGGCCGCGGTCGCCGCGGGACGCGTGTCCCACTCCATCGCCGTCGTCTCCCCCACGCCCATCGCGAGGTCGGGGTCGACGAAGCCGCCCTGCAGTTCGACCGTCGTGCCCGGCACCACCGGCCCGTACGGTCCGCCCGCGTCGGCCACGGGCGGCGTGTTCACGTACGACACCAGCGTCTGATCCGACCCCTGCAGGCCGTCGGCATCACCGACGTACAACCGCAGCGGCATGTTCTGGGCGACGCTCAGACCCTTGGCAATGGCCGCCGCGAGCGGGATGGGCTGCTGGGCGTTGGTGCGGCCGGCATCGTCGGCAAGGCCGTCGGCGCCAAGGTCCCACTGGATCGTCCGAATGCCCGCCAGGCCCCCGGTGGGCGAGTCGGGGTCGTACGAACCGCTGGCGTCGGCGGTGATGGTCGTCGCCGCGGCGGAGAAGGCGTAGGGGCCGCCCACCACCGCCACGGGGGCGGTGAGGGTGCTCCGCGAGAAGCGGATGGAGGAATTGCTCGCGACGCGGGAGGCGACGATGGACGTGCCGCGGGTGCCCGCGAGGTTCTCGATGCCGGCCCTCACCTCGCCGTCGAAGCGGGGCACGCCGACGGTCTGGTAGCGGAACTGGATCTCGCCGGTGGCCTCGAAGAGCACCACCTGGAAGGTGTTGCTGTCGGTGAAGCCGAACATCGGCACGTTCGTCCACTGCACGATGAAGCGGCGCTCGGGGGCGGTGCCGAGGGTCTGACGCCGCACCGAGTTGGCAGGCGGGTTGAGGTTGCTCCACCGCGGGGCGATCAGGTTGTTGGGGAGCGTCGTCGACGGAATCGCGGTGGGCCGGGGCACGTCGAGCCGATCGGTGAAGGAGAGATAGCCGTTGGGCGAGATGCCCACGCGCGTGTACACCGTGTCGTAGAAGCCGAAGGCAAAGCCGATGTCGACGTTGGCGACCCCGCCATCATCGGTCACGGCCACCACCACGCCCGAGGAAGCGATGTCCTCGAAGGTGTGCGCCGCCACCGAATCGGCGTAGCCGATCTGCGAACACCCCGTGGCATCGCCCTGGTACGTGCCCCCGCGGGTGGTGCATTCCGGCGCGGTGACCTGCACGCATCCGCTGCCGATGGAGCACGCCCCCACCGGCGTGGCCGCCAGCGAGGCGAAGTAGCGGGCCCCGCACGGGACGCCCGCCAGTGCTTCCGGGGCGGCCCAGGCCCAGTACCGGCCCGGTTGAAGGATCGACGTCACCGTCACCGTGGCGCACCGCGCCCCCTTGGCGTCCACCATGAAGGCCGGCGAGCTCACGCACCCGTTCCGGCCGTCGATCAGCCCCAGGTGCAGCGGAAACTCCGCGGCACCCGACCACGTCACCTGCATCGGCGTCGCGAGCGTGAACTCGTACCAGTCGGTGTCGCGGAAGTCCTGCCCGCCGAGCACGAACGTGCCGCTGAGGCCCGAGACGGTCTGGCCGGGAGCAATCGCCGAGTACCGGGGCGGGGTGGCGGAACACCCGGCGTTGAAGGCGTCGACAGAGCCGGGCCCGCAGGCGGGTTCGTTCTCCGCGACCGCGCCGGCCGGGATGGTGATGGTGCACGGCGCACACGGGGCGGCATTGGAACAAGTGGTGGTCGGCTGCGAGAGGCGGAGGTCGAACAGTCCGACCGCTCCCTGCCACCCAAAGACGCGGATTCGATAGGTGGTGCCCGCCTGCGAGCAGAAGGTGACGCGCGAACCGCCGCCGGGGCAGTCGTCGTCGTTGGCGACGATGCAGTTGAGCGAACCGCAGTCGCCGCAGTAGACGGCGAGTTGCGTATCGAAGTCGGCGTATTCGCAGGTGGAGACGGTGATGGGCCGGCCGGTGCCGACGACCGTGTACCAAGCGCTGGGCCCGTTGCCGGCGATGCCGGGACAGGCGGGGGCGGCGGGGTCGATGGTGGCGGCGACGGTGGTGCCGCGGACGGTCAGCGAGGCGCGGGGGGCGAGATCAAGGGGGATGGCGTCCGAGCAGCGATCGGCCACGGGGTCGGGCGTGAAGCCCAGATCGGTGACGATGAGGTTGTCGAGGCCCCAGGATTCGTCGCAGAGGTCCTGAAGACCGGCGGCGGAGAAGGAAACCGAGTCCGACGCTGCACTTGCGGTAAACCGATACGTGACGGGAAAAATAATTGGTCCGGTGTTGCCATTCCAGCATCGCCAGCCACAGTTGCATGGTGTGCCGCCGGT
Source organism: Phycisphaerales bacterium (assembly GCA_040397805.1). Classification (GTDB taxonomy): domain Bacteria; phylum Planctomycetota; class Phycisphaerae; order Phycisphaerales; family UBA1924; genus UBA2402. Next base: position 37,798 of record JBBAVG010000034.1, read on the forward strand.
GCCTGGAGCGTTGCTCCCGAAGCCGAAATCGCTTGGAAATGACTGCGGGTACGGCGGAACATTGGAGGAAGGGATGAATGAGAAGGTGGTCGTCCACGCATCACCCGAGGGCCGAGTGATCGTGAACCGATCTGGCCCCGGCGACACGTTGCCATCCCACGAATCGAATGCATAGACATCCACGTTCACCCGATACCGCTTCCCCGGCGTCAGTCCGGTCAGGGCAAGCGTGGCGGTTTCGTTGCCGTACTTCCCGAGCACCCGTCGCGTGCCGTCGGGCGACGAGGCGAACTTCGCGTTGGAGAAGCCCGGCGCGGTGGCGTCGTTGAAGTCGGCGGAGTAGATGACCTGCGCCTGGGCCGAGCCCATCGCCGCGATCACGGTCGCCGCCAGCATCCTGAAGTTGAACATGGTGAGA
>JBBAVG010000035.1:0-37657 GCA_040397805.1 Phycisphaerales bacterium
CGGCGCACGCGGCATGGCCGTCAGGGCCTGCAACCAAGGAATTTGCGGCATAATCGCGCCAAACGGTTGGCACCTCACAAACCGCATGGCATGTTGTGGTTGAGGGTCGTCCGTGGGCGACCCCACCGAGGAAGGCCGCGTGTACCGAACGCAACGTGAACGCACTCCGCCAGTGCGAGCGCCATCGGTTCGCGCATCGTCCATGAGGCAAGAGAGATGAACATCCTTCACTATGTCGAAAGCACGGATTCGCGGATCGGGGGGGTGCCCCGGTTCGTGCTCGATGCCAGCCGCGTGATGGCGGCCGAAGGACACCGCTCGCACATCCTGACGTTGGACACGACGGACACGCCCGAGGCGTGGCTGGCCGATCACGGTGGATCCTCTCTCCCCACCGTGACCACGCTGGCTCGCCCTTCGTTCGGGGGTCGTCTCTTCGGGCCCCGCCAGATGGCGGAGATCCGCCGCCACATCTCGAACGCCGACGCGGTGCACCTGCACTGCGTGTGGAGCGTGTCGTCGATGCAGATCGCGGCGGCGGCGCGGCAGTTGGGCGTTCCGTACATCGTGAGCCTGCACGGCATGCTCGACGACTGGTCGATGGCGCAGGGTGCGACCAAGAAGCGGGCGTTCATGGCCCTGGGCGGGCGTCGCCTGCTCGAGAAGGCCGCCCGTGTCCACTCGACGGCCCGTGCGGAGCTCGACCAGAGTCGCAAGTGGTTCCCCGGCGGCACCGCCTCGATCATCCCCTACCTGATGGATCTGTCTCCGTACCGGAACCTGCCCTCGAAGCAGATCGCTCGTGACCGCTTCCCGGAGTTGGCGACCGACGAACCGAAGATCCTGTTCCTCAGCCGCCTGCACTACAAGAAGGGGTGCGAGCACCTGCTGCGTGCCGCGGCGAAGCTGGCGGCTGACGGCGTGGCCGGCACGTTCATCTTCGCGGGCACGGGCGACGAGGCGTACGTCGACAGCCTGAAGCAGATGGCCAAGGACCTGGGCATCGCCGACCGCGTGCTCTTCACGGGGCAGGTCACGGGCGACTGCAAGTTCAGCCTCTACCGCAACGCCGACGCCTTCGTGCTCCCCACGAGCCAGGAGAACTTCGGCCTGGTGCTCATCGAGGCGATGGCCTGCGGCGTGCCGGTGGTCACCACCAAGGGCGTCGACATCTGGCGCGACCTCGAGTCGAGCGGTTCGGCCCGCATCGTCGAGCAGGACGCGGCGGCCATCGCGGCGACCCTCAAGGACCTGCTCTCCGACCGCGCCGCGCTCGCGGCGATGGGCGAGGCGGCCCGTCCGTGGGTCATGCGGACCTACGCCGAGGAACTGCTGATCGGCCGCTACGAGCAGTTGTACCGCACGGTGGCGCTCACGGGCCGCGGCCGCAAGACGGCGCCCCAGAACGACATGGTCCTGCAGATGGGCTGAGGCGGACGCGGCTGCACGTCAACCCCATCGGTCCCTCCAGGACCACGGAACACCCGAACCAAGGGCCCGCAGGGCCCACGAGCGTTGCCACGGGTGAACCGAACCCGCGCAGCGGGTGAGGTGAACCCGTGGAAGAGCGCCGACTCGCGCACGGCCCGAAGGGCCGACGACCTCACCCCGGCCTTCGTGCGCCCCTCGCGGAACAACGTCGAGCCTCACGTCGCATCACCGTCGGACGCTCCGCCCTCGCCCTCGGGAGTCTGGCCGAGCAGGTAGTTCTCGATTTCCGCCGCGAAGTCGTCGTAGAGCTGCGCGCCGTTGCGCCAGCCGGGGTTGGCGCGATCGCGACGCGGCGCGCCGTCGACCGAGCGCGGGGGCAGCGAGCACCAGCGGGTGCCGCGCAGGAGAATCTCGTGCTGCAGGCGTCGATAGGAGCCGGTGCGGGCGCTGAGGCAGATGGTGTCGACGCTGCGGCGACCCGACTTGGGCGAGCCCGAGTGGCGGACGCCGTCGAGCACGCAGTGCGCGCTGATGCCCGAGCACGAGAGCACGCAATCGTCGCCCGCGGCGAACCACTCGTGCGTCGCGCCGGCCCAGGGCTCGAATCGCAGGCCGCTGGTGTTGCCGTTGGCACGACGCTCGCGGGCCACGGGGAAGGCGACCATGCCGCCGCCCAGGGCGCGGCACGCCACGGCGATCTGGCAGGCCTGGACGTGCTCGGCCACGCCCATCATGCAGTGGAAGCCGAAGTGCCCACGGAGCGTGGCCACGGCGAGCGCGACCGCCGAACCGGGGAAGAGGCGACAACTCCGCGTCTCGCTCACCGCGCCGTCCCAGAGCCGCAGGTGCTCCTCGTCGAGCAGCGCGACATCGTCGTCGTCGTTGTCGAGCGCGGACTCGAACTCGCGGCGGGCGATGATCGCCGCCGCCACGTCGCGGAACGAGGCGTGGCGCTCGATCAGGCGGCCGACCTCGGCGACGGGCCACACGCGCGGGTCGCCCGCGTGAGCGGCGCGAGCCGCGCGGAACCGCTCCCACACGTGCTGGCCCATGACGATCATGAAGTGCGCCTGATCATGCTCGATGTCGCGCGTGGGCAGGTCGGCGGCGGGGGGTGCCGCGTCGTGCGTGATCGCGGGAAGATGGTGGCCGCAGAAGACGCCGGGGCTTCCCGCAGCCAGCACCACCGCGCTGCCACCCGAGAGTCCTTGCGAGAGGGCTCGCTGGCCGTCCACGGGGCAAACGCACAGGTCGAGACTCATGTGGTCGTCGGGTCCGTAGGGGAGCGACGTGCCGCGGCTCATGAGGGCGTACTCCGCACCGGTGACGGGTCGTGTCACGACGCCGGGCGCGGGACCGGGGAGCCAACCGGGCTCGAGGTCGTCGGTCGAGCGGGGCCGCGAGAAGAAGCCCAGCGACTGCCAGAGCCGCAGGCACTCGCCCCGGCCGCTCTGATGGTCGTAGCCGACCAGGCGGGTGCGGTAGAAGCTGCCCTTGAGGAACGCGCCGATGGAGCGGACGGCGAGTTGGCCCTGCACGGGGGCGGGGAGCTTGCGTCCCGCCGCACGGGAGAGGAGCACGGCGGTCTGCTCGGTGGCCCGCATGAAGTCGAGAGCGCCAAGCCGCAGGCCGATGATGCTGCCCGAGCCGCCGCGCTGGGAGGGCCTCGCGGGCGGGTTGGTGGCCGGGGGCACGGGGTTGGAGGGCATCGGCGGGCTCCGGTGGCGGCGTGAAGTGGCGCGTGAAGACGAGCACGCCCGCGATCAAGGTACGCCCCGGGGAGCGAGGGCATCGGGGCGTACAGTGGCTTCCGGCATGAACCAGGCACCCGCGAACATGACGGTGGTGGACAAGCTCACTCGCCGCAAGGTGCTGCACCCCGACCTCTACTGCTGGTTCGTGCTGCTCTCGGCGCTCGACATCATGCTGACGCACACGATCCTCTTCCGCTTCAAGGAACTGGGGATGTACGCGGCGGAGCTGAACACCTTCGCGGACTGGGTGATCAAGCAGTTCGGGCTCTGGGGCGCGATCGGCCTCAAGACCGCGAGCGTGGTGACGGTGGTGGTGATCATCGAGATCGTGGGCAGGCGCCGGCCGGCGACGGGCCGCACGCTCACGCTGTGCGTGGTGGCGATGGCGACGGTGCCCGTCTTCGTGGCGCTGGTGCAGATGGCGGCGGTGGCGCTCGGCGTACGAGGGCACTAACGCCCGTACGTCCACCGCAAGACCTTCGCGAACAGCCCCACCACGAATCCCGGGGGCTTCGAGAGCGAGCGGCCCATCAGGCCCGGGCTGCGGCTCACGTAGACGGCGCGGGTCATCTCCAGCAGGCCCGCTTCGCCTCGCGAGAGGCCCAGGCCCGATTCGCCTCGGCCGCCGATCGAGGCCTCGGGGTGTGCCGCGGGGATGATGCAGTCGTTGATCATCACGCTGGTGGCGCCAAGGTACGGCACCAACTTGGCGGCACGCGCGGGCTTGGCGGTGAAGACGCTCGCGGTGAGGTGCTGGTCGGAGCGGCGGTGCAACTCCAACGCCTCGCCGGTGTCGACCACTCGCACCACCGCGATGGCGGGGCCGAAGTGGCGGCCTTCGATGAGTTCGGCCTCGCGGGGGCAATCGAGCACGGCCACCGGGCGGAGCATCACGCCGTCGGCGGCTGGCGCGCCCATGCCCGCGGCATCTCGGCCGCCCCGGTCGATGGCGTCCTTGGCGAGCTGGGCGCAGCGGGCGGCCATCGCGGCGTCGGCCATCGGACGCGGGGCCGTCTTGCGGGCCACCGCCGAGAGCGTGCGGCAGAACTCCTCGTACACGGCCTCGTGGACGAGGGCACGCCTGGGGGCCATGCACGACTGGCCCGCGTTGAGGCAGACCGCGCCCCAGATGCTGCGTGCCGCGAGCTTGGGAGAAGCGTCGCTGAGCACGAAGGCCGAGTCGCGGCCGGAGAGTTCGAGGGTGCAGCGGGTGAGGGACGTGGCGAGGTTGGCGGCCACCTCGCGGCCCACGGGCGTGCTGCCGGTGAAGACGACATGGTCGAAGCGTTCGCCGGCGAGCAGCCGCGGACCTTCGTCACGCTCGGGGCCCGTCCACTCGAGCGTCCCCTCGGGCAGGTCGGCGGCGGCCATCTCGAGGAGCATGCGCTGGCTGCGGGGGCTGCGTTCGGAGGGCTTGACGCGGACGGTGTTGCCCGCGGCCAGGGCGTGCACGAGCTGGATGCCCAAGAGCTGGAGCGGGTAGTTCCACGTGGCGATGATGGCGACGCGGCCGACGGGTTCGCGAAGGACGCGGACGCGGGTGCCGCTCATCCAGAAGGGTGCGCTGCCGAGGCGATGCGGCGCGAGCAGGCGGGCGGCGTTGCGTTCGACCCAGCGGCACGAGGCGAGCAAGGGGGCGATGTCGCCCGTGAGACACTCGAAGCGTTCCTTGCCGGTGTCCTGGCGCACGGCGTCGCAGAGGTCGCGCTCGGCGCGGGCGACGCGACGGCGGAAGGAGGCGACCCAGTCGAGGCGTTCGGCGAGCGGCGTGGTGGCCCAGAGGGAAGGCATGGGGTGAGGGGAGCGTACGACGGGAACGGGACACCCGGGGAGCATGACACCAAGATGTCGTCATGGACGTTCGCTCGAGAGGATGTACCCTCGACCGCTCCTCGCGGGTGGGTTCGCACAGCAAGCGACACGACGGGTTCAGCGCACCCGCCGCTCCACCCGTCGGTCCCTCAGGGACCACGGACCATCCGAACCAAGGGCCCGCAGGGCCCACGAGCGTTGCCACGGGTGAACCGAACCCGCGCAGCGGGTGAGGTGAACCCGTGGAACGACGCCAACTCGCGCACGGCCCCGGCGGGGCCGACGACCGCACCTCGACCCTCGTCCGCCCCTCGCGGGGCGGGTGTCCGCATCACGTCTCACGGCGGGTTCCACTCACCCGCTCTGCGGGTTCGTTTCACCCGCCGCTACGGTCGTGGCCCCCTCCGGGGTCCTCAACACCCGTGCGATTTGCGTCACGACCGACCACGCCAGCGACTCCGCTCGCAACCTGCGGCCGATACCATCGCCCTTCATCCAACGGCCCTGCCGCATCGAACCGAAAGCCGCCATGCCCACCACCGTGTTCCCGTCCGAGGCCTCATCCCTGAACATCCCGACGGAGGCGGACGTGCCCGCGATGTCCCCCGATCACGAAGGTCGCGGCACCGTCGCCATCGTCGGCGCGGGGCCCGGCGGGCTTGCCGCGGCGGTGCTGCTGGCGGCGTCGGGGGCCAAGGTCCGCGTCTACGAGGCCGAGCCCATCGTCGGGGGCCGCACGGCGCGGGTGCGCGTGGGGGACTTCGCCTTCGACAAGGGGCCGACGTTCTTCATGATGCCCTACGTGCTCGAGGAGGTCTTCGCCGCGGCGGGCGAGCGGCTCGAGGACCACGTGCACATGACGCGGCTGGACCCGATGTACCGGCTGATCCTCGGCCGCCAGGGCGCGTCCCCCCACGTGCTGGACGCCACGCAGGACATCGCGGAGATGTCTCGGCGCATCGCGGCGATCAACCCGCGTGACGGCGCGAACTTCGCCCGCTTCATCAGCGACAACCGCTACAAGCTCCGCCACAGCGAGCCGATCCTCCGCAACAAGATGTCGAGCCCGCTCGACCTCTTCGGCCCGGCCACCTGGCGCGACACGCTCAAGGTGGGCCCGGTGCTGGCCCCCCACCTCTCGGTGCACGACCTCCTTGGCCGCTACTTCAGCGACCCGCACGTGAAGCTGGCGGTGAGCTTCCAGAGCAAGTACCTGGGCATGAGCCCCTTCGAGTGCCCGAGCCTCTTCACCATCCTGCCCTTCATCGAGTACGAGTGGGGCGTGTGGCACCCCCGCGGCGGTTGCCACGCGTTGATGCTCGCCATGGCCGACGTGGCGAGGCGACTGGGCGTCGAGATCGTGACCAACGCCAAGGTCGACGGGTTGCGGTTCGTCGACACGGCCAACGGGCCTCGCGCGACCGCGGTCGAGACCGGCGGACGCGTCATCGCGCACGATCACGTGGTCGTCAACGCCGACGCGACCTGGGCGCTCAAGAACCTGCTGCCCCCGGCGGCCGTCGAGCACGCCCGCGTGCACGGGGGCGAGTACGGCCAGCCGCACCTCGATTCACGCCGCTACTCGTGCAGCACGGCGATGCTGTACCTGGGCGTCAAGGGGAGCATCGATCTCCCCCACCACACCATCTACGTCTCGGGGAAGTACCGCGAGAACCTCGATGACATCGTCGAGAACGGCCGCCTGAGCGACGATCCCTCCCTCTACGTCTGCAACCCTTCGCGGCTCGATCCGACGCTGGCCCCCAAGGGAGACAGCGCGCTCTACGTGCTCATGCCCACGCCCAACTGCCAATGTCAGGTCGATTGGCGGGCCAAGGCGGGCGAGATCCGGGAGTCGATGCTCGACCAGATGGAGGCGAGGTTCGGCCTTGACGACATCCGCGATCGGATCGTCGCCGAGACCGCGCTGACGCCCCGCGACTGGGCCGAGGGCCGGATCAACTTCGGCGCGACCTTCAACCTCGCGCACAACCTGGGGCAGATGCTGCACCTGCGGCCGCAGAACAAGCTCAAGGGCTTCGACAACATGTACCTCGTGGGCGGGGGCACGCACCCGGGGTCGGGGCTGCCGACGATCTTCCTGTCGGCGATGATCTCGTGCCGCATGGTGTGCGAGGAACTCGGCTTGCCCTTCGCCGGCGACCGCGAGGCGCCCCGGCGGATCGCCGCGGCGCACGGACCGGCACGGGCCTGATCGAGAACGCCGCGGGCCAACCCGTGCTGGCCAACCGATCAGGGGGCCGCGTCGCGACCGTCGCGAAGGAGCCGCCGCCACGCCGAAGCCTGCACGCGATCGCCCTGCGATTCGCTCCACATGACGCCCGATTCGAGCAGCCGCCTCGTGATGGACGACGACGTGCCGAGGGTTTGGGTCGTGCCCGTGACGGCGTCGCCGAGCATGCGTCGCACGTCGCCCACTTCCCCCAGCGCGTCGAGCACGGGCACCCTGTTCAGGCACAGCGCGTGACGCATGACGGGATCGAGCCCTTGCATGCGGTCGACCACGGCCTCGCCGGCGAGCAGGGGCGCAATCGCGTCGCCGAGTTCACCTCGAGCCGTGCGGAGCCGTGCGAGGTGAAGCTGGATCTCGGCCCATGACTGCCACTCGCCGCGGCGGGAGGCCACGAAGAGACAGCCCTCGTAGGCGCCAAGGGCCGCCTCGCCCAGGCCCAGCCGCTCGAGGAGTTTGGCTCGCTCGAAGAGCAGCCGCAGCGAGGTGAGGGAGCGTCCGCCGAGCGACGCGATGTTGGCCGCACGGGTGGCGGCGTCGAGGGCCGTGTCGCGATCGCCGACGGCTTCCGCGGCCTTCGAGAGCCGGGTCCAGAGTTCGATCTCGGTCCGCGGCTCGGGCCGCTTGGCCGCACGGGCGCACTCGACGGCCTCGCGGAGCGTGGCGAGTTCCTGTGCGGGGCTGCCCGCCATGGCCCAACCCGACGCCGCCACGCGGAGGGCCTCGAGCCGCCCCGGCTCGCCGGGACCGACCGAGGCGAGCAGGATGTCGGCCCCGGCGGCGGCGAGCTCGGCGCCTCGCACCCCTTGACGCAGCTGGAGCGAGCCGCGAGCGGCGGCCACCAGCAGCGACGCGGCGCGAGCCTGATCGCCGTTGACGACGGCACGGAGCATCCCGGCGAGATCATCCGCGTGCTGGACGAGCACGGGCGCAAGCGAGGCATCGACGCCGAGCGCGTCGGGCGACTCGCCCGCGGCGAGCAGCGCCTTGGCCGCCCACGCGTGGCGCTCGGTCGAGAGCGCGTTCACCTGCTCGCGGATGGCCCTGAAGCACGACTCGAAGTCGCCCCGGATCGCGAACACGCGGGCCTGCACCGCGCCGGCATTCACCGCGGCCAGCGCGTCGCCCGACACGGTGGCGAGGGCCATCGCCGCTTCGGCGTCGCGCAGCGCGACGGCAGGCTCGTCCATCGCCAGCGAAGCCTTGGCCAACTCGCACAACAGCGCGGCACGCGCGGACTCCGACGCCAGCGGCATCGCGTCGAGATCGGCACGGGCCTTGTCGACCGCGGTCTTGAGCGAGAAGTCGCCGGAGGGAACGCCGGCCTGCACGGCGGCGGCGAGGAGTTCGGCGTGGGCGTGGACGGCGCGGGTCTGTCCGGCGGCTCCCGCGCGATCGGCGGCATCGATGGCGGCCTTCGCGGACTCGGCCGCGTCGCTGAACCTGCCCAGCGCCTTCTGCGCCCCCACCATGTCGATGCGGAGCTGCGAGCGAAGGTCGTCAGGGTCGGCGCGGGCGAGGTTGATGGCGGCGAGACCGGCCTGGAAGTGGTGCAACGCCGCACTGTGCTGGTCGAGTCGCGCGTACATGCGGCCGAGCTGCGCCCGCAGCGAGGCGTGCGTCAGCGGGCGATCGGTGGCCATGCCCCGATCGAGATCGGCCGCGGCCGAGTCGAGCACGCGGCGGGCGAAGCCCTGCTGCATCGCCCCGCCGCCCGCGGCGGCGATCTGCTCGAGCAATCGCTGCGACAGCGACGCGGCCGCGGTCTGCGCCCACGCACGTTCCTCGGCGATCTCGACGATCGCCTGGCGACGCATCTGCCACGAGTAGATCGACGCGCCGAGCGCGATGACGGCCGCGGCGGCGGTGATGGTGACGGCCTTGTGCCTCGCGGCGGCCTTGCGGACGACGTAGAGCACGCCCGCGCGTCGCGCCGAGATGGGCTGGCCCGCGAGACACGCGTTGAGATCGGCCTCGAAGGCGGCGGCGGATTGGTACCTTCGCTGCGGCTCCTTGGCGAGCGCGGTGAGGACCACCGTGTCGACGTCCGGATCGACGTGACGCACGCGACGCGAGGGCGCCTGGGGAAGGGCGTGCTTGATGTTGCGGATCTGGTCGGAGAGCGAGCCCTCCACGGCGTAGGGCCAGTGGCCGGTCAGGGCGCGGTAGAGCATGACGCCCATCGAGTAGATGTCGGTGCGGACGTCGATGGCGCGAGGGTCGCCGCTGACCTGCTCGGGCGAGGCGTAGGCGGGCGTGCCCTGAAACTCGTCGACGAGCGTGGGCGAGTTCTCGGGCGACCACTCGCCGCGTCGGGCCAGGCCGAAGTCGACGACGTGCGGCTGTCCTTGCGCATCGACGAGCACGTTGCCGGGCTTGAGGTCGCGGTGGATGACGCCGCGAGCGTGCGCGTGCTGCACCGCGCCGGCGATGCGGGCGAACAGGCGGAGGATGAACTCGACGCGACGACGGCCCGTGACGGTGCTCTGCTCGCTCCCCGAGGCGATGAAGCGATCGAGGGTCACGCCGTCGATGAGCTCCATCACGATGAAGTAGCGGCCGTCGGGCGTGAGGCCCGAGTCGTGCACCGTGACGATGTTGGGATGGTGCATCTGCGCCACCAGCTCGATCTCACGCTCGAAGCGAACCTTGGCCTTGGCGGTGAGGAAGGAGCCCGCCAGCGGGAGCTTGATGGCCACCTCGCGCTTGGTGGCGATCTGCCGTGCACGGAAGACCACGCCCTGGCCCCCCCGGTGGATCTCGCCCAGCAGTTCGTAGCCGGGGATCGACGGCAACTGGGCCATCGGGGAAGGCAGCGGTACCGACGCGGAGCGTGCCGCGGAGATCATCTGCGACAGGAAGCGGTTGTTGGCCTCGATCTCGCGGATGGTCGCTTGGCAGCCCGGGCACTCGGCCGCGTGGAGCAACGCGGCTTCGCTCACGCTGCGGCCCAGCGCGATGGACTCGAGTTCCTGGGCATCGGGGTGCGATGCCTCGTCGCTCGGCAGGGGTTTGTCGGGTGTGTCCGCCATGGCCGCTCGTCCGCCGTGAGGATACGGGGACCTTCCCCATGCCGGCGGCACCCGCACTTCGGCGCATGGTGCGTGATCTTGCACCCCACCGGCACACGATGTTCGGATTCGGGCGGATCGGTCAGGAACCGACCGCGGACGGGCGGAGCGTCTCGCCACGGGCGTGGCGGGCGGCGAGGTCCTCGAAGACGGCCTTCACGCGCTGGGCGAGCGTCTCGAGCGATCCGTCGTTCACGACCGTGGCCTGACACCTCGAACGCTTCTCGGCCAAGGGCATCTGGGCCCGTTCGCGGCGTTCGAGTTCGGCGGCGGTCCAGCCGCGGGCCTCGACATGCTCGATGCGTCGCTCGAGGGGGGTGTCGACGAAGATGACGGCGTCGCACTCCGTGTCGCTCCGGGCCTCGAAGAGCAGGGGCGCGTCGATGACGACGCCCCGCATGCCCTGCGAGCGGGCGCGGTCGATGACCTCGCCCCGGAAGGCCTTGATGACGGGGTGGAGCACGGACTCGAGGCGCGTGCGCTGGGTGGGGTCGTCGAAGACGATGGCGGCGACGGCCTTGCGGTTGACCTTGCCTTCGGCGTTCAGGATCGAAGGCCCCCACCACCGCACGAGTTGCTGCTGGATCTCGGGGCGATCGATGGCGGCGCGAGCGTCGCGGTCGGCATCGACGACGAGGCAGCCGAGTTGGCCGAGGATGGCGGCGACGGCGGACTTGCCCGCGCCGATGCCGCCGACCAGGCCGAGGACGATGGGCGTGGCGGGCGGCTTGCCTGGGGCGTCGTCGAGAAAGCCTGGCATGGGACGTTGCTCATCGAGGGTCTGGCGGATGGTGGCGGCCAGCGCGTCGGCGTCGGCGACGCTCACCCACGCGACATCGACGCGGTGCGACCCCGCGCTGCTGACGAGCAGGGTGCCCAGGCCCAGGGCCCGCTCCCCCGCGGTGCGGTCGACGACGATCTGCTGGATGTTGCGGACGGGCAGCGTGCCCGAGGTGCGGTGGAGGATGCCGCTCTCGAAGGTGATGTCGGTGGCGGTGAGGCGGTAGCGGCGGGAGCGGCGGAGCAGGACCTCGCGTCCGAGCACCCACGCGGCACGGAGCACGAGCAGCCACGCGAGGATCCCGCAGCCGGGAGCGATGTGCTCGCGGAAGGGAATCTCCGCATTCATGGACGCGAATCGCTCGCCCACGGCGGAAAAGCCCCACGCGAGCCCGAGCGGGAAGAGGACGCCCCTCCAACTGCGCAACACGACGGACCGTCTCGCGGGCCGGGTGTCGACGATGAATGGCGAGGGCGTGTGGCTCATGAGGGCTCAGCGTGCCTCGGGGCGGAGGGTGACGATCTCGGGGTGGTTGCGGTGGAAGCCGTCGTAGTCGAGCCCGTACCCGACCACGAACTCGTCGGGGATGTCGAAGCCCACGTAGTCGGGGCGCACGTCGATCTTGGCCTTGCCGGGCTTGCGGAGCAGCACGCAGAGCCGCACGCTGGCGGGGCGACGCTCGCGGACGAGGCGGCTGAGCACGTCGAGGGTCTGGCCGCTGTCGAGGATGTCGTCGATGATGACGACGTGCTTGCCTTCGAGGTCGCCGGGCAACTCGCCGCGGATCGACACGCCCTTGCTCTCGACGCTCTTGCCCGGGTAGCTCGACACGGCGACCAGGCCGAGGCTGAGCTTGTGGGGCAGGTGGCGGATGAGGTCGGCGACGAAGACGATGGAGCCGGTGAGCACGGGCATCAGGACGATGCGGCCGTCGCGTTCGGACTCGGGCAGGTGCGCGGTGTCGCGGGCGAAGTCGGCCGACATCGCGGCGGCGATCTCCCGCACGCGTGCGGCGATCCGTTCCCGGTCGATCAACACCCGCTCGATGTCTCGGAGCATGATGGGGAGAGCGTAGGGCCCGGCCCTCGCCGACCCCCGCCTTCACCACCCCGGGTGATTCTGCAGGCACACGGGGCGGCACCACCGCTCGATGGCCATCGCGCCCACGGCCGTCGTGTGGGGCTGGTTCGTCGCCGGGTAGGGTCCGCCGTGCACCATCGCGGGCGACACCTCGACGCCGGTGGGCACGCCATTGAAGACCAGACGTCCGACGCGACGCAGCAGGGCCCGCTCGAGCCGCTTCCCGTCGGTGTCGTCGCCCGGGGCGTGGAAGATGGACGCCGCCAGGCTGCCCGGCAGCGAGGCGACGGCGGCGAGCATCGCCTCGACGCCCTCGCACTCGACGATGATCGTGGAGGGCCCGAAGCACTCGTCGCGAAGCGTGGGGCTCGCCTCGAAGGTGGCCGCGTCGGTGCGGAGCAGGACGAGGGGTTGGTGGAACCCTTCGCCCGCTGCGGCGCGGCCCGACGCCAGCAGGTGCACGCCGCCCACGCGGCGACATTCGTCGATGCGACGGCCGAAGGCCTGTCGCATGCCCTGCGAGAGCATGGGCTGGGCGGCCGACTCGCTCGCGAGGGCGCCGAGTCGGTCGACGAGCGACGCCGCGGCGCGGGCGGGCACGAAGACCAGGCCCGGGCACGTGCACATCTGTCCGCAGCTGTTGCTCACGCTGGCGAAGAGCCGCTCGGCGATGGCCGCGCCGTCGCTCGTCGCCGCACGGGGCAGCACGAAGACTGGATTGACGCTGCCCATCTCGGCGAAGACGGGAATGGGCTCGGGGCGTGCCTGCGCGAGGCGGTGGAGCGCCATGCCGCCGCCGTGCGAACCGGTGAACCCCGCGGCACGGATGGCGGGGTGGGTGACGAGCTCGGCCCCCACCGCGTGGTCACGTTCGCCACCCGCGGGCAACAGCGTGAACGTGCCGGGATGCAGACCCGCCTTCCTGACGGCGTCGACGACGACCGAGGCGACCAGCTCGCCCGTGGCCGGGTGAAGGGCGTGACCCTTGACGACCACGGGGCACCCCGCGGCGAGCGCGGAGGCCGTGTCGCCACCTGCGGTCGAGTAGGCGAGGGGGAAGTTGCTCGCCCCGAAGACCGCGACGGGCCCCAGCGGCAGCAGGAATCGGCGGAGGGCGGGCTTGGGCAGCGGCGTGCGTTCGGGCTGGGCGGCATCGCTGCACTCGCGTCGCCACGCGCCCGATTCGGCGAGGTCGGCGAACATGCGGAGGGTGAAGATGGTGCGGTCGCGTTCGCCCGCGAGTCGGGGCAGCGCGAGGCCGGTTTCGGCCGAGGCGGTCTCGAGGAGCCGGTCACCGAGGCCGGCGATGCCCGAGGCGGCCTCGCGAAGGAGCGTTGCACGGGCATGATCGTCGCTGCCGTGGTCGAAGGCCGCCGCGGCGTGGCGACAGGCGTGATCGACCGCTTCGGGGGTGGAGGCGTCGAAGGATCGCTCGAGTGGACGGCCGGTGGCGGGCGAGGCGGCGGTGAAGGTCGGCATGGCTCGTGCGATGCTCCGGGAGGGGTGGAGGGTGGCTGCGGGGCTAATGTATGTGGTCGATGGGACGAACGGACCAAGACCGCTCGGGGCGTGGCGTGTGGCTGTGCATCGCCGCGGCGTGCTGGCTCTTGCCCGCGTGCGAGCGAGAGGCGCCCCGCGAGGTGATCGCCACGGCGACGACGCAGCGGGAGGCCATCGAGATCGCCGCCGCGCTCGAGCAGCGCGACGTGCCCGCCGTGCGGGTGGAGGAGCGGCGTTCGGGCGGCCGCGAGCAGCACGCGGTGACCTCGCCCACGTCGGCCGCCGCGGCGTCGCGACAGACGCTCGCGGAACTCGGGTTGCCACGTCCGACTCGCGGGGGATCGAGCGACGAGCCGTCGATGTTCCCGACGAGGGCCGACGAGACCGCCCGCGAACGTCGGCGTCGGGCCGCGGCGTTGGAGCGTTCGCTCGAACTGCTCGACGGCGTGACGGTCGCGAGCGTGGTGGTGGCGGAGGCCCAGGGCGAGGCGACCGGGCGAGCGGCCTCGCGTCCGACGCTCTTGGTGACGCTGCGGAGCGCGGGGCTCGCGGGCACGCCTGCGGAGGCGCCCCTTCGGGACCGGACGATGCTGGCCGTGCGAGCGACGTTCCCTGAGGTCAATCCAGCCACCGACGCGACGATCATCGTGGCGGGGACCGCGGCCGAGCGTGTGGAGGCGACGACGGCCATGAAGGCGATGGCGACGTCGACGACGCCACGCGATGAACGGACGTCGGGATTGACGCCCCTCGATCGCACGCTCATGGCGTTCACCGTGGCGACGATGCTGACCTTGGCGTGGCTCCAGTGGCGATCGCTGCGGCGAGCGACGGAGGGCCGGGCGTGAGCACGACGGCGACGCCGATGCGAAGAACCCGCGAAGCCGCGGCCGCCATCGAGGCGATGCGTGCGATGGCCGTGGGCGCTTCGCCGGAGGCCGAATCGCCGATGCGGGCGTTGCTGGCGGCTCCGGGCGGGCGAACGGCGAGGGTGGAGCGATTTCTCGCGATGCGCCGCGCCGCGTGCGTGCGGCGTGTTCAGGAGGCGATGGAGACCGTGCCCGGGTTCTGGGCCGACCTGCTGTCGGACGCGACGGGCGCGACGATCGAGCGGGTGATCGAGTCGGCAGGATTGATCGCGTGCGGCGAGGCGTGTCGCTTGGGGAACGAACGCCGCGCGACCCTCATGCTCGCGCTGGGCGCCGACGACGTGGCGGCCTCGCAGCGGGCGGCCGAAGGGGCGGCGTGGCCGCCGCGGGCCGGGCGGGTGCTGGCGTCGCTCGCGCTCGACGTGGGGCTGGCGTTGACGGAATCGGAACTGCGAGGCCGCGATCTGGTCCGCAACACGGGCCATGGCCTGCTCGCCTCGGCGTGGCATCGGCTCGACGACCGAATCTCGAAGTCGCTGGCGGGCGGGGCCATGACGAACCTTCCCCGCCTGCTCGAGGCGGCCCCCGTGTTCAAGGCGGGCATGCCCGACGATGAGTGGGCCTGCCTGAAGCGACTCCTGGCCGGCGCGACGGCGGAGGCGACACGATGAGCGCGGGCCGCATCGCTCGCGTGGTGAGGCGTCCGGCGGCCGATGAACTCGAGCCGCTGTTCTCGCTGACACGACTCTCGCGAAGGGCCGAGCAGGAGGCGGAACGCCTCCGCGCGCAAGCGACCGAGACGCTGGCCTGCGCGCGTCGCGAGGCCGACGCGATGCTGGACAAGGCCCGCGAGGAGTCGGCGGCCGTGGCCGTCCGCGCGACGAGCGAGGCCGTGACGCGGATCAACGCCTTGCTGGCGGCGATCGAGCAGGCCGAGTCGACGCACCGGCAGGAACGCGAGGCGGCGAGCATCGCCTTGGCCGTGCGACTCGCCGGCGCGATCCTTCGGGCGGAACTGACGGCCGACCCGGGCCGGGTGATCGAACTGGCGGCACACACCTTGGCGCACGCGCGCCGCGAGACGGCGGTGGCCGTCGAGATGCACCCTGAGGATGCGGCGTTCGTCCGCGACGCGCTCGGCCACGTCGTCGCGGCGGCGGGCTTCCACGGGACGGTGCGGGTGATCGATCGTGCGTCGCTCGCGAGGGGGTCGGTGCTGCTGCACGCGGTGGACGGCGTGCGCGACGGGTCGCTCGAGACGCGACTGGCGGAACTCGAGCGGAGGCTGCTGGAAGGGCGCCCGGGGCGTCCGAAGGCGTGAGTCGGCGCGTGAGAGACGACGAGACGAGCATGAACGACCAGGCACGATCGATTCCGCCCGTGACGCTTCCCCGCGAGATCGAGGAGCGGCTGGCCCGCTTCGACGGCGTGGCCAGGGTCGGTCGCGTGATCGCGGTGACGGGCACGGTGATCCGGGCCGAGTTGCCGGAGGGTCGCATCGGCGAGATCTGCCGCGTGAAGCGGCCGGGGCAGGTCGAACTGGACGTCGAGGTCGTGGGCTTCGACCGCGAGGGCGTGATCCTGATGGCCCTGGGCGCGATGGAGGGCGTGGAGGCGGGGGCGGCGGTGATGCCCGCGGGCCGCGTGCTGCTGACGCCGTGCGGTCCGGAGGTGCGGGGGCGGGTGCTCGACGCGTTGGGGCGACCGATCGATTCGAAGGGATCGCTGGGGATCGAGGAGCGAGGGCCGTTGACCGCGCCCCCGCCGCCGCCCCTCAGGCGTGCGAGGATCCGCGAGCCGCTGGTGACGGGGGTGCGTGCGCTCGACGGGTGCCTGACGATCGGCCGCGGCCAGCGGGTGGGCATCTTCGCGCCCCCGGGCGTGGGCAAGAGCAGCCTGCTGTCGATGATCGCCCGGAACGTGCAGGCGGACCTGATCGTGCTCGCGCTGGTGGGCGAGCGCGGGCGGGAAGTGGCGGGGTTCATCGAGGATGACCTGTCGGATGAGGGGCTCGAGCGGGCGGCCGTGGTGGTGTCGACGTCGGACCAGCCCGCGCTGCTGCGGCTTCGGGCGGCGCACACCGCGCTGGCCATCGCGGAGGCGGCGAGAAGCCGCGGCGAGCACGTGGTGCTGCTGATGGACTCGGTGACGCGGTTCGCCCGGGCCCTTCGCGAGGTGGGCCTGGCGGCGGGCGAGCCGCCGGGCAGGCAGGGGTTCCCCGCGTCGGTCTTCGCGGAACTGCCCCGGATGTTCGAGCGGGCGGGCACGGACGAGTCCGGATCGATCACGGGGTTCTACACGGTGCTGACGCCCGCGGACGACTTCGAGGACCCGGTGGCCGAGGAGACGATGGGCCTGCTCGACGGGCACGTGATCCTCTCGCGCGAGTTGGCGTCGCGGGGCCTGTATCCGGCGATCGACATCGTGAGGAGCAAGAGCCGCGTGATGCGCGAAGTGGCCTCGCCCCAGCACCTGGCGGCGGCCACCAAGGCGGTGCGGCTGGTGGCGGCGCATCAGCGCAACTACGACAAGATCAGCTGCAACGCGTATGAGCCGGGGAGCGACCCGACGGTCGACGAGGCCATCGCCCGCATCGGCGCCATCGAGGGATTCCTCTCGCAGGCGAGGCACGACGTGAGCCCCTTCGAGGCGAGCGTGGCGGGCTTGCGGCACGCGACGGGGGCGTGAAGGGACCCAAGTCGCCACAGCGGAGCCATCACCGATGAAGATGTACATCCTCGTCCGCGAGTCGGTTCCACAGGGGTTCGCGATGCTGGGCGCGGCGCAGGCCTCGCTCGCGGCGTGCTTGGAGTTCAAGGACACGCCCGAGGTCGCCGCGTGGCTGGCGGGACCGTTCCGCAAGGTGATTTGCCGCGTCAGCGACGAGGGGTTCGAGCGGGCCAAGGAGCACCCCGATCACGTTGTGCTCACCGAGTCGGCCCTGCAGGGTCAGGAGGTGGCCATCGCGTTCCGGCCACGGGAGGAGTGGGCCACGCCCTTTCGGTTCTGCACGCTGTATCGATAGGGCGTTTCGACGACGGAGGGAGCTCGCCTCGAACCGCTCGCGACGAGTGCGCGAGATGCGGGAGACTCCTGCTCCGACCGTGCGAGACGACCTGAAGACGGAGCCGAATCCGAAGGAATTGCGGCAAGGCGGCAGCCCGTCGGCGAGCGGACACGCGGCTCGGCACCGCCCAGTCAGCAGCCCCCATTCGACCAGGGCACGATGAACGATTCGACGTCGCTTCCGTCGACCCCGCCGTCCTGGTTGACATCGGCGGCGGAATCGCCCGAGACCCATGCCGTGAAGAAGGCCTCGATGTCGGCGCCGTCCACGCCGCCGTCCTGATTGAAGTCGGCGCTGCAGGGTCCCACGCCGACGGAGGCGATGCGAGAAACGATCGCGCCGCACGCGTTGGTCGCCACGAGCGTGTATCGGCCGGAGTCGGCTGCGGCAGCGGAGGAGACGCGAAGGGTGGCGGTCGATGCCCCCGACACCCGGCCACCGTCGACGAGCGGAACGTCGTTGCGACGCCAACGAAAGGTCATCGAGGGATCCCCCGACACGGCGCCGTTGAGCACGAGGGCGGCGCCCGCGGGCGGCGACGCATCGGCGGGTTGGAGGGTCCAACTCGGCGGGTTGCAGGGGGCGTGCAGGCCGTACGAGGCGGTCGTGGCGGCGAACGCGGCGTCCCAGTCGGCGAGGTACCACCACCAGTTGGTCATGCGGCCTGGTCCCGGGCTGTTGCCGATGGTGTTGCCCATGCCGGGAATCGCCTGCATCCAATAGATGTACCACTGATGTTGGGTCAGATCGGTCGGAACTCGCGGCCAGGCGTACTGAAGTCCGCCCCACCTGGATGCGTTGACCGCCCGGCGGACTCCGGTGCCGGCGGGCGTCCAGTCCTCGATGTCGCTGTCGACGACCGACGAGTTGTAGTAGTCGTAATGATTGACGGTGTTGGGCGGCATGTGGGTCCAGCCGCACCGACCCGGGATGAACTGACCGAACTGGTTGCGTCCGACGAACTTGTTCCAGAAGAGGTCGGTATTGCCGTCCTGCCGCTGCGCCACGTGCGAAAGGACCGCCTCGATCTGGTGCCCGTGGTTGTGGACGGATTCGTTGCTCGTGCGAGTGAAGTTGTAGTTGTACAGCGTGTAGGTTCGTTGATAGATCGGCAGGTCGTCGCCGAAACGGTTGCTGTTCGAGACGTCGCCCGTCGTCGGGCTGGACATGTTGGACTCCACCGGCACGATGTTGCCGAAGTGATAGCCCCAGAGCCATACCTCCTTGACGCCCAGGTCGTTGACCCAGTTCGCGGCATCGAGTCGAGTGAGGATCTGCTCATAGTCGGGAAAGTGGACGTTCGGAGATCCCGTGCCGTGACCGGGATTGGTGTCGGGCGGCAGCGGCTCGTAGACGTTGACGATCGCCACGACGCGGTATCCGAGACTGGGCGGCGCGGCGGGGCTGGCGTACCCGCGGAACCGGCTGCCCTCCTCGAGCATGAACTTGGTCTCGATCTCGTAGTTCGAGATGAGCGACTCGAGGTTCGCCAACGTGCCCGAGAAGTCGGCCACGGCGGCATCCACGTTGCGGCCGTCGCGGGTGGGCAGATAGCGGATGATCGCCACGGGCACTTCCCACAGAAAGCCGGGCATGGGGGTGGCGAGCGACTCGCTCACGGTCCGGGTCTCGACGGGTCGGACCGGCGCGGTGACGGTCACATTGACGTTGGCCGACACGCCGCCGACGCTGGCGGTCAACGCGGCGACACCGGGCCCCACCGCGATGATGCGGCCTTGCGAATCGACGGCAGCAACGGCCGGGTTGCTCGTGCTCCACGACGCGCCGACCGAGGGGATCGATCGAACGCCACCGGCGGTTCCTCCCGTAAGCGTCACGTGACGCCGCCAGCCGGGGAAGAGGGAGACCGTCGAGGGCTCGATCGACAGCGACGTGAGGGGCAACTGGGCGAGGTATCGGTTCGCGATCTCGGCCGGGGATCGCTCGACCGCGCTGATGCGCAGTTCGTCGATCAGGGCGGAGGCGTGGGCCGACGTGCCGTCGGCTCCGAGCTGGAAGAGCGACTGATTGACCGCAGGCAGCGCGACCGGCAGCGTCTGGGTGCCGACGAGCGATCCGTCGATGAACAGCCGCAATCGCCTCGACGCGCTGCTCCAGGAGAAGGCGACATGTCGCCACTGATTCGCCGGCCACCCCCCGACGTTGGCGGCCACACCCATCTCCGGGAGCCCTCCGACCGCATAGCGGTTGAAGATGCTGCGGAGGTTGTTGGCGCCGTCCTTGGCGAACAGAATGCCGCCGCCGTCACCCACCTTGAGGAAGGTGCGCGTTTGTCCGTCGCCCCCGGCCCATGTCGGTCGAAGCCAGAACTCGAGCGTCCCCTCGAGCGCGTTGATGTTGCCCGCGGTCGCGTACCGCACCGTGTTGCCGGCGGGGAAGAGCGCGGCCTGTCCGATCACGCCCCCCTGATACGAGACGCCGGTCGCGACGCTGGGCGTCTCGCCCGCCGCGCCGTTCATCGAGTTCTCGAACGACAAGAGCAAGGTCGTGTCGGCGTCCTGCGCGAACGCGGCCGCTCCCGTCAGCATCGACGAGCAGCCGATCCACGCCGCCACGCCGGGCCCGAGTGTCCATGATCGAGTCCGGCGGGCTGGACTGAACCTGGGTCGTGACTCGGACACGCTCGACATCGACTCGCTCATGACGATCCCTCCGTGCGGGGTTGGCTTCAGGCCGGCCTCTCGCCCCCAAACGATAGGTTCTGCCGGCGACCCAGGTGCGTCTACGCTCCCTCCATGAAGCTCGACCTTCACACCCACATCCTGCCCCGCTCATGGCCGAGCTGGACCGCTCGGAGCGGGTATGCCGGGTGGATCGAGTTGGCCCATGAGCGACCCGGCTGCGCGAGGATGCTCCAGACGCTCCCGGACGGCTCGACCAAGTCGTTCCGCGAGATCGGAGCCAACTGCTGGGATCCGGCCGTTCGCGAGCAGGAGATGCTCGCCTCGGGCGTGACGATGCAGGCCCTCTCGACGGTGCCGGTGATGTTCTCGTACTGGGCCAAGCCCGGCGACGCCTACGACCTCGCCCGGCTGCTCAACGACCACATCGCGGGGATCTGTCGCGATCGGCCTGAGCGGTTCACGGGGCTGGGGACGATTCCCATGCAGGACGCCGACCTCGCGTGCCGCGAACTCGAACGGTGCGTGCGCGAGCTCGGGCTCAAGGGCGTGCAAATCGGCACGAACGTGAACGGGACGAACCTGGGCGAACAGTCGCTGCGGCCGATCTTCGAGCATGCGGAGAAGCTGGGGGCGTGCATCTTCGTGCATCCCTGGGAGATGCTGGGCGAGGAGCGGCTGGCCAGGTACTGGGGCGCGTGGCTGGTGGGCATGCCCGCGGAGACGTGCCTGGCGATCCAGAGCGTGCTCTTCTCAGGGCTCATCGATCGGCTGCCGTCGCTGCGGTGGTGCTTTGCGCACGGGGGCGGGTCGTTCGCCGCCACGCTGGGGCGGCTGCAGCACGGGTTCGAGGCCAGGTCCGACCTGTGCGCGGTGGACAATCCCAAGGGCCCCCGCTGCTACGTCGCGAGCTGCGCGTGCGCGAGGCCCGCGAGGTTCTGGGTCGATTCGCTGGTGCACGACCCTGCGGCGTTGCGGCTCCTGGTGAGCGTGATGGGCGCGGAACGGATCGCGCTGGGCTCCGACTACCCCTTCCCGCTGGGCGAGGCGACGCCGGGATCGCTGATCGAGTCGATGGCGGGCGAACTTGGGGACCGCGCCCGCGACTGGATGCTGCACAAGGCGGCGCGGGAGTTCCTCGGCCTGCCGGGCTGAGCGGCGTCAGGAGGGCTTCGACGCGCGGCCGTCGCGGGCGGGCACCGGGATGACCATGGTGATGAGCATGCCGGGGATGTAGAGCAGGGCCGTCCAGAAGATGACGCGGTTGGACCCGCCGCTGGTGGCGGCGATGAGGCCGCCGAAGATCGCGCCCGCGGCGGAGATGAGCCGCCCGGCGTTGTAGGTGAACCCCGCGCCCAGCGTGCGGACCATCGTCGGGAAGAGGGGCGGGATGTAGAGGGGGAAGAGCCCGAAGAGCCCGAGGGAGAAGAAGGCCGCGACGCACATGTCGACATAGACCTCGTCGAGCGTCAGCGGATCGCGGAAGAGGAGCATGTAGCTGGCCATCGACGCGGCGAAGAGGAAGGTGAAGGCCTTGCGGTAGCCCACCCACTCGGCGAGGTACGTGGCGAAGTAGTTGCCCGCGATGTTGACGAGCAGATAGGCGACGGTGACGCGGGTGACGAGCTTCTGCTGCTCGGCCACGGGCCACGAGGCGATCTCGGGCATGCCCTTGACGGCCTGGGGGCCGAAGTAGAGGAAGGCCCAGACGGTGGTGAGCGCGATGCCGGTGAGGGCGGTGACCAGGAACGTGGTGCTTCGCAGTTCACGCGAGAAGATCGAGGACAGCGGCGGCACGGGCGCGTGCTTGGCCTTGCTGGCCCACTCCTCGGGCTCGGGCACCATGAAGCGGATCCAGAACGTGAGCAGGGCGGGCGTGACGCCCACGACGAAGACCCACTTGGGGTCGAGGTGCGCCATCCATCCGGCGGTGAGGGCGGCCATGATGCAGCCGACCATGTAGCCGCTTTGGAGCGTCGCGCTGGCCCAGGCGCGATGGCGGGAGTGGAGCGTTTCGCTGACGAGGGCCGAGCCCGCGGCCCACTCGCCGCCGATGCCCAAGGCGGCGATGAAGCGGAAGATGAGCAGGTGCCACCACTGCGTGGCGAAGAAGGCCATGCCGGTGAAGATGGCGTAGGTGAGGATGGTGAGCGTGAGCGTGCGGGTGCGGCCGATGCGGTCGCCGATGCGGCCGAAGACCGCGCCCCCCACCGCCCATCCCACGAGGAAGAAGGCTTGGATGACGGCGGCCTTGCCCGCGATCTCCTGAGGCGTGGCCTGCGGCCCCAGGAGCTGCCCGACGAAGCGGGTGGCCACCATGATGTAGAGGTAGCCGTCGAGGCCGTCGAACGCCCACCCCAGCCATGCGGCGGTCAGGGCCCACCATTGGCGGCGCGTGATCTTGTCGGCGGGCGAGGGCGAGTTCGCGGGCGGCGTCACGAGCCCAGTGTAGACCCCGGGTGCAAAAACAGCGATCCCGGCCCTGAAGGGCCGGGATCACTGGAAACGACGATTGAATGAACTCGGAATGCCGACTCAGCGGCGGCGGCGACCGGCGACGAGGCCGGCCAGACCCAGCATCGCCATCGACGCGGGGGCGGGGATGGTCTGGATGACCATGCTGCCGAAGGGGCCGACATCGGTGACCCACACGTTCACGCCGACGGTCATGAAACCGAACTGGACGTGACGACCGGGGTCATTGATGGTCGAGAGGGAGACGTTGAACGCGCCGGGGGCGGTGAGCTCGACGAGTTGCGTGACGTTCGACGAGTAGTCGGGCGCGAAGTCCTTGATGAAGGCGTAGGTGCGGTGCGCCGACGTGAAGGAGTTGGAGAGGACGATGCCGCTGAAGTTCAGCGAGGCGCCCGCGTAGGTGCCGGTGAACTGCTGGTAGAGGTTGGCCTCCATGATCTTGTTGCCGGCAGCACCGGGCCCGCCGCTGGGGGTGTACCAGTAGGGGTTCGGGTCGCCGATGGTGTTGGGCGACAGGGTCAGCGTGCGGGCGCCGTCGTTGAACGAGGCGTTGAGATCGGGCACACCCCACCCAGAACCGAAGGCGTAGAAGCCGCCGAGATCGAACACGTTCATGTAGCCGAGCCAACCCGCGCCCGACTGACCGACGCTGAGCGTCTGAGCCGAAGCCGAGGCGGCAAGGGCCGTTCCGGCGAGCACTGCGAGAACCGCGTTACGCATGTCTGTCTCTCCTCACACTCGAGCGACGCCCCAGCAGGGTTCCGCATGACGCACGGAACATGGGGCGACGCCATTGTTGGTTCCTGCGATACTACCACAGCCCACAGGAAAACGCTAAACATTTCTGAAACAGTTTCAGCAATGACAACAGATGATGGACCGATAACCTCGACCGCGAGTCATCAGGGCTTGGCTCGGCCGGCCTCGGCCGCCGCCTTGACGATCGTGACGAAGTCGGCCGTCTTGAGCGAGGCCCCGCCGATGAGGCCGCCGTCGATGTCTGGCTGGGCGAAGAGTTCGGCGGCATTGTCGGCCTTGACGCTGCCCCCGTAGATGATCCGCACCCGCGACGCCACATCGGTGTTGTACATGCGGCCGACGAGGTCGCGGATCTGGCGGTGCATCTCCTGGGCGTCCTGCGGCGTGGCGGTCTTGCCGGTGCCGATGGCCCAGACGGGCTCATAGGCGATCACGAGCCGCTCCATGAGGGACGCGGGGATCTCGGCCAAGCCGGTGCGAATCTGGCGGGCGTTGACGATCTCCTGGTGACCTGCCTGACGTTCCTCGAGGGTCTCGCCGACGCAGAAGACGACGTCGCATCCGGCCTCGAGCAGGGCTCGGGCCTTCTTGTTGATGAGTTCGTCCTTCTCGCCGAGGATCTGGCGGCGTTCGCTGTGACCGACCAGCGTGTGCTGGACGCCGCAGTCCTTGAGCATGGGGATGGACACCTCGCCGGTGAACGCGCCGTCGTGCTGGTGGTAGACGTCCTGGGCGCCGAGGCGAACGGCGGAGCCGCGGTCGCGGAGGATGGCGCGGATGGTGAGCAGGTAGGGGAAGGGCGGGAAGACGCACGTATCCACGCCATCGAGGGTCATGAGCCCGTCGACAACGCCCCGGGCGAGGTCGGAGCCCGTGGAGCGGTTGGTGTTCATCTTCCAGTTGCCGCCGACAAAGGGTTTGCGCGTGGCCAACGGGGACTCCTCGGGTGATCGGTGAAGGCTGGGAACGGACCTGCGCGAGAGCGTAGTGCGGGGCGGGCGGGTCGGGAAGCGGGCGACGGGGGCGAATCCGCGAGGCTGAAGGTGTCGAAGCGCGGGGCTATCATCCTGCGTACGTTGGGGAGTAGCCACTCATGCCGGGAGTTTCTCGGCGGGGGCATCCGGAGTCGTCAACACGGGGGAACCTTTGGAGGTTCCCCCCGGCCCGGAGGACGGCCAAGGCATGTTCGCCTTGAGGCCGTCTGAGCAAGACCAACACGGACCAATGCCGCGGCCCGCTTGGGGCCTCGGGAGGAGTTCTGCGTGTTGGCATCGATCATCCCGTCCTTCATGGCGTGTCCTTCGTTGACCACCCTGCTGCCGACCTTGGCGCAGGAGGCGGCGACGGCCTCGTCGCCAGCGGACCTGAAGATTTGGGCGTACGCCGGCTTCGTGCTGCTGGTGCTCATCTTCCTCGCGCTCGACCTTGGCGTCTTTCACCGCGAGGCCCACGAGGTCGGCTTCAAGGAGGCCGCAACGTGGTCGGTGGTGTGGATCACCATGGCCCTGCTGTTCGCGGGGTTCGTGTACTACGGGTATGAGCGGCACTGGCTGGGGCTGGGGCTGAACGTCCCGATGTACAACCCGTCGACCGAACCTGGCGCGGCCAAGATCATCTTGGGCGAGGTGACGGGGGCGGAGGCGACCAAGCAGTTCCTGACGGGGTACGTCATCGAGAAGTCCCTCTCGATGGACAACGTCTTCGTGATTGCGCTCATCTTCGGGTTCTTCGCGGTGCCCAACCGCTATCAGCACCGGGTGCTCTTCTGGGGCATCCTGGGCGCGCTCATCATGCGGGCGATCATGATCTTCGTGGGCGCCGAGCTCGTCCGCCGCTTCGAGTGGATCCTGGTCATCTTCGGCCTCTTCCTCGTGCTCACCGCGGTCAAGATGGCCGTCGTCAAGAGCGAGCCCGACCCGTCGAAGAACCCGATCGTGCGGCTGGTCAAGAAGTACATGCGGCTGACGGAGTTCTACGACGGCCAGAAGTTCTTCACCAAGCGGACGCTGCCGGTCGAGTACACGGAGGTTGACGGCAAGAAGGTCGCGTTGCCGGCCCCGCCCGGAACGCTTTCCAAGGCCTATGCCGCCACCCCGCTGCTGCTGGCGTTGGTGCTGGTGGAGGTGACGGACCTGATCTTCGCGGTGGACTCGATTCCGGCGATCTTCGCGATCACCCCGGACCCGTTCATCGTCTTCACGAGCAACATCTTCGCGATCCTGGGCCTTCGCGCCCTCTACTTCTGCCTGGCGGCCTTGATCGAGAAGTTCCGCTACCTGAAGCCCGCGTTGATCCTGATCCTCGCGTTCGTGGGGGCCAAACTGCTGCTGCTGAGCGTGCCGCCCTACATCGACGACGTGGCGTCGTGGGTGGGCATGACCGTGGAGCCGATGAAGGCGATCAAGATCGACACGATCGTCTCGCTGGGCGTCGTGGTCGGACTGCTGGTGCTGGCCACCGTGGCCTCGATCCTGCGGCCGCTGCCTGATTCCAAGACCGATTCGACGAAGCACTGACGGGGGTTCGGGGTCGCTATGGTTTCCCCGGGGTGGATGTCGCGGCACGCGCGTGCCGCGGACCAGGCGACCCCCGAGCCCGACATGTCCGACCTCCTGCTGCTGGCCTCGACGGACGCCGCCGCGAAGACGTGGTTCTACGCCGGCTTCGTCGTGATGATCCTGTTCTTCCTGGCCCTCGACCTGGGGGTCTTCAACCGCACGTCGCACGAGACGACGCTGCGGGAGGCCCTGACGTGGACGGGGGTGTGGGTGACCACGGCCCTGTGCTTCGGGGCCGGGGTCTACTTCATCTACGAGCACAAGTGGCTGGGCATCGGTCTCGACGTGGCCCAAGGGGCCGGGCAGGCGGCCCGCAACGTCGGCGGCGGGGAGGCGGCGGGGCTGTACCTCACGGCGTGGATGCTCGAGTACGCCCTGAGCATGGACAACATCTTCGTGATCGCGTTGATCTTCCGGTACTTCATGGTGCCGGCGATCCACCAGCACCGGGTGCTCTTCTGGGGCATCCTGGGCGCGCTCGTGCTGCGAGGCGTGATGATCTGGGTGGGCGCCGAGCTCATCCACGCCTTCCACTGGATCGAGTACGTCTTCGGCGCGTTCCTGGTCTTCACCGGCCTGAAGATGCTCAAGGCGGGCGACTCGCAGATCGATCCGGAACGCAACCCGTTGGTTCGGCTGGCCCGCAAGTTGGTGCGAGTCAGCCCCACCTTCGACGGCGACCGGTTCATCACGAAGGTGGACGGCATGAAGGCCGTGACGCCCTTGTTCCTCGTGCTGCTGGTGGTCGAGACCACGGACGTGGTCTTCGCGGTCGATTCGATTCCGGCGGTGTTCGGCGTGACGCGCGATCCGTTCCTGGTCTTCACCAGCAACATCTTCGCCATCCTGGGCCTGCGGTCGCTCTACTTCGCGCTCGCGGCCATCATGGGACGCTTCGAGCACCTCAAGTACGCGCTGTGCCTCATCCTGGTCTTCATCGGCGCCAAGATGCTGGCGACCATGTGGGGCGTGTCGATGTCGCCCACGGTGTCGCTGGCGATCGTCGCCTCGACGCTGGTGATGGGCGTCGTGAGTTCGCTGCTCTTCGGCAAGCCCCGCGAGGCCGACGCGACGTGACCGCTTCCCGAGGCGTCAACAGCCGCCGGCCTGCCAGCGAACGAAGAAGTACTCGATATCGCCGCCGTCGACCCCGCCGTCGAGATTGACGTCGGCCTGCGAGTCGCCCGCCGACCAATCGACGAAGAAGGACTCGATGTCCGCGCCGTCGACGCCGCCGTCCTGGTTGTAGTCGGCGGGGCAGGGAGGCGCGGTGTCGCAGATGTCGGGCACGCCGTTGCCGTCGATGTCGGCGCACGTGGTGAACGCGCCGGCCCACGAGGCCCCGGGAATCAAGCCACACTCGGCGGCGGTCAGGGGCAGGCATCCCGCGCCGATGCAGCACGCGCCCGAGGGTTGCGGACAGTTGGCACCCACGCACGACGTGCCCACGCCCCGGAAGGTGCCGCCCTGCGCCGTGCAGGCGACCTGCGTGACGCCTCCGACGCAGGTGCCGTTGGGCAGGCAGCACGCACCCAGCGGGCAGGTGTTGTTCGCCGTGCACACGACGCCGTTGCCGAGGTAGGTGCCCCCGACGACGGTGCAGTTGGCCGGGGAAAGCGTGAGGCAGTTGCCGTTGGAGAGACAGCACGCGCCGCTGGGGGCCGGGCAGTTGGCGGTGGCGCACGACGCGCCCTCGCCGCGGTAGGTGCCGCCTTGGGCGGCACAGTCGGCCTCGAGCACGACTTGGCAGGAGCCGTCGGGGAAGCAGCACGCGCCCGTGCCGGGCTGGCAGTCGACGCTGGACCACGTGACACGGGTCACGATGTCGCCCGTGGGGCGACACAGCGGATTGAGTTGCCCGAAGCTCACCCAGCCGCCGTTGGGCGGGCAGCCGAAGGAGCCGCAGTTGAGCCCGAAGAGCCAGTTCTCGGCTGGGCGAGCGAGCCCCGAGATATCGGTGACGGGGAAGGCGTTGCAGCACGACGGGGGCGCGGTGATGCAGGGGTTGGCGGTCTGCTGCTGGTGCTGATCGATGCGCCAGCCGACGGAGAACTGGCGGGAGCCGTTGTCCTGGATGATGAGCTGCTCGGGGTCGCCCGGGTCGATCGAGAACTGGACGTTCACGCCGTTGGTGCCCGGGCCCATGCGGATGTACGGCAGCACGACGTCATCGGCGGACTCGGAGAAGACGAGCGAGCCGGTGGCGGGGTTGCCCTGCCAGAACATGATGCTCCACCGCGTCGTGGTGCTGATGGAGGCGTTGCTGGTGGCGAAGATCATCTCGGCGAGGTTGATCTTGATGGGCCACGAGCCGGCGGGGACCGTGTAGGTGGCCGCGAAGGTCTCGCCTTGGGCGAAGCCGGCCTGGGCGTTGAAGCTGCCCCCGCCGAAGTTGGCGTCGGTCCAGGTGGCCACGCGGTTGCACTCGCGGGGCGAATAGGCCGGGCCGTCCTCGATCACGCGGCCCAGCGACGTGACATGGAAGCGATGGATGGAATCGAGCGCGACGGGCACCTCGACGAGCCGCGTGTCGCCGGAGGGTGCGGCGGGGGCGACGGGCTGCGCGAGGGCGGGCGACCACGCCCCGCTCCCGATCGCACAGGCGGAGACGAGAGCCGAGCAAAGGGCACGAGAACGCAGCAAAGCCATGGTCGCTCCTTGACGAGCAGAGTGCCGGGGACGTCATGCGATACGTCGCGGGCACCGAATGGTTGCCGCGGGACCGCATGTCCACCTTACAGGATCGGCAGGGATGTCGCAACGTCCGCAGCGGGTTATCCAGAAAGGCCACGACCAGTGGGTCGCCCATGGACCTTCGCGGCGCCGCCGGCGTTCGGCGTTGCCGCGGCACTCAGGCGTTGCCGCTGGCGATGGACTCGCGGATGGGCACGAGCAAGCCGGGGATGACCCGCTGCTGGACGAGTTCCTCGCCTTTTTCGCACAGGGAGGTGAAGAGGCGAGGGAGTTCCTCGAGTTCGAGGATGGGGCCGTACTTGCGGAGGGTGAGGTAGACGCTGATGGGGTCGCCGGCCTCGGCATCGCGGACGACATGGCCCTGGCCGGGCCGCGTCTTGACCTCGAAGAAGACCTCGGTGTCGCCTCGGCGGGTGAGGGTGAGCCCCACCATGGGCTGGAAGTCGATGGGCGTGGCGCCGGGGACGTCGACTAGGGCCGAGAGGGGGGAGCCCTGAAGCAGGGCGTCGAGGACGATGGAGTCGTGATTGCCGCCGGCGACGAGGTCGAAGCCGTAGAGCAGTTCGATGTGGTCGACATCCAAGGGGCTGATCGAGAGGTAGCTGGGGGCGACCTCGAGCAGCGTGTGATGGAGGGCGTAGGCCTCCCGCATCGAAGGAGGGTTGACGGTGCCGCAGCGGAGGTAGTTGCCTCGGAGGGCGGCCCACCGGTGGGGCATGTCGGATTGCGGGCTCTCGAGGGCGAACTCGTCGCGGTAGCGGCGGAAGTGGCCCATCGCAGGGAACGACTTGCGGACGCGTTCGTAGAGGTCGAGGACCGTCTCACGCGTCTTGGGCAGGTCGAGCTTCAACGACAACTTCATGTTGACGTAAAAGTCGTTGCACAATGCCTTGTAGCTCTGCGACATCGCTTCCGGCTCCGCTGGACTTCGCGTTCGCCGACGCGTCGTGAGAGAAGACGCCCGGACGAGCCAGTGTAGGCGACCCTGACAGGAATCCAGCCCGACCGTTCAGACGCTTCGCGGAGATTCCTCGCTGTCGACAGCTTATCCGGGCCTTGCTTCGTCCCGGAACCATCGCGCTTCCCGTCACGCAGGGAGGCCGAGCATCCACTCCACCAGTCGGCGCGTGTCGCGAAGGTCGGGGACGGCCAGGTCCGCGCCGGCGCTGCGCAACTCCTCCACGCTCGATCGACCCGTCGCCACCGCCAGCGACCGGCCACCGTGAACGACCGCGCACCGAACATCGTGCGGCGTGTCGCCGATCACCACGAACTCGCCCGGCGAGTACCGCCGCGTGCCCCGCGACCTCGCCCGCTCCATGCCCACCGGCACCAGATCCTCTCGCTTGGGCGGGGTGGCGGGCGCGTGATCGCCATAGACGCCGAAGGCGAAGAGGGCAGGGTCGATCCCGCAGCGGCGGAGCTTGAGCAGGCCTGTTTCCTCGAAGTTTCCGGTGAGGAGCGCGAGCGTCACGCGGCCGTTCCCGGCAGGCTCGGCAAGGGCCGCCAGCAACTCGTGCACGCCGGGCAACGCCTCTGCGTGGGCCGCCTCGACCAGGAGCGACTCGAGGGTCGCCACGTAATCAGCCCGCAACGCCGCGTGGTGTTCGGGGGTGTCGGCGATGCCGTTGCGGGCGAACGCGTCGGCGATGATGAGCGGGTCGAGGCGACCCGCGACGGGGATGCCGTCGAAGGAGAAGGCCTCGCCGAAGCGACGCCGTGCGGCGGTCTGCATGGCGGTCACGCCCGCGCCGGTGGTGGAGAGGAGCGTGCCGTCGATGTCAAAGAAGAGGACCATGGTGGAAATCGTGAAGTGAATGCCGCCCGTCAACGCCGGATGATGAACCCCGACTCGGCGTCGGCGAGGGGGACTTCGATGATGTCAGAAGCACGGATGTTGGCACGCCAACGCTCGGCGATGGCCGCCTCGAGGGTGGCGACGGCCTCTGGCGTGCCCTGGGCCTGCATCAGGACGTCGCCATCGGGTAGATTGCTCACCCAGCCGCTGACCTCAAGGCCGCCGGGGAGGGTCACGGCCAGATGCCGCAGGGTGGCCCGGAACCCAACTCCTTGCACGAGGCCCTGATAGCGAACCTGAATGCGGCGGAGCGAGGGCATGGGTCGAGGGCAGCATAGCCCAAGGCGGCTGGCCGTGAGTTCCGGTAACCGCGTGGGGATGCGGTCTGGTGCGAGGATGCGGAGTTTGGGGTGGCGGGGGGATATTCCTGTGGTACATTTCGGCCGGAGCGTGCCGCCTGGGCGGCATGTCGCGGGGGGTGGCGACGACCCGTTCGGGTCGCGAACGATGGTGACTGATCGAAACGGGCGTGGACGGCTTCGGACGGGGCGATCGATCCCGCGGGCGGCGTGACGGAAGGCCAACCAGTGTCGAGCACGAAGTTCCAACGCGGCGGCGGCAACGACGACGTGTCCAAGGTCAAGGACGCGTGCGACATCGTGCGCATCATCGGCGAGTCGGTCGCGGTCAAGCCCAAGGGTCGCGAGTACGTCTGCCTCTGCCCCTTCCACGACGACCACAACCCGTCGATGCGGGTGATCCCCGCCAAGCAGATCTTCCACTGCTTCGTCTGCGGCACGGGCGGCGACGTCTTCTCGTTCGTGAAGAAGTTTCACAAGATGGAGTTCCGCGAGGCGCTCGAGTTCCTCGCGGAGAAGGTGGGCGTGACGCTCACGCCGTGGAGACGCTCGGGAGGCGATGTCGCCTCGGGCGAGCCGGCGGGGTTGACGAAGCGGCAGGTGCTTGACGCCGCGGACGTGGCGTCAAAGTTCTTCCGCACGATCCTGAACCACCCGGAGCACGGCGCGACGGCGAGAGCGACCATTGCGCGTCGCGGCGTGACGGCGGAGATGGTGGATCGCTTCGAGCTTGGCGCGGCTCCGGATCGCTTCGACGGCCTGCTCAAGTACGCGCAGCATCACGGCTTGAGCATCGACGCGCTCCGCGAGGCGGGACTCTTCAAGGTGCGGGAGTCGGACCAGAGCCCGTATGACCTGCTGCGTCATCGGCTGATCTTCCCGATCCACGACCGGACGGGACGCGTGGTGGCCTTCGGCGGCCGCAAGATGCGGGACGAGGACGAGCCCAAGTACATCAACTCGCCCGAGACGCGGCTCTTCAACAAGTCGTCGACGCTCTACGCGATGCACCTGGCGTCGCGAGCGATCCAGAAGGAGCGGACCGCGCTCGTGACCGAGGGGTACATGGACGCCTTGGCCTGCCATCAGGGCGGGTTCACGCACGCGGTGGCGACGCTGGGCACGGCCTTGACGCTCGAGCACGCCGCACAACTGCGACAGATCTGCGACCGGGTGGTGCTGCTCTTCGACGGCGACGACGCCGGACAGCGTGCGGCGGACCGAACGGTGTCGATCTTCTTCTCCGAGCCCATCGACGTGCGGATCGCGACGCTCTCGGCTTTCACGGACGCGAAGGACCCGGACGAACTGCTCAAGCGCGAAGGGGGTGCGGAGATCTTCCGCAGGGTGATCGAGCAATCGACCGACCTGCTCGACTATCGCTTCGCGCGGCTGCGCAGGCAACTGGAAGGCAAGGGCGACGCCGCGTTGAGCAGGGCGATCAACGATGAACTGGCGTCGATGGTGGAGATGGGCCTGCACGAGGTGGAGCCCGTGCGGCAGAAGCTGATCATCCGCCGCCTGGCCGACCTGGCGGGCATCGACGAAGCGACGATTCGGCGGGTGGTGCCCGCGGGCCGGACGGCTCGCGTCTTCGCGCCTCGCGAGCAGGCCGAATCGGCCGAAACGGATGCATCGGGCGAATCGGCGATCGACGCGACATTCAACGCCGGCACGTGGAAGATGGGCGTGCTGGAGCACCTCATGGGGTGCCTGCTGTGCGAAGGCTCGCTGTGGGGGACGATGGGCGACCTCGAGAAGAACGCGGTGGCCCCGGCGAATCTCTCGCACCCCGTGCTGCAGGCCTTGGCGCAGGTGATCATGGATCTCGGCGAGGATGGCGACGAGCCGTCGCTCGAACGGGTGCTGGCCAGGGCGGAGAACGACTCGACGCGGGCGGCGGCGACGATCTTCGCGAGTCGCGTGGATGAAGAGACGGGTCACGCGGCCGCCAAACTCGCCGAGCACTGGGAACAGTTGCAGCGGTCGCTGAGGCAGGGAGCCGCGGGCGCGATGCTGGCGGAACCCAAGATGTCGGCGGGTGGCGGATCGATCGCCGAGCGGCTCCAGGCGATGCAGAAACGACACCGGGAGGACGGCCCCAACCGACGAGTGCTGCCCGGCCGCGACTGAGTATGACCATGGAGTCGCACGACTGGGGCGCACAACTGGGTCGCACAACTGGGGCAGTCGCGGGGTGTGAGGGGCGGGTGACAGGCGGGGAGCGGTCTGCGGGAATCATGCCAAGCGGCGACCTTGGCGGGCGGCGGGACGGGAGAGCGGAACGATTCGTGGGATCGATCGATGATCGGTCCCGGGTGGCGGGTGTGGGTGGCGGGTGCGAGTGGTGGTCCAAGGCGGCATCGGCCGCGGGGAGTGATTGCCTGTGTATTTCGGTGATTTTCATCCTGCGATCGTGGAACTGCTGCGTCTGGCGCAGCGACGTGGCTGGCTGTCGTACGAGGAGCTCAACTCGACGCTGCCCGACGAGATGGTGGATCCGTACCGCATCGACGAGGTGCTCTTCGCGGTCGACTCGCTGGGCATCGACCTGCTCGACGAGGTGAACTACGACGCGCGGATGCTGGAGGCGGCCAAGGAACGGGGCGAGGCGTACACGCCGCGACGGGGCACGAGTTTCCTGCCGGCGGCCTTCCGGGCGATGTCGTCGCCCTCGACGGAACCGGGCGAAACGGTGTCGTCACGTGCCGCGGCGTCGCAGGGCGCGGCTCCCGACCCCGAGCAGGAGGCCATCGATCGCGAGGTGGCGGAGGTGGTGGCGGAAGAGACGCAGGGCAAGCGGCTGGACGATCCGATCCGCATGTACCTGTCGCAGATGGGGAACATCCCGCTGCTGAGCCGTGAGCAGGAGCAGCGGCTCGCGAAGAAGGTGGAACTGACGCGGATGATCTTCCGTCGTCGCTGCATGGAAAGCGACTACGTGGCGTCGCAGGCGGCGGACCTGCTGCGGGCGGTGCTGCGGAACGAGACGCCCTTTGATCGCAACATGCGGAACTCGACGGCGGACGAGGAGATCAAGGACAAGGTGATGCGGCGGCTGCCGCTGAACCTGCCGACGATCGACCGGCTGCTGTCGCTGAACCGGGCGGACTGGGAGCAGATGGAGATGTCGCGTCGTCGCGGCGAGGCGGCGACGGCGAACGCGCTTCGCGACCGGATCAACGCGCGGCGGCGGCGGATCGCGACGCTGGTCGAGGAAGTGAGTCTGCGGACGGGTCGGATCATCCCGCTCATGCGCAAGCTGCGGGCGATCTCGAAGAAGATGTCGGACCTCGAGGCGGACCTGTTCCTCGCGGAGCATCCGAGCACGCCCGAATCGGAGTCGCCCCAGCCCCGGGTGACGCGGGCGAGGCGGAAGTTGATGGCCGACGGGCAGCTTCGGTCGCCGGACGCGGAGGACCGCGAGGTGATGCGCGAGGAGCTCGAGGGCCTGCGGTCGCTGGTGCTCGAGGAGCCGGCCGAGCTGGCCAAGCGGGTGCAGGACCTGTCGACGATCTTCTGGGAGTACGAGCAGGCCAAGCGGGACATCTCGGGGAGCAACCTGCGTCTGGTGGTGTCGATCGCGAAGAAGTACCGCAACCGCGGGCTGCCCTTCCTGGACGTGATCCAGGAGGGGAACACCGGGCTGATGCGGGCGGTGGACAAGTTCGAGTTCCGTCGCGGATACAAGTTCTCGACGTACGCGACGTGGTGGATCCGCCAGGCGATCACGCGGTCGCTGACGGACCATTCGCGGACGATCCGCATTCCGGTCCACATGATGGACTCGATGATGAAGATCCGCAACGCGCAGCGGATGCTGCTGCAGCGCGACGGCCACGAGCCGACGGTCGAGGACATCTCGGAGGCGACGGGGATGAACGTCACCGAGGTGCGCAAGGTGGTGAAGGTGGCCCGCAGCCCGATCAGTCTCGACAAGCCGGTCGGGGACGAGGACGAGAGCTATTACGGCGACTTCCTCGAGGACCAGAACTCCCCCGAGCCCGCCGAGGGTGCGGTGCTGGAGATGCTCCGCCAACGCATCGAGGTGGTGCTCAAGACGCTGACGTACCGCGAGCGGGAGATCATCAAGCTCCGCTACGGCATCGGCGACGGGTACACGTACACGCTCGAGGAGGTCGGACGCATCTTCAAGGTGACGCGCGAACGCGTCCGCCAGGTCGAGGCCAAGGCCATCCGCAAGCTGCAGCACCCGGTGCGGGCCAGGAAGCTCCAGGGGTTCGTCGACAACGCGAGGCTCAAGGACCCGCGCGAACTCGCCGAGCCGCGGCGGGGCCGGCCATCCAAGCACGCCCCCGTGCTCGGCGACCGCTTCGGCGATGGCGCCTTCGCGCCGCTGGGCGCCCGAGGCGGCATCGACGAGGATGCCGAGTTGGCGGCCCTCCAGGCGCAGGCGGAACTCGAGGAGGCCGAGGAACTCGCCCGCGAGGCGGCCGCGGCCTCGCCGGAGATCACCGTCACCGACGACGGCGCGCGTCTGCTCGACGGACGCGAGCGGTCCGAGCGGGCGTGAGGACGACGCTCGCCCTGACGCGTCGGGCGTCGTGATACGATCGCGCGCTCATGGCGACGACGCCCCCCACCGGTCCCGACACGATCTCGCTCGCGGGCAGGATGTTGCCCGCGCGGGTGGTGGAGCGTCTTCGCGAGCTCGAGGCCGAGGAACGCTCGCTCGTCGCTCGGTTGGAGCAGCCTCAGGCCGGGGATGACCACAAGGCGATGCGGGACCTGGCCGTGAAGCGGGCCGCGCTCGCGCCCGCCGCGGAGGGCTTCCGGCGACTTGCGGCCCTTGAACGCGAGGCGGCGTCGCTCCGCGAGGCCATGGCGACGCGGGCCGATCCCGAACTGGCGGACCTGGCCCGCGAGGAGCTGCCCGCGGTGGAGTCGCAGGCCGCGGCGGTGCTCGACGGGGTGCTCGCGGCGTTGGTGCGCTCGGACGACCGCGAGGCGGGGTCGGTGATGATGGAGCTTCGGGCGGGCACGGGCGGGGAGGAGGCGGGGCTCTGGTGCCGCGATCTGGTCGAGATGTACGCCCGCTACGCGACGCAACGGGGCTGGAAGTGCGACGTGCTGGACGTCACGCACGACGGCGAGGGCATCCGGCAGGCGGTGCTGAACGTGCGGGGCGACGGGGTGTGGCGCGAACTGTCGTTCGAGGCGGGCGTGCACAGCGTCAAGCGGGTGCCGGCGACCGAGGCGCAGGGCCGCATCCACACGAGCACGGCGTCGGTGGCGGTGCTGCCCGAGCCCGAGGAAGTCGCCGTGAAGGTGGACTGGGCGGCGGACGTCGAAGAGCACGTGACGACCAGCCAAGGCCCCGGCGGACAGAACGTCAACAAGGTGGCTACGGCGGTGCAACTGCACCACAAGCCCAGCGGCATCATCATCCGCATGCAGGAAAGCAAGAGCCAGCAGCAGAACCGCGCGATGGCGCGTCGACTCTTGCTCGCGAAGCTGCACGACATCGAGGAGCGGCGGGCGGCCTCCGAGCGAGCCGCGGCACGGCGGGTGCAGATCGGCGGGGCGGACCGCAGCGAGAAGATCCGAACCTACCGCTGGAAGGAAGGGATCGTGGCCGACGAGCGGCTGCCGGGCGAGTACGCCCTCCGCGACGTGATGGCCGGCGACCTGTCGGGGTTGGTGCGGGACCTGTTGGAGCAGGAGACGCGGCGGCGGTTGCTGGCGTTGTGAAGGGACGCCCGAAGCGGGCTGGCCGTGCGAGGATCGGCGTTTTCCCAATCGCGAAGCGATTCCCGAACGTAGCCGGGGGTGGCGGCGCTTCGCCGCCACCCCCGGATGCGACGCACCCCCGCGCATGAACCCCGACGGGGTTCCCGAACACGTGCGCCGATTCGCGTTGGGGCGAGGTCGAACGATCGCGTCATCGCGCCACGCGCGAATCGGCTCCGCCTCGGGCTTGCCCGCAAAGCCGGGCTGCGCACCCCGGCTCAACGAAGGGACGCCCGCAGCGGGCTGACATGCGCGAATGAGCGTGATCGCCGAAGCCATCCGTCGTCGATCATCCGCCCCACGCGTCTCGCAATCCCGCACGCCCCGACGACTCCGGCAAGACGTCGAGCAACCCGACGCACGTGACGCGCAGCGCGTTGGAGACGCGCTGGGGACGGATCTTCGCCAGCAACGCGGCGAACTCCGCGATCGCCGCCTCGTCGCGTGCCGCGAAGAGTCGTCCGGCGGCGAGCCGCAACGACGATTCGTCGCGGTCGCGCTGTGTCGCTTGGCGGCTGGATCGCAGGGCGTTGGCGGTGCGTTCGAGCAGGCGGATGCCCCCCGGGCCGTCGCCCGCCTGCGCGAGCATCAGGCCCACGTGCCCCGAGGCCTCGATGGTGTCGGGGTGGTCGGCGGTGAGGGCCTTCTCGAGCGCCAGCAGCGCGTCGGACGCGCCGGCCGCGGCCTTGGCCCTGGCGGAGGCGTCGGGGGCGGTGGCGAACTCGGCCCGTGCCGCGGCCATGCGGGACTGAAGCACGAAGTGATGGGATGCGCTGAGCTTGGCTTGCCTGGTGCGGAGCGCGGCGGTGATGAGCTCGAGCACGTCGGAAGTGCGGCCGCTGTCGAGCAGGAAGAGGGCGAGGTTGTTCTTGGCCGTGGCGGTGGTGAGGTCGTCGTCGCCGTTGAGCGACCGGATCATCGCCAACGCCTCGCGGAAGTGGCCTTCGGCCTCGTCGATGCGGCCCGCGAGCGCCTCGGCCTTGGCGAGGTTGTTGAGCGACGCCG
>JBBAVG010000036.1:0-37461 GCA_040397805.1 Phycisphaerales bacterium
AACTCGAACTTGTTGCCCGTGAAGGCGAAGGGGCTCGTGCGGTTGCGGTCGCCGGTGTGGCGGGGGATCTGCGGCAGGGCGTGAGCCCCCAGGTCGAGCTTGCCGCCCTTGATCGTGCTCTTCGCGCCGCCCTTCTCGAGCTGCTCGACGATGTTCGAGAGCATGTCGCCCAGGTAGATCGAGATGATCGCCGGCGGGGCCTCGTTGGCGCCCAGGCGGTGGTCGTTGGCGGCCGAGGCCACCGACGCACGCAGCAGGTCGGCGTGCGTGTCCACGGCGCGGATCACCGCACAGAGGAACACGAGGAACTGCATGTTGGTGTGCGTCTCGTCACGCGGGTCGAGGAGGTTCACGCCCGTGTTGGTGCTCAGCGACCAGTTGAGGTGCTTGCCGCTGCCGTTGATGCCCTTGAAGGGCTTCTCGTGCAGGATGCACGCAAGCCCGTGGCGGGCGGCGACGCGGCGGAGCGTCTCCATGACCAGCATCTGGTGGTCGCTGGCGACGTTGGCGGTCTCGAAGATCGGGGCGATCTCGAACTGGCCGGGGGCCACTTCGTTGTGGCGGGTCTTGATCGGCACGCCCAAGCGGTAGAGCTCGCGCTCGGCCTCGCTCATGAAGGCGATGACGCGGGTGGGGATGGAGCCGAAGTAGTGGTCCTCGAGCTGCTGGCCCTTGGGGGGCTTGGCGCCAAAGAGCGTGCGGTCGCAGGCGAGGAGGTCCTCGCGGGCGAAGTAGTGGGAGCGGTCGACCAGGAAGTACTCCTGCTCGCAGCCGGCGGTGGCCAGGACGCGGGTGACGCCCTGGTCGGTGCCGAAGACCTTCAGGATGCGGAGGGCCTGCTCGGAGACGGCGTCCATCGAGCGGAGGAGGGGCACCTTGGTGTCGAGCGCCACGCCGGTCCAGGAAACGAAGGCGGTGGGGATGCAGAGCGTGGCGGTGCCGCCGTTGCGGTTGATGAAGACGGGGCTGGTGGCGTCCCAGGCGGTATAGCCGCGGGCCTCGAAGGTGGCGCGAAGGCCGCCCGAGGGGAAGCTGCTGGCGTCGGGTTCGCCCTGGACGAGCGCGCCGCCGCTGAACTCGGTGATCGCGCCGCCGTGGCCGTCGGGGGTGAGGAAGCTGTCATGCTTCTCGGCCGTGAGTCCGGTGAGGGGCTGGAACCAGTGGGTGTAGTGGGTCGCGCCGCGCTCGAGGGCCCACTCCTTCATGGAGGCGGCGACGATGTCGGCCAGGGCCGCGTCGATGGGTTCGCCGTGGAGGATCGTCCGCTGGAGCCGCTTGAAGACGTCCTTGGGCAAGCGTTGCTGCATCACGCGCTCGCTGAAGACGTCGGCGCCGAAGATCTCCTCGACGCGCTCCTGGTGCGAGTTGGACTGGCGCTGGCCCTGGCCCTCGACGCGATAGGCGTGCAGGGTGTGGGAGGCCTTTCCGTTCGTGCCATTGGTCGTGATGCTCATGGATTTCCCAATCGACGACGTCCGAATCGAAACGCCTGCACGCGCTGGGCCGCGCCCAGTGCCAACAGGCACCACGCGCGACGCCGACGACGCATCGGCCGCATGCACTTGTCTCGATTCAAGGGGACGGGTCCGCCAAATATAGCGTGACGTCGGCCAGCCGTCAGCCCGAGCGGCCACTCCACCTTCATGGAACAGTTCCACGGTTTGCAACGCCGGCGGCCAACCCGTGGCCGTGTTTCAATCGACAGATTGTGCACACGCCCGTGCCGGATCGAGCGGGCGGTTCACTGCGTCAGGCCGGCAGGATGTCCGGGATCTCGTCGAGCCCCTCGGTCAGCACCCGCCGCCCGGTCTCGGTGACGAGCACGTCGTGCTCGTGGTGGACGCTCAGTGACCCGTCGGCCGTGTAGATGGGCCAATCGTTCCACTTGCGGTTGTAGGCGTGGGGGTTCTCACGCGTCTTGCCCGTTCCCACGCCGATCATGGGCTCCACGGCCACCAGCGTGCCGGGCACCCAGACCTGCTTGGCCTCAGGCCATGGGGCGTCGAGCATCCCGGGCATGGCGTTGGCGACAAAGGGGGCGGCGTGGAGCGTTCGGCCGTAGCCGTGGCCGCCAAGCCCCTTCACGCAGTGGAAGCCGCAGTCCCGCTCCACGTGCTCCTGAACGGCCATGGCGAAGGCCTTGAGCTGGGAGTCGGGGCCGATGGTGGCAATGCCGCGGCGGAGCGACTCCTTGCCGCAGGCCATCAGCCGGGCCTGCAGGTCGGTGGGCTGGCCCAGGCAGTAGGTCCAGCCGGCATCGCCGATCCAGCCCCGGTACGTCACGCCGATGTCGACCTTGACGAGGTCGCCGGGCACCAGGGGTTGGGTGCGGTAGAGGGCGTGCCCGTGGACGATGCAGTCATTGACGCTCAGGCAGGCGTGCGAGGGGAAGGGGGGGTGGCCAGGGGTGACATAGTTGCGAAAGCACGACACGCAGTCGAGGTCGGCGAGGGTCTTGCCGACCCATTGGTCGACCGCGGCGAGGGTCTGGCCGGGTCGGAGCCACGCCGCCAGACGGCGGTGGACCTCCACGACCTTCTGGGCGGCGTCGAAGGCGGCGTCGATGTCCTGGGGCTTGACGACGAGGGCAGGCATGCGGGGGGCATGGTAGCGGCCGGTCGCGTCCGCCTTGGCAATGGCGTTGGCGTCGACTCATCGAAATAGGGGATGCCTGCCGATACTCTTGGCCGATGGACATCAGACCAGGACAGGTCGTCGGGTTGTGCGCCTTCGCGTTGCTGTGCACGGGCGTGCTCATGGTGAACTCAGCCGACATGATGGTGAGCCGGGTGCAGGACGCCTCGGACGTCGTCGCGTCGATGACGCTGGGCAGCGTGCTGACCAGCCGCGCGGCCATGTACATGGGATTGGCCCTGCTCGCCCTCTTCGCGGGATCGCTGCTGGTGCCCGTGCGGTCCCTCAGCGCCGTGGCCCGCTCGGGCACGTTCCGAGGCATGGGGGTGTTGCCCTTGCTGCTCATCGGGGCCGCCGCGATCATCGCTTTCTGCGCCTTGGCGTACATGCCGGGGATCGGCGACCCTCGCAACGGGTCGCACCGCTGGATCAAGTTGGGCTCGAAGGAACTCTCGATGCAGCCCAGCGAGGTCGCCAAGT
This sequence comes from Phycisphaerales bacterium, assembly GCA_040397805.1. Taxonomy (GTDB): domain Bacteria; phylum Planctomycetota; class Phycisphaerae; order Phycisphaerales; family UBA1924; genus UBA2402. The sequence continues at coordinate 3,115 of JBBAVG010000036.1, forward strand.
GGCTGTTCATCCCGCTGCTGGCGTGGTACTGCACCGTGCGGGCCTCGCGGCTTGGATCGTTCTTCACCGGGTTGGTGCCCGCGATGATCGCCGTGGGCGGCGTGGCGGGCTTCGTGCTCATCGAGGACCTCGGCACGGGCGTGCTCATCGGTGCCGCGGCGTGCGTGGTGCTGGTCTCGGCCGGGGCGAAGTGGTGGCACTTCGCCCTCCCCGGCGCGGTCGCCGCGGGAGGCGTGGTCGCCGCCATCATGACCAACGACTATCGCCAGAATCGGGTGAAGGCCTTCCTGAACCCGTATCAGGACCCCGAGGGCATCGGCTTCCACACCATTCAGTCGCTCGTGGCCATCTACAACGGCAAGGGCGTGGGCACGGGGCTCGGCGAAGGGATCCAGAAGCGGGGCTACCTGCCGGAAGATCGCACGGACTACATCTTCGCGGTGATCTGCGAGGAGACGGGCATCGCCGGAGCCGGGCTCGTGCTTGCGCTCTTCCTCGGACTGCTCTGGGCGGGCATGAGCATCGCCCGGTCTGAGCGCGACCCCTTCCTGCGGCTGTGGAGCCTGGGCATCATCGCCACCATCGGCATGCAGGCCGTCATGAATCTCTTGGTGGTGACCGGATTGGCTCCCGCCAAGGGCATCGCCCTGCCCTTCGTGAGCTACGGCGGCACGGGCTGGATCCTGACCGCCTTCTCGATCGGCGTGCTCGTGGCCATCGACCGCACGCGTGCCGCCACCGAGACCGCGCCGGACGAGTCTCCGACTCCGCTCGTGGCGACATGAGCCGTCCCGTCGCCATCTTCGCAGGCGGGGGCACCGGCGGCCACATCTTCCCCGGCGTGGCCATTGCCGAGCAACTGGAGCAGTCGGCTCCGGGGTGTGACCTCCACTTCGTATGCAGCGCCCGCCCCGGCGACGCTGCGATGCTCAAGGCCACGGGCCGGCCATTCTCGGCGATTGCCGCCCAGCCTTTCGGGCTTCGCCCTCGCACCCTCCTGCGATTTCTGGGCTCGTGGGGCGAGAGCGTTCGAGCCGTGCGGGCCTTGATTGCGGCCAAGCGTCAGTCCGGCCCGGTGGTCGTGGTGGCCATGGGGGGCTTTGTCGCCGCTCCGGCCGCTCAGGCGGCTCGGGCCGAGCGGGTGCCGGTCGTGCTCGTCAATCTGGACGCCGTGCCGGGGCGAGCCAACCGGTGGATCGCCCGCCACGCCCGCCGAGTGCTGACCGCTGCCAAGGTGCCGGGGAGCGACTGGGAGTATGTGAGGCCCATCATCCGCCGTTCGGCCATGGCCCCTGGCGACCGGGCCACCTGTCGCCGCATGTTCAACCTTGATGCCGAGCGATCAACCCTGTTGGTGACCGGGGCGAGCTTGGGTGCTCGCACGATCAACGAGTTCATGGCCGCGTGGTTGGGGCGTCATTCAGCGCTGCTTCGCGGCTGGCAGGTGATTCACCAGACCGGGCAGGGCGAGCACGAGGGGCTGAGGCAGGCATACGAGCGAGCCGGCGTTCCGGCCCTGGTGGTTCCGTTCCTCGACACCATGGGGGCGGCTTGGGGAGCGGCAGACCTTGCCGTGAGCCGTTCTGGCGCGGGGAGCGTCGCCGAGGCGTGGGCGAACCAAGTGCCCACCCTGTTCATGCCCTATCCGCATCACAAGGACGAACACCAGCGGCTCAACGCACTGCCGTTGGCCGAGTTGGGCGGGGCCGTGATCGAGCGCGACCTGGTCGATCCAAGAGCCAATCTGGCGGCGGTTGGCGAAACACTCGCCTCCCTCGTTCACGATCCGAGCCGGAGAGAAGTCATGGCTCGCCGACTGGCTGATCACGGGCCGCCGGAAGGGGCGAGTTTGACAGCCCACGCCATCGCTGAACTGTGGGGGCTTGCGGACAAGGGTGGCTGATAATCAGGCGGTTGCCGCGTCGCAGGCCGCACGGGCCTTGCGGCCGACCGGCATCGCGATGGAACCGCATTCGGGACAGATACTTGCGCGATACTTCGGCGTACACTGTTCTTGCCATGGAGGAACGAGAGGGGTTGCCCTCAGGGGAACCTCAGTCTGTCGATTGCGTGGTGTGGCGAACGGAGGGCACGTTGGTGCGCTCCGAGCTTGTCGCCGCGCTTCGGCAGCCGGGCATCTCGATGAAGCAGGTGACGCACGCCTTCGAAGCCGCGGCTGCGGCGTTGGCTGCCGATCGCGTCCGTGAGGCTCGCCGCCGCCGTTCTCCTGTCGTCCTGGTGTTGGTCGAACCGTCCACGCTGGATCGCTGCGTTGAGGTGGTGGAGTTGCTCCAGCGATTCGCCTCGGGCGTCGAATATTGGGTTTTTCAGCAGGTGGACGGCATGCATCGGCTTCGCGTGCTGCGTCCTTCGGACCTCGAGCGATGGAAGTTGGAGGTTCGAATCGCGGCCGGGGGTGATGGGCACCTTGACATGCACCTCCAACCCGCAACCCAGAACTCGGAGATCAAGGGGCCCGAGATCAAGGTGATGGAGGAGTTCCGGACGCCGCGGCCGCCCGCAGCATTGTCGTTGGAAGGCGAGATCGAAGAGAGGCCAGTGAAGGAGGGCCCGATCACGCCGCGGCTGCTGAGCGACGAGGAGTTGCGGATGCTGTTGGAACCGGATTCCCGCGAACCGGGGAATGACGCGGGCGGTACCACCTGACAGATCGTGGCCGAATCAAGCCGTTGTTCGGTGGGTGCCGATACCCTCCCAAGGGGGCGTGGAACGAGTTCAGGAGTCGCGAGTTGTCTGAAGCGATGCGGGTCATTCTGGTGGGCGACACGGGGGTCGACGGTCGACTCCGACGATCGGACGCCATGGAGGTGGTCCGGGCCAAGTCGCCGCTGGAGGCGATCGGGCACGTGTCGCGTCGCTCGGCGTTCCCTGCCGCGAAATGCGTGGTGCTGGTGGGCGCGGACTCCGACTTGGATGAACCTGTGTCGCTGCGGATCGATCATGGCGGAGGCTCGAATCCGCGGGTGAGCAATCTCTCGCGGTTCATTTCCGGGCTTCGCACGGTCGACTCGAACGTGCGGGTGGTGCGGGTCCGTGGCGGAGCCGAGGTGAGCGGGAGCACCGGCGACTCAGGGTTTGACGCGTCGATTTCGGTCGGCGCCGACACCGCCGCGTTGGAGCGGGTGATTCGCGGCGAGGCCGCAGTCTCGCCGCGGCCTGCTGCACCTGCCACGCCGACGCCGCCGACCTCGACACCGGAGGCCGTGAAGGCGGAACCGGCGGTGGCGAGCGAGGTGGGCGACGAATCGATGCTGGAGCACCTGCACCGAGGCGGCGAGTTGATCGAGGCCGGGGTGCGGCTCATCTCGGCGAGGGTCGGGGCTTCGGTGAGGTACTTGGCGGCGGGCGAATCGCCGCCGATGGGGCCGAGCGCGAAGGTGACGATCGGCGAGCAGGTGGTTGGGCACCTCTGCGGCGCGGTGGACCCGGCGAAACTGCTGCCTCACTCGCGTTGGCTTGCTCGATGGGTGCATCTGCAGCGTTCACAGGCCCGGCTGCGACACGTCGCGATGACCGACCCGTTGACGGGTGCGTGGAACCGTCGCTACTTCGATCGGTTCCTGAAGGTGGCGATGGAGAACGCCCGGACGCATCGGCGGCACGTCACGGTGTTGCTCTTCGACATCGACGACTTCAAGCGGTACAACGACGAGTTCGGCCACGACGCCGGCGACGAGATTCTCGTCGAAACGGTGAAACTGATGCGGAGTGTGATTCGGCCCAGCGATCGGGTGTGCCGCATCGGAGGCGACGAGTTCGCGGTGATCTTCCACGACCCCGAAGGCCCCCGCACCGAGGGCAGCAGCAACTCGGTGTCGGTGGTCGAAGTGGCCAATCGCTTCCGCCGGCAGCTGCACGAGCACAAGTTCCCCAAGCTTGGAACCCACGCCAAGGGCACGCTGACGATCTCGGGCGGCATGGCTTCGTTCCCGTGGGACGGAGCGACGCCGGCGGAACTGCTCACCCGAGCCGACATGCTGGCACGCGATTCGAAGCGGGCGGGGAAGAATGTCATCACGTTCGGCGCCGGAGCGCACAAGGCCGGCACCGACGCGTCGATGTGAGCGCCGGGCGAGGCCGGAACGTCTTCAGGGATTCGAGGCGATGGTCTGCATGGCCTCGCGATCCGCTTCCTGCATGCGAAGCAGCGGATCAAGCCGCAGATTGTCGTCGGCTTCGAGCGCCCGGGCGGCCCACGTCGAGGCTTCGATCCGGTCGATCTCGCGAAGCAATCGAGCGAGACGGGCGGCGTGCGAGGGTTCGCGCGGCGCGAGCGCGGCGGCCGCTCTCAGCGATTCGATCGCTTCCGCCCGGTTGCCTTCAGGATCGACGGCGAGCAGACACGTGGCGTGCCAACTCCATGCGACGGACGTGCCTGCCTGGCGAGCGCCTTGGCGCGTCACGTCGATCGCGCGTCGCGTCATGTCCGACGAGGCGCCCGCGGCGAGACCTTCGGCGAGCAGCAATCGCCCGAAGACACGGGTGGTCGCGAAGTGGTCCGGCCATCCGCGAGACGCCGACTCGAGTTCCTCCAGACTCGCCGCCGCCTGACGGTGCCGCAAGTTCGTCATGCCGTTGATCACGCCCTGGGGCGTGGCGGCCACGGGCACCCCCAGCGCGGCGCCGAGGTCGTTCACGAGACGTGACGGCGAATCCTCTCGCATCGCGATGGACCGCTCCATGCCTGCGAGACGGGTTTGGAACTCGGCCACGATCGTGGCGTGGTCGTAGGCGCGGCGGAGATGCGTCTCCCACGCAAACACCCGCGGCGCGAGCCAGATCGCGATGACGAGCGAGCCGACGATCGGAACCGCCGCAGGGAGGCGAGCGGCCCATGAGGATCGAGCAGACGATCGCTCCTCGGTTTCGGAGGCCGAGGCGGCCACGCCGAGCATGCAGAGGATCCACGGCACGCTGCCCGGGGTCACCATCGTCATCTCGATCTGGGCATGGGCCGCCAGCGCCAATGAGGCGGCCGCGAAGGCCGCTCCCAGCATGGCCATCGAGTGACGGGCCACCGCGAGCATGGTGAACGCCATCAGCAAGCCGCAGCCCAAGGCCATGATCCGAAGCACGGTCATGGCGGGGGTCTGAATGGCCTGCTCGAGCATCGCTCCCGCCATGACGGCTGCCACCAACGGGACGGCGGCGAGACGAACGTGCATTCGGAGCGGCGTGTCATGTCCGACCAGGCCGGGGGCCGGGAGCAGGCAGGTTCGCGCAGCGCCGAGGATCGTCGAGAACACGACGGCACCGGCGGCGATCCCGCCGAGGCCCAGCGTGGCGGCATAGTCGAAGAAGACGCTGTGCGGGCTGGCGACATCCTCGGGAGCGAGCGGTGGCTTGGCGAGCATGTACCCGTCGCGAAAGCCCGCGGGGCCCGTGCCGAGCAGCCACCGGTCGCCGATGATGACGGTCGCGCCCTGCAGGTAGAACCATCGGAAGAGGAGGCTCAGTTCGCCCCATGCCGTGCCGATGGCGCCCCGGAGCACGACCAACCCCAGCGGAGCGATCACGCAGGTGGCGGCGAGGAGCATCGATAGACGCAGTCGGGTTCCCGTGCTCGCTGGTCGTGCGCGGCTGAAGGCGGCGACGGCGAGGACTCCGATGCCCAGCAACGCCGCGGCGAAGCCTCCCTTGGCTCCAGCAGCCCCAAGCATGCCGGCGCCCAGGAGCGTGAGGAGCACGGCCCCGGCACGCTTCCAAACGCCGCTGGGGCGGCTGAAGGTGGGCAGCAGGGTTCCAACACCAAGCACGAGCGAGGCTGCGGCCACACTGGCGTACACGTTGGCGAGACCGAACCAGCCGGTGGCCTCGGCCTGGCTGACGCGTCGTTCGTAGCCCTGAGCCATGGCGGACCCGGGCGACCACCCTTGAGCGGCGAGGAAGCGGTCCTTGTCGGCCAGGAAGGCGGCCAGCGTTTCGCGATGCTCGACGAAGTACTGATGCAGGCCCTTGAAGGCCAGCAGGGGCACGATGCTCGCGAGAGCGCCCATGGCCAGGGCACGCAGCTCGGGACGGCGGCAGCACGCCATGAGGGCGACGGCCGACGCGAGCCCGGACAGCCAGTTGAACCCCAGCAGCGCATCGTCGAGCCGCTCGGCGGAGGGCGAAAGGCCGTGAAAGACCACTGCCGCCGCGGCGGCGGCGAGGCAGGCCGAATGCAGCAGGCGAGAACGTTCCTGCAGGAGGATGACGCCCGCCGCGAGGAGCGCGAGAAGGTCGAGGATCAGGCTTGCTCGCGGGGTGATGCCGAGCATGGGATTGACCACCTCGAAAGGGTCGCCCGACCAACCGGGAAACGGATCGTGCGAGCAGGTGGCGCGAATGCACGCCACGCCGAGCATGACGAGCATGCACGTCACCGAGAGACGCGGGATGGAGGTCGCGAGTGACTCATCGCGGGTCATGGCGATGGCTCCGGCGTGGTGGCGAACTCGACGCAGGCGACCACGAGCAGGAGGATCGCGACCTGAAGCCCGATCAGGATGGTTTCCGAAACGTCGGCGGATCGGAGCAAGAGCCCCGACACCCCGGTCGCAGCGGTGAGGCCGCACATGACGCCGACGGCGGCGGACTTGGACATGCCGCGTCGGACCAAGCGGTGCGACAGGTGATTGAGGTCGCCGACGAAGGGAGACTTGCCCGCCCGCAGGCGAATGAGCGTGACGGAGGCGAAGTCGTAGAGCGGCACGGCGAGCACCACGAGCGGCGTCAGCACGGCGAACCAGTTCGAGGTGATGCCCGGTTGCACGTAGGTGGTTCGGGTGGTGAGGAAGGCCAGCAGAAAGCCGATGACGAGCGAGCCGCCGTCGCCCATGAAGATGCTCGCCGGCGGGCGATTGAAGACGAGAAAGCCCAGCAGGGATCCCAGAAGCAGAGCCAGGCACGCGGCGATGAACCACTGGCCGCCCGCGAGCGTGCCGACAAGGAAGAGGGCACAGGCCGTCGCGGCGCAGCCGCCGGCAAGCCCGTCCATGTTGTCGATGAAGTTCATCGCGTTGGTGACGACGAGGAACCACAACACGGTGAAGGCGGTGGACCAGAGCGGGAAGGAACCAGGCTCGTCGAGGTAGGTGAGCAGCCGGGTGTCTCCGATGGTGGCCGCGGCGACGGCCGGGGCGGCCATGATGGCCAACTTGAGCATCGGGCCCAGGGGCTTTCGATCATCGACGAGCCCGAGGACATGAAGCACTGCCAACCCGGCGAGCATCGTGAGGGCAATGGGGGTGTGCGAGGCCAACCCGGCGACGTGGGAGGCCAGCGAGGGGAAGGCCGCGGCCAACCGGTCCGGCGCGACGTGGACGGCCACGAGCATCGTGACGACCGGGAGGACGAACGACCAGAAGATGGCGATGCCGCCGGTGTTCGGGATCGACCGCGAGGGGGCCTTGATCTGACCGGGCAGGGGCGGCGTGTCGAAGGCGGCCAGGCGGGTGCTCAGTCGCCGCACGAGCCACGTGAGGGGGAGGGACAGGGCCAGCGAGAGCCCGATCAAGCTGAGGCAGAGCCACGTCACGTGCTGAGCGTAGAGGGCGTGTCGGGGGAGCGTCGCTTCGAGAGGGCAAGGGCGGCTCGGACGACGGCCACGAGGATGAGCGAAGCCGCCGCGAGGATGACGCCCATCACCACGAGGCGGAAGGGCCAGGGGCCGAGCACGTCGATGGCGGTGAACGCTCCCGGGCGACTTGGGCCGACGTATCCGTAGTTCCAACCCGTGGCCATGTTCAGGGGCACCATCAGCATCGCGTACAGGAACATCACGCCCCAGGCCCGAGCGGCATCACGGACGTCGGGTCGATAGCCACGGACCACCAGTTCGTAGGAGGCCGAGGCGACCACCTGCAGGTGGGTCGCGAAGAAGAGCCAGAATCGGAGCGTCGAAGGACCTTCCGTGAGCGTGGGGGTGACGAAGGCCTGCCCGCAGAGCAACAGGCCGGCGAAGACCAGCATGGTGCGGGGCAACCTTCGTTCGGTCGAGAGCGACCACGCGGCGACCCAGCCCATGATGTCGCACACCTGCAGCGGGAGCGCCACCGCCCAGTCGAAGGGCTGACGCGTGGCAAAGTAGAGGACGTTGGCGCCCTGGACGAGGAAGAGCCCGCGAACCCACCACCGACGGACCCGGGGTTCGATCGAGGGGGAGGCGGCGAGTCGCCAGAGCACGAGGCAGACGGCCGCGCTGACAACGACCGTCAGCAGATGGGTGACCGAGTAGGGCGCGAAGTGCTCCATGGGGGGCGCCCGGCGGGGTCAGGCCCCGGCATGCTCGTGGCGGAGTTGTCCGCAGGCCGCGGCGATGTCGCGGCCTCGCGAGGCGCGGATGTGCGTGTTGATGTGGCGGGTGGTGAGGATCTGCTGGAAGGCCCGGACGTCGTCCGTTTCGGGGCGCTTGAACGGGGTGCCGCGGACTTCGTTGTAGCGGATGAGGTTGACGTTGGCGCGGAGGGTTCGGGCGAGGCCCGCGAGTTGCTCGGCGTGCTCGGGACGATCGTTGACGCCGCGGAGCAGGGTGTACTCGAGGGTGATCTCGCGACCGGTCTTCTCGAACCACTTGCGGCAGGCCGCGAGGAGGTCCTCGATGGTGGTGAACTCGGCCCAGGGGATCAGCGTGCGGCGGATCTCGTCGTTGGGGGCGTGGAGGCTCAGCGCGAGGGTGACGGGCAGGTCGAGTTGCTCGGAGAGTTTCTCGATGGCCTTTGGGAGACCGACGGTGGAGATGGTGATCTTGCGGGCGCTGATGCCCAGGCCCCAGAGGGCGGAGATGGTGCGGATCGCCGCGATCACGTTCTGCATGTTGCTCAGGGGCTCGCCCATGCCCATGAAGACGACGTTGCTGATGCGGCGGACGCCGGGGAGACGCCCGAGCCGGTAGACCTGTTCGACGATGCGACCCGCGCTGAGGCTGGCGTCGAGACCGCCCATGCCGCTGGCGCAGAACTTGCAGCCGACGGGACACCCGACCTGCGACGAGATGCACGCGGTGCGTCGATCCTCGGTGGGGATCATGACGCATTCGGTCTGTCTGCGGGTGTCGTTGACGGCGGGCTGAAGGACGCGCAGGAGCGTCGGGCGGTCGGGCTCGATGATGGTGCCCTCGTCGCGTCGCGTGCCGTCGGCCCACTGCACGAGGAGTTTCTGGGTGCCGTCGCTGGCCAGTTGGTGCGAGAGGACCTCGCCCGAGAGGAAGGTCACCTGCGAGTGGAGCAGGTCGCGATCGGCCTTGGAGAGGCTGGTCATGAGCGAAGGGTCGGTGACGCCCTTCTCGTAGACCCACTCGAGGATCTGCCGTGCGCGGAAGCGAGGCATTCGGACCGACTCGCACCAGTCGGCGAGGGTGTCGGGGGTGTGCTCGAAGATGTGGTTGACGGGGTGCTGCAAGGGGGTGGTCTTCCGGATCGGACGGGAGGCGTTCAGGATCGCTTCGACGCGCTCACGGTGAGGGGCGTTGCGCCATAGGACTCGCGGGTGATGGATGGACTGACGGCGCGGAAGCGGCGGGTCTCGGGGTCGATGCCGCGGGTTTCCATGATGCGACGCAGGGCCCCCGGGGGGGCGAACTCGACATCCTCGTTGAAGATGTCGCGTTGCTCGATGGTGCCTCCGAAACGGTCGAGAATGGCCTTGCACACGGCCGCGACGAGGTCCTCGGGAGCGGAGGCGCCGGCGGTGATGAGCACTCGCTCCACGCGAGGGCCGAACCAGGACCAGTCGAGTTCGCCGACGTCGTCGAGCAGTTTCGCGGGCGTGCCGGTGTTGGCGCTGATCTCGGTGAGCCGGACCGAGTTGGAGGAGTTGCGGGAACCGATCACGAGGACGAGATCGACCTCGGGGGCGATGCGACGGAGGGCGTGCTGGCGATTGGTGGTCGCGTAACAGATGTCGCTGCTGGGGGGTTCCTTGAGGTTCGGGAACGCCCGCTTGAGGGCGGCGATGACGACGTTGGCATCGTCGATCGAGAGCGTGGTCTGGGTGAGATAGACCAGTTTGTCGGGATCGCGAATCGAGAGGAGGGGAATGTCCTCGGGCGACTCGACCACTTGGGTCACGTCCGGGGCCTCGCCGAGGGTGCCGGCCACTTCCTGATGGTTGCGGTGGCCGACCAGCAGGATCTGGTAGCCCTGCCGCGCGTAGCGAACGGCCTCGGCGTGCACCTTGGTGACCAGCGGGCAGGTGGCGTCGATGGCGGTGAGGCGTCGATCCTTGGCCTGCTGGCGAATGGCGGGACTGATGCCGTGGGCGGAGAAGACGACGATGGAACCCTCGGGCACCTCGGTCAGGTCGTCGACGAAGGTGACGCCTCGATCGCGGAAGCGGCCCACGACATGCTTGTTGTGGACGATCTCGTGATAGACGTGGATTCGCTCGCCCGGGAAGAGGTCGATCACCTGATCGACGACGTCGATGGCCATGCGCACGCCGGCGCAGAAGCCGCGGGGATTGGCGAGGATCAGGTGCATTCGCGTCTATGGTATGGGACGACGACGCCATGAGCGAATCAGCCGCCACAACCCCGGAAGCCCGACTGGCCGCCGCCCGGGCGTGGGTGACGCGATTCACCGGCGGAGCCACGGAGAACTTCAGCGTCTTGAGCATGCTGGTGCCTCGAGCGCACCGCGAGCACTTCGCGTCGGTCTACGCCTTCTGTCGGATCGCGGACGACCTGGCCGACGAGCTGGGGACGGATGACGCCGCCAAGGCCCGGTCTCGGCGGTTGTTGGCGTCGTTCCGGGAGTCGCTCCAAGAGGCCCTTGTCGCCGCCCCTTCCGGAGCCGCGGCGGAAGGAGCGTGGGGGCAGCTCTTCACGGCCTTGGCGTGGACGGTTCGCGAGCGGGCCCTGCCGCCCGAGCCATTTCACATGTTGCTCGACGCCTTCGAGGCGGACCAGACCAAGACCCGTTACGACTCGTGGGACGAGTTGCTCGCCTACGCCGATCGAAGCGCGAATCCCGTCGGGCGGTTGGTGCTGATGATCCTCGGGTATCGTCCGCCCACGGAGCGGCCGGACCACGCGGCGATGTTCGCGGCCTCCGATGACATCTGCACCGCTCTCCAGTTGGTCAACTTCTGGCAGGACGTGCGGCGGGACTTGGTCGAGCGGGATCGCATCTACCTGCCCCTTGCCGAGTGCCGCCTCGACGAAGCGACACTCCGCGCGTGGATGGGGGGCCCGACCTGTCCGGAGTTCGGCCGCATGCTCCTGCCGCTGGTCGAGCGAACGGAGGCGATGTTCGACCGGGGCGACGCCCTGTTCGGCATGCTGCCACGGGGTCACGCGAGGTTGATTCGGGCGTTCGCCGCCGGGGGCCGCGCAGTGGCGAGGAAGATCAGGGCGATCGATGGCGCGACGCTCTGGACGCGTCCTCGCGTGGGCGGCTGGGACAAGGCGAGGATCATGCTTCAGGCGCTGCTGGCCTGAACCATCCGTTGCACCTTCACGGGAAGAGACCGCGGATGCTGTAGGCGGCCTGGAGCCTCTCGAGGGCGGCGGCGTAGGCGGCGGTCCGCAGGTTGCACTTGTACTTCTTGCGGGCGTCGCGGACGCGCTTGGCGGCCTGGATCATGTGCTTGTTGAGCTCGCGATCGACGCGCTCGAGATCCCACTGCTGGCAGGTCTTGTTCTGGACCCACTCGAAGTACGAGACGGTGACGCCGCCCGCGTTGCAGAGGATGGCGGGGAGGACTTCGATGCCGCGGGACTCGAGGACGCGTTCGCCGGCCGGCGTGGTGGGGGCGTTGGCACCCTCGGCCACGACCTTGCAGTTGAGGAGGCGGGCCTCGACGTCGGTGATCATCTGCTCGAGTGCGGCGGGGACGAAGACGTCGACCTTGGTCTGGTAGAACTCGTCCTTGTCGATGCGGCCCGCGCCCTTGAAGCCCGCGACGCCTCCGGTCTTCTGGCAGTGGATCGCGAGTGCGTGGGCATCGATGCCGGCATCGTTCTGGATGGCGCCGGTGTGGTCCATCACGGCGATCATCTTCGCGCCGCGGTCCTGCAGGATGCGGCCCGTCCAGGAACCGACGTTCCCGAAGCCCAGCACGCTGAACTTGCATCCCTTGATGTCGATGCCGATCTCGGGGAGCATCTCGACGAGGGTGTCGACGACGCCCTGGCCGGTGGCCTTCTCGCGGCCGAGCGAGCCGCCGTAGGCGACGGGCTTGCCCGTGATGACGGCTTCGGGCTGGCGTCCGCCGACCTCGCTGAGGAAGGAATAGGTGTCGGCGATCCACGCCATGTGCTGGGCGTTGCTGCCGACGTCGGGGGCGGGGATGTCGTAGTCGGGACCGATCTGGTGGGCGATGGCGGCGGTGAAGCGGCGGACGATTCGCTCCATCTCGGCCTTGCTGTGCTTGTACGGGTCGAGCTTGATGCCACCCTTGCCGCCGCCGAAGGGCACGCCGACGAGCGAGCACTTCATGGTCATGAGGAAGGCCAGGCTCTTGACGTCATCGAGGTGCACGTCGTGATGGAACCGCAGGCCGCCCTTGTACGGGCCCAGCGCGTTGTTGTGCTGCACCCGGTAGCCCTTGAAGAGCCGGTACTCGCCGTCGTCCATGAGGACGGGGAAGTTGACCATGATCTCGTTCTTGGGCTGGGCGAGGATGATCTTGAGGTGGTGCGGCAGGTTCATGATGTCCGCCGCCGCGAGCATGCTGCTGACCGTTTGCCTGTAGAGGTTGTTGGGGTCGGTCTGGAAGCCCAACTCGTCGAAGATCGGATGCTTCACCAACTCGGGGTTGCTTCCAGCGCCCGTCTTGGCCGGGGTTCCCTTGGCGCCGCCCTTCTTCGCGGGCGCGGCCTTGGCTTGGGAGGGCTTGGCTGGGGCGGGCTTGGGAGTGGGGGCCATGAGGGAAGTCCTTTGTTGGAAAAGGCTTGTGCCTTTGGTTGGGCACTGCAGCAACCGTGCGACGGCATCCGGCCACACCGGACACCTCCGTGCGATCATACCGCCCGCCATTGGGGGAGTACAACCGCTCCGACCAAATGGTCGGATGGCTGTGTTTCGGGCGTTTGGGGGGAGGGCGTGAGTCGTGGGAGGCGTCAGCAGCCGCCCGCCTCCCAGCGCGAGAAGAAGGTTTCGACATCTCCCCCGTCGATGCCCCCGTCGGCGTTCACGTCGGCACCGGCTTCGCCGTTCGTCCAGGCGGCGAAGAAGGCCTCGATGTCCGCGCCGTCGACTCCCCCATCGAGGTTGAAGTCGGCGGGACACGCCACGGCCAGCGCAAGAGATGCCCACGCGGCGGTGCCTCCATCGGCGGCATTTTGGGCGAGGAGGACCAACTCCGCAACGCCGGAGGCCGGTGCCGCGACGTCCAGAGAGACGGCGACCACGCTTCCGGCCGCCAAGCCACGGACGTTGGTCGGGGTCACGGTGGCGGACCAGCCCAGGGCGGCTCCTTCCACGACGAGGTCGACATCCAGCGGCGATTCATCCGTGTTCCGCAACTGCAGGACGAATCGCGCAGCGCCGGCGGCGGGCACGATCTCGCTCGAGGTTCGGGGCGTCAGCGTCATTCGCGGATCGACGGTCTGCGTGACGCGGCTATCGATGGGGGCATCCGGACCCCAGATCGCTCGCCAAGGCGAGGGTGAATCCTTGAGATACAGCGAGAACCATGACGTGAGGAGGCGACGGGTGGTCAGCAGTTGATCGGCGCGGGCGAGCGAGGAGGAATCGCATCCGATGCCGGCCGAGTCGATGAAGCCGCAGTGGTAGCCGCCCCGAATGTTGGCCACCTGTCGCGGCGCGCGGATGGCGTTGTACATGAGTTGCCCATGCGATGCCGTGGGCACGATGGTGTCGGCGTCGCCGACGATCAAGAGGGCAGGAGCCGCGAGCGAGGCGGAGGCCGCGACGGCCGAGGGGTTGGTTTCGGCGGGCGCCTCGACGGCGATGGCCCGGATTCGGAGGTCGGTGCCGGCGGCCAGCAGCGAGGCGCCGCCACCCATGGAATGCCCCGAGATGCCGAAGGCGGCGATATCGACCTTCCCGGCCAAGAAGGAACCCGCGGCGGCGTTTTGCTGTTCGAGATAGGTCAGGCACCGCGACAGATCCGAGGCGAAGTTGCCGTGGCTGGGGAAGAGGCTCGTTTCGCTGTCGCTGGCGATGACGATGAAGCCGTGCGAGGCCAAGTGCTGCAGTGTGGAGAGATACCGCGAGGTCGTCTGGAGGAAACCGTGGCCGAAGGAGATGGCGGGCGCGGGACCGGCCTGCGGGTGGAAGGGTTGGTTGGAGCCGGCGGCGGTCGCCGGGTAATGCACCTGCGCCGTGAAGGTGGATCCCGAGGCGCGGGTGACGGTCACGCTCCGCTGGCCCGCGGCATAGGGACCGGGGAGGCCGAAGTCGGTGGCCGTGGCGACGGCCGCGGTGAGCAGCAGGGTGCACGATACCAAGAGTCGCTGCAGCTGGGTCGCCATGGGTGATTATTCGCCGCCGGATGCGAGCCGTATGCAGGGGAGGGATGTGGCTCCGGGGGAGATCAGCAGCCCCCGGCCTCCCAGACCGAGAAAAAGGCCTCGATGTCCCCGATATCAACGCCCCCGTCCTCATTGACGTCAGCACCGTCTCCGGCCCGCTCCCAACTGAAGAAGAAGGCCGCCACGTCGGCGCCGTCGATGCCGCCGTCGCGGTTGAAGTCGGCGACGCACACCGGTCCGGCGCGGATCGCACGCTGGGCGGCGTCGCGAATCAGGGTGGTGAGTGGTCCGACGTTCTGCGCGGAGGTGAGGTCGGTGGCGAAGCACCCGACCATGCCGTCGTCGATGTCGATCCACGACGAGAAGCCACGGGCGCCGGCCGCGAGCGCCCCGACGAGCCGGCCGGAGGGATCGCGTTGGTCGAGCCAGACGCCCACGCCATAGTCGCTGCTGTCGGTGTAGGGCGAGTTGAGCACCGGGATGTCAGCTGCCGTTTGCCGCAAGAACATGGCCGCGACGACGCTGGCCGACAGGATGCGGCGACCCTCGTGGACGCCGCCGCGGCGGAGCATCTCCATGAAGGTGGCGAACTCGCGAGCGTTGCTGACCGCGCCGCCGGGCACGCGGGGGCTTTGCGGGGTCGTGAGGGCGTAGTAGGTCTCGATGAGGCCGAGCGGGCCGGCAATCCGCTGGGCGAAAAGCTGGTTCCACGTGAGGCCGGAGGCGAGTTCGGCGACCGCGCCGGCGGTTTGCATCGAGGATCCGCCGTAGGCGAAGGCCGATCCTGGCGCATAGCGGAGCGGCAGGGCGGCGGTCACCAACGCCGCCTGCTGGAGCGTCAAATCAGGATTGCCCTCCACCGACGACTCCGTGAGGCCCGAGGTGTGGGAGAAGCACTGCCTGATCGTGATGCTCGCCTTGTCGCCGGCGTACGCCGGGATGTACTGCGAGACTCTCGTCGCCAAGGAGAAAGGCGAAGCGGATTGGTCGACCACCGACATGATGACCGCGCCGGACAGGGTCTTGGTGGCGGAATCGCAGTTGACCACCTCGTCGGGGTCGATGAGGCCGAACGCCTGTTGGTACACCACCACCCCGTCCTTCATGAGCAGGAGTTCAAACCCGGGCACCGGTGTTTGCACGTTCTGCCCGAGAAGGGCACCGTTCGAGATCGAGGTGACCTCGGAAAAGTCGTACCTGAGTTGGGCGCTCGAGGCCGAAGCGAAGGCCAGTCCGGATGTCGCGACGACGAACCAGGTTCGATGCACCATGGCGTTGATCCTCCCACCTGTTTGACGGACAGATGCCCCACACACAACGATCGAGGAATCGCCTGATTGCGGCGGTGCGGCCCTGTCGCCGGACGGCAGACAGAAGGCTGGGCATGAGATTACCGGACACCCATCTCGGCACTCGGGACTCACGGAATGTCGAAGGGGGCCGCAGGCGGCTCCGGGCAAGGACCCGGGAGCGGGGCCTCAGTGGGCCAAGGAGCGTGGGAAAGACAGGCTCCCGGACTTGAATGGGCGCAACAGGGCTCGAACCTGTGACCTCGGCTATGTGACAGCCGCGCTCTAGCCAACTGAGCTACGCGCCCGAATGAGCGGGAAGGATATCCATGTCAATGCCGGGAGGCCAGTGATGCCGCCCGCCGGAGCCCGGGCGGCCGAGGGGGGCCGATCTAGAATCCTCCATGCCTGTCTATGAGTACGAGTGCATCGAGGATGGCACGGTCGTCGAGTTGATCCGTCCGATGTCCAAGGCCGACGAGCCCGTCGAGGACCCCGAGGGCAAGGGCCGAACCTTCAAGCGAAAGCACTCCGTGTTCAGCGCGGGCGGCGCGGGGGCCTCGGTGGGCGGCAGTGGTGGGGGCGGCGGGTGCTGTCCCTGCGGCAAGGGCGCTGGGATGTGCAGCCGCCCCGGGGCGTGATCGGGCCTCGGGCCGTCAGCCGACTTCCGACCAAGCGAGATGGCACCCGTCCAGGATGCCCGCGACGGCCGCGATGTCAACCGTGGGCGGCACGTTGATCGCGTGAAGCCGTTGGTCACGGGTCTCGTGGGCGCAGCCGAGTTCGCCCAAGGCGGCCAGCAACGGCGGGAGCCTCACGGCCTTGTCCTTCATGCCCGACACGGTGAAGTGAATCGTCTTGTGGCCGGACTTCTGGATGACCCTCGAGAAGTCGTGGATCATGGGGGAGTCCGCGCCCGGCGAGGCCTGCACCAAGTCGTGGAAGGACACCCCGCGAGCGACGAGGGGGATGCCGTCGATGCGGAGACGCCCCCTGGCGATGGGGGTGGCACGAACCGACTCGGCGGCTTCATCCACGCGGCGCGGCTGAAAGCGGACCTTGCATTGCGTGACGGGCTTGTGTCGGTTCGGCTTGCGCGACGCCATGCAGCAGCATATGGGCGTGCGCGGCCCCCCCGGAGGCGGGTGAAAGGGGTGGCACGGAGGTTGCGAAGGTACCCCCACCATGTCGTACGGACTCCAGATCTCGGCCTCGGGCGTCGCTGCGGCGATGTACAGGCAGGACGTGCTCTCGAACAACCTCGTGAACGCGGGCACGGTGGGGTTCAAGCCCGACCTTCCGTCGATCCGGTTCCGCACGGACGTGCGGAGCGAGGACGGCGTGATGAACCTCCCGTCGAACAAGTTGCTTGAACGCCTGGGCGGCGGGGTGCAGGTGCAGCGCAACTCGATCAACTTCTCCAACGGGCCGGTGGAACTGCGGGCCGACCCGCTCTCGATCGCCGTCCAGTCCGAGGGGTTCCTGAAGGTTCGCAACGGTCCGGCCACCGACTCCACCACGCTGACGCGTGACGGACGCTTGGCGATCAATCCCAAAGGGGAGCTGGTGCTTGCCGCCAACGGCATGCCGGTGCTCGACGACTCGGATCAGGTGATCATCATGGAGGAAGGGCTGTCGGTGGAGATCGACGGCCGCGGCGAGATCAAGCAGGCGGGCAAGCCGGTGGGGACCATCGGCCTCTTCCGCGTCGCGGACATGTCCAGCATCACCAAGGCCGGGGACGGACTGATGACCGCTCCCTCGCGTGGGGTGTCATCGATGGCGGTCGACGACCGCCGCATCAAGCAGAACGCCGTGGAGCAGTCGGGCGTGAACGAGTTGCGCACGCTGATGGACATGACGAGCGCGTCGCGCGAGATCGACGCCCACGTGGCGATGATGCAGCACCACGACAAGATGATGGAGAAGGCGATCAACTCGCTCTCGCGGGTGAGCTGAAGCGGCACGCCGCTTGCGTGACGCCGGTGCGACGGAGGATCCGTCGTTCGCTCCCCGGTGTTCGCGTTGGTCTTGTCCCAGGAGCGGGGACGCACGAAAGGGTGGTTCGCGGCAATGGCGATCATCGCGATGCAGTCGGCGGCTTCGGGCCTGAGCGCCCTGGACGTGGCCATGGACGTCACGGCCAACAACCTGGCCAACGTCAACACGCCCGGGTTCAAGGCCAGCCGGGCCAACTTCCAGGATCTGCTCTACGTCGAGAAGGAGCAGTCCGGCGGCCTCAACGCCAACAACGACCAGAGGCCCATCGGCCTGTCGATCGGCCTTGGCGTCAAGGTCTCGGGCACGCAGCTCGACCTCGCCCAAGGTCCGCCGCAGATGACCTCGCGTCCGCTGGACATCGCGATCCAGGGCGAGGGCTTCTTCCACGTGCAGGTGGAGGACGCGCTGGGCACCGACGCCTACACCCGCGCCGGCAACTTCACGCTCAACTCCGACGGCGAGGTCGTGCTCGCCTCCGACCAAGGGCGACGGTTGATCCCCATCATCGTGGTGCCGCCCGAGGCCATGTCGATCACGATCACCAACGACGGGCTGGTGCAGTACAAGCTGCCCGGCGAGCTCGAGATGACCGAGGCCGGCCGCATCGAGACGGCCACCTTCGCCAACCCCGCGGGTCTTCGCCAGGTTGGAGAGAATCTCTTCACCGCCACCGACGCCTCGGGGCCCGCCACGGTGGGCGTCCCGGGCACCGATCGTCGCGGCATGCTCGCGCAGGGACAGCTCGAGTCGTCGAACGTCGATCCGACTCGCGAACTGATCGAGCTGATCAGGACGCAGCGTGCGTACGAGATGAACAGCCAGTCGATCAAGGCGGCCGACGAGTCGCTCAGGACCATCGCCCAGCTTCGTCGCTGATCGCGGCGGTTGAGGCGGAGTGAGGCGGACGGGGCGGAGCCCCGAAGGCCGAGGCGGACGCGGAGCGGCCGCACATGCCGCGGAGGAACCAGGTCCTCCGCGGCGGCAAGGAGACGTCAGGATGACACAGCAACTCGCCACCATCATCGCCCTGCTCTCGCTGTGCATGATTCCCGTGCGGGTCTATGCGCAGGATTCACTCCAACTTCGGCCCGTCGCGAGGCTCAGGGTCGGGCAGCCGGTGCTCGTGGGCGACCTGGCCACCGTCGGCGGACCGCGAGCCGAACGGCTCCGCGCCATCGCCGTCGAGGGGGTTGCGTTTCCGGCGGCCGGTCGCCCGGAGATGGCGACGCTGGCCACGCTCCGGCCGGTCATCGAGGCGGCCTTGGTCAAGCACGGCATCGACACGGGGGGCCTGACCCTCGGCGGCTCGACGTGTCGCTTGGTCCTCGCCGAGGATCGAGCGACGCCGGTCGACCAGCCGACGCCGGCTCCGACGCAGACGCCCGGCGCGACCGGCATGACGGTGCGAGGCATGATCCTCGCCAAGGTGGCGGAGATCGCGGGGGTGGATAACGCGGATCTCCGCGTGAGCTTCGACCAGCGTGATCACGCCATGCTGGAGCGGCCCACGAGCGGCCGCACGGTGGCGATCCACTCGACCGGCACCGGCGAACGCATCGGCTTTTCGGTTCGCGTGTACGAGCAGAACACGCTGGCCGCGCAGGGCGACGTGCGTGTGGGCGTCGAGGTTCGTCGCCTGTGCGCGGTGGCGAGCACGAACATCGACCGCAGCGCGGCCCTGACCGCCTCGGATTACAGGGTCGAGGAGCAATGGCTCTCGTTGACCCGCACGCCGGCCGCGATCGACGAGATCGACGGATGCGTCGCCAAGGGACGCCTGGCGGCGGGCGACGTGATCGAGGCCAGGCACCTGCAGGACCCCGTGGTGGCCAAGGCGGGGGATCAGATCATGGTGGATTGCATCAGCGGGGGCATCCTGCTTCGCACGCCGGCCATCGCGACGGCGGCCGGTCGGCAGGGTGACATCATCGTCGCCGAGAGCGTCGAATGGCGGCGGGGCATCCTCGTCAAGCTCGGCAAGCCCGGTCAGGGCGTGGCCGTCGGCCCCGCCGATCTCAAGAAGACCTCCCGCCGCACCACCAAGTGAACGCCTCCCTCATCACGAGACCTCCCATGAACACCCGCCTCATCGTCATCTCGCTCGCCGGACTCTGCCTGGCCGCCCCGCACGCCCATGGGCAGGCGCAACTCCGTCTCAAGGCCCAGGAAACGGTCGACGCGGAGGGCAAGCCCGACACCCGCGCTTCGCTGCGAGCCGTGAGTCGGTTCATCGTCGAGTCGCCCAAGGCCAAGGCCATCGAGGTTCACGACTTGGTGACGATCATCATCAACGAGAGCAGCAAGCAGTCGTCGCAGCAGAAGCTGGACACCAAGACCGACTCGGGCCTTCGAGGCTCGCTGAAGGACTTTCCCGACCTGAGCAAGTTGCTGCAGGCGGAACTCACCAACGGAGCCAGTTCCCCGGTGGCGACGGTGGACGTCAGCGGCGGCGACAACTTCAAGGGCGACGCCAAGTACGAGCGGAACGATCGGTTCACGGACCGCATCTCCGCCGTGGTAATCGACGTCAAGCCCAACGGCACCCTCGTGCTCGAGGCGAGGCGGACGGTCACCAAGGACGATGAGGTGCAGACGGTGGTGCTCAGCGGCATGTGCCGCCGCGAGGACGTGACCAACGCCAACTCCGTGCTCAGCAGCCAGTTGGCCGACATGACGCTCACGGTCAGCAACGAGGGCGAACTCAACCAGGCCAACAAGCCCGGCTGGATCACCCGCGCCTTCAGGACCGTCTTCGACTTCTGAGGCATGGCGTCGTTCGTCGGGGGCGTCCGTTCGGGTTGATATCCTCCTGGCCGTGAAGTACGTCATCATCATCCCGGACGGAGCCGCGGACCTGCCGATCGAGCAGCTCGGCGACCACACGCCCTTCGAGGCGGCGTACTTGCCCCACCTGGCGCGTCTGGCGGCCTACGGACGCGTCGGAGCGGCGTGCACCACGCCGGAGGGGTTCGAGGCCGGGAGCGACGTGTGCTCGATGAGCCTGCTGGGGTATTCTCCCAAGCGGTACCACACCGGCCGTGCACCGTTGGAGGCGGCCGCGTTGGGCCTGCGTCCCGGGCCGGGAGATTGGATCTTCCGACTGAATCTCGTGACCACCGGTGACGAGGGGACCGATCAGGCGGGCCTGATGCTCGACCACTCCGCGGGCGCCATCACCAACTCCGAGGCGAGGGCCATCGTCGCGGGGTTGGTCGAGCACTGGCAGGCCGAGTGCCCCGACATCGTCGGCGGGATGTCCGTCACCCCCGGCGTGAGCTACAGGAACATCCTGATCGACGGTTCGGGCCGAACCTACGGCGACGTCCGAACGACGCCTCCCCACGCGATTCCCGGCGAGCCTTGGAACCGTCACCTGCCTTCGGGCGGGGCGGAGTCGGAGGTGCTCCGGCGGCTGATGGCCAGTTCCGTCTCGTATCTTCGCCACCACGAGGTGAATCTCGCTCGGAGGGAGCAGGGGCTGCGACCCGCGACGATGGCGTGGCTGTGGGGGCAGGGCACGAAGCCCGAGGTGCCCCTCTTCCGCGATCGCTTCGGCCTTCGCGGCGCGATGATCACGTCGGTCGACCTCTTGGCGGGCATCGCCGCGTACATTGGCTGGGACCGCCTCGACGTCGCCGGGCTCACCAGCTATCACGACACCGATTACGCGGCTCAGGGGCGCGAGACCATTCGGGCCATCAACGCCTACGACCTGGTCTGTTGCCACGTCGAGGCGCCGGACGAGGCCTCCCACCAGGCCGACTGGCGGACCAAGGTCGCCTCGCTCGAGTCGATCGATCGCGAGATCATCGGGCCCGTGATCGCCCACCTCGAGGAGTCGTACGGCGAGTCGGGGTGGCGGGTGCTGATCATGCCCGACCACTACACCCTGTGCAGCACGCGGAAGCACGATGCCACGCCCGTGCCCTTCCTGATCGCCGGGACGCTCGTCCACTCGGCGGTGCAGCGTCCCTTCACCGAAGAGGCGGCAGACGAGAGCGACCTGCAGATCGACCCTGGGCACGACCTCATGGAGTACTTCCTCCGTGGCGGCCTGCCCGTCTCCAAGCGCTGACGCCGGCCCAAGCGGCTCGTCGATGGTCGGTCAGAGTTCCAGCGGCGTCCAGACGTCCAGCCCTGCCGCCGCCGCGGGGTTGTCGAACCATGTTCTCGCGATGCGGAGAACGAACTCGGGCGGAGCGACACCCGCGGCCAACTCGAGGTGCGAGTCGTCGGTCGGGTCGTGCAACTCGGCGATCAGGCCGTCCTCCGCTCGGGCGCACTGGAAGAAGTCAGTCTCGGCTCGACGCAGGATGACGAATCCGCACGGTTGCTCGCCGACGGTGAGGTTGCCGATGATGGCCTCCACGTCCTGCCAGGTGGGGTTCTCCACGAGACCGTCCGCGGGCTCGAGCTCGTGCTCGGCCCACTCGAGGGTGTAGCCGTTGGGCCTCTGGGCCGCGGACGAACGGGCCGATGGTGGGGGCATCGTGAGTGGTTCCGACGACGAGACGGCTCAGCCCATGTGCTTGATGATCGCGTCGGCGAACTCGGAGCACTTGACCTTCGTCGCGCCCTCCATCAGGCGGTGGAAGTCGTACGTCACGGTCTTGGCGCCGATCGCGCCGTCCATGCCCTTGATGATGAGGTCGGCCGCGGCGGTCCACCCCAGATAGCGGAGCATCATCTCGCCAGAGAGGATGACCGAGCCGGGATTGACCTGGTCGAGGTTGGCGTACTTGGGCGCCGTGCCGTGGGTGGCCTCGAAGATGGCGTGGCCCGTCTTGTAGTTGATGTTCGCGCCGGGGGCGATGCCGATGCCGCCGACCTGTGCGGCGAGCGCGTCGGAGAGGTAGTCGCCGTTGAGGTTCATCGTGGCGATGACGTCGAAGTCCTTGGCGCGGGTGATGACCTGCTGAAGGGTGATGTCGGCGATGGAGTCCTTGATGAGCAGCTTGGACTTCCACTTGCCCTCACCA
Source organism: Phycisphaerales bacterium (assembly GCA_040397805.1). GTDB lineage: Bacteria > Planctomycetota > Phycisphaerae > Phycisphaerales > UBA1924 > UBA2402. Next base: position 25,824 of record JBBAVG010000036.1, read on the forward strand.
TGGGTGGGCCAGAGCTTGAGGGCGGTTTCGACCTCCGCGACGACCTTGGCCTTCTGGTCGGGGGTCATCATGTCGAAGCCGGGGTCGATCATGCGGGCGTTGCCTTCGGCGGCGAGGTCCGCGTTGGCCTCCTTGTTGCCCAGGATCCACGACTCGCGCTCCGTGACGCAGTGGTCGCGGAACTCGCGCTGGGCCAGGGCGTAGCCCCAGTCCTTGAACGCGCCTTCCGTGAACTTCATGATGTTGCCCTTGTGGACGAGCGTCAGGCTGCGACGCTTCTCGCGGAGGGCGTACTCGATGGCGGCACGGATGAGTCGCTCGCTGCCTTCCTTGGAGACGGGCTTGAGGCCGATGCCCGAGCTGTCGGGGAAGCGGATCTTGCTGAACTCCTTCGGGAAGGCCTCCTTGAGGAGCGACATGAACGTCGCGGCTTCCGGCGAACCCTCGCGGAACTCGATGCCGGCGTAGATGTCCTCGCAGTTTTCGCGGAAGATCACCATCTCGACGTCGCCGGGCTTCTTCACCGGGCTGGGAACCCCGTTGAACCACCGCACGGGTCGCAGGCAGACGTACAGGTCGAGCATCTGACGCAGCGCGACGTTGAGCGAGCGGATGCCGCCGCCGACCGGTGTGGTCAGTGGGCCCTTGATGCCCACGAGGTACGTGCGGAAGTCGGCGATGGTCTGGTCGGGGAGCCAGTTGTTGAACTTGTTGAAGGCCTTCTCGCCGGCGTAGACCTCGTGCCAGTGGAGCTTGCGGCTGCCGCCGAAGGCCTTGGCCACGGCGGCGTCGAGCACGCGGACGCTGGCCCGCCAGATGTCCGGACCGGTGCCGTCACCCTCGATGAACGGAATGATCGGGTCGTTGGGGACCGAGAGCCCGGCGGGCGTCATCGTGATGGGGGTGGGCATGGGTGGACTCCTGCGTGCGGGACTTCGGTGAACGGGGCGGTCGTGTTCGACCCGCCTCCGGCCTGGGCAAGCCCCCGCTCCGGGGGATGTCCAAGGGAGCAACGGTAGGAACCGGCCCCGTGGGCGGCAATGCAGCCAGCCGCCGGCCCGACGCCCGTGCAGGGGGCCCACCGGCGCAATCGGGCCACCCGGGAACGCGAAACTACGCCTCGGGCGAAGGTGCTGCCGACATCCCATGAGCCGATGACCCGAAGGACGACACAGCCCCGAACGATCGAGGACTCGATCAAGAAACTCCCGCCCTTGGCGAGCGTGGTCGTCCTCGGCGATCTGGTCGGGGCTGCGGACCAACCCGCGTCGGTGCGAGACTCGGCCGCCCGCGCCTTGCTGGCGATGGCCACCGCGACATCCCCTCGCGCGGGGTTTACCGATTCGCTGGTGGGGCTCCTACGGGGCGTTTCGTTGCGAGAGATGCACTCGCTGGTCCGCCGCCGATCGGTCGCCGCGTTGCTCGGGGCGTGGGGGACCATTTCGAACGAAGCCCGTCGGCGTCTCGATACGCTCGATGAATCGACGATCGGCCCTGCCTTCGACGACGCGATGCTGGAAGGACGCACCTCGCGGGAGCATGCGGCTCATGCGGCCCGCGCCTTCGCGCCGCCGGCCGTCGCCAATGCCCTTCTCAAGCTTGTCGGCGACTCCGACGAGGTCGTGCGTCACCGGGCCGTCGACACGCTTGAAGCCATGACCGCCGATGCCGCCGAGGCTCCGCACGAAGCGGACCCGGCGCTCCTCGAACTCGCGCCCCAGGTCATCAAGTCCGGCGGCGAGGATGGCACCGTCCGCAGGCAAGCCGCGGCGTGCATGCTCGCCTTGTGGACGCCCGCCGCCATCCGGAAGGCCTCCCTTCACGCGTGGCTGGCCGACCCCGCCGTGGTCCCCGCGTTGGCCACCGCCGTGCGCTGGTGCACGCTGCCTCTGGCGGCGGCACGTGCCGCGGAGTGGATCTGTCGCGAGGGGCTCGCCAAGACCTCGCTCGACCGACTCGCCTCGATCGAGACGGCCGCCGAGCGGACGGCGGCCCTCTCGCGTTGGCACCTCTTGTGCCGCCCTGGTCGAGCCTGCAAACTCCGAGGCATGAAGGTCAACATCTCGGTGGTGAGGCCGGTCGCCTCGCCCACCGGGAAGGAACCCGCCGCCAAGGGCGCCGCGGTCACCATCGGCGCACGAGGGCTTGTGCCGTCCGCCTCCGAACTCGCCGCCCTGCCGATCGATGCGAAGGTCGGCACCGCCGCGATGTGCGGCGTGATCAACGCCGAAGCACCGATCCGCGTGCAGCTCGCGGGACGTCTTCTCGTCGATCGCGACGCCCGCGCCCGGCTCGCCGGTCGCGGCTTGGCCACCGTGGCCGGCCTGGCCGACTTCGCCTTCGACGCCGAGGAGTGCCTCGCCCGAGGGGCGGCGATGCGTTGGCTCGACCTTGTGCGGGCGGGCGAGCGGCTCAAGCGATCGGAAGTCGACCAGAACGCCACCGTCGAAGCCCTCGGACGGTCGCCCCACGCCAGCGTGCGGGCCATGGCGATGAACATCCGGGTGTCGACGGCTCAGGAACGAGCGGGCGAGTCGTCCCTCCGCCAGCGATTGGCCCAGCGCCACCATCCGGAAGGCCAGCTTGCGGCCCTGCACGAACTCAAGACCCATGACCGCCTGGCGGCGTGCGCGGGGTCGGTCATCGCCCTGCTCGAGGACGAGACCATCGACCCCCGCGTGCGGGCCACCGCCGCGACGATGCTGGGACGCATGCGCGACGTCTCGTCGCTCGAGGCACTGACGCGGGCGGCATCCAAGGGCGAGTCCGACGCCCGCGTGACCGCGAACGCGATCGACGCCCTGCGGCGGCGTCGTGACGAGATCGGCCCGATCGCCGCCGCATCCCTTGCCGAGCTGAAGTCGTCGGTGTCGCACCAGCGGGTTCGGGCCTCGACGATTCGCCTGCTGGCCTCGCTCAAGACGCCGTGCATCGATGGCGCGACCGACGTGCTCGAGATGCTCAAGGACCCGCGGCCGGCTCACCGGCAATCCGGTGCGTGGCTCGCGGGACGACTCGCGCACCTCGCGGTCGATCCCACGGTTCGCCTGCGGTGGACCTCGGAACTGAGGCACATGTGCGATCACGGCAGCGATCCCGGCCTTCGCGCCCGGGCCGCTCAGGCGCTCACTCGCATCCAGCCCTCGACCGGATCGACGTTTGACGACTGGAACGAGTTCGCCTCGATGCCTCGGGTCGGCCGTATGACGATGACGGAGCATGCGGCATGAACGACACAGCCGGCACCAATACGTCCGCCACGGCCGTCGGCCTCGTCAACGCCTCGGAAGAGGTCATCGGCGCGCCGATCCTGCCGGAAGGAACCTGGCTCGTGCCGCTGGCCTCGGGTGGCGGCGCGGTGCTGGCATGCGTCATCGCGTTGACGGCGGTTTCCGTCGTCTGGCGCCGTTCGACCGCCGCCCTGCTCGCGAACCCTCGCGAGGTGGCCATGCGACGGATCGCGCGGTTGGTGAAGGCCGGCTGAGCAACCAGGCGATCAGTTCCAACTCATGCCCTTGGGCCAACGATCGGGACGCTGCTGGCGAGCGACCGTGATCATGCGGTCGAGATGCCGCAGTTCGGCCAGCACCATCGACGCACGCGTCGCGACGTCGGGCTCGGCGAGCAAGGCGTAGCGGAGCTTGGGTTCCGCGATCATGGTCAGCGTCATGAGTTCGAGCACGAGTTGATCCGAGAGATCCTCGTCGGCGATCCACTCCATCGCGGGCTTGGCGCCGGCCATGGAGCCCAGTCCCTGTCCGCCGAGCAACTGCTCGATCTGGCTCCGCACGACCGTCAGGTGCGACGGAGGCGGCGATTCGAGGCCCACGGGTTCGAGCGTCGCGGTGCGGTAGAGGCGGTCGGGGGCGGGGGGCTGCTCCTCAAGGATTCGGGCCCGGCAGATGCCCTGCAGCAGGATGTTGAACCTTCCGCCGGGCAGGCGTTCGTGACGGACGATCTGGCCCAGACAGACGGCTGGCCGAAGCCGCGGTTGCGCTCCGACGGCGGTCGGTCGATGGGGGTCGGCCAGCACCGCCATGGCGATCTGCCCGGCTCCGTCGAGCACATGTTCGATCATTTGCCGGTAGCGGGGCTCGAAGATGTGCAGCGGCACCACGTGCTGAGGCAGCACCACCACGCCGTCGAGCGGGAACAGGGGCACCGGCCTGCCGAAGTTGACATGGACCGACATCTCGTCCGACATCGACGGAATGATAGGAGTTCGGACTCGGCGGGAATGACGGCCGACGCGTTACACTGGTGGAACGACGCGATGGGGCGTCGGGCAGAGGATCGACGACCATGAGCGATGCCGTGCGTTCCAACCGTGCCGCGGAACCTGTCGGGCCGTACCCCCACGCCAGGCGAGCGGGGGGACTGCTCTTCCTGTCGGGCGTGGGTCCGAGGCGGCGGGGAAGTCGCGTGATTCCGGGACTGGTGCTCGATGCTCAGGGCGGCGAGGTGTCGCATGACATCGAGGCCGAGATGCGGTCGTGCTTCGACAATGTCAGGGCGATCCTCGAGGAGTGCGGCGCGACGTGGGACGACATCATCGACGTCACCGTCTTCCTAACGGCGATGAAGGCGGACTGGACGGTCTACAACCGGGTGTACGGCGAGTTCTTCCCGCCGGGGCCGTCGCAGCCGTGCCGCACGACGGTGGAGATCGCGGGGTTGCCCCAAGGGGGCGACGGACCGATTCACTTCGAGATCAAGGTGGTGGCAAAGGCACCGGCGTGAGCCGGCGCGGGGCCGAGGCGTTCAGGCCGGGTAGGTCGCCGACGTTCGGTCGGTCTCCCACGCCGTCATGGAGACCAGGCGGACGCGAGGGGCCGTGGCGGCCAAGTCGCGGCCAAGCAGGTCGAAGAGCACGCGGCTGATGTTCTCGATGGTGGGGATGACGCCGCCCTTGGCGAGGTTGAACTCGGTGGTGTCCTCGTTGAGATGCGTGTGGTCGAAGCGGTCGATGATGGCCCGCTTGCACGCGGCTTCGAGGTCGTGGAGCGAGAGCGGCGAGCCGAGCGACGCGTCGATCGGCATTTCCACGCAGGGCTCGAACTTGTAGTTGTGGCCGTGGCCGCGAGGGTTGTTGCACTTGCCGTAGCGACGGCGGTTCTCCTCGTCGGAGAGGGAGGGGGTGTGCAGCCGGTGGGCGGCGGCGAAGTCGAACTGCTGCCGCAGCAGCACGCGGTCGGGCGAGGCGGTGTTCATGGCGAGCGAGTGGGTGGGGGTGAGTTTGAGCGTCACGCTCTCGACGCGGCCGAAGAGGCGGCTGCCGAGCGGGGCGAGCGAATCGCGAAGGACGGCCGCGACGGGCGGCTGGGGGTTCGCGGCGGCGGCGGCAGCGAGGGGCGGGAGCAGGATGGTCCGAACGGCGTCGTCGATGTCCTTGATGTCGAGCACGTAGTTGACGATCGGGTCGGGTTCGCCGACGCACGACACCTCGACCTCGCCGTGGGGGGCGATGCCCTGCATCGAGGGCTTGCCGGCGAAGCCGTTGGTGCCGCTGGCCATGTCCGCCGCGAACGTGGCGGGGTCGGTGAGGCAAAAGCGGATGGAACGCCGCAGGCGGATCACGAGCGATGGTATTCGCCGGTGGCCGCGCGACGGTTTCGGCGACGGATTCGGGGCGAATCCGGATGCGAGGCGGCGGCGAACCAATGGCGACCCTTTGGAGCACGACCATGCAGACCGCCACCCGTTCGATTCTCATGTTCCTCGGATTCGGCCTTCTGGTCGCCACGGCGACGGCGTTGCCGTGGCAACCGACCGAGCCCGTGAAGCCGGACGGCGGAGCCAAGCCGGACGCACCTGCGGCGGGATCGGATGGAGGGAAGGCGAGCCAGCCTGCCAAGGCCGAGCCGGCGGCGGTCGACGCGTACGTGCTTGGGCACACCGTCAAGGACATCGACGGCAAGGACCAGAAACTCGATCAGTACAAAGGCCAAGTGGTCATGATCGTCAACGTCGCGAGCAAGTGCGGTTACACCCGCCAGTACGCGGGGCTCGAGGCGCTGTACAAGAAGTACAAGGACCGAGGCCTGGTCGTGCTCGGATTCCCGTCGAACGACTTCGGCGGTCAGGAGCCGGGCACCGAGGCCGAGATCAAGCAGTTCTGCACGTCGAAGTTCGGCGTGACATTCCCGATGTTCGGCAAGGTCGGCGTGACCGGCGCCAAGGCGCACCCGCTCTTCAAGCAGCTCGCGTCCCAGAAGGGCGAGGCGGGCGGCGAGCCCAAGTGGAACTTCAACAAGTACCTCGTGGATCGCGACGGCAAGGCCGTCGAGCATCTCGAGAGCGGCATGAAGCCCGACTCCGAGGAGTTGGCCCGCAAGATCGAGGCCTTGCTCGACGCGAAGCCGGCCGCCCAGGCCGCTCCCGCGGCAAAGTGACGCGTCGTGCGGGATCGCCTTCGGCGAGATACCATCGCCCCCATGGCACTCGCAGTCACCGGCACCATCGGCATCGACACCATTCGCACCCCTTCTGGCGGCGCCGACCGTATTTTGGGGGGCAGCGGCACCTACTTCTCGGCGGCGGCCTCCCTCTACGGCCCCGTGCGGCTGGTGGCGGCGGTGGGGGACGACTTTCCTCCCGCCTTCCGCGGCGTGCTCGAGCACTTCAAGCCCATTGATCTTGGCGGGCTCGAGACACGTGCGGGGAGCAAGACGTTCGCATGGGGCGGCAAGTACCTCGCGGACATGAACAGCCGCGAAACGCTCTTCACGGAACTGGGCGTGCTGGCCGAGGCCCCGCCGAAGGTTCCGGCGGCATTCGCCGACAGCCGGTTCCTGTTCCTGGCCAACACGCATCCGGCGGTGCAACTGGGCTTCATCGACCAGTTCCCGCACCGGACCCTGACGGTGGCGGACACGATGGACCTGTGGATCAACATCGCCAAGGCGGAGTTGACGCAGTTGCTGGGCCGCGTCGACGGGCTGGTGCTCAACTACGACGAGGCGGAACTCTTCACCGGCAAGCGGAACCCGGTGACGGCCGGGCGGCATCTTCTGGGAATGGGGCCGCGGTTCGTCGTGATCAAGAAGGGCGAGCACGGGGCCCTTTTGGTCCATCGCGACGGCATCGCCGCGTTGCCCGCGTTCCCGACCGAGGACGTGATCGACCCGACGGGCTGCGGTGATTCGTTCGCCGGCGGGATGATGGGCTGCCTGGCCAACCCGGCGGGTTGGCATCACGTGACCGCGCCGACGGGCGATCCGGGTTCATTCGACTCGATCCGCAAGGCGCTCGTGCACGGAACGGTGGTGGCGAGCTTCAACATCGAGGCGTTCAGTCTCGACCGGCTCAAGGCCCTGACGCCGGCGGAACTCTCGTCTCGCTACGCGAAGTACGTCGCGATGACGAGTCTCTGAGCCGCCCGATTCAGTCGTGCACGAAAGGATTGGTTCGTCGTTCGCGACCGATGGTCGACTCGGGACCATGGCCGGGGAAGATCGTCGTGTCCTTGTCGAGCGCGTAGAGCTTGGTGCGGATGGAGCTCTCGAGCGTGTCGAAGCTGCACCCGGGGAAGTCGGTGCGACCGATGGATCCCGCGAAGAGGGCGTCACCGACGAAGGCTGCCTTGTCGCCGCGGTGGACGAGCGTGACGCTGCCGGGGCTGTGGCCGGGGGTGTGGAGCACGTCCCAGTCGCCCGACCCGAAGTCGAGCCGATCTCCTTCGCCGAGCACTCGGGTGGCCGACGGAGCGGTGGTGGGCGTGCCGGAGAACGCGCTGAGGTTGAGCAGCGGATCGTCGAGCCACGCCTCCTCGGAGGCGTGGATGAGGATGGGCAACGAGGGATACGCGGAACGCAGCGTCCTGACGCCCGCGATGTGGTCGATGTGCGCGTGAGTGAGCACCAACGCCTCGGGCCTCAGGGATCGACGCTGCATGTAGGCGATCATCGGGTCGAGGTCGAAACTGGCGTCGACGATCCAGCAGCGGCCACTCGCGGCAGGCGACGCGACCACGTAGCAGTTGGTGGCATAGGGGCCCAACTCGAACCGGGCGACATGGTGGGATCCCGTGTCGAAGAGGTCGTGATCGGCCGCGGACTCGATGCGCTTGGTCATGCGCGAGATTAGGCGGGGGGCGGGGCGTTTCGCCTACGCTCAGCGGAAGCGGCGGCCGGCACGGGCGGGGCGGGAACCCCGAGGCCCAAGCCGCGAAAGGACCACCATGCCCGACCCTTCCCCCTTTGCCCCCGATCGCGTCGCGTCGCCGCCGGGCGGCCGACGCGGCCGCGACCAGTCGCCCGTCGGGCCGTTGCTGGCGATCCTGCTCATCGTCTACGCGGCGGCGCTCGCCCTCAGCGTGCATCTTGCCATGACGGGCGAGTATCGATTGGGCGCCGGCGGCGCGCTGCTCGTGCTGACGATGGCGCCCATCGCGTTCTCGTTCGCGCTGGGCGGATCGAGGCGTCAGCAGAAGTTGCTCATCGATCGGGTGGAGGAACTGACGCACGCGGTGCGGGTGTTCACGGATCACGCCGCGTTGTCGGACGACGCTCGGCGGGTCCTCAGCCGCGGGAACGATCGCGCGTTGCTGACGCAGGCGATCGAGGAGGACGTGGCGGCGGGGAATCTCGACTCGGCGATGATCCTGGTGAACGAGCTCGCCGACCGATTCGGGTTCCGCGACGAGGCGGAGCAGCACCGTCGGAAGATCGAGGCGATGCGGTCGGAGACCAACGAGCGCCGGATCAACGAGGCGATCCAGTATCTCGACGGGCTCATTCTGCAGCGCAAGTGGGACGAGGCGTTCGCGGACGCCTCGCGACTGCTGCGGCTTTATCCGGATTCCCAGCGGGTCTTCGGCCTTCGCGGCCGCATCGAGCGTGCGCAGCGGTCGCACCGTGACGATCTGGAGCGTCGCTTCCTGCTGGCAGCCCAGGAGGAACGGACCGACGAGGCGCTCGGCCTGCTGCGGGAACTCGATGCCCACCTGAGTCCATCGGAGGCCGAGCCGCTTCGCGAGTTGGCCAGAGGCGTCATCGGCAAGGCGAAGGAGAACCTGGGCGCCTCGTTCCGGCTCGCGGTCCAGGATCGCCAGTGGGCGGAAGCGGCCCGCGTCGGGGATCGGATCATCGCCGAGTTCCCGAACACGCGGATGGCCGCCGAGATTCGTGACGTGATCGACGGACTGCGACAGCGAGCCAAGGGGACGGGCGGCTGACCCGAGGTCGCCGAGAGGCTGACGCGGTCAGTCGCGGGGCAGTTCGCACCTGCGCCCGAAGTCGCGACAGATGGGGTGGTCGCAGCACTTCGCGAGGCGTGCGGAGCAAGCGCGTCGTCCGTGGAAGATGAGCAGGTGCGACAGTTGGCACCACGACTCGCGGGGGAACAGGGCCATGAGGTGGCGTTCGACCATGGCGACGGTGGCGTCGGCGGGAGCGAGGCCGAGCCGCTTGCTGAGGCGTTCGACATGGGTGTCGACGACGACGCCCTCGTTGATGCCGAAGACGTTGCCCAGCACGACGTTGGCGGTCTTGCGGGCCACGCCCCGGAGTTCGAGGAGGGCTTCCATCGTGCGAGGCACCTCGCCGCCGTGGCGTTCGACGACGGTCTTCATGGCCTGATGGACTGCCTTGGCCTTGTTTCGGAAGAGCCCGATGGTGCGGATGAAGGGTTCGATCTCCTCGGGCGACGACGCGGCGAAGTCGGCGGGCGTCGGAAAGCGGCGGAAGAGGTCGGGGGTGACCTTGTTGACGGCCACGTCCGTGGTCTGGGCGGAGAGGATGGTCGCGACGAGCAACTCGTGAGGCTGGGTGTAGTCGAGTTCGCAGTGGGCGTCGGGGTAGGCCTTCTCGAGCGCGTGGTACAGGCGATCGGCGCGGTCCTTGGCCGCGGCGGTGACTCGGGGAGGTCGGGAGGGCTTGGCGGTCACGGGGCTTGGCTCCCGGCGTCGGAGGAGGAACGGGGCGTTCGAATCAGGGCCGCGACCATCACGGTGGCGATGGCGACGAGCATCGCGGTCATCATGGGCGTGGCCAGGGCGTGGATCGACGCGAACTCGCGATCGAGCGCCATCGACGCATCGAGGTCGCCTCGCCGCATCGCCTCATGCAGGTCGACCCCCAGCGAGCCCAAGGGGTTCATGACGACGACCTGAAGGACGGCGAGCATGCCCGCGGCGACGAGGTGGGCCGTCCACTGGACGCCCGCGACAAACCCCGGCTTGCCTCGACACGCGAGCGAGAGGAGGATCGAGCACGCGGCGAGCCCCCAGCCCGCGGCCTGGACCACCTCGAAATTGCGCTGCGCGGGCACGCCGGCAACCACCTTCCAGTGGAACTCTGTCATGACCGGCATGGACGGCACGACCGGCGCGAGGTCCCTCACGGCGGGGAAGGCCAGGGCCGCAAAGGCCCCGGAGGCGACCACGAGCACGCTCCATGCGACGAGGGAGCCGATAAAGACGGGGCGAACGATCGGATCGGGCGGGATTCTCATGGGTGCACCTGCCGGCGGGCAAGGGTACGCGAAGACGGAGGCCGCGATCCCCCGAGGGGGGCGTCCTCGGCGCAGGTCTCTCGGAAACAGGGGCCTCGAGAGAAAGTCCCGGGGCGGAACGTCCGATGCGTATGGAGATCACAGGCGTCAGGATCGACGCCGGATTGAACACACCGAATCGGGAGCGCATGAGCATGAGCGTTGGCACCCCCCACACCGGCGACAAGGATGCGATCGTCAACAACGCGATCCGCGAGATCAGTCACATCGCCACCCTTCCCGAGATCACGGTGAAGATCGTCGAGCTGGTCGAGAGCCCGAAGTCGACGGCCCAGGACCTCAACAAGGTCATCTCGGCCGACCCCGCGCTCTGCAGCCGCATCCTCAAGGTGGTCAACTCGTCCTTCTACGGCCTGCCCGGCCAGATCGCGAGCATCAACCGCGCGATCGTCATGCTCGGGCTCAACGCCGTCAAGAACATCGCGATCGCCGCGTCGCTCGCCAAGCTCTTCAAGGGCGGCGAACTGACCTCCAGCTTCGCGGCCAAGGACCTCTGGACGCACAGCAACGTCACCGCCGCCGCGGCGAAGATGATCGCCAACTCGCTCAAGCTGGGCCTGGCCGACGAGGCCTTCCTGGCCGGCCTGATGCACGACATCGGCATCATGGTCGAGATGCAGGTCGAGCGCGAGAAGCTGATCCAGTGCCTCAACGCCACCGGCACCGACGCCCGCGGCGTCCCCTGCAACGACTTCCTCGCCTTCGAGAGCGAGATCTTCGGCGCCACGCACCAGGACTTTGGTTCGGCGCTCTGCGAGAAGTGGAAGTTCCCCAAGAGCCTGGTGATGGTCACCGGCTACCACCACCGGCCGATGGATCTCTCCTTCGAGACCCGCACGCTCAGCGCCATCGTCTACGTGGCCGACCGCGTGGCCGCCGAGGTGGGCTCGGGCTTCCGTCACGACATCCTCGACCTGACGCCGGATCCGGCCGTCATGGACTCGCTGAAGCTGACGCCCGAGAAGCTGGCCGACATCAAGAACCAGGTCGCCACGCAGATCAACGATCTGGGCAACCTGCTCACCTGAAACGACCCGGCCGCCAGGCGCGGCCGGCAACGATCTCTCTCTCTTTCTCCCTCCAGGCGGCCGGGCGGACACGCGCGGCCGCTGGTTTTTTTGGATCG
>JBBAVG010000037.1:0-16351 GCA_040397805.1 Phycisphaerales bacterium
GGGGGGGGGGACGACACCGGCTCATCGTACGATGGCACGTATACTTTCCCGCTGGTGAAGCGTCCGGAATCGCTTGTCGATGGGCGGGGGCCTGAAAGGACTGCGGAATGAACGTCTCCCTGGTGCTGGTGAAGGCCGACGGAAGTCAACGCGAGGTGCCCCTTCGAAAGCCGGTGGGCGTCATCGGACGACAGACCGACTGTCACATCCGCATCCCCAGCGCCAGCGTGTCGCGTCACCATTGCGAGATCTCGGTCGACGACTCCGGCGTCGTCTCGCTCAGGGACTTGGGCTCGAGCAACGGCACCTTCGTCAACAAGCAGCGGATCGAGCAGGCCGCCGTCAACGCCGGTGACATCATCTCGCTGGGCGGGTTCGTCTTCGTCGTGCGGATCGGCGGCAAGCCCTCGGCCATCAACGCCGAGGACGCCATCGAGGACGGGTTGGTCGAGGCGGGCGGCGGCGCGTCGGCGGCCGAGAGCCGTCCCACCGCCGCGACGGTCATGACGCCGGCCCCGAAAGCCGCATCCAAGCCGCCCGCCCGCAAGCCGCTGACGTCCGACGACAGCAGCATGGCCGACTTCGACTTCTTGGGCGACGACGACGACCTCAAGAAGCAGCCCAAGCTCTGAGTGTCGAGTGCGCGCGACGCGGCCTCTTGTCATGTTGGACCGTTGACGACTCGAACACGTCGCGACGCCCCGAGTGACGCCGCCGGGCGGCCCTCGGCCAGTCGGTCAGGCGGCTTCGTTCGGCCTGTTGCCGTGCTGTTGCTGGGGCGGCGGGGCGATGGCGGCCTTGGGGGCAGGCACGCGGATGTTGGTCCCGCACGCGCGGCATCGCACGGTCTTGCCCCGGCAGTTGTGCGGCACCATCAGCACCTTTCGACAGGTGAGGTTGGGGCACATGATGCTGATGTTGGATTCGTTTTCCTTGGGCACAATCCGGTCCTCGCCATGACCTACGGGGATCATCGACCGTTCCGGGGCGAGCCTTCATCGCGGCCGCCCGCGAACGACGGCCCCTGCGGGTTCGGCACCGTCTCGACGGCTTCCACCCTTCAAAGCCTCGGACTATGGGACTACCCTTGCCTCCGACGGGCCGCGGCGTTCGCATTCCGTCAGTGACGTGGCGAACCAGACTCCGCTTCCGCGAGGAACACGCATGCCCCAGTCAGGCGGCAACGAACGAACCTTCACCACGCCCTCGCCGTCGTGCACGGCGGTGGTGGGCCTGCAATGGGGCGACGAGGGGAAGGGCAAGGTCGTCGACCTGCTCGCGCCGCGGCACGATGCCGTCGCCAGGTACAACGGCGGCGCCAACGCCGGCCACTCGGTGGTCGTCGACGGCAAGCGGTTCTCGCTCCACCTCATCCCTTCGGGCATCCTGTACCCCGGCAAGCGGGCCGTCATCGGCAACGGCGTGGTGGTCGATCCCTGGAAACTCGTCGAGGAGCTCGACGGTCTTGCGTCCAAGGGCATCGACGCCTCGGGCCTCATGGTGTCGCGGCAGGCCCATGTCGTCATGCCGTATCACAAGGTCGAGGACGGCTTGCGGGAAGACCTGCTCAGCCGCCGAGAGGGCGGGTCCGCGGCCATCGGCACGACGCGACGGGGCATCGGTCCGGCCTACGCCGAGAAGGTCCAGCGTGCGGCGGCGATCCGCATGGGCGACCTCATCCGGCCCGACGTGCTCCGAGAGCGGGTTCAGGTGGCGTGCGCCCTCAAGACGGGCATGCTGGCGGAGTGGTCGAACGGACGGACGGACGCCGAGCGGCGGTCGGTGAGCGTCGAGGGATTGATCGAGGCGGCGACCACCATCGGCGAGCGACTCCGTCCGTTGATGGCCGACACCACGCGTGAACTCCACGGCGTGCTGGCCCGGGGCGGCACGATCCTCTTCGAGAGCGCGAACGGCACGTTGCTGGACGTGGACCACGGCACCTTCCCGTTCGTGACCGGCTCGAGCTGCGTGGTGGCGGGCGTGGGCACCGGCGCGGGCGTGCCGCCCACTCGACTCAAGCGGGTGGTGGGGATCATGAAGGCCTATTCGACGCGAGTTGGCGCGGGTCCGCTCCCGACGGAACTGCACGACGAGACCGGACATCGGATCCGCGAGCGGGGCCGCGAGTACGGCACGACGACCGGCCGTCCCCGCCGCGTGGGGTGGCTCGACCTGGTGGCGGTGCGGTACTCGGCGATGATCAACGGCGCCACCGGCATCTGCATCACGCTGCTGGACGTGCTGGCGGGTCTCGAGTCCGTGAAGGTGTGCACGTCGTATTCGATCTCGGGCGAGCAGACCTGCGACTTTCCCGCCGACGCCGCCGCCCTCGCTGGAGCCGTGCCCGTGTACCGCACGCTCGAAGGCTTCGCGGAGGACATCTCGGGGGTTCGGTCGATGGCCGAGTTGCCCGCGGCCGCCCGTCGCTACATCGACTTCGTCGAGGAGTTCACGGGCGTGCCCGTCGAGATCGTGAGCGTCGGGCCCGGGCGAGAGCAGACCATCGTTCGCTGAGCGTCGTGATCGCGGCCAATCGGCGCCGCACGAGGTTGAACAGCGGTGAGCATCGCAGCGTCAAGCCCAACCCCGATCGACCCGAACGACCCCGGCGTGCAGTCGGCGTTGGCGGCGATTCGCGCCTTCAACCCGGCGGCCGACCCTCTCGGGCGATTGCCCGACGTGCATCCCGCGCGGATTCCCCGCCATGTGGCGATCATCATGGACGGCAACGGTCGCTGGGCCAAGGCCCGCGGCTTTCCTCGGCAGTTCGGCCACGTGAACGGCGCCGCGAGCGTGCGGGCGGTGCTGGAGGAGTGCGTCCGTCTGGGCGTCCGGTGTCTCACGCTGTACTCCTTCAGTCTCGAGAACTGGAAGCGGCCGGCCGACGAGATCGAGGCGTTGATGCAGTTGTGCCGCACGTACGTCGAGGGCGAGGAGGAGCAGATGCGACGCGAGGGCATTCGCTTTCGCGTCATCGGTCGACGCGAGGGGTTGCCGGCCCAGGTGCTCGAGACGATCGACAAGGCGGTGGCATCGACGCGGGACAACACGCGATGCACCCTGTGTCTGGCCATCAACTACGGCGGCAGGGCCGAACTCGTCGACGCGGCCCGGCGGCTCGCGGAGCGCGTCGCGAAGGGCGAGTTGGCGACGGCGTCGATCGACGAGGCCTCGCTCGCGGCCGAACTGACCACCAGGGGCATGCCCGATCCCGACCTGCTGGTGCGGACGGCCGGCGAACTTCGCGTCAGCAACTTCCTGCTCTGGCAGATCAGCTACGCCGAGATCCACGTGACGGCCACGCTCTGGCCCGACTTCGGGATCTCGAACCTCCACGAGGCGATCCGCGACTTCGCGGGCCGGGCCCGCCGCTTCGGCGGGGTCGAGGAGGTCGTGGGGCATGGGTAGACGACTGCTGCTGGGCCCGGTGATGATCGCGGTGCTGCTGCTGGGCCTCTGGCTCGACGAGCGCCTCGACGGGGCGGGGACGCCAGAATGGCTCCGACCACCGCTCCGCGACACGTGGCCGCCGGGGGTGATCATCTTCGCGTCCGTGGCGATGCTCGCGTGCTTGGCGGCGGGCGAACTGGCGGCCATCCTCCGCGACAAGGGCATTCTGGCCTCGCGACGCATCTGCACGTTCGCGGCCTTGCTCGGGGTGTTCGTCTCGACGTTCGTGCCGGCCGACCTGGTCGCCGTCGACGCGGTCGCCGTCGTGGCCATGTCGGCCATGGCCGTGTTGGCCGTCGCGATCCTCTTCTTCGCCCGCTACAAGACCGTCGAGGGAATCGTCGCGGCCACGGGCGGCGCGTTGCTGGCCTACGTCTATCTCGGACTGATGTTCGGGTTCCTCGTCGCGATCCGCCGCGAGCACTCGGTGTGGGCCTTGCTGTGGGTGCTGATGGTGACCAAGGCGTGCGACATCGGCGCGTACTTCACCGGCACCGCCATCGGACGCCACAAGCTCATCCCATGGCTCAGCCCCGGCAAGACCTGGGAGGGACTGGCCGGCGGGGTCGCCCTCTCGTGCATCGCGGGAGCGGCCGGGGCCGGACTTCTGGGCGTTCCCTGGTCGCAGGCGGGCACCATCGCGATCGTGGCCGCAGTGGCCGGCGTGCTGGGCCTGATCGGGCAGGGGGGCGACCTGCTCGAGAGCGTGCTCAAGCGAGACGCGGGCGTGAAGGATTCCGGCCGGTCCATTCCGGGGTTCGGGGGCATCCTCGACGTCATCGACTCGCCCTTGCTCGTGGGCCCTTTCGCCTACTGGTGGCTCCGCTGGCTCGATTCCCTGGGTTGAACCTCGCGTCCGGCACGCCGTCGACCTGCGACCCTACCTTTGCCCGCTTCCCGCCGTGCGATCCGGGCAGGCCCCGGGGCTCGCGGCGGGTCCGGTCACCATTTCGTCACCACTTTCGGAATCACCTCCATGTCGTTCGAAATCACGTCGGTCAAGGCGCGTCAGATCCTCGATTCGCGGGGCAACCCCACGGTCGAGGTCGAGGTCAAACTGGAATCGGGCTTCGTCGGGCTCGCGGGCGTGCCCAGCGGCGCGTCCACCGGCGAGAACGAGGCCTGTGAACTCCGCGACGGCGACAAGAACGTCTATCTGGGCAAGGGCGTGACCAAGGCGGTCGCCAACGTCAACGAGCGAATCGCCCCCGAACTGCTCGGCATGGACGCTCGTCGCCAGGAGGAGATCGACGGCCTGCTCCGCCGCCTCGACGGCACGAGCAACAAGGCGTCGCTGGGCGCCAACGCCATCCTCGGGGTGAGCATGGCCGTGGCCAAGGCCGCCGCCGAGGCCTCGGGCCTGCCCCTGTACCGCTACCTGGGCGGGAGCGGCGCGAAGGTGCTGCCGGTGCCGATGATGAACATCCTCAACGGCGGCAAGCACGCCGACAACACCGTCGACTTCCAGGAGTTCATGATCCAGCCGTGGGGCTTCGACTCCTTCGCGGAGGCGATGCGGGCGGGCGTCGAGATCTACCACACGCTCCGCAAGGTGCTCCACGACAAGCACCTGTCGACCGCGGTGGGCGACGAGGGCGGCTTTGCCCCCAACCTCAAGAGCAACGAGGAGGCCCTGCAGATCATCGAGCAGGCCGTGGCCAAGTCGGGGTACAAGTGGGGCGAGCAGATCTTCGTCGCGCTCGACCCGGCCACCAGCGAGTGCTGGAACGAGGCCGAGAAGGCGGGCAAGCACGGCTACCTCATGTTCAAGAGCTCCAAGGAGGTCCTCTCCAGCGAGCAGATGATCGACCTGTGGGCGGGTTGGTGCCGCAACTACCCCATCCGCTCGATCGAGGACGGCTTGGCCGAGAACGACTGGGCGGGCTGGAAGACCCTCACACAGCGTTTGGGCGAGAAGGTGCAACTCGTGGGCGACGACCTCTTCGTCACCAACCGCACGTTCCTGCAGAAGGGGCTCGATCAGGGGTGCGCCAACGCCATCCTCGTCAAGGTGAACCAGATCGGCACCCTCTCCGAGACGTTCGACGCGGTGAACCTGGCCATGCGCAATCGCTACTCGGCGATCCTCTCGCACCGTTCGGGCGAGACCGAGGACGCCACCATCGCCGACCTGGCCGTGGCGACCAACTGCGGTCAGATCAAGACCGGAGCGCCCTGCCGCTCCGACCGCAACGCCAAGTACAACCAGCTCATCCGCATCGCCGAGGACCTGGGCTCCGACGCGGTGTACGGCGGCTCCACCTGGTGGCGTCGCTGAGGTCACGTCGGGTTCCCGCTCGAGGAGTGTTCCATGCGCCACGCAACGCTTGCCGCCGCGGTCGCGGCGTGTCTGGGATTGACCGCCTGCCAGGTGCTCGACCCCTCGCCCGCTCGTCCGAGCGAGGCGGCACGGGCGGCCTCCCCCGCGTCGCCCGCGATCGTGACGGACGCCATGCCGCCCAAGACGCCTGTGCGTCCGGTGGTCGATCGCCTGCACGGCGAGCGGATTCGTGACGACTATCGGTGGCTGGAAGGCGACAACGCCGATGCCGCCCGCATGGGCGCGCCCACCGACGAGGTGAACCGCTGGACCGACGAGCAGAACGCCTACACGCGGCGGGTGCTCGATGGCTTGCCCGGGCGGGCCGATCTCGAGGCCCGGCTTCGCGGCCTCATGGAAGTCGGCTCGGTCTCCTCCCCGCGGGTGCGAGGCCAGCGATACTTCTATTCGAAGCGCGAGGGCAGCCAGGCGCAGGCGAGCGTCTTCATGCGGGTGGGGCTCGGCGGCGAGCCGCGGCTGCTCCTCGATCCCGCGACGCTCGACGCCTCGGGACTCACCACGATCTCGTGGTATGAACCCAGCGCCGATGGGCGGCTGCTGGCCTTCGGTTCCTACCGCGCGGGCGACGAGAACTCGACGCTCCGCGTGCTCGACGTCGACGCGGGGACGATGATGCCCCTCGAGATCCCCGGCAAGGTGTCGAGCATGTCGTGGGCCCCGGATTCGTCGGGGTTCGTCTATCGCAACCTGCAGGACGTCGCCAACCCGTACTCCGGTCAGGTGATGCACCACGCGATGGGACGCCCCGTCGCCGAGGACCGGCAGATCGTCCGCCAGTTCCGCCCCGACGAGGACGCCAAACTCGCCACCACCTACGGGCCCGGGGGCGGGCTGAGCCGCGACGGCCGATGGCTCGTCCTGTCCTACGCGACCGACACTCGCAACAACGACCTGTTCCTCGCCGACTTTGCCGCGTGGCGAACCTCCGGTTCGCTCGAACGCATCGTCGTGGCCTCGGGGCTCAAGGCCTCCTTCGGCGGCACCATGGTGGGCGACACGCTCTTCATGCTCACCACGCTCGACGCTCCCAACGGGAGGATCGTGGCCGTCGACCCGCGGCGTCCGCAGCAGGCGGCATGGAAAGTCATCGTGCCCGAGGCGAGCGACGGCGGCGTGATCACCGGCTTCGATGTCGGCAAGGGGGTCCTCGCCGTCACGTACCTGCGGGCGGCGTCGAGCGACATTCGCCTCTTCGATCTCGCCGGCAAGCAGACGGGATCGCTTCGCCTTCCCGGGATCGGCACCGCCTCGGTGTCGGCCGAGCCCGAGTCGACCGAAGCCTTCCTCTCCTTCACCAGCTACAACGCGCCTCTGTCGATCTTCCGCGTCGATCTCGCCTCGCCCGCCGCCGAGCCCGAACTGTGGGAGCGGCCGAGCGTGCCGGTCGACCCGTCGACCATCGAGGTGAGTCAGGAGTGGTACCGCAGTCGTGACGGCACGCGCGTCTCGATGTTCATCGTGCATCGCAAGGGCCTGAGGCTCGATGGCGACAACCCGACCGTCCTCTACGGCTACGGCGGCTTCAAGGTGTCGATGACCCCCTCGTTCAGCCCCGCGCTCTGCTCGTGGTTCGAGGACGGCGGCGTCTACGCGGTGGCGAACATCCGCGGCGGAGGCGAGTACGGACAGGCGTGGCACGAGGCGGGACGGCTCGATCGCAAGCAGAACGTCTTCGACGACTTCATCGCCGCCGCCGAGCACCTGATCGATCGACGCTACACGCGTCCCGAACGGCTCGCGGTGCAGGGCGGGAGCAACGGCGGACTGCTGACGGGCGTGATGGTGACGCAGCGGCCCGACCTCTTCAGGGCGGCGATCGTGGGCGTGCCCCTGCTCGACATGCTCCGCTACCAGCAGTTCCTGATGGCGAGGTACTGGGTTCCCGAGTACGGCTCGGCCGAATCCGCCGCGCAGTTCGGCGTGTTGCGGGCCTACTCGCCGTACCACAACATTCGGTCGGGGACGGCGTACCCGGCCGTGCTGCTGACGGCGGGCGAGAATGACACGCGGGTGCATCCCCTCCATGCCAGGAAGATGGCCGCCGCGTTGCAGTCGGCGACCACGAGCGATCCGGCGGAGCGTCCGGTGCTGTTGTGGGTCGATCGCGAGGGCGGGCACGGGCAGGGCAAGCCGCTCCACCTGCGGGTGCGGGACGCGGCGGACCAACGGATCTTCCTGATGTGGCAACTCGGCATGCTCGGCGAGTGAGGGTCCGGAATCGAAAAACGAAACGGCCCGGGGCGAGGAGCCCCGGGCCGGAGGGTTCAGGCGATCAGGTTCCCGTCTTTAGCCCAGCAGCTGCAGGGCCGAGTTCGGGGACTGGTTCGACAGCGACAGGATGTTCGTCGAGGCCGAGACCAGGATCTGCGAACGCGTGAGGGAGGCCGTCTCGTTGGCGAAGTCGGCGTCGCGGATGACCGAGTCGGCCGCCGCGGTGTTCTCCATCGCGATGCTCAGGCTGCGGTTGGCGGCACCGATGATGTTCTTCTGGAACGTGCCGATGCGGCCGCGTGCCTGGGAGACCTGCGAGATCGCCTCGCCGACGATCTTCTGGGCGTTGGAGGTGTTGCCGGTCACGATGTTGTTGACCTGGCCGCTGCCCAGGGTCTTGAGATAGCCGACCGAGCTGTTGCCCAGCTTGTTGACCTCGACGGACTGGATGCCCATCGAGACCTGGCCGCCGATGCCGACCTTGGAGTCGAGCTGGAAGTTCGCGCCGCCGCCGGTGACGAACATCGCGGTGCCGTTGGCGCCGACGTTGCCGGCGGTCTGCGACTGGGCGGCCGTGAGGGTGATCTCGGCGTCCAGGAAGTCGCTGCTGACGCGAGCGGTCTTGCCCTTGCCGGTGATCAAGAGGCCGTTGATGGTGCCGCCGATGTCCTGGCCGTAGTCGCGGACGGCGTTGGCGGAGGTGGCGAAGGAGGTGGAGCCCGAGGTGTTGACGCTGTCGAAGTCGGCGCCCTCGCGGGTGTAGACGCCGCGGACCGGCGTGGCGTTGTCGCCGTTGGCGGTCTCGTTGATGCCGGCCGAGTTGATCACGCGGACGGAGGCGAACTCCGAGGAGCCCCAGGCCGAGCTGGCCAGGCCGATGCGGGTGGCGCCCGAGGAGAGGCTGGCGACCACGCCGGTGACGTCGCTGAAGTTGTTGATCACGTCCTTCATCTTGGCGAGGCTGGTGCCCGAGGTGAAGGTGAACTCGCGGCTGCCCTTGGCGCCCGCGACCTCGATGGTGAACGACGAGCCGGTCGTCAGGTTCAGGCTGGTGCCGCCCATCGACAGGAACAGGCCGCCCTGCTGGGCCGACTGCGTGACGGTCACGTCGATGGAGAGGCTGGCGCCCGAGAACTTCGCCGAGCCGATGCGGAAGTCGCTGACGCCGGAGGCGACCGAGCTGGTCTTGTAGTCGTAGTTGCCGTTGAGGAGCTTGATGCCCTGGAAGTTGGTCGTCGAGGCGACGCGGTCGACGGTCTGGAGGATCGAGTCGACGACGAGCTGGTTGGCCTGCTTCTCCTCCTCGCTGATGCCGGCCTTGCTGGCCGTGTTGGTCACGAGGCTCTGCAGTTCGCTGAGCATGCTGGAGATCTCGGCCATGCCCGAGTCGGCGATGTTGGCGACCTGATCGGCGCGCTGGGCGTTGGTGATGGCCGCCGCGATGCCCCGCTGCTCGACCTTCAGGTTCTCCGAGGCGATGAGCCCGGCCGGGTCATCCTTGCCGCGGTTGATCTTGAGGCCCGTGCTCAGACGCTCGAGCGAGGTCGAGAGGCTGGCATTGTTGGTGCCCAGCACGCGCTGGGCGATCATCGACTGAACGTTGGTGTTGATGCGACTCATCGAGACTCTCCGTGCCTGTTGGAACGCTCCTCCGCGGGCAACCGCTCCGCGTCCAAGCGACCCTTGTGGTGCAATCCGTTGCTTCCGGCCCGTCGCAATCCGTACGACGGCGGTGTTCCTGTCGCACGGGTATCGGCGGCGTCCGAGAGGGGTTGAACCACGACACGAGAAAGTCACGGTCGCCGGGGGCGGCCCGTGCGGGACGCGCGGAACATGACGTTCCTGCGCGTCGCGAGGCGTGTGACACGCTCGCGGACTGAGCGCACTCGAACGGTCGTGCAGGTCGTGACGGGTGGGAGGTTCAGTCGGAAGGTCGGCCCGGTACAGACGGCACGACCCCTCCAGACAGGCGCGCGGCGCCTGCCGCCGCGTGGTGCTCGTGCCTCGCGTAGCCGAGCGACCAGTTCGGCCGGGCCACGCAGGTCAGGTCGCGGGCCACCAGATCGCGCCATCCCCCGCCCAGGCGGGCCAACGCCAACCCCACGCCGCCGAGCAGCCGGACGTGGTCCGGCTTGTAGATGGCATGGGCGATGCGGATCGCTCTCGCCAGGGCCCGCGCCGGTTCGCTCGCCGCGCTCAACGACGCCGCGATCGTCGCCGGGTCGCCCCAGCGACGCAGCAGCGCCGGGCCCCCGATGTAGGCCTCGAGACTCCCCCGTCCGCCGTCGGGGCCCAGCGGAGCCTCCTCGCTCAGCGACACGTCCATCTGTCCCAGGTGACCCGACGACTGCCCGTGAAGCACCAGCTGGCGGCATGGCTCGTCGATCACCGCCGCGCCCACCCCCGTGCCCAGCGAGATCGCCAGCAGTCGCCCCTCGAGCCCCTCCGTCAGCCGCACATCCACCCCGGCCGCATACGCGTCCGTCCAACGCGTCACTGGCCCGGCCCTGTCGCCCAGCACGCGACGCACGAGGGCGGTGGGCTCGGTCCCCTCGAGGCCCGGGATGTTGACGCAGCGAACGACCACCTCGGTGGCCGGATCGACCACGCCGGGCACGCACAGGCCGACGGTCTCCGGCCGCGAGGGTGCGGCGTGCATCGCCGCGAGGATCAACGCTTCAAGCTCGGCGGCCGTGGGCTTGGCGTAGGCATGGCTCGTCCAACGCCACGTCGGCTCGCCGGTGGCGGTCTCCACGATCGCGGCCTTGACCCGCGTTCCACCGATGTCGATGCCCATCGCCCGCACGCGTGCTGCTCCTTCGGCCCGTGCCGCGGCGACTCAGAATGGGAACGTCAGGCCGCCGTACGCCATCAGGTCGTCTCGTGACGGGTTGTCGTCGTCGCCCAGGACGCGAGCGTTGGAGAAGTGGGCCCATCGCAGTCCGACGACCAGCCGCGTATCGGACTCGCCCAAGCGCCGGGTGAAGCCCACGCCGGCGCGAGGCGTGAAGTCGAAGGCCGTGCCCGTCGACGGGACCTCGTCGCTTGCCACGAGGAAGCCGATGCCGATGTCGGCGTACACCGTCCAGTCGCCCGTGTTCACGAAGTGCCAACGGAAGACCATCGACGGGTTGAGGCTCGCCGCGTCGTTGCCGGGCTGGCTGTGGTACCACGCGCCCAGTTCGGCGTCGATCGAGACGTCCTTGACGATGAACCAGGACATCGCCCCCGCAAGGTTGAAGTCGTCGCCCTTGTTCAGTTCGTCGTCGCTCAGGCCGTGACCCCAGCCGCCGAGAATCGTCCACCAGCGGCTCCCCTCGGCGCCGAACTCGACGCGGGCGGGACGTTGCTCGAGGGTCGTGGTCGTCGGGGCCGTTCCGGAATCCGCGACGGTCGCCGGCGGCGTGACGCCCACGCTCGCCGGCTGGATCGAAAGGTCCGCCGCGAGCGATGGTGGCGTGACGATGCCCGCGGCGAAGGTCAGGGCGAGGAACGGACGAACCGACGACTGGAGTGAGCGACGCATCGCCCAACACTAGGCGTTCGGGCGATCCACCGCGATTCACTTGGCGGCGGGCGGCTCGCGAGTCGGCTGGTCGAGCGTGGGTTGCAGCAGGGCCAGGAGCGCCATCGACGTGCCGTAGCCCGCCGAGGAGGCGAAGACGCGGTCGTTCCACGAACCGTCCTCGCTTCGCACGGACAGGAGCAGTTCGTTGAGGCGGCGGCGGTACTCCGCGCGTTCGGAGGCCGGCAGCAACTCGACGGCCATGGCGGCGTGACGGTGGGCGAACATGAAGTAGTACGGCGCGACCATGTACGGACGCTGGTGCGTGCCCGGCTTCGCGCGGCGGGCGTCGAGCCACTTCCAGTGGACGATGAACGCGTCCACCGCGCCCCGCACCGCCGCCGTCGAGCCTCGTCCGCCCCGCAGCAGCATCGTCTCGCTCGCCACCATTCGGCCGATGGCTCCGGGCACGCCGTCGGCCATCGTCGGGGCGGGCCGGGCCGCTCCGGAGTACACCACGCTGCCGGTCGAGTCCTTCGCCCGTTCGAGCACGTCGAGGCTCCGATCGATCAGGCCTTCGGGCACGGCCAATCCCGCCGCCTTGGCCTCGTACAACGCCTCGAGCGCCGCGGCCGTGACGAACGCCGCGGGGGCGCCCGCCGCGTCGCGTCCGTCGGGGCGGGCGTAGTTCCAGCCTCCGGTGCGAGGCATCTCCAACGCCACCACGCCGTCGAGGTATCTGGACACCGCGATGGCCGCGCCGTCGCGACGATCGTCGGCGATGAGCTTGAGCCTGCCCAACCGGGCCAGGCATGCCAGCCCTTCGATGTGCCCCCACACCCTCGTGTCGTACCCGCCCTCGTAGTCGGCGATCGACATCTGCGGGTCTTTCCACGCCTCGCAGAGAAAGTCGACACCGCGTCCCACGGCCTCACGGACGGATTGGTCCGAGGCGAACCGGGGCGATTGCGACAGCGCCATGACCGCGATGGCCGTGCCCCCGACGCGATAGGGCACGGGTGTCTTGCCCTTGACCTTGTAGACGCCCAAATAGGGCCACTGCGAAGGCACCTGATCGGCATCCGCCCCGTCCGCGGGCTCCTGCAGGCGCAGGATCGCGTCGACGCACTCGTTCACGACGACCTCCATCGGCGGCGGAGCCGACGGGGCGACCTTGGATTCGACCTGCGGCCGGCCCTCGTCGCGAACGGCTTGCCGCGAGTGGGCGGAGACGCACAGGCTCAGCGTGCATCCGATGGCAAGGCCGGCATGGAATAATCGCATCGCTCGATGATACCGTCGCAGGAGCGTCCGTCGCTCCTCGATTCCGCGACCGCCAGACATGTCGTCCCTCCCTTCACCCAATCCGGCCCCGCGGCTTCCGGCGCTCGACGCGGTTCGGGGCGTCGCGATGCTCTTCGGCGTCGCCCTGCATGCCCTGATCCCGTACATGGAGCAGCCGGTGCCCCACCTGCTGTGGCCCGTGCGGGAGCCGGGTGGGCACGCCTTCGACGCGATCTACTGGTGGATCCACGGCTTTCGGGTGCAACTCTTCTTCCTCATTTCGGGCGTGCTCGCCGCGGCGTCGATGGCGAAGGTCGGGCCCGCGACGTTCGCGAGGCAGCGGCTCGGCCGCTTGGGCGTGCCCCTCGTGGCGGCCTCGGTCGTGGTGGTCGCCGGCATGATGTACCCCGTGTGGGCGTGGGGCTGGGTCGAGTCCGGTCTCGCCCAGCCCAAGCACGTGCTCCACGTCCGATTCGCCCACGGGATGCAGGCCGACCTCTACGGCCTGGCCCATCTCTGGTTCCTCGAGTACCTGCTGTTCTATTGCCTGCTGCTCGCCGCCGCTCGCCGATGGCTGGTCCCACGCCTCAGGCCGACCTCCGCACCGGCCGGGGGCGGATGGCGTCCGGTCGCGAGCATCATCATGCTGGCGGCGGTCACGACCGGCTGGCTCATGGTCGACCCCCGGTGCATGATCGAGTTTCACAACTGGTTCCTGCCGCGGACGAGCGAGTTCGTGTATCACGGGCTGTTTTTCGCGGCGGGCGTCGCGGGTTGGACGTGGCGGGGCGGCGTCGCCGCGTTGTCGAGGTGGTGGTGGGGGCCCTTGCTGGCGGCGCAGGCCATGTTCCCGTGGTATCTCCGCGAGGTCACGGCGTGGACCGGTCCGGGAAACATGACGGCGGCCGCGATGGCGTCCTGCTACGGCTGGGCGTCGGCCCTCGGTTGGTTGGGGTTCGCGCTCCGCGTGGTGGAGCGGTCGGGTCCCGTGACGAGGTTCCTCGCGGCGAGGGCCTTCTGGCTCTACCTCGTGCACCCGCCGCTGGTGGGCCTCGTGCAGGTGCTGATGTTCGAACAGCCGGTGGCGGCCTGGATGAAGTTCGTGGCGTCGTTCGTGGTGGCGACCGTGGCGGGCTTGGCCGCGTACGGACCGGCGATGCGGCTGGCGGGGCGGCTCAAGCGGATTGCAGCAGGGCGGCCGCACCAGGCGGAGGAATCGAAGGGGGCGCCGGTCCCGGGCCCGTGAGCGACCTTGAACGCGACGAGATGCCAGTGGCGGCGACGGATCGGCCCGACGGCAGGATGAGGCCGCGGGACCGTCAGGCCGAGGCCGTCGGTTCGGCCTGCTCGACGTACACGCCCATCTTGCGGAAACGCTCGTAGCGGCGGTCGAGCAGTTCGTCGGGGGGCACCGTCCGGAGGTGCTGGATCTGCTGGACGATCCACGACTGAAGGTTCATCGCCGTGGCTCGACCGTCGCGGTGAGCTCCGCCGGGCGGCTCGGGAATCACGTCGTCGACGATGCCCAGCGACAGGTTGTCCGACGCGGTGAGTTTGAGCGACTTGGCCGCGGCGGAGTTGGTCTGCTCGTTGGCTTCCTTCCACAGGATCGCCGCGCACCCCTCGGGGCTGATGACCGAGTACCACGAGTTGCTCAGCATCGCCACGCGGTCGGCCACGGCGATGCCCAGCGCGCCGCCCGATCCGCCCTCGCCGATCACGACGCTGACGATCGGCACGGCCAGCCGGCTCATCTCGAGCATGTTGACGGCGATGGCCTCGGCTTGGCCGCGTTGTTCGGCCCCCAGGCCCGGATACGCGCCCGGCGTGTCGACAAGCGTGACGATCGGCACGCCGTACTTGGCGGCCAGCTTCATCTTGGCGAGGGCCTTGCGGTACCCCTCGGGGTGGGCGCAGCCGAAGTGGCACGCGATCTTCTCGCTCGTCTCCTTGCCCTTCTGGTGGCCGACCACCATCACCTTGAGCGGGCCGATGCGGGCGAACCCCGTCACCATCGCCGGGTCGTCGCCGAAGCGGCGGTCGCCGTGCAGTTCGGTGAAGTCGCGGCAGATCATCGCGATGTAGTCGCGGGTCTGGGGCCGCAGTGGGTGGCGGGCCACTCGCACGGTCTGCCACGGCGTGAGCTTCGAGTAGATGGCCTTGAGTTCCGAGGCGTGGCGGGCCCGCAGGGCCGCGATGTCGGAGGTCAGTTTCGCCACCTGAGGCCCGGGCGATCCCTCCGTCGTGGGCGGCTCGTTCTTGAGCTGGGTCTCCAGCGCCTCGATCTGCCGATCGAGTTCGACCAAGGGCTTTTCGAAGTCGAGTTGGTAGTACGCGGACATGGGAAGAGTCTAGGGTGAGCACCTGCCGCACTTCGCGCGGCGTGACGACCGCAACGGCGGCCGGTTCGGTCGGTTCAAGTGGGGTCGCGATCGGTGCAGCGCGAGCGGTCGGGTATTGGGATCCTGTTGGGGGTGCGGGCCGGCGACGACGGGGAAGGAAAACCAAAAATCACCCGTCTGCGGTTTGCATCCGTGCCGGAGCGGGATTACCTTCCTCGGCCCTCCGGGTCGGCTCCGCCGCCCCGGCTGTGCCTTGGCTTCGGCCGCGTTCGTGGGGAAGCGGTCGGGTCCGGGGGCGTTCCGGGAGTCTGGGGCGTGTGTGGTTTCGGTAGTGTGGCCTCGCACGGGCGAGGCCGCGTTCGTCGCAGGAGCGTCACGTTCGGTTCGCGAGTTCCTCACGCCCGCCACATCCTCTGGTGCGTCGACCACGTGACGCGAGGTGTTCGGCGGTCAGTCCTTTGGAGATGATCATGTCGATCGGGAATACGACCTTGGTCCGCCGTTCGGTTCGCTCCCTTCTCGCCGCCGCCGGTTTCGCGGGCGGCCTCTTGGCGGCCGGTGCGACGGCGACGGGCCAGATCGTGGTGCTGCCGGCTTCGGCCGATGCCTCCTCCAAGTCGGTTCGGGCGCAGGCCGCCGAGCAGTTGGCCAAGGCGGTCGAGTTGATGGGCGACGGCAAGGTTGTTGCCGCCAAGGGCATCCTCGAGTCGCTGACCCGCCGCGAGCAGGTTGATGCGTTGTCCGAGTCGCAGAGGACGCAGGCGACGACCCTGTTGGCCAATGCCAACCGCCGCATCAAGGGCATGAACCCGGTCGAGGTGAGCCTGCAGACCGCCGAGGACTGCCTGAGCCGCGGCGACCTCGCCACGCTCGAGCGTCACGCCAAGGCCGTGGTGGAGTCGCCCAAGGCGACCAACGAGCAGACGGCCGAGGCCAAGGCCATGCTGGCGAAGGCATTCGACCTGCGTGCAGGTCTGATGCCCCAGGCCGGCGGCATGATTCAGCAGGCCCAGGCTGATCTCGAGGCGGGTCGCCGCGCTGAAGCCAAGGTCGCCGTTGAGCGGCTGAGCCGCGCCGGTCTGACGCTGGACGCTTCGCTGCAGCAGCAACTGGACGCCCTTCAGGGTCAGATCGTCGAGGCCGAGCAGGCCTCCTTGGGCATGATGCAGCCGGGCGTGATCAAGCCGGCCGAGGCCGAGAAGCCGGCTGAACCGG
>JBBAVG010000037.1:16451-35555 GCA_040397805.1 Phycisphaerales bacterium
GAGCAGGCCCGCAAGTGGGAGGCCCAGAGCCTGTTGGCCGAGGCCGACCAGGCCTTCGAGCAGTCCCGCATGAAGGACGCGGGCGAGAAGTACCAGCGTTTGCTGGGCGCGATGGGCGATGTCCTGACGGCCGAGCAGAAGGCGCACGTCGAGTCGCGTCTGGCCGAGTCGAAGGTTCGTCTGGGCGTCAGCGGCGGCGCCGAGGTGCAGGCCATCGAGAACGTGATGGGCCAGATCGGTCTCAAGCGCAGCCAGGCGCTCGCCGAGTTCAACAACAACGTCGAGCAGGCCAACAAGGCCCTCGCCTCGGGCGACACGCTGACGGCGAAGAATCTCGCCGCCCAGGCCCGCGTGAACGTCAACTCCGTCCGCGAGGTCTTCAGCACCAGCGATCTCGAGGCGTACAACAAGCAGGTCGACGAGCTCGAGACCTCGATCGACAAGAAGGCCGCCGAGATCACCGAGAAGGATCGCGAGGCGAAGGCCGCCGACATCGAGGGTCGCAGCCGGGCCGCCCAGGCCAAGGCCGCCCAGGACAAGTCCCGCAAGATCAACGAGTACATCGATCGCGTCCGGGCCCTGCAGAAGGAAATGAAGTACGACGAGGCGCTTCAGGTCTGCGACCTGATTCTCTTCCTCGACCCGGTCAACCCCACGGGTCTGGTGCTCCGCGAGGTGATCAGCGACGCCAAGATCTACCGCGAGTCCCTCTCGCTCGAGCAGTCCAAGAACCGCAACATCGCGGTGCACCGCATCGGCAACGACGCGGCGATCGTTCCGCCCGTCAACGTGATGGATTACCCGAGCGACTGGCCGGGCATCTCGTACCGCCGCGGCGAGCCGATGGGCATGGCCGAGACCGAGGAGAACCGCTCCGCGCTCGCCCTCATCGAGAAGAAGCGCATCCCCGTCAACTTCACCGACACCCCGCTGTCGAGCGTCGTGACCTTCCTCAACGCCGTCACGCAGCTCAACTTCGACGTCGACTGGGAGAAGCTCTCCGAGGCCGGCATCGATCGTGAAACCCAGGTGTCGCTCAATCTCAGCAACGTCCCCGTGCGGATCGTGCTCGAGCGAGTGCTCGAGAAGGTCAGCGGCAACGGCGGCGCGGGCGCGTGGTACGCCATCAACGACGGCGTCGTCATGATCTCCTCCCGCGAGGACATCAACAAGCGCAAGAGCCTCCAGATCTACGACATCCGCGACCTGCTCATCGAGGTCCCCGACTACGCCAACGCTCCCGAGTTCGACCTGCAGAGCGTGCTCCAGAGCACCGGACAGCAGGGCGGCGGCGGCGGCCAGAGCCCCTTCCGCGACAACGGCGAGCAAGAGCCCGGCAATCGCCGCACGCTCGAGGAACGCACCGACGAGCTCATCAACATCATCACCACGAACGTGGATGAGCAGGGCTGGCAGGAGAACGGCGGCGACGTTGGCTTCATCCAGCAGCTTCAGGGCAGCCTGATCATCACCAACACGCCCGCCAACCATCGGGCCATCCATGGCCTGCTCAGCAAGCTCCGCGAGATCCGCGCCATGCAGATCAACGTGGAGACCCGCTTCCTGCTCGTCCGCACGGATTACTTCGAGCAGATCGGCTTCGACCTCGACGTCTACTTCAACGGCAAGAACAACCAGGTCCGTCAGGCCCGGGCCGCCATCCCCAACGGATCGGTCCAGCCCTCCGACTTCTTCAACTTCGCCCAGGGCGGTCTCCAGCGTCGCGTGTTCGGCGCGCCCAGCGACGCCAACGGCGACGGCACGCCCGACCCGCAGGTGGGCATCGCCACGCCGCTGCCGAGCAACCTCTCGGTCATCGGCGCGGGCCAGAACAGCTTGGGCCTCACCGAGGCCGGCGTCTCGGGCAACTTCGCCCAAGGCGTGCTCAGCCGCGCCCCCGCGATGGGCGTCGGCGGGCAGTTCCTCGACGACATCCAGGTCGACTTCCTCATCAAGGCCACCCAGGCCGATCGTCGCACCGTGACGCTCACGGCTCCTCGCCTGACCTTCACCAACGGTCAGACCTCCAACATCTACGTCGCCACGCAGGTGGCCTTCGTCAGCGACCTCACCCCCGTCGTCAGCGAGTCGTCGGTCGGCTTCGATCCCACCCTCGCCACCGTCAACGAGGGCGTGCGGCTGGTCATCGAGGGCACCATCTCCGCCGATCGTCGCTACGTCACCATGAACGTCAACGCCTCGGTCGCGAAGATCGACGGCTTCCAGAACACCGCCATCTCCGCCCTCGCCGGCGGCGGTCTGGTCAACTCGGCCGCGACGCAGTCCTTCATCCAGCGTCCCACCACCACGGTCACCAGCGTCCAGACGACCGTCACCGTGCCCGATCAGGGCACCATCCTCCTCGGCGGCCAGCGTCTGGTCACCGAGCAGGAAGTCGAGTCCGGTGTCCCCGTCCTCAGCAAGATCCCGATCATCAACCGCTTCTTCAGCAACCGCATCGAGGTGAAGGAGGAGCAGACCCTCCTCATCCTCATCAAGCCCACCATCCTCATTCAGACCGAGGAAGAGGAACGCCACTTCCCCGGCTTGGCCGAGTCGGTCAAGTTCGGCGGCTGAGCCGCTTGGTCACAGATCCATGCTTCCCCTCGGGCCCGCGGCACTCGCCGCGGGCCCTTTGCTTTCCCCGCGTGCCTTCCGCCCTCGCGTTCCTCACCCTTTCTCTCGCTTTGCAGTGCGTCGCGCGTGGACCTCGCCCGCCCTCGTGGGGCTAGGATTGGCCGCTTCGGGTCCGTGGGCACCATGCTCGTGCCGCGGCTCTCGCGTTCAGGAGTGCCCTTCGATGCCAGCAGGTGATTCGCGAATTCGCGTCAAGCGTGTGGACGGCGTCTCCCAAGTGGAGTTCGTCGATCGCAACATCCTCGACGAGGGCAACATCCAGATCATCGGGCAGGAACTCGCCGCCATCATCAACGCCGAGTCGGGCCCGAAGCTCCTCATCAGCTTCGGCGGCGTCGAGCACCTCTCCTCCGCCGCCCTCGGCACGCTGATCACGGTCAACAACCAGGTTCGCGCCCGCGCCGGCCAACTGCGACTGGCCAACATCGATCCGCAGATCTACGAGGTCTTCGTCATCACCCGCCTCAACAAGCTCTTCCAGATCCACGCCTCCACCGACGAGGCCATGAAGAGCTTCAGCGCCTGATCGACGACGTTCGACGGTCCTGCGTCCCTTCGCCGACTCGAATGACCAGCCCCGCCAGCCAACCCGGCGCTCCCGTTCCGGTTCATGCCACGTTCGACGTGGTCAACGACGCCGCGTCGATCGATGCCGCCCAGAATCGCATCGTCGAGGCCATCGAACGATTCGACTACCCCAAGGCGTCCGTCTTCGCGATGCGTCTGTCGCTCCACGAGGCCATGAGCAACGCCTTCAGGCACGGCCACGCCGGCCTGCCCGCGTCGACACCCATCACGATCTCATGCAGCATCGGGCCCGACAAGGTCGTCATGGCTGTCGAGGACCAAGGCCCGGGTTTCAACCCCGACGCCGTGCCTGATCCGACCCTCGAGGAGAACCTCGAGCGGGGCTCGGGACGGGGTCTCCTGCTCATCAAGGCCTACATGGCCTCCGCCAGCTACAACGCCAAGGGCAATCGGCTCGAGATGGTCTACCGCCGTCCCTGAGAGGCCCTGATGCGGCCATCGGCAGCCCTTCTCGCCGCCACTGAATACGGCGGGTTCGCGGCGGCGAACCCATCGTGCCTGAAGTCCGTACGCCTACAATGTTTGGACTGATTCTAAAACTCACCATGGTCCGGGAAACTGGCCTCGAAGGTCACGCCGGGCAAGCAAGGAGCGTTCGATGGCTGGTTCGCACGCAGAACGCGTGATCTATCTCGACAACGCCGCCACCACCCCGTGCGACCCGCGCGTGGTCGAGGCGATGTTGCCGTACTTCACGGAGCACTTCGGCAATACCGGCAGCCGCAACCACCGGTACGGCTGGGCCGCTGAAGCCGCCGTCGACACCGCGCGCGAGCAGGTCGCCGCGTTGCTGGGCGCCGACGAGAAGGAGATCATCTTCACCTCGGGCGCGACCGAGTCGAACAACCTCGCCATCAAGGGTGCCGCGTACATGTACGAGAAGGCGCCCGCGGGTTCCGGCACCTGCCGCGGCCACATCATCACCACCGCCATCGAGCACAAGGCCGTCCTCGACCCCTGCAAGCGGCTCCAGAAGGAGGGCTTCGAGGTGACGTTCCTCGAGCCGACACCCGACGGCGTCTTCACGGCCGCGATGGTGGAGAAGGCCATCCGTCCCGACACCATCCTGGTGTCGATGATGTGGGCCAACAACGAGATCGGCACCATCAACGAGGTGCCGCAGATCGGCGCGCTCTGCCACGCCCGCGACATCATCTTCCACACCGACGCCACGCAGTGGGCCGGCAAGATGCCCGTCGACGTCGAGCGTGACTGCATCGACCTGCTCTCGCTCTCGGGCCACAAGCTCTATGGCCCCAAGGGCGTGGGGGCCTTGTACGTCCGTCGCCGCAAGCCCCGCGTGCGACTGCAGGCGCTCGTCGACGGCGGCGGGCAGGAACGCGGCTACCGCTCGGGCACGCTCAACGTCACGGGCATCGTCGGCCTGGGCAAGGCGGCCGAGTTGGCCAAGGCCGAGATGGACGCCGAGGGCCAGCGGCTGCTCGCGCTTCGCAAGCGGCTCGAATCGCTGGTCACGGCGCAGCTCGACCACTGCGCGGTGAATGGTCACGCCGACAAGCGTCTCCCGCACATCTCGAACATCTCCTTCGGGTTCGTCGAGGGCGAGAGCCTGATGATGGCCTGCAAGGAGCTGGCCGTCTCGTCGGGCTCGGCGTGCACCTCGGCCAGTCTCGAGCCCAGCTACGTCCTCAAGGGGCTGGGCGTGGGCGACGAACTCGCCCACTCCTCGCTGCGGCTCTCGATGGGGCGTTTCACCAAGGACGCCGACATCGACGACGCGGTGGCCTCGATCGTCAAGGCCGTCCGCAAGCTTCGCGAACTGTCGCCCCTCTACGACATGCACAACGAGGGCATCGACCTGAGCAAGGTCGAGTGGGGCCATCACTGATCGAATCTCGCTGGCGAATCACGAAGACCGTCACATCAACCATCAACCGTCCGCCCCCCAAGGGGCGGCGAGCACGAACGAAAGGCACAGGCCATGGCATACGGACCCAAGATCATCGACCACTACGAGAACCCCCGCAACGTCGGCTCGTTCGGCACCCAAGCCGCCATCAAGACGCGTCGTGACGTGGGCGTCGGCCTCGTCGGTGCGCCCGAGTGCGGCGATGTCATGCAGCTGCAGATCAAGGTGAACCAGGAGAACGGCCTCATCGAGGACGCGAAGTTCAAGTGCTTCGGCTGCGGCTCGGCCATCGCGAGCAGCTCCCTGGCCACCGAGTGGCTCAAGGGCAAGACCCTCGACGAGGGCCTGGCCATCAAGAACACGCAGATCGTCGAGGAGCTCGCGCTGCCTCCCGTCAAGATCCACTGCTCGGTGTTGGCCGAGGACGCCATCCGGGCCGCCATCGCCGACTACAAGACCAAGAACGGCCTTGCCGTCCCCGCCGAGCAGTCCGCCGCTCACTGACCGGACCACACGCACCATGCCGCCGACCTTCGGCCGGCGCACGCCACGAGAACAACCATGAGCACCACGACCACCACCACCGCCGCGGGCGAGCAGCACACCGAGAACAGCCCCGTCATCGTCTCCGAGTCCGCCGTCAAGGAGATCAAGCGGATCATCCAGGATCAGGAGCTCGACGCCTCCAAGGTCTGCCTGCGCGTGGGCGTCAAGGGCGGCGGTTGCTCGGGCTTCTCCTACCTGCTCGATCTCACCGAGACCATGAAGGAGACCGACGAGGTCTACTGGCAGCACGGCATCCGCGTCATCGTCGACCCCAAGAGCCTGCTGTATCTCAACGGCGTCACCGTCAACTTCAAGGACGAGATCATGGGTCGCGGGTTCGTCTTCGACAACCCCAACGCCACCAGCTCTTGCGGCTGCGGCTCGAGCTTCCAGGCCTGACCCGCCCTCAATCCCCTCGTCTCATCGACGCCTCGCCCCTTCGGCGGGGCGTTTTCATGTGCCCGTGGCCGCAGGAACGCCCTTGGCGGCCGTCAGGCGGGCCAGCGGCACCGCCAGCAGGGCGCCAAGGCACGGCGCGGCGATGTAGATCCACACCTCGCCCAGTCGGCCGCTCACGATCGCCGGGGCCAGCGAACGGGCCGGGTTCATCGATGCGCCGCAGATGGGGCCGGCGAACATCGCCTCGAGCGCGACGACGCCCGCGATGGCCACTCCCGCCAGCAGGCCCTTCTCTCGCGACCCTGTCGACACGGCGAGGATGACCATCATGAGGATGGCCGTCAGCACGACTTCCAGCACGAACGATTGCCACCACGGGCCCGAGGGGAGCGTGGCCCCGAGCGTCGCGTGCGTCGGGAAGAGCATGGAAAGCAGCAGCGACGCGGCAAACGCCCCGATGAGCTGGGCCGCGACGTAGCCGGGCACGTCTCGTGCGGGAAACCGCCCGGCGACCATGAAGGCCGCCGTGACTGCGGGGTTGAGGTGGGCACCCGAGACGTCCCCGAAGGCCTGGATCATCGCCAGCACGATGAGCCCGAAGGTGAGCGACACGCCCACGTGCGTCACCGCGCCGCCCGAAACGTCATTGGAAATGATCGCGCCCGTGCCGGCGAAGACGAGACAAAACGTGCCGAGCGCCTCGGCGAGCAGTCGATTCATGGTTTGGGTCCGGGCGTGGGGGCATTCACGGCGAAACTGGTGATGAACTGGGCCGAGCCGGTTTCGGCGGGCAGCGAGGCGATGGCGTCGGTGGACCAGCCGCCCATGCGGGCGTTGACGGAACACCTCCCCGGCATCGTGCGTCGCATGGCGTCCGCCGCGTCGCTCTTCGTGGTCATGGTGGACTTCATTGGTGTGGTCCCGCGCCGCAGCGAGGGCCGGTGGTCACCCCAAGAGGGACGCGGGAAGCGTCTCGATGAAAGCCCTGATCTCGTCCCGGACGCGGCGATAGTGGGGCATGGCCTCGTCCTCGGAGGCGGCACCCGCCGCCAGCCGCGGCGGGTCGTCAAAGCCGCGGTGCACCACCCTGGCCCCCGGCAGCACCGGGCATGATTCGTGGGCCGAATCGCAGACGGTGACGACCAAGTCGAAGCCCACGCCGATCTCCTCGGGCCGCTTCGATGCGTGCCCCGAGATGTCGACCCCCGCCTCGGCCATGGCCTTCACCGCCAGCGGGTTCAGCCCGTGCGGCTTCGTGCCCGCCGAATGGGCCTCGAGCACGTCGCCCTTGAGGGCCTTGGCCCATCCTTCGGCCATCTGGCTGCGGCACGAGTTGCCCGTGCAGAGAAACAGGATGCGGGGACGTCGCTTAGCGTCTGACACGGCAGGCTCCTTGGCAGGGGGCGGAACGGGGGGAAGGGCCACTTCGCGCGATGGCGTCGGCCAAGTCGCGGAGCAGGCCGGAGAGGGACTCCCAGCAAACCTCGTACGACACCGTGCGGCCCGACTTGACCGAGGCGAGCACGCCCGCGGCTTCGAGCGTGCGGAGGTGGCGGGAAACGACGGAAAGGTCGACCGAGCAGCACGCGGCGACCTCGCCGACGCCGCAGGGCCGGCCGCACTTGACCAAGCACGCGAGGAGCTTGGCCCTGGTGGGATCGCACAGGGCCTTGAAGAGGGCGGGATCGAGCAGGTCGTCGATGGGCCCGCAGCAGGCGGAGGCCTCGGCGGGGGACCGGGGTCGACGTGTGCGTACTTGCGTCATCGTGCAAGTATAGCCGATCGTGGAGCGGTGTGGCCCGCCCTGAAGGCGTCGGATCCGCCCTCGATGCTCGACAGCGACGCGAGCATCGGCAAGCCCGCGTGAAGTGGAGCGGAGGGAGGCCGCGGGGCGTCCGGTGGGCCGGATCTGCCGCACGCGTGGAGATCGAGCGACTCAGGGAGTTGGACGACGAGCACCGGCGGATCAACCGGGACGCCGCGGCCCCGACGCTCGACAAGCGGACCCTCGGGGTGTTGAACGAGTGGGAGGGCGGGCCCGAGCCGATGGCGGGAGGCGATGGCGGGAGGCGATGGCGGGAGACGATGGGGGTGATTCGGAACCGGTGCCTGGGCCCATCCGTTCGCAGGGCCTGCGGCCTGGTCGGGCCTTCACGCCGCGCGGCGACGCCACGTGTCTCCGAGAGGGGGGAGGCGGACATCTTCCCATCGCGAGGGGCTCGGCCCCACCCCCGCCAGACCACGATCGCGGGAGCGGTCATCGTGGATCGCAGTTCGTGGCGATCGCTCGAGGCGGCTGAAGACACTGGGCACGTCGATCCGAACCGATTCCGCGGCGCGTCGCAGCGGGCCCAAGCAACGTGAGGCGCTCAAGAGGTTCCGATCTCAGCACCCACCTTCCCATCGTTCGAAGAAGATGACGACATCGGAGCCGTCGATGCCGCCATCCTCGTTCACGTCCGCCGTTGCACCCCCCGCCTCCCATTGCTCGAAGAACGTGATCGGATCGGCGCCGTCGATTCCTCCATCACAGTTGAAGTCGCCGACACAGATCGTCAGTGAAGCGGGGGTGCTGGTCGTCGTGCCGCATCCATTGCTCACGACCGCGCGGACGCGGGTTCCCGAGACTCCGGGGCACAGTTCGGCGAACATGATCCCTTCCGCGGCATATCGATACAGCCCGCACGCCTCTCCACCGGGCAGGATCAACGCCTCGTATTCGAGCGTGTCGTCGAGCGCTCGCCAGCCTCCCGGAACGCCCGCATCCTCGATCTGCCAGACCAGGTCGTACGAAACCGACGCGGGACCCACAAGCAGGGAGATCGGCTGCGTCTCGTCGAGCGAACCCGCGCACACCAAGGTGGAGTCGGGCTGCTGCGTGATGACGGGTGCGGCATGAATGTGCAGGCTTGCCGTGCTTGAAACGGCCTGTCCGCAGGCGTTCCGAGCGATCAGGCGCAGCTTGTGCACTCGCTCGGCCGAGTTGCTCGCGGTCGTGGCGATCGAGAGGGATGGGGTGGTCTCGCCGGAGACGGCGCCGATGCCCGGAGCGATGTTGGGGGCAAGGTCCACGAACACGCCGCTGCCGACGCTGGTTTCGATCTGCCAGCGATAGGTCACGTTGGCGTATCCGGTGGCGCTGGCCCCCTCGAAGGTCGCCACCGCTCCGGCACACACCGATGCGTCCTGAGGATTCCGCGCCATCCAGGGGATGTTGGTCTCGGAGAATCTCGCGAAGTTGCCCGAGCCGATCCCGCTGCTGAAGGTGCCCGAGTTCACGCTTTCAAAGAGCCCCCCCAGCAGCACTTCGCCCTTGTACGACGCCAGTGCGCCCACGATGTTGCGGCTGGACGCATACGAACCAAGTCCCTGCGAACCAACGGACTGCCACGCGCTGCCGGTCCATCGGGCGATTCGGTAGCTCGTCACGCCCCCGGCGGAAGAGAACACGCCGCCCACGTAGAGCTTCCCGTTGTGCACGCACATCGCTCTTCCGCCGACGGACCCGACGTGATCACCCTCGCCCAGTCCGGTGCTCAGCGCCGTCCAACTGGTTCCATTCCATCGGCCAATATCGATACCGCTGGAAAAGAGCGCATTGCCCGTGGCGTACAACTGACCATCAAACACCGCCAGCGAAGAGACGTGCGCCCAGACAGACCAGCCGTTGAGCGTACCCGCCCGGCTCCAGGTGGTGCCGTTCCACCTTGCCACATGATTCACGTTGGCCACGCTTCCCGCGTTCACGAACGCTCCGCCGACGTACAACTCGTTGTTGTACACCGCCATGGCGCTCGCGAAGGGACCGGTGTGACTGCTGCCGCCGCCGAACGTGCCCGTCAGTCCCTGCTGGAGTGGGCTCCAACTCGTCCCGTTCCATCGAGCGATCCGGCTGGCGGCAACGCCGCCGGCATGAGTGAAGTATCCTGCTGCGTACAGGTCGCCATTGTAGACGATGAGCCTGATAACGGCTCCTCCAACAAAGTCACTGCTCGCCTCATCGGTCAGGGGCAGCCAGTCGTTGCCGTCGAATCGAATGACTCTCCACTTGGAGGTACCGTCGGGCTGGAGCTGGGCCCCGGCGGCGATCAGCTGGCCGTTGTACGCCACAAGCGCTTCCGTGGCCCGAAGTGGACACTCACCCACCGGCTCCCATGCTAAGCCATCCCACTTGGCAACGCTCCCCGTGTCATTGCCGCCCGCTCGAGTGAACCAGCCACAGGCATACATGTGGCCCTGAAACTCCGCGAATCCTCTTACATAGCGGTCAAAGGACGACGAGACCGCCTGCCACCTGTTCTCCGGCCCATTCCACACGGCGATGCCCGGCATCGGAATGTTCGATGCGGCATGTCTGAAGGCACCCACCGCATGGATGCGACCACGCACCACCGCCATGTCGACGGGGCTTCCCTCATTGACCAATCCGCTCGATGTTCCGCTCCAGGCGCTGCCGTTCCATCTCGCCACGTT
The DNA here is from genome assembly GCA_040397805.1 of Phycisphaerales bacterium. Classification (GTDB taxonomy): domain Bacteria; phylum Planctomycetota; class Phycisphaerae; order Phycisphaerales; family UBA1924; genus UBA2402. Next base: position 26,965 of record JBBAVG010000037.1, read on the forward strand.
GCCGCTGATGGTCGTAAGCGTCCCGCACGCGAAGAGCTCGTCACCAAGCACCTCCAGCGACTGAATCTGTCCCCCGATTCCGGCTCCCAGCGCGGACCACGTCGAGCCATTCCACCGCGCGACGTTCGTCGCCGGAGTTCCCCCTGCACTCGTGAACGATCCCGCGACGAACAGGTCGCCACCCCGCACGGCGAGCGCGTTCACCCGCCCGTTCAAGCCGGAGGGGAAACCCACCCACGCGCTGCCATTCCAGGTCGCGATCCTGCCGGCAGGCGTCGTGAAGTCACCCCCGACCACCAGTTGTCCATTGAATGTCGCGAATGCATCGATGATGGGAGAGCCACCCCCGCTCAGACTCCCGAGCGTGCTCCAGGCGGCTCCATTCCAGGCACGCACCGTGGTTGTTCCGAAACTCGTGGGACCGTCGACGACAATCTGTCCGTTCCACACGATCATTTCACGGACGCCTCCCCCCGGCCCGACACCCAAGGGTTGCCATGCTGAACCATCCCATCGCGCCACGTTCCTCACGGAGGCCGCCCCGGAGGTGATGAAATGCCCCGCTGCATACAGCTGGCCGTTGAGCACGGCAAGTTGGGTCACCCTGTTGTCCAACCCGGCGCCAAACGCTCGCCATGTCGTGCCATCGAACGCGGCGATGTTCGCCACGGCCGTGTTGCCCGCTCGCTCGAAAAGGCCTCCCACGACGATCCACTCCTGCTCGGGGCCAGGGCCGTCAGGGTCCCACGCGGCGACGCACTCCGGTGCTCGATTGTCGAACAAGTCGATGCCGGGCCTCACCTGATCCGCGGCATGATGCAACCACCCGCCCGTGCAGGTTTGTGCGGACGCAGGCTGAACCGAACCGAGCATCATCCCCGTCAGCAACGCGGTCGCGGCGAGAAAACGACTGGCGAGTGAAGGGAGCGGGGATCGAGAGGACATGATGTCTCCTTCGCAAACGGAACGGCCGAGGAAGATCGGCCTGCTGTATGAGGGCCACGCCTCGAGTCGACGCGCCGGAGCAGCGTCACGATCGCTTGCCGGCCAAGACGGGAGCGAGGGCCTCGAAGACCCTCGTGCCTGACGACCGTCGTCCTGCGCACCAGCGTCGGTCGTCCAGGCAACGCGACGCATGGCCCGGTTGACGCCGCGGAGCAGGCACGAACCGCACGAGATGCCCCGAATCACAACGCCCGGATGGAGAAGCCGGTGGAAGTCATGGGCCCTTCGAACCGCGCCATGCCGTCCCATCATCCCGGCGACGATCGACTCGGCGCGAGCGATAGCCGCGACGCCGCGACCGGTGGCAGAGGGCGTGTATCGCGACACGCGTCGATGATTCCTTTCTCCGATCCCGGGTCACGATACAATCCCGCCGATCGGAGGCACCCTTGGGGAAGAGTGCCGTTCAGGCACACGTGTGACAGGGTGCGCGGAGTTTCCCGAGGTGTCGTGTGGTGGACGAGAACGAGCCCATCGTGCCTGCACCGCCCCCGGACAATGGATGGGAGAGGCTCGTGAGTCTGCTCCACAGGCTCGCCCGGGGGGCGATGCGGGGTCGGGATCGTGACCATCGCGAGTCCGTGGACGTGGCGCAGAGTCTTGTGGGCGATCTGCTCGCGCAACGATCCGGGTTCGCGGCGCTTCCGATCGAGTCGCAGCGGCGGGTCCTCGCGGTGGCCGTGCGAAACAAGTTGATGGGGTACGCGCGGCGCGACCACGCCCAGAAGCGACGGGCCGTGCACGTGGAGCTGGACCACGGGGATGCGCTGGAGACGAGTGCGCGGAACGCGGCGTCGATCGTCATCGAACGGGAAGACCTCGAGACCGTGCGTCAGGCGCTGGACGTGCTCGAGCCCGAGTCCAGGGCGGCGATCTATCTTCATGCGACGGGAGCGACCCACGCGGAGATCGCCCAGGCGCTCGAGACGACGAATCAGGCCGCGAGGAAGCGCTGGAGCCGCGCGAAGCGTGACCTCATCATCCTGTCGCAACGCGGGGCGGGCGAGAGTTGGGAGGCCATCGCCAAGGCCTCGGGCCTTTCCGCCCGCGAGGCGGAACGGCGGTATGAACGTCTGCAACCTCCTTGACCCGGCCGGCGATGGAGCGGTCGTGAGCGACCGATGAGCCAGGTCCATCGCATCGATTGATCACGCGGCCTTCGCATCAGCTTGCCACCCTCCGGTCCTTTGCATCCTGCCATGAGTTCCTCCGCCCCAACTCCCGACGGGTCCTCCCTCGTCCGCACCATCGACGCCCATTGGCGGCGCAACGAGGCGCCGGACCTCTCGGCCCTGATGGCGTCGGTCGATCGCGGCGACGAGGAGGCGTGGTGCGCGGCGTTGCTGGCCGATGCCGAGCAGCGGTCCGAACGGAAACTGACGCCCACGCTGGAGCAGTATCTGGCGATCTTTCCGTGGCTCGAACCCGGCAGCCGCACCGTGCAGGAACTGCTGGCGGTCGAGGTCGCCGACCTGCCCAGGGACGCGGCGGGCCTCGAGTCGGATCTGCTCACCCGCTACGGGCAGGGCTTCGCGGACGATATCCGCATCGTGGTCGAGTTGCGGGCGTTGCTCCACGCCGTGACGACCGATCCCCGGCCTAGCCCCCGCCCCGATCCCCAACCCGGCGAGGTGCTGGGCAAGTACCACCTCCGACGCGCGATGGGGCGAGGAGCCTTCGGGCAGGTCTGGCTGGCGTGGGACGACGAACTCAGGTGCTTCGTCGCGCTCAAGCTCATCCCGCCTCCCGGCGACGTGGACCCGCGCGCGTCGTCGCTGCTGGCCGAGGCCAGGGTGGCCTCAAGCCTCAACCATCCCAACGTCGTGAGCGTGCGGGCGGCGGGACGCTTTCCGCCCCCTCGCGACTGGCTGTACATCGACATGCAACTCTGCGGCGATCCCGCCCCGACGCGAGAGGACCCGAGGGCGGTGGCGCCGGGCCAACCGCTGACCGAAGTTCGTGGGCGTTTCGCGGGCGACTGGCGGTCGATCGCCCGCATCATGGTCGACATCGTCAGTGGCGTGGTGGCCGCGCACGCGCAGGGCGTGGTGCACTGCGACCTCAAGCCCGCCAATGTGCTGGTGACGCCATCGGGTCGGGCGATGGTGGCGGACTTCGGCCTCTCGGCCTCGGAGTTCCTGCCGGCGTTTGAGACGTCGGCTTTGTCCGACCCGACACGCACGGCGACCATGAGCCTGAGGATTCGGACGGCGACGGGCAAGTCCGTCCGTGGCACGCCGGCGTACATGAGTCCCGAGCAGGCCCGAGGCGAGCAGGCCAAGCCCATCAGCGACGTGTACGGGCTGGGCGCCGTGCTCTTCTGGCTGCTGGCAGGATCGGATCCGCATCGGGCCCGCCGTGGCGAGGACTGGCTGACGCTGCTGGCCCGCGTGAGCGACGAGACGGACCCGACGCCGTCCTTGCCCGCGGGCGTCCACCCGACGCTGGCGAGGATCTGCCGCAAGGCGATGCGCAAGCGCCCGGAAGAGCGGTATCTCGCGGCGTCGGCGATGCTCGCGGACCTGCAGGCCCTGCTCGAGGACCGCGTGCCGATGGGCGTGGGGCCGGACACGGCGTGGCAGCCGCTGCAGCTGTGGGCTCGCCGCAACTCCCTTCCCGTCTTCGTCGCCGCGGCGGCCGTCGTCGGACTGGCGATGCTCGCGGGCGTGGCGCTGGCCCAGCGCAACTCGGCGGTGGCGTCGGAGCGGAAGGCCACGGCCGCGGCGGCGGAGGAGAGGCGCACGGCCGACCGGCTGAGGAAGGTCTCCGACTTCCAGTCGCGGATGCTCGCGCAGCTCGACACCACCAAGGCCGGCATCGACCTGATGGCCGACGTGCGGCGACGGTTCGCCGCCGCGTTGGAGAGGGCCGGCGTTTCCCGGACCGACCGCGAGGCGAGCGTGGAGGCCCTGCGGCGAGAGCTCGTCCGCGTGAACGCCACGGACCTTGCGGCGGCGATGATCGACCGGACCATCCTGACTCCCGCGATCGCGGCCATCGACGAGCAGTTCAAGGGCGATCCCGTGACCGACGCCGGCCTCCGCCACGCGGTGGGCACGCTGTACCGTTCCATCGGCCTGTACGACGCGGCGATGCCGTTGCAGGAATCCGCCCTGGTCACCCGTCGTCGGGTGCTCGGGTCCGAGCATCCCGACACGCTCCGCTCCATCAACGACCTCGGCATGCTGCTCCTTCTCCGAGGCAAGCTTGCCGAGGCGGATCCGCACCTTCATGGGGCCTTGCGTCAACGCCGCCTGGTGCTCGGGGAGGAGCACCCGGACACGCTCGCCTCGATCGACGCCGTCGCCAAGTTGCTGATGATGCAGGGCAGGCTCGGCGAGGCCGAGCCGTACCTCTTCGACGCCTTGAGCAAGCGTCGCCGCGTGCTGGGCGACGAGCACCCGGACACGCTCGACTCGATCAAGATCGTCGGCAGCCACCTCCTGCTGCAATCGAAGTTTCACGACGCCGAGGCGTACCACTTGGAGGGTCTGGAGACCAGCCGCCGCACGCTCGGGGAGGATCATCCGATCACCCTCACCGCGTTGAGCAACTGGGGCGATCTGCTCTTCGCGAGAGGCGAACCGATCGCGGCCGAACCGCACTACCGCGAGGTCCTCGAGAAGCGCCGCCGCGTGCTGGGCGAGGAGCATCCGTCCACGCTCATCTCCACCAGCAACCTGGGCGGCCTGCTGCTGGAGACGGGCCGGCTCGCCGAGGCGGAGGTGCACCTTCGCGACGCCCTCGAGAAGAGCCGTCGGGTTCGGGGGGAGGAGCACCCCAGCACGCTCTCGTACGTCAACAGCGTCGGCGACCTGCTCTTCGTGCAGGGCCGACTGATCGAGGCCGAGTCGTGCTATCGCGAGGCGCTCGACTCGCGTCGCCGGGTGCTGGGGGAGGAGCATTCGGCCACGCTCGTGTCCATGAACAACCTGGGGTCCCTGCTGTTGGCGATGGAGCGGTTCTCCGAGGCGGAGCCGTACCTGCTCGCGGCGTTGGAGAAGAGCCGTCGCGTGCGGGGGGACAATCATCCCAGCACGATCGACTACCTCAGGAATGTGAGTGCCGTTCATGACGCCCTTGGGAGGTTCGACGCGGCCGAAGGGTGCCTTCGAGAGGCCGTCGACAGGGCCCGTCGCGTGCACGGCGTGCACCACGCCCGAACGCTGGGTTTCACCGTGTCGCTCGCCCGGGTGCTTACGAATCGGGGCAGACCCGACGAGGCGGTCGAACTGCTCGTCGCCGCCGAGGCGACCGCTCGCGAGGCTCGCCTCGACGACGTACGGCCGCTCGCCGACCTGATGCTTGCGTTGGGCTGCGCACGCGCGGGGTTGGGGCACCGGGCTGGGCTGTGGCCGCTCGCCGAGGCGAACCTCCTCGAAGCCCACGCGATCTACCTCGAGGCCAAGGACCGCGGCCCGACGCACAAGGACACCCTCGCCTGCGCGGCAGCGCTCGCCGATCTTTATGCGGCCCTTGACCGCGCCGAGCCCGGGCAGGGCCATGCCGCGAAGGCCGCTGCGTGGAGGACCAAGTCGGGAGTTCGCCTCGATCCCGAGCCGGTGCCGTGAGGATCTCGTCCGGCGGTGGGGGCGGGAGCGGCGTCCCAAGCCGGTCGCGCCGACGCCCGGTCCGCCATGGAGTGCGTCGCTCCGCCGCGTGTTGGCGGCTCGAAGTCCGAAGTGTCGATGAGCGAGGTCATCTCGCGTCGGCCCTCCCGGGGGTTGGTGCACGTGGGATGTCCCGCGGGGCCAAACCCCCTCCGTCGCGCTGACGGATCCATCGGCGGATCGCTGGCGGCGAGTCGCGGCCGCGTTCGGCTCCGTGCTACGCCATGTCGCCCGCTTCGGGCCGTGGTCGGCAATCGCGTCGTGGGGGGCCGTACAGGTCGTTTGGCGATTGCGTGCCGCTGGTCGAGAGCCAAGCTGCTGCCTGCCGGTCTTCCCGGCTGGCTGCATCGGCATCGCCGGGGCTTGGTCGGTGTCACTGCCGGAGACAGGAACCGCCCGGCCATTCATCGCGCGGCGGCGGGAACGACACTGCAGTCATCACGCCGCCTCCCCCGAGGCGGCCTCGCCATCAAATCGTCTCCGGAGGCCTGATCGCGCCGACCAGCTCGCCGATAGTCGCCGCCCCCTGACGCCGCACCCACGACTCGAGTCCTGCGGCCACCTTCAGCGGGCAGCGGGGGTCGACGAAGAGGCCCGTGCCGATCTCGACCGCCGAGGCGCCCGCCACGATGAACTCCGCGGCGTCCTTCCACGTCAAGACGCCCCCGATGCCGACGATGGGCGTCTTGGTGTCGCGGCAGATGCCGTGCCAGGCATCGTGCACGAGTCGCACGGCGATGGGGTGGATGCCCGGCCCCGAGAGCCCGCCGCCGCCGCGGGAGAGGCGTGGGCGTCGCGACTCGACGTCGATGGCCATGGCCGGGACGGTGTTGGCGATGCAGAGGCAGTCGGCGCCCGGCCGTTGGTTGGGGCCGCCAGGCACGCCGCCCTGGGGTTCGATGGCGGCCCTCGACACCGCGACGATGCCCGGCTGGCCCATGACCACCGGGCTGAGCTTCACGAAGAGGCGAACGCGGGGCGTGACGGCCCTCACCTCGCGGACCAACTCGGCGAGGAGGGCGGGGTCCGAGCCGAACTCGCACCCGTGGTTGACGTTCGGGCACGACACGTTGAGCTCGACGGCGACGATGCCGGGCGTGGCGTCGAACATGGCGGCCACCCGCACGTACCCCTCGATCGAGAACTCCGAGACCGACCCGACCACCGCCGCGGGGACGGAAGCCACCTGCGGGGCGTAGTTGCGGGCGAAGGCCTCGACCCCGACGTTGGCCAGGCCGATGGCGTTGAGCATGCCGTGGTCGGAGGGGATGATCCGCCAGGTCTTGTTCCCTTCCCGCGGGGCCACGGTGATCGACTTGGTGACGATGCCCCCGACCTTCGACAGGTCGAGCACGTCGGCCATCTCGGTCAGCGTGCCCGCCGTTCCCGCGGCGAGCAGCACCGGGTTGCGAAGGGGAATCCCGGCCAAGTCGATGGCCAGGGGCGAACGAGCCAAGGCAGGGGTCGGGCTGGGCACGCCCAACGGTAGAAGCGAGCCCGGCCCCGGGGTGCCATTGGTGGGCCGGTGGCCTGCGGCGGGCGTGTTCGGCCCGTACGATTTCCCATGCTCGACATCAACCAGCGGATCGCCCAGTTCGAGACCATGGTCCGGCCCGAGGCCGACCCCAACAACGACATGGCGTGGTTCAGCTTGGGGAGTGCCTATGCCCAGGCCGGCCGCCACGCGGATGCCGCCAAGGCGTTGATCCGCTGCTTCGAGCTCAACCCGGCCATGTCCAAGGCGTACCAACTCGCCGGCAAGGCCCTGATCGACGCGGGGGACAAGGAGCAGGCGGGGGAGGTGCTCACGGCGGGTTACAAGATCGCGGCCGGCAAGGGCGACTACATGCCCCGCAAGGCCATGGGGGAGATGCTCGAGCAGCTCGGGCTGCCCGTGCCCACGGTGCAGGAGCGTCAGCCGGGCCCCGCGTCGGACGGCTCGTTCGTCTGTTTTCGGACCGGCAGGCCCGGTCGCCAGATGGCCCGGCCGCCCTTCAAGGGCCCGGTGGGGACGTGGATCTTCGAGCACATCTCGCAGCAGACCTTCGACGAGTGGATCAAGCAGGGGACCAAGGTCATCAACGAGCTGCGGCTCGACCTGTCGCGCGACGAGGACTCCCTCACCTACGACCGGCACATGCGGGAGTACCTGGGCATCGACGAGGCCCTGCTCGTCAAGCTCGAGACGGGGGCCTGACGCGGCCTTGAACGGGTCGCGGCCCGGTCGGACGCCGCACTACAGTCCCAGCCTTCATCCCTTCCATGGACACCGTCGATCCCAGTCAGGTCGTGAACCCCTCCGAGCCGGACGTCTCCGATCAGGAGGAACGCCAGATCATGGCGAGGATGGCGACGCGCCCACGCGAGGTCACGCTATCGCTGCGGGACCGCGTGGAGGCCTTCGTCGCCCGGCTGTCGACCCGGAACCACTTCTGGCACCGTGTCTGCTCGATGATCTGGCTGCCCTACGCCTTCAAGAGCGGCATCCGCATGAAGCGGCTGGACGAGATGACCTTCTCGGCCACGCTCCCCTTCAAGCGGTTCAACCGCAACTGGTACAACGCGATGGCCGGGGCGGCGCTGCTCGCCAACAGCGAGATCGCCGCGGGCGCGTACGTGATGGGCATCACGGGCGGCGACTACACCATCGTCTGCAAGAACCTCGAGTACCGATTCCTGCGGCCCTGCTACGGCCCCGCGCTCTACCGCATCACGCCCCGCGAGAACCTTCGGGACCTGGTGGCGATGGGACGCGAGTTCAACATCACGCTCGACCTCGAGATCGTCCAGCAGGCGCTCGTCCCCGAGGCGTTGGCACGTCTGAAGGCCAAGGACCCGCTGATGGCCCGCATCTGCGCCAAGGACCGCAAGGTCGGCGTGTGTGCCGCCACGTTCCACGTGACGCCGACGCTGCACCAAAAGGCCAAGCGGGGCGACACGCGCCGGGTGGGGTGAGCCTTTGCGCATGGGTGTTCT
>JBBAVG010000038.1:0-35343 GCA_040397805.1 Phycisphaerales bacterium
ACTACGCGTGGGCGTGGTGATCGCCGAGGACGACGGCGCTCGCCGCTACCATGCCCCCGTGACCGAGCGGCATCTTCTCAGCCACATCTACGGGCGTTCGGCGACGCTCTCGCGGGAGTTCCCCCAGGTGCTCGTGGGGCCCGGCGACGACTGCGCGGTGGTGGCCACGCCGGGCGCGTCGCTGCTCAAGGTCGACATGGTCATCGAGGGCGTGCACTTCGTGCCCGCAACGCCCGTCGAACTCATCGCCCGCAAGGCCGTGGCCAGGGCCGTGTCGGACATCGCGGCGATGGCCGGGAAGCCGTTGGCCGCGCTCGCCGCGTGCGTGCTGCCACGGTCGTGGAGCGGGGACCGCGCCGACGCGCTTTTTGACGCCGCCGCGGCGGTGGCCCGCGAGTTCGGCTGCCCGCTCGTCGGCGGCGACATCGCCGTGCATGACGGGCCGCTGTGCCTCACCATCACCGTCATCGGCACGCCCCACCCGGCCGTCACGCCCCGTCGCGGGGGCGTCAAGGCCGGCGATGTCCTGTACGTCACGGGCGAACTGGGGGGATCGCTGGGGGCCGACCGCATGGGCCGCCATCTACGCCCCGTGCCGCGGCTCGAAGAGGCGGCATGGCTGGCCACGACGCTTGGCCGCGACCTGCACGCCATGATGGACATCTCGGACGGTCTGGGAATCGACGCGGGACGCATGGCGACCGCGTCGGGCGTATCGATCGTGCTGGAGGAAGGGCGCGTGCCGGTCCATCATGACGCCTCCGGGCCGGGAAACGCCATCTACGATGGCGAAGACCACGAACTCCTGTACGTGGTGCCCGCGTCCGTCACGCTGCCACCCCGATGCCCCGCCACGGGCGTGTCGCTGACGCGGGTGGGCCGGGCGGAATCGGGCCCTCCGGTCGCGTGGCTGGAGGACTTGGCGGGACGGCGAATCGACGTGTCGAGCAAGGGCTTCACCCATCACTGACCAGTTCAGCGCGGTGCGTGCCGCGGACGAGCAACGGGGGTCACCATGAATCGCCACAAGTTCGAGCGAATCACGCACGAGGTCGAGGCCACCGAAGCGATCGGCGCGGGCTTCGCGACGCTGCTGCGGCCGGGCGACGTCGTGCTGCTCGACGGCGAGCTCGGCGCGGGCAAGACCTCGTTCGTGCGGGGCATGACGATGGGCCTGGGCGTCTCCAAGGGCATGGCCTCGAGCCCCACGTTCGTGCTCATCAACGTCTACCCGACCTCGCACGAGCACGCGATCGACGCGCTCATCCATGTCGACGCGTACCGGGTGAAGGACATCGGCGAACTCGAGAACATGGGGTGGGACAACCTCTTCGACCCCGCCACGCACGCGCCGCGCGGCAAGCGTGCCGCTGTGATCGAGTGGCCGAGCCACATCGAGGCCGCGCTTCCCGACTCGTTCCGGTGCGCGACGGTGCGTCTCTCGCACGTGGAGGCCTCGGCGCGGATGATCCAGTTCAACCTGCCCGGCGCATGGGGCGAACGCGAGGGGCTCGAAGCCCTCAAGACCCGCCCGCCCGTCCGCTGCACGGTGTCCAAGAAGTGGGTGCCCCCCACCGCCCGCTCGTACCCCTTCGTCGACGACCGCGCCCGCAACGCCGACCTGCACCAGTGGATCGTCGACCCCGACGAGCAGAAGCGGGGCTGAGCGTCGCGATCCGCGGCAGGCCCCGGAAAGCACCGGCACCCCGCCCTTGGAGGCGGTCCGGCGTGCCGGGCGACCATCGAGTGCATATCGTTTGCCAGCGTTCCGTCCCCCCGATCGACGGCCGGGCCCGGTGCACGGGTTGCACTGTGAACCTGGTCAGGGCTTGACCGCAGCAGCCATAAGCAGGCGTGGCCCGGTGCCGTCGGTGTCCTGGCCGTCGATCGCGGGGATGGGCGCGTTCTCCGAGACCTTGCCGCGAGAGACTCCGCCATGCACAGCGACGCCGCCGCTCCCAACATGATCGCGTTCTTCATCGGGGCCTTGGGCTTCCTCGCGGGTCTGGTCGGCCTGCTGGTGCTCACGTTCACGCAGCAGGCGCTCATCGGGTTGCCCATCGTCATCTTGGGCTTCTCGACCTTCGTCACGGCCATGATGACCTGCGCGAAGACCACCGGCGGACCGCAGTGACGCCACGCGGCTTCCCCCATGCCGCCTGGCGGGCCCTGACGCCCGTGGTGCTGGCGGGAGGACGAAGCCGCCGATTCGGTTCCAACAAACTCGTGGCCCAGGTCGGCGACCCTCGCGGCGACGAGCGTCTCATCGACCGTCCACTCCGCGCTCTGTCCTCCGTCTTCGGTCCCCGCGTCGTGCTGGCGGGCCATTCGGCAGGCCTGCTCGATCGGGCATGGGCAACGCTCTCCGACCGCACCGCGGGCATGGGTCCGCTGGGGGGCATTCTCACCGCCCTTGATGCCTTCCCCAGGGGCGTCTTCGTGCTGGCGGGCGACCTGCCCGACATCACCCCCCGAACCATCGAGTCGATCTGCCTCCGACTGCACGTCGGCCGCCCGGCGGCCGTGCTGGCCCGGACCGATCGGGTCGAGCCGTGCATCGGCATCTACCTGCCCGCCGCCCGGCCCTGGCTGGCCGCCGCGGCCGCCCGGTGGGCAAAGGGACTCGCCATGCCCCCGCTGCACTCGTTGATCCCCCCGCGGCTGCGGATGGAGGTGCCCATCACCGCCGCGGAGGCACGCAACGTCAACCGCCCCGAAGACCTCGCCGCACCTCGCGGCTGACGGTGACGGTCCCTTACAGTCCGGGCGAACCATGCCGCCCACCCGCGCTCACCTCCAGGGCATTCGTGCCGCCACGTGTCTCGCGTTGCTCGCAGGTCTTGCGGGCTGTTCGAGCCGATTCGACCCCTTCTCGCGTCGCGATGAGGATTACGCCCGCCGCGTCGCGATGGAGCGACTGCGCGAGGTGCAGGTGACGACGCTGGAGGAGCACCGCAAGCCGGCCCCGGGGCCGGGCGAGGCCGTGCCGACGAGCGAGGAGGTGGTGAAGGCGCGGTTCGAGGGACTGGAGCGGCGGGACGTGTCGCTGGAGGCGTGCCGCCAATCGGCCCTCGAGCGGAACCTTGGCCTCAAGGTGGCGATGATCGATCCGACGATCGCGAAGGAGCGGGTGACGGAGGAGGACTCGAAGTTCGCGGCGGCGTTCACGACGCGGGCGGGGTGGCGGAACCTCGACGACGCGACGGCCTCCGCGCTCGACTCGGCGCAGTCGGAAGCCAGGAGCATCGTTCCGGGCGTGACGATCCCGACGCGCACGGGCGGCAGCGTGACGGTGGACCTGCCGGTGGCCAAGCGGGAGACGGACAACCCCTTCGCCACGCTCAACCCGGCGTACACGTCGGACCTGCAGTTCTCCCTCTCGCACGACCTGCTGCGCAACGCCGGACGCGACGTGAACACCGCGCCCCTGCGGATCGCCGGCTACCAGGAGCAGGCGACCGAGGCGCAGACCAAGCTCGAGGTGATCCGCCAACTGGCGGCGGCGGACCGGGCGTACTGGCGTTTGTCGCAGGTGCGGGCCGAACTCGACGTGCGCCAGCAGCAGTACGACCTGGCGGTGGCGCAGCTGGAGCGGGCCAAGCGACGGGTCGCGGGGGGCGCGGCGGCGGAGATCGAGCAGACGCGGGCCGAGGCGGGGATCGCCGACCGGCTCGAGGCCATCATCGTGGCGCAGAACGCGCTGCGGCTGCAGCAGCGCGAGCTCAAGCGGGTGATGAACATGGAGGGGCTCGACGTCGACACCAGGACGATGGTGGTGACGACGACCCCGCCGGCTCCGATCGAGTACCGCTTCGACCCGGCGACACTGTGCGTGCAGGCGATCGCCAACCGGATGGAGATGCTGGAGCTCGAGTTGCGGCTGGCGGCGGACGCGGCGACGATCGACGTGCAGCGCAGCCGGGCGTTGCCCCTCTTCACGCTCGACTACACGTACCGGGTGAACGGGCTGGGCGGGAGCATGCAGGACAGCTTCCACACGCTCAACCGCAACCGCTTCACGGACTGGGAGCTGGGGCTGAACTTCCAGGTGCCCCTCGACAACGAGGAGGCGAGAAGCCGCGTGCGGCAGGCGATCCTGACGCGGGTGCAGCGGCTGGCGACCAAGGAGGCCCGCGAGCAGGCGATCCGGCAGGAGGTGCTCAACGCGGTGGATTCGCTCGACGGCACGTGGCAGCGGATCCTCGCGGCCCGGCAGAGCGTGATCCTCAACACGCGGTCGCTCCAGGCCGAGCAGCGGCAGTTCGACGTGGGCCGGAGCACCTCGACTGACGTGCTGGACGCGGCGACGCGCCTGGCCGACGCGCAATCGGCCGAGATCCGCGCGCTGACGGACCACCAGATCGCGCAGGTGGACCTCGCGTTCGCGACCGGCACGCTGATGGGCGCGGCGAAGGTGGCGTGGGAACCCGCGCCGTCGGTCGACGCGTCGGCTCAGACCGTCGAGACCGAGGCCCGCTGAGCGGCCGCGGGCGAGAGTTCGCGGAGCTTGGCGAGGTATTCAAGCACCACGATGATGAACGTGGCGTGACTCCACGTGAGGGGGCTCACGCTGATGGCGTCGCCGGAGTACGGGTGGTACTGCTCGGCGAGCACGCCGCTGCGTTCGCACCGCCACGCGCACCATTCGAGCAGGTCCATCGCCTCCTTGAGGTCGGCGACGGTGCGTGCCCCGGCGATGACGTACTGGGCACGCCAGAGGGAACAGATGACCCACGGGTTGCCCGGCACCTGCTCGACGTTGTCGCGTTCGATCTGGTGGTAGTAGTCGCGTTCGTAGCGGGCGTAGCCGCCCACGCCCGTCTTGACGGCCAGCCGCTCGCGGGCGTTGGTCATCTCCTCGCGGATCATCTCGTCGTCGACGCATAGGCCGGTGAAGGCGAAGATGGCGTAGTTGGCGGCGTCGGCCGTCATGTCGAGGCGATAGCCGTCCTTGGTGGGGACCACGTTGCGGGCGAATCGACGCTCGGCGGGGTTCCACATGTGACGCCGCATGGCGGCGGTCATGCGTTCCGCGCCCTCGCGGAAGGCCATGGCGTGGTCGTGATCGCCGAAGTCGGAGCAGAAGGCCGCGGCGGCCCGCAGCGCGCCGATGGTGGCGCACACGGTGAAGAGGTGCACGCCGCGACGTTCCTCCCAGAGGTCCCAGCTCTGCTGCGGCAGGCCGTTGTGGTCGCGATAGCAAAGCATCCACTGCGCGGGGCGGAGGATGAGGGGCGTGTAGAGGGGCTTGATGAACTCGACGTCGCGGAAGCGTTCGAAGTGCTTGCGGAGCGCCCAGAGGACCAGCGCGGTCTCGTCCTGCTGGATGGGCATGACCCGCTGGCCCTCGATGACCCAGGGATGCCAGCTGCTGGCCATGTCGCCGGTGGGCGTGTACTTGTGGAGGAAGTACCCCTCGGGCTGGATGACCCGCTGGCAGAAGCGGAAGAAGGCGCGGGAGAGTTCGCTCTGGTCGGCGAGGATGAGCCCGTAGGCCACGAGCGCGCCGTCGCGGGGCCAGCAGTACGAGTAGTGGTCGCCGCCGAACTGCGTGATGTCGCTGTCGTTGGCGGCGATGATCGCGCCGCCGTTGTCGATCTGCGTGCGGAGCACGAGCTGGCTGCGGGTGAAGAGGTCGGCCACCGCGGGCGGGAGCTCGTCGGCGTCGGCGGGGGCTCGCCGGACCCACAGGTTCCAGTAGGCGTGCGTGCGTTCGATCATGCGGTCGTGGCCGAGATCGACGAGGCGGGTGTGGATGGCCTTGACGTCCTTGTAGGACTTGCCGCAGACCATCCACGTGGTGGCCTTGGCGGTGCCGTTGGCGGGGACCTGGAGGTTGACGCCGATGGTCGTGTCGACCGAGCCCTGGCTGATGGCGTTGCGGCCGAGGATCCCGTCCTCGGCGTCGCGCCAGGTGCCTTCCGCGCCGCGGACCCGCTTGGTGCCGATGGCCCAGTTGTCGAGGCCGGTCTTGTTCTCGTCGCCCGCGCTGAAGAGGAAGTACGAATCGTCCTTGTAGACGACGACGCTGCTGGTGGTGGGGTCGTAGTTGGCGGTGTCGCCCACGGGCGTGCCGCGGACGGAGAGATCCCAGTGCATCAAGAGCCGCACGTCGCGGTCGCGGCCGGCGAGGTCGCGGACGATGCTGCGGCGGAGGTAGACGGGGTGGTGGAAGTCGACCGCGTCGTTGCAGATGATCTCGAGGCCCAGGTGCTTGTTGCGGAGCGTGACCTCGGTGACCAGCGTGTTGGGGATGTACGCGAGCGTGCGTTCCCAGCCGAGTTCCTCGATCCACGCGAACATGCCGTCGACCCAGACGCCGAAGCGCTGGATGTGGCCGTCGGTGTGGTTGTACCGACCCACGTTGGGGTAGTAGATGTCCCGGACGCGGTAGGTCTTGTCGAAGGTGACGAGCAGGTCGCCGTTGCCGACCGGGATGTCTCTGGGCATCGCTGGGAATCCTCGGACAAGGCGTGACGAGCGGCCCAAGCGACCGCCCGTGCAGGGGCCTGCTGACTGGACCGCACGTTAGGTCCGGCCATCGGCCATCGTCGACGCCTCCGACGCGAGCAGGAGACTCAGCTCGCGGGCGCGGCGACCGGCTTGTTCGCCAGTTCATCGGACACTTCGGGAACGGGCTGTGCGCCCATCGCCTCGATGCGAGCGCGAACGTCACCCACGAAGGTGAGGCGGATGCCGAAGTTCTCTCCGACCTTCACGGCGAGCCCGCACCCGATCTCCTCGTTGTTGACCATGAGGTCGAGTTCGGAGTCGGCCTTCTTGGTCAGCTCGATGATCGAACCGGGCGAGAGCATGCGAACCTCCGAGACCGTCAGACGCCGCTGGCCCAGACGCACCACCACGGGCACCTCGATGCGAAGGACCTGCTGGAGCGTCGGGGCTGGCTTGTCGGGATCGAACACGGGTCTCCTTTCGTCCGGGTGAACGAGAGGCACGACCGCAAGTGCGATGCCATCCTGACGACCCGCGCGGCCTCGCGCGACTCGTCCCCGATTCAGGGGAGGTCCAGGCGCCCAGCGCCCGCTCGCGCGCCGGGCCGACCAGGCGTCACGCCCGGCTCAGAAGCTGAAGGCGTCTTCCATGATCGGCCGACGCCGGGGCAGCGGAGAGGGTTCGGTGCCCGCCGCCTCGCGGCATGCCTGTGCCGCGGCCTGGATGAGCTTCTCGTGGTCTGGCACGGCCTCGAGCAGATCCAGCATGTCGTCGACGTGATGGTCGGCGGGGACGTTCCTGGGCGCTTTCGCGATCGCCGCGTCGCCCAACGACTCCTGCGCGGCCATGAACCACGCCAAGTCGGGGCACGCCGGGTCCGCGGGCGGCTCCACCTGCACCCGAACCACCACGGGCTCGCGCGGCCCCGTGCCCACGCCGACGATGGGCCAGCGGCCCGATCGCGACTGCGGCTCTCGCACCAGCACCATCACCGGCACGCCGCGGCGTGCCGCCGTGTCGCGGAGCGTTCGACCGTCCATGCCCACCAGCGGCGGCTCGAGCATCCACCGACCCGAGGCGATCGCGTCGACCGCGGGCATCACCCCGGCGATCCGACACCCCGGCACGTCGCACGCCGCGTGGCGACGCTGCCGCCGGGCCTCCTGCAGCGGCATGCAGATGCGGGCCATGAGATCGAAGTCGTTGGCCGCTCGCGCGATCGTGAGGGCCTTCATGCAGCAGCGTTCGGCCTCGCCGTAGTCGGTGGCCACGAGCGCGACGGAGGCCTTCTCCATCCACTGCTCGGCCTTGGCGCCATGTGCGTTTCGAGAGGCCATCGCTCAGCGTCCCCCGCCGTCGCCGGCGATCTCGTCGGCCAACGCGCCCAGCACCATGCTCCAGTCCGTCGCCAAGGCCTCGAGTCGATGCCCCACCACGTCGGACAGGAGCGACCAGTCGTCGGTCTCGAGCGCCCGCTTCACTTCCTGCAGGCCCTGCGTGAGCCCGAGCATGCACGCCTCGACGGGACGCTTCGCGTCGATCGAGGCCGGCTCCATGGCCATGAGGTCGCGCCCGAGCAATCGCCCGCCGCGGTCGATCACCTCGCGCACGGCCGACCAGGTCGCGAAGACGCCCTTGAGGTGCTCGAGCGCGCCCGTCGTGTCGCCGATGTCGACCAGCTCCGCGACCCTCACCTGCGAGGCGCGAATCTCGTCCACCGCCGCGGCCGCCTCGCGGAGCGTCCGCTCCACCAGCAGCCCGGGCGACGCCGCGAGGAGGGAGACCGAGGCGAACACGCCCGGAACGTCCGAAGGTTGCTCGAGTTCCGACCCCTCCAGGGTGCGGCCGTCGGCCGTCACCCCGACGATGAGAACCCCGCGACGCTCGGCGGCGGCGATGCCGGCCTTGAGCGCCTCGGCCAGCGTGGGCCGCGCCACTTCCAAAAACTCCCCATCGAGATCCACGCGCATGCGGTGGTACTGTGCGCCACGTTTGCGGGTTCTGCCACCTGTGCGGGCATGATTGCGGCAAATCGCGGCAATTACCGGAACCGGACAGACGCCGATCCGCTCGCGAGCCCGTCATCTCGTCCCGGTCGGGCAACCGTCAGGTCGCGGCCGAATGACGCCGCATGAGGTAGATGTTGCGGGCGTAGATCCAGATGCCGCTGGTCTGGCCGACCACCCCCACCAAGTCCTGTCGCCACATGAAGTAGGTGGCGGTGATGAGGCCGCCCGCGAGGCTCATGTACCAGAACACGGGGGGCACCACGCTCTTGCGGCTGCGCTCGCTCGCCAGCCACTGCACCCACATCCTCCCTGCGAAGACGATCTGACCCAGGAACCCCAGCGCGGGCCACCACAGCTTGTTGTACGCGCTGACGTTGAGGACCTTGAGGAGCCAGTCTCGCTGCGTCGGGGCCGCCACGGCCGAGAGCGTCTTCTGGAACTCCGCCTCCGAGAGCGGAATGTCGCCAAGGTCGGTCGCGTTGAGGAAGCGGTACGTGTACGTCAGCCGCCCGTCGGGCTGCGTTTCGGGCAACTGATCGACGAGCACCTTCCGCGAAGTGATGACCAGTTCGAAGGTGTTGGCGCCCGGCCGGGCGGCGAGCTGCTTGCCCCCCTGCACCGAGAGCATGATCCACACCGACAGCCCGACCACCAAAGCCATCACCAGCACGGGGAGCACCTTCATGAGCGCGCCTCCGCCGTCACCTCGACGCTCGACACGGGCCGCCGCCGGCTCCGCATCCATCGCACGGCGAGCAGGTCGAGCAGGCCCGGCAGGGCCCGCTGCACGATGCCGAATCCGTACTTGGTCTCGCCCGCCACGCGGGGCCGGTGCGTCACGGGCATCTCGATGACGGTGAAGCCAAGGTGCCGGGCGGTGACCGGAATGAAGCGGTGGATGCCCCTGAACTCCAGCGGCAGGGCCAAGGCGATCTCCCGCTTCATCACCCGCAGCGAGCAGCCGGTGTCGCGGATGGTGTCGCCCAACAGCCAGCGGCGGAAGGTGCGGCCCACGATCGAGCCGACGCGTCGGACGAGGTTGTCCTTGCGGGCGTGCGAGCGGTCGCCCTGCACCATGTCGGCCCCGCGGTCGCGCATGAGGCGGACCATGGCGGGGATCTCGGCGGGGTCGTTCTGCAGGTCGGCGTCGAGCACGGCGATGAGACGGCCGCGGGCGGCACGAAACCCCGCGTGAAACGCCGCGGACTGCCCGTTGCCCTTGCCCGGCGGCGTGGCGGTCATGGCGACGCATCGCAGCCACGGGCGGCCGGGCATGAGGGCGACGAGGCGTCGGCGAGTGGCGTCGGTGGAACCGTCATCGACGATGACGGCCTCGAAGGAGAGGCCCGAGGGGGTCATGGCGGCCTCGATCTCGCGGACGAGGGCCTCGACGTTGTCCTGCTCGTTGTGTGCGGGCGCCACGACGGACACGTCGATGGAGGGCGTCGCCGGGGTGACCGAAGGGTCGGGCATTGGACGGGAACGATAGCGACGGAAAGCGACCCGCGCCGCCCGCCGGGGGCAGACACAAGGGCAGCAATTGGACGTCAGAGCGAGCCGGAAGTCGAAGGGGGCACGCGATTGCGTGGTCACGAGGCGTGGCTTGGGAACTCAGCAGCCGTTTTCCCACCGTTCGTAGAACGTCGAGACGTCGGTCCCGTCGACGCCCCCATCGAAGTTCAGGTCCGCGGTCGATGCGCCGCTGGACCAAGCCTCGAAAAATCCGAAGACGTCTTGTCCATCGACGCCTCCGTCATCGTTGAAGTCGGCAGGACATTTCACCTGAACGAACGCGGGCAACGACACGGAGGTGCCGCAAGCGTTGGTGATCGCGACGGAGTAGGACCCGCTCTGGGAGGGTTCGTCGGCGTTGATGTTGAGCGAGGGCGTGGCGACACCCGCGTAGACGACGCCGTTGAAGAGGTTGACGCCATCCTTCCGCCAGCGGTACGTGCCCGCGACCCCCGCGGTCGCGGTCACCGTGAGGATGACGGGTTGGCCGCCGACGAACGTGCCGCCGATGGGCTGAGTGTCGATGGCGGGACGACAGGACAGTGCAGCGGCACGACTGACGACCGAACCGCAAGCACCCGTCGCGACGCAGTGGTAGCTCGCCTGGTCGGCGGAAGCGACTGGAGCGATGGTGAGCATGGAGGTGAACGCGCCGCTGACGGGTCCACCATCGACGAGCGGGATCGAGTTTCGGTGCCAGCGGTATGTCGAGGCGGAATCAGCGACGGCGAAGGTGAAGCGTGCCGTGCCTGAGGGAGGAACGGCCGCATCTGCAGGTTGGGCGAGCGCGACGGGGAGATCTTGCAGTCTGAGGATGGCGACCCGCGAAGACGGCACGCCGCCGGCTTGGGTGAATGTGCCGCCGGCGACCACGCGGCCGTCCGGAAGAGTCGCCAGGGCGTTGACCGCGCCGTTGAGACGGGCATCGAGGGCCGTCCACGCCGAATCTCGCCACAGTGCCACGGAGTTGCTCGCGGCTCCCCCAGCCGACGTGAAGGCCCCGCCCACCACGAGATCTCCCGCCGGAAGAACGGCCAGTGCGAAGACGCTGCCATCGACTCCGGCTCCGAGGGCCGACCAGGTCGATCCGTTCCAGCGGGCGATGCCATTGGCCCGGATGCCGCCCGCTTGCGAGAACGCACCCCCGGCCACCACATCCCCGCCGGGGAGCATGGCCAACGCGTGGACCGTGTTGTCAAGTCCGACACCCATGGGCGCCCAGGTCGAGCCATTCCATCTCGCGATGCGGCCGACGGTCACGCCTCCAGCCGAGGTGAAGGCCCCGGCCGCCACCAGATCGCCGTTGGGCATCGCGAGGAGCGCGTTCACGGCGTTGTCCATGCCGGCACCGAGCGTCGACCAGTTCGAGCCGTCCCACTTCGCGATGAAGGGTGCGGGCGTGTTGCCCGCAAACGTGAAGGCGCCACCCGCCACCACGAGCCCGTTGTGGAGGACGGCAAGAGCGGAAGGGTTGGTGTTCATGCCACCTCCCATGGCAAGCCACGACTCGCCATTCCAGCGAGCGACGCGGTAGGCGACCACTGCGCCCGAGGCGGTGAAGTCGCCCGCGGCGATGACGCCGCCGGCGTCCTCGACCAACGCGCGAACGAGGCCATTTAAACCGCTCGACATTGACGACCACGCCGCGCCGTTCCACCGGGCGACGCGGTTGACCGTCCCGCCGGCCTGCGTGAAGTCACCCCCGATCAAGATGTCCCCACTCGAACCCGAATAGACGGCCCGCACCGAACCGTCGGTCACGCCCGACCCGAACGGTGCCCAGGCCGAACCGTTCCAACCGGCGATCGAGTTGACGATGAGGCCCCCCGCATTGGCGAAGAACCCGCCCGCGATCAGGGTGCCGGCGGTCGCCACTGTCAGGCATCGCACCTCGCCAGCGGTTCCGGCCGCCAGTGGTGACCATGCGGAACCGTTCCACCGGGCGATCCGGTTGACGATGACGCCTCCCGCGGTGGTGAACCTGCCGCCCGCGGCAATGTCGCCGCCCGGCAGCACGGCGAGAGCGAACACGGCGTCGTTCATGCCCGCGCCGAACGCGGACCAGAACGCGCCGTTCCACCTGGCGATGCGATTGATCGACGCACCACCGGCCATGGTGAACGCGCCTGCCGCGACCAACTCGTCGCCTGGCAGCATGACGATCGATTCGACCGTGCCGTTCAACCCGTTGCCCACGGCCGACCATCGCGATCCGTTCCACCGGGCCAGCCGATCGACGGTCACGCCGCCAGCGGTCACGAACGCCCCTCCAGCCACCACGTCGTGATTGGAAGCCAAGGCGAGCGTTCGCACTTCGCCGTCCATGCCTGTTCCCAGCGGCATCCAGGCCGAACCGTTCCAGCGTGCGATCCGATCGACGTTGATGGCACCGGCGATCGTGAACCAGCCTCCGGCCACCAGATCGCCGTTGGGGAGCACGAGCAATGATGAGACGACGCCGGTCATCCCGCTTCCAAGCGGATGCCAACTCGATCCATCCCACCGTGCGATGCGATTAGCCCTGACACCGCCCGCGGTCGTGAACCCGCCGGCGGCCACCAGCCCTCCATCGGGCAGGACGGCGAGAGCTCGGACCTCGCCATTCATCCCCCCACCCATCGGGGACCAACTCGAACCATTCCATCTCGCGACTCGACCGACCTCCACGCCTCCGGCCGTGGTGAAGGACCCGGCGGCCACGAGATCGCCGTTGGGCAAGATCACCGAGGCCAACACGCTGTTGTTCATGCCGGGCGCAACGCCGCCCACGCCTTCGACCTGAACGCGACACTGAGACAACCCGGGACGCGTCAGCGCCGCCAACGCGCACATCACGAGGATCAGCCACGTCTTCATCGATCCCTCCTCACGAAGCAGCGACGTCTGTCGCCGCGACTCGGTCTCCGCGTGGCGTGCGACGTCAGGGAGCGACGCGGATTCGCGGATAGTAGCCGATCACCTACGCCTCGCACGATGGCATGGCGACAGCAGGGCCGGAAGTTTCTCGTTTATGAGACGTTCGACCAACGACCGTGCAAGGGGGCTGCCCTCCGCATGCCGACCCAAGAAACGCCGCGTAGTCGAGGACGCTCCGTTTGGAGGCACCCGAGCCGTGCGGCAGGTTCGGAACTTTCGCCAGATCCATCGATGTCGACCGGCCGCGCCATGGTTCGCGAGCGCCTCGACGCCCGGGTTCCGCCGCCCGTTCCAAGCGAGCAACGAACCCCTGCCACGTCGTTGCCACGCAAAACCAACTCGATGGCGACCGCATCCGAACCGGGTCAAGCCCGGTCGCGAAGACCGGTGCGACGTGCCGGCACGCGGGCCCTCCCGATCTCGAAAGACGACTCCCCGACGCTCGTCGCGCGGCAGACTGCTCGACGGTCCAGAGCGTATAGTCGGGGGCACGCGGGCGTAGCTCAGTGGTAGAGCGTCAGCCTTCCAAGCTGAACGTCGAGGGTTCAAATCCCTTCGCCCGCTTTCCGGCCGTCAGTCGGCGGCATCATCCGCGACAGGCGAGGTCACGATCGTGGCCAACCACCATCGCGACCCCCGCCCGTCGTGCAGGTCCCGCCAGAGGATGCATCAGGTCGGGTGGGTCCCGCCCGCTCCGAAAGTCGCCGCCACAACGCGCACGGGACGAAGTCGTCGTTCATCGAGCTGGGTGCCGCACGCGACCGGCGGTTTCGCCACCGTGATCAGCATCCCGCTTGCCACGCCAGGAAGAAGCTCTCGACATCCACGCCGTCAATCGCGCCGTCCCGGTTGACGTCGGCCGCCGTGCGTCCCCGCCCCCAGTCGGCCAAGAACGCGTCGATGTCGCCGCCATCGACGCTGCCATCCCTGTTGTGGTCGCCCGTGCATGCGCCGATCCCGGAGCCGTCGATGACGCGCACGGGGTTGGACGTCGTCGTGCCGCAATCGTTGGAGATGACCACGTCGTAGGAACCGATCAACGACGGATCGTCGGAGAGCAGTTCAAGCGTCGTCGTGGTCACGCCCCGGAACAGGCCGGGAATGTTGAAGAGGTTCTGTCCCTGCTTGCGCCAGACGCACCGGTACGCGGCGTCCGGGGGAAGCGCCACGCGGATGGTCGCGCCCGTCTCGTTCAACGTCACCTCCACGGGCGGTTGGCGCACGATGACCGGCAGACTCGGCATGGTCAACGTCGCCACCCCCGCCGCCACGCCGCCGAACCGCGTGAACTTGCCGCCGACCGCGAGTCGCCCGCCGGGCAACACCGCCATCGCGGCGACGCTGTTGTCCGTGTCGACGTCGACGGGCACCCACGTCGATCCGTTCCAGCGAGCCAATCGATCGCACGCCACGCCGCCCGCTTGCGTAAACGCCCCGCCCGCCACCAGTTCGCCACCGGGGAGCACCGTCAGGGCCGAGACGCTGTTGTTCATTCCCGTCCCCATGCTCATCCACGCCGAGCCGTTCCAGCGCGCGATCGAGCGACAAGCGACCAGGCCCGCCTGCGTGAACCACCCGCCGGCGACCAGCTCGCCGCTCGGCAACACGGCCAACGCGCGAACCTCACCGTTGATGCCAACGCCAAGCGGCGACCAGGTGGTGCCGTCCCATCTCGCGATCGAGTTGCAGGCCACGCCGCCGGCCCGGGTGAACGCGCCACCCGCCACCAGGTCGCCGTTCGGGAGCACCGCCAACGCGCGCACGTCGCCGTTCATGCCCGAACCCAGGGACGACCATGAGAATCCGTCGGATCGAGCGATCCAGACACCGCCGCCGAGGCCGCCGGCCACCAGATCGCCGCTCGGCATCAGGACCAACGCGCGCACGGAGAGGTTGAAGGGGTTTCCCATGGACACCCACGAAGCGCCGTCCCAGCGGGCGAGGCCTTCGCGAAGACCGACGCCCAAGAACTTGAACGCTCCGCCGGCCACCACGCCGCCGCCCGGCAACGTGACCAGCGCGTGCACCGCGCCATTGAGTCCCGTTCCCATCGGCGCCCACGCCGCGCCGTTCCAGAGGGCGACATGTTCACCGACCACCCCGCCGACTCGCGTGAAGTTTCCCCCCGCCACCAGGCCGCCGCCCGGCAACGCCGTCAAGGCGCCGACGACGCCGTTCATCCCCGCTCCCAACGTCGCCCAGGTCGTGCCGCTCACCCTCGCGACGTGATTGCACCGAACGCCCGCGGCCTGGGTGAACCATCCGCCCGCCACGACGTCCGCGCTCGGCAGTTCGGCCAGGGCCGTCACCTCGCCGTTCACTCCCGCCCCGAACGACGACCACGCCGAACCGTTCCATCGCGCGATTCGGCCGCTAGCGACCCCGCCCGCCTGTGAGAACCACCCGCCCGCCACCACGCCCCCGCTCGAGAGCGCTCGCAGCACCGTGACACCGCTGTTCATCCCGGACCCCATGGGCGACCACGCCGCGCCGTTCCAGCGGGCGACGTTGTTGCACGCCACCCCACCGACGCGCGTGAACCAGCCGCCCGCCACGATCTCGCCGGACGCCAGCACCGCCAGCGAGCGAACCTCGCCGTCGACGCCGCCTCCCATGGCCGACCACGACGCCCCGCTCCAACGGGCGATGTTGCTGCAGGCAACGCCGCCGGCCTGCAGGAACGCGCCGCCCGCCACGATGTCCCCGTTCGAGAGGGCGGCGACCGCGAGGACCGGCCCGCTCACGCCGCCGCCCACGGACCTCCATGCCGAGCCGTCCCACCGGGCGATCCGGCTGCAGGCCACCTCGCCGACCTGCGTGAACGTCCCCCCCGCCACCACGGCGCCGTCCGGCGTCACCGCCAACGCGCGAACGTCGCCGTTCATGCCGGCGTCCATGGGCAACCATGTCGAACCGTTCCAGCGGGCGACACGATGACATGCGCGCCCTGCCGCCTCCGTGAAACCGCCCGCCGCCACGACGTGCCCGTTCGGGAGCGTCGCCAACGCGAAGACCGTGCCGTTCATGCCGGTCCCCAGCGCCGACCATGCCGAACCGTTCCAACGAGCGACGTGGCGACACGGCTCGCCGCCGGCGTTCGCAAAGTCGCCGCCCGCGATCACGTCACCGTTGGGAAGCGTGGCCAGCGCATGAACCACGCCATCGACGCCCGGAGGAGCCCCGCCCACGAGATCGACGAGCGAGGCACATTGCGCCCGCACGCACGCCGAGAGGCAACCGAGCACGCACAACGCCCACATCAACACACGCATGGAATGCTCCCGGATCGAGGCGTTCGCCGGCCGCAGGGATGAGACCGTGCCGCCGAACGGCGCACCCCCTCGCAGTCTACTGGGACCGACATGTCCGAGTTCCCGAGTTCCCGGGGAAATGCCGCAATTCGTTCGCACCATCCGCGGTCGTCGCCGTCCACGAGGCGGCCGCGGGCGGCGGCACGTGCGGTTCGGACGCGGGTGGGGGCCGAGCGTCGGCGACCCGGCCCGTGCGCCCAGCCTCGCCGCGTCAGCCCCCGACCGACGACTCCAGCAGCCGGTACGCCATCTGCGCCGCGAGGAAAGGGTGGCCGATCGTCGCGTCCTTCACGTCGATGACCGGGCTCTTGCCCGTGGCCTTCTCGAGTTCGAAGGTGTTGTGCGATTCCATCGACACCCGCACCACCGCGCCCCAGCGGATCGACTTGTTGTCGCCGATGGTCGAGAGCAGGATGACCCGCTTGTTGGTCATCACCAGGTCGCCCGAGCGGATCAACTTGAGCTCGTCCACCGACGGCGCGCGGTAGCCCACGCTCCCGTAGCGGAACGACAACCCCCGCGCGATCCTGAAGCGACCGCCGATCCCCGCGTAATCCACGCGTTGACGCACCTTGCGATACTCGTGCCAGTCCGCTTCGCCCCGGAAGAAGACCTCCTCGCCCCGCTGCAACGTCAGGTCCGGACAGTCGTGCGGCTCGAGCGGGCCGTGCAGCACCCGCCACCGCCGGTGCGCCGTCTCGAGTTCGGCGAAGAACGGGAGCGCGGGGTTGTACACCACCGAGAGCTTCCTGAACATCTCCTGCACTCGCGACCACTCGTCGTCGGAGATCAGGCCGTCCTGCTGCATCGACGTCACCTGCTCCACCACCATCGGCGAGACCACCTCGGCCGCCAGCGTGCTGATCTCCTCCCGCGGCACCGCCAATCGCTTGCACGCCTTCTGCAGCTCCTCCTTGTCGGCGTCCGAAAGCTCGCCGTCGGCCACCAGCCTCGCCACCACCGCCTTGAAGAGCGTCCTCGAGGCCCTCGCCACCGCACCCTCGGCCTCCTCGCGCTTGATCGCGAACGCCTTCACGTACCGGGCGATGAACTCCTTCTCCGTCCCGTCGTACCGCTCGTCGCTCCCGAGCGCGACCACCACCTCCTCGAGCAACGCCACCCATCGGTCGTGGAACTTGCCGAGGATGTCGACCCCGCTCTCCGCGGCCAAGTTTCGGATCATCGCGGCGTCGAACTCGCCCGCGATCACCGCGTTCTTCGCCTTCGCGAAGGCATGCTGGGCCGGCGTCCGCCTCAGCAGGCGATCCGTGATGCCCGGCTCCTCGAAGGGCTCGGTCTTGATCGGCAGTCTGATCCCCACGCGTCCTCCCTCCTTGCTGCTCGCCAACCCGCGTCACGCCAGTTGATCGGGCCGGAACCGCCACCCCGCCGCGCCGCCGGCCGCCCGCGTCGCGAAGGCCTGCGTCGCCCCCGCGGCCCGCAACTCGCTCGCCACGCCCGCGGCATGCGGCTCGGACACCAATGCCACGATGCACCCGCCGAACCCCCCGCCCGTCATCCTTGCACCATAGACCCCCTCGCACGCCCGAGCGGCCGCCGCCAGCGCGTCGAGTTGCGGGCAACTCACCTCGTACAGCGTGCGCAGACTCTCGTGCGACCGCCGCATCAACTCGCCGCAGGTGACGAGGTCGCCCGCCTCGAGCGCGGCCGCGAACCACGCGACGCGGTCGCACTCGGCCACGACATGCCGCGCGCGGCGGCGATCGACCTCGGTCATCGCCGCGCCCGCCACGTCCGCCGTCGACGCATGCCGCAGCGACGGCAGTGGCGAAGGTCGCCCCGCGTTGATCGCCGCCAACGCCCGCTCGCACGAGGCCCGGCGCTGGGCGTAATCGCCCGAGGCCAGGTCATGCCTGACGCCGGTGTCGGCCACCACCACCGCCACGCCCGCGGGCAGCGGCACCGGGCGGTGGGTGGCGTCGAAGCAATCGATGAGCAGGGCGTTGCCGGCGACGCCCATCGCGCTGACATGCTGGTCCATGATGCCGCAGGGCACGCCGGCGAACTCGTGCTCGGCCTGCCTGGCGATGGCCGCGATTCGCTCGGGCGAGACGTCGACGCCGGCCAAGGCGCACAGGCACCGGGCGGCGGCGACTTCGAGGGCGGCCGAGGAACTGAGGCCCGACCCCACGGGCACGTCGCTCGCCACGGCCAGCGAGACGCCCTCGATGTCGCGGAGGAGTCGCTCCCGCCGCAGGATCATCGCCACGCCGGCGACATAGGCGGACCACCCCTGGAGCGTCGGCACGTCGCCCCACGCGACGGTGACGGCTTCGTCGAGTCGCGCCGCGCTCACCGCGCTGAAGACGGGTTGGTCGTGGGCGGCGGCGACGACGACGGTGCGACGTTCGATGGCCATGGGCAGCACCATGCCGCCGCAGTAATCGACGTGCTCGCCGATGAGGTTGACGCGACCGGGCGCCACCCCGACGGCTCGGGCCATGGCGTGGAAGGTCGCCTCATGAAGGGCGTCCGCCTCGGCGAGGAGGGCGTCGCCCGGTTGGTTGGGAACAGGATCGGCGGTCACGCCTCCATGGTTGCACGGCGGCGGGCGGCGAGTCGCCCCCTGCTATCCTGAACCAGTCCGCGTCCTTCGCCCATGACGTCCGATCCGGTCCGCCCCACCACGCCCCGTCCCGCGGGACTCGCCTTCCGAACGGCCTTCCTCACGGCCGCCTGCCTGCTCGCGCCCGCGGTGGCCGTGGGCCTCGCCCGCCTTGCGGTGCTTGGCCGCCCCCCTTTCACCGACGACGGGTGGTACGCCTCGATCGCCAGACTGTCCCGCGCCGGATTCGACCCCCTCGTCCACAGCCCGGTGACGATCTATCCCCGAACCCTCTCCTTCGCCATGAGCGGCGACGGGGTCGACGGATTGGTCACGCTCCGCCTGATCGACGGAGCGGTCGCCTGCGTGACCGCCGCCATCGTGTCGCTGCTGCTCGGAAAGTTCTGCGGCATGATCCGCGGCTGCCTCATCGCCTGCGTCTGGGCGGCCGCCGCCAACTCGACGGTCTTCATCGACGCCGGCTTCAAGAACCAGATCCTCGCGGCCACCGGGCTGCTCGCGGCCTCGCTCTGCTGCGTGCTGCCCGCCGGCGACGCGAGGGCCTCGGTCCGCGCTCTCATCGCCGGGGGCATGCTGGCGGCGTTGGCCGTGCTCGTCCGCGAGTCCTTCGCCCCCTTCGGCCTGGTCGCGACCCTCGCGTGCCTGGCCCGCAACGGGCCGCGGCGGTGCGCCACGTTCGTCGCGGCCGGTTGCGTGACGGGCCTGACGGGCCTGAGCGTCGTGGCGGGCGGTCCGCACCGGCTTGCGGACCTCGCGGCCACCTGGAGCACGACGGCCGCCGCGCTCTCCAACTTCGCGGAGGCGATGGGACGACCGTGGTCGGCGGTGTTCATCGATTCGGGTCAGCAGGCCCTCCGCGGCGCGTCGTGGGTCACGCCGCTCATGCTCGCGGCGTTGATCGGCGGGCTGCTGGTGGCCCACCGGCGCCCGCTGCGAGCCGCACGCCTCTTCCGCGGCGACATCGCGTCGAACCGGCGGCTGGCCCCTTGGCTTGGCGCGGCCTTGGTGCTGGCCCCCATGCCGGAAATGGCCCTCAAGCTCTGCTTTCCGTACCACTTCGCGCAGCTGCTGCTCGGCTGCGCCGTGCTCGCGGCCGCGCGCCTCGACGGGGCGTCGCTGCGACGCTCGCGTTCACGCATCACCGCCATCGCGACGATCACGATCACGGCCATCGCGTCGGGGACGCTGCTGCCCGCCAACCTCCGCTTCAGCGACTGGTCGTGGCGGGAATCGGCGTACTGGCGACCCGTGATGCTGGAGAAGGCCGATCGGCCCGAGTTGGTCGCCGACTCCTTCTACCTCCGGCTCGCCGACGCGGTGCGTCGCCACGCCAGGCCCGGCGATGTCGTGCTCACGGGGGGCCTGTACTACACGCTGTTCGCGCTGACCGACCTGCGACCCGCCAGCGGCCTGGCCGCCGACGCCGGGTTCATCGCCTGCCTGCCCGAGGGCGACCTCAAGCGCCGGGCGCTCGACGACCTGCAGCGCACGCCGCCGAACCTCGTGATCGAGTCGAACCGCATTCCAGTGTCGCTGATGTCGATGGTGCCCGGGTTCCCGCAGGAGTTCACGCTGGCGGAGGAACTCGCGCCGGGGAGTTACAACTCGTACCGGAACTTCGGGGCGAAGATCTGGGTCCGCGTCAGGCGCTGATCGCGGAACGCCGAGCGGTCAGCGAGCCGCGCGGGCGGCCTCGCGGGCGACGAAGGCCTCGTATTGCTCGGGCGTGTCGACGCCCACCATGTCGCAGTGACGCACCACGACGGCGATGCGGTGCCCGTGCTCGAGCACGCGGAGTTGCTCGAGCATCTCCGTGCGTTCGAGGGGCGTGGGAGCGAGCGTCACGTAGCGGCGGAGGAACGCCGCCCGATAGACGTAGAGCCCCACGTGCTTGAGCACCGGGGCCGCCTCGGGCGTGCCCGCCGCCCCGCCCTCGCGAGGAAACGGAATCTTCGCCCGCGAGAAGTAGAGCGCCATGCCGTCGGCCCGCATGACCACCTTCACGATGTTGGGGTTGTCGAACGACTCGTGCGGGGCCAATGGCGACGCCACCGTCGCCACCTCCGCGCCGCTCGACCGGGCCAGGCCCACCGCCGCGTCGATCACGCCGGGGTCCATCTCGGGCTCGTCCCCTTGCACGTTCACCACCAGCGCGTCGTCCGCGAGCCCGAGGATCGACGCGGCCTCCGCGAGCCGGCTGGAGCCGTTGGGGTGCGACGGACTGGTCATCACGGCCTCGCCGCCGAAACCCCGCACGGCCTCGAGCACCTCGGCCTCGTCGGTGGCGATGACCACCCGCGAGAGCGACGCCGCGGCTCGGGCTCGCTCCCAGACGTGACGGATCAACGGCTTGCCGGTCCGCGAGGCGAGCACCTTGCGGGGGAACCGCGTCGAGCCCAGACGCGCGGGGATGATGGCGATGGCGTCGGACATGCGTCGCGATCAGGACTCGGCGGGCGCCCCGCCGCCGCCCGACTGGCGAGGACGCAGACGCTGCAGGAGGTTCTTGATCGCCTCGCGGCGAGTCTTGATGTCCTTGTACGTCATCTGCTGGCGGGCGATGCCCGAGGCCAGCCGATCGGCCTCCTCCGCCGCGGCGACGTCGCCGTCGGCCTCGGCCCGCGTCTGCAACGCGACCATGAGGTGATAGCGGATCTCCATCAGCACGTCGGGCATCAGGTCCTTGATGTCGGCCGCGTGGCGGAAGGTGTCGATGGCCTCTTCCGTCCAGCCGATGGCCTGGAACGACTGCCCCAGCATGATCTGCGACGCGGCCCGGTTGCGGGGGTCGTGCTGCGACTCCTGGAACTGCTCGATGGCCTCGGAGTGCTTGCCGGCGTTGAAGTAGCGCTTGCCGAGCTCGAAGCGGCGGGAGAGGTCGCTGGGATAGTTGTCGACGCGGAGCTTGTGCTCGCCGAGTTCAAGCTCGAGGTGCTCCTGCTCGGCCTGGCCGTGCATGCGCTGGAGCATCTCGCTGTCCTGGCTCTTGTCGAGCATCTGCTTGAGCTCGGAGAGCTTGCGACGCGACTGGCGGATGCGAATCTCGCCGGCGAGTTCGCGGAAGCGGAACTGCGTGGTGTCGGCGAAGGCCTTGACGTAGATCTGGTGGGCCCGCTCCTCATCGGCGGCCTTGCCGCGTTCGAGCAACCGCTTGGCGAACTTCTCGATGGTCGGCAGGTCGCCCGGGCGTGCCGCGAACTCGGCCTCGGCGTCGGCGATGAGGCGGTCCTGCGTCTCCTCGGTCTTGACGATGCGGTCGGCTTCCTCGAGTTGGCGCTGCTTGGTGGCGTCGCGGATGTTGGCGCGGAACCCGCCCTCCTGGCCGGTCTTGTCGAAGCCGCCCTTGGCCATGGTGGACTGCGCGGCCAACCCGCGGATCTTGGCGGCCAGGTCGCCGTCGGTGGGATCCTGCTTGAGGGCGTGCTCGGCGGCGGTGAGGGCCTTGTCGAAGGCGTCCGCCTTGCCGAAGGCCTCGCTGCACTTGAGCAGCATCGGCTTGCTGATCTTCTTGTCCCGCATCACGAGGCCCATCGCCCGCTCGGTGATCCACAGCGTCGGCCCCTTGAGGGTCAGCTTGGAGGCGAGTTCGGAGGCCTTGACCGCGAGCGTCGCGTCGGTGGGCTTCTGGCCCCACTCGAGCAGCGACAGGAGGTAGCGGTCGACGTCGGGCTTGCCGGAGAAGGCCTTGACGATCTCCTTGCTCACCGTCTTCTTGCCGCCGCCCTCTTCCATGAACCGGCCGATGGCGTTGAAGAACCCCTGGAGCGCCGGGAGGTTGCTGGGGTCGAGCCGCAGTCCGCCGAGCCAGAGCTGGGCCGAATACTCGTAGTTGCTCGCCTCGAACATGGCACGGGCGTGCTGGAAGAACTTCTCCGCCTTCTCGGGGGAGAACTCCACCGCCGCCTCGGCCGAAGCCGCCGGTGCGCCGTCCTTGCCGTCCGACTTCTTCCAGGGGAAAATCGCCAAGTCACGTCCTCGCAATCGGTCCGGATCGTCATGCCGCCAAGGGGCGGCGATCACCCTTCTACGGCCGAGCCGGCCGCCGGGGTCCCGATCATACGTCCGACGCTCCGTGCCCACGAGGTTCGCCGCAGCCGGGCCTCCAACGCTTTCCTCCGGGCATGTGGGCCGCTACCATGGCCCACCAGTACCTGCGGCTGTGGCGGAACTGGCAGACGCGCTAGATTCAGGTTCTAGTGGGGTCACACCCATGGAGGTTCAAGTCCTCTCAGCCGCATTCGCCCCTCCCGGCTTCTCGTGCCGGGCGGTTTCAGGAGTCCGTTTCGATGTCTGACGCCGACAAGAAGAAACTCGTCGTGGCAGTCGCCCTGCTGGTCGTCGCTGGCGGGCTCTTCGCTTGGTTCATGTTCGGGTCCGGCGACGGCGGCGGCGAGGTGATCTCCGGCGAAGCTGCCCCGGTGGTGCAGACCACTGACGGCGCGCCCGCCGCGGCGAACCGCCGCATGCCTCCCGGCTCCAAGTGAGCCGCGGCGTCACCCCTTGAAGCCCACTCGAGCCCCGCGACTTCGCGGGGCTTTTCGTTGCGCTTCGACCGCCCGGGGCTCACGGCCGCGGCGTGCCGTCGGGCGACCCCAGCAGCCGAGCGTCCTTCCACGCGAAGAACGCGCCTCGCCACCCCTCGACCTCCTCGCGAGCCACGGGCACCGAGAGCACGCCTTCGACATCGCCCAGCTCCCCGAGCACGTCCCCCTTGGGACCCACCGCGATGGTGCCGCCGCAGTACGACGTCATCGGGTCCTTGCCCACTCGGTTGACGCCGAAGGCGTAGGCCTGGTTCTCGATGGCTCGGGCGATGAGCAAGGCCCGCCAATGGTGCACCCGCACGGTCGGCCAGCACGCGCCGATCGTGAAGGCCTGGGCCCCCTTCTGCAGACCAATCCTGAAGAGTTCGGGGAATCGCAGGTCGTAGCAGATCGCCGGACAGACCGTCAGTCCCGCGGCGTCCCACGCGAAGACCTCGACCGATCGCCCCGACTCGAACCGCTCGGCCTCGCGCTGAAAGGGATGAACCTTCGCGTACTCCGCCAGCACCCGCTGCCCCGGCGCGACGATGGTCATGATGTTGCGGCCGGCACACTGGTGGCAAGGCGCCACCGTGCGGCCGCCTTGCACCACCGCGCCGAGGTCGTCGGCCAACTCGAGCAGGAATCCCAGCGTCCGCCCCGCCGCGTCGTTGGTGCGCTTGATGTTGAAGGAAAACCCCGTGTCGAACATCTCGGGGAGCAGCACGAGGTCGCCCCGCTCGACGTTGGCCCGGTCGAGCATGTCGGCCACCTTGACGAAGTTGGCCTCAGGGTCCTCCCAGGCGATGTCGAACTGCACCAGATGTGCTTGCATGACCCATCGTATGAACGCGTGTCGTCGACGACGGTACCCTTGACCGGCCCCGCTCCCGTTGCGCCCGTGACCACCGCCCCTGTCGAACCGGACCGCCCGCCACGCCTCGACGAGGCGGTGGCGATGCATTGCCCCACCATCCTGCTCGCCAGCCGCTCGCCGCGACGACGCGAGTTGCTCGCCGCCGCGGGCGTGCCCCACGTCGCCGCCGCGCCCGTCTTCGACGACTCCGCGCTCGCTCCCGGCGACATCCGATCGCCCGCCCACTGGGTGACCTCGCTCGCGTATCTCAAGGCGTGGTCGCAGGCTCGCTCGCACCCCGACTCGCCCATCGTGCTCGGGTCCGACACGGCCTGCGTGCTCGATGGCCGGCTCATCGGCACGCCTGCCGACGCCATCGAGGCCGAAGGGATGATCCGCGCGTTCATGGATCGCCGTCACGAGGTGGTGACCGGAGTGGCCATCATCGACCGCCGCGGCGGCACGCCCCGCCGCCACCTCTTTGCCGATGCCGCGACCGTCGACATGGGACGCCTGCCCGAGGACGCGCTCGCGGCGTACGTGGCCGGCGGGGCGTGGCAGGGCAAGGCGGGCGGGTACAACCTCATGGACCGCGTGCGGGGCGGGTGGCCCCTCGCCTGGGAAGGGGATCCCACCACGATCATGGGACTCCCGATGAAGCGGCTGATCGGCCGATTGAACACCTTGCTCAGGGACGCGCCACGCGCGTGAGCGTCCCGCCCCGGTCGGAGACCGGGCCCCACCCAACGGATGGAATCCTCGCCGTGACGACCCTCGCCTCCCTTTCCGTGCAGCCCCTCGCGCCCCTGTGGTTCGTCGCGCCGATGGCGGCCGCCACGTTCCTCGTCGTCGCGGCCCACCTCATGGCCTGCCTCAACGCCGAGATGCCCGCCAGCCGGCGACGCATCCGCCTGGCGAACGGGTCGCTCATCCTCCTGACGCTGCCGGTGCTCACCTACGCCCTGTGCTTCGTCTCCCCGTCGGAGGGCCGCCCCTTCGTGATCGCCTGGACGCTCCTGGCCGGCGCCACCACCATCGTCATGGCGTTGGCGTGGCTCGACGTCGCGAACAACCTGCGTCTGTCCGCCCGCGAGCGACAGGCGATGGGCCTCGCGAACCCCCTGGCGAACCTGCCCCTCGCCGCGGCATCGCCACCGGCGAATGATGCCCCGCAGGCATCATGACCGACCCGGGCGCCAACTTCCCCCACCCCATCGCCGACACCCCCTCGCCGGGGCCGCTGCCGCCGCTGCTGCGACCCTTCGGGCCGCTCGCCGCCGCCGTGTACGGTCGCGCCATCGCCCGCCGCAACGCCGCGTTCGACCGCGGCCGCGGCGTCGTCGAGTTCGACCGTCCGACCGTCAGCATCGGCAACCTCTCCGTCGGCGGCACCGGCAAGACCCCCACCGTCGGCTGGCTCATCCGCCTGCTCCGTCAGCACGGCCGTCACCCGTGCATCGCCATGCGGGGCTACGGAGCGGCAGGCGGCCACAGCGACGAGGCGAGGCTTCACGCACAGGACTTCCCCGACGTGCCGGTGGTCGCCCAGCCCAACCGCACGGAGGGACTGCTCGACCTCTTCGCGTCGCCCAAGGGCGAACCCATCGATACCGTCGTGCTCGACGACGGCTTCCAGCACAGACGAATCGCCCGATGCTTCGACCTCGTGCTGATCGACGCCCGCAAGGACCCGTGGGCCGACCACCTGCTGCCCAGGGGTTGGCTCCGCGAACCTCCCGCGTCGCTCGCCCGCGCCAGCGCCGTTCTCCTGACGCACGCGCCCGACCCCAAGGCCTCGCATGTGCGTGCGCTCCGCGATCGCGTGCTGAGCGTCGTGCAGGTCCCCGTGGCGTGCGCTTCGCACGAATGGAGCGAGCTGACCCTTCACCCCGGTGGCGTGTCGCCCGTCTCGTGGCTTCGCGGCAAGCGAGTGCTGGCGTGCTCGGCCATCGGATCGCCCGACGTCTTCCTCTCGCAGGTCCGAACCGCCACGGGCCGCGACGTCGAGGCCCTCACGCTCAGGGACCACGACGCCTTCCATCGCCAGACGGTCGCGAACCTTCTGCGTCGTGCCAAGGGCCTCGACGCGGTGGTGGTGACGGCCAAGGACTGGACCAAACTCGAGCGAACGCCCGCCGCATCATGGCCATGCCCGGTGGCGGTGCCGCAACTCGCCCTGCGGTTCAGCGGCGGCGAGGCGGAACTCGTTGAGGCGATCCTCGACGCCGTGGACGACTACGACGCGACGCTTCGGGCGGAGATCGAGGCGGAAGACGAATCGCTCGACGAGGATGACTCGGAACCGACGACGCGGTGACCGCGGATCGGCGGCTTCTTGGTCCCCAGTCAGCCCGCTTCGGGCGTCCCTTGGTTGAGCCGCGGGCGCGACCCGGCTTTGCGGGTCAAGCCCACGGCGGAGCCGGGCACGGCGACATGGCCGCGAATGGCGATGCGTCGAACAGATCGACGCCGAACGGTTCCAACAACGCGCCCTCGGCGTCGGACACGGCGACGCGAATGGCAATGATGTGCCGCGTCGGGCGCGGCGTCACGCCGCGCGGATCGGCTCCGCCGGGGGCTTGCCCGCAAAGCCGGGATGCACACCCCGGCTCAACCAAGGGACGCCCGAAGCGGGCTGGCGAAGAACGCGCACACAAAGTGTGCCCCATCACAGATCAAACCGCACGCTGCGCTTCGCGGGCGCGGGCGGGCGTTTGACCGCCACCGGCGCCTGATCGGCCGCCCCCGGCACGCCGAGCCGATGGCGGAGCACCGCCACCAGCGTGTCGGGCTCGAAGCATGCCTCGTGCGGCCGCAGGTAGACCTCGGAGAGGCCGCTCTCGTCCTTGGGTGGCAGGAGACGAACGGGCGCGGCCTCGAGGGCTCCGCGTCCGCCGCGGCCGAGCCGCTCGGCCAAGGGCTTGGGATCCTTCGCGAGGAACACGACGTCCTTCTCGCGGATGGTGCATGTCCGCACGCCGAGCTTGGCGAGTTCGATGCGCACCTGCGCCAGATCAAAGAGCCGCTGGGCGGCCTTGGGGGGCTGGCCGTACGCGTCCACCAGATCCTTGCGGAGTTGCTCGAGCGCCGGATGGTCGCCCGCGGCGGCGAGGCGTCGATACGCCTCGAGCCGCCGCTGCTCGCTGGGGATGTACGCCCTGGGGATGATGCCCGACACGCCGATCTCGAGGGCGGTGGCGCTGGGGGGGTCGGGCTTGCGTTCGTTCTTGAGTTCGTCCACCGACTGCTCGAGCAGATGGCAGTACATCTCGTAGCCCACGGCCGCGATGTGTCCGGACTGCTCGGGGCCCAGGATGTTGCCGGCCCCGCGGATCTCGAGGTCGCGCATGGCGATCTTGAAGCCCGCGCCGAGCATCGAGAACTGCTCGATGGCCTTGAGTCGCTTTTGCGCCACCTCCTTGACCGACTTGTCGGGGTCGACCATCAGGTAGCAGTAGGCGCGGTGCTTGCTGCGGCCCACGCGGCCGCGGAGCTGGTGCAGATCGGCGAGCCCGAAGCGGTCGGCGTCGTTGATGATCATGGTGTTGGCGGTCGGGATGTCGATGCCCGCCTCGATGATCGTGGTGGCCACCAGCACGTCGGCCTGCCGCCGCATGAAGGTCAGCATGACCTCCTCGAGCTCGTGCGGGGCCATCTGCCCGTGGCCGTGGATGACGCGCGTGCCCTCGGGGCAGAGTTGGCGCACGGCCTGGGCCACCTCCATGATGTCGTGCACGCGATTGTGCACGAAGTAGATCTGCCCCTCGCGGGCCAGCTCGCGGGCGATGGCCTGGCGGATGCGACGCTCGTTGTACGGGAAGACCTCGGTGACGATGGCGCGGCGGTCGAGCGGCGCGGTGGTGAGGCTCGAGATGTCGCGAATGCCCAGCATCGCCATGTGGAGCGTGCGGGGGATGGGCGTGGCCGAGAGCGTCAGCACGTCGACCGTCATGCGGAGGCGCAGCAGCAGTTCCTTGTGCTCGACGCCGAAGCGCTGCTCCTCGTCGATCACCACCAGGCCCAACTCCTTGAAGTGGACGTCCTTCGAGAGGATGCGGTGCGTCCCCACGATCACGTCGACCTTGCCCTTGGCCAGGTCCTCGAGCACCTCGCGGGCCTCGCGGTCCGACTTGAACCGCGACACGCTCTCGACGCGGAAGGGGTAGCCCGCGAAGCGGTTGCGGAAGGTGCGTTCGTGCTGCTCGGCCAGCACCGTGGTGGGCACCAGCACCGCCACCTGCCTGCCCGCCTCGCAGGCCTTGAAGGCCGCGCGGATGGCCAGCTCCGTCTTGCCGAAGCCCACGTCGCCGCAGATCAGCCGGTCCATCGGCCTGCCCCGCGACATGTCCTTCTTGATCTCGCTCAGCGCCGCGAGCTGGTCCTGCGTCTCCTCGTAGGGGAACTCGGCCTCGAACTCGTTCTGCCAGGTCGTGTCGGCCGGGAAGGCGATGCCGGGCATGTGCTCACGTGCCGCCCGCACCCGGAGCAACTCGCCCGCCAGGTCGCGGACGCTCTCGGCCACCCGCTCTTTTTGGTTCTTCCACTTGACGCCCCCCAGCGTCGACAGCGGCGGCTTGCCCGCGAACCCGCCCACGTACTTCTGCACCTTGTCGATCTGCGTCGCGGGCACGTGCAGCTTGCTGTGCCCGGCGAACTCCAGCGTCAGGTACTCCTCGGGCTCCACCTCGCGCTTCTGCTCGAAGGCCTTCTGGAAGGCCGGCACCTCCCGGGGCTTCATCACCGTCAGCCCCGCGAATCGCGCGATCCCGTGGTCCACGTGCACGACGTAATCGCCCGACTGGAAGTCGAGGAACGTGTCCATCGCGCGGCTCGAGGCGATGCGCCCCAGCCGCCGCCGCACCGTGAACCGGTTCAGCAGCTCGTGATACGGCACGAACGCCGTGCGACGCCGCTCGCCCTGGCCCCCGCGCCCCCACACGAACCCGCGGTGCAGGTACGCCAGCGTCGAGGCGATCGGCGCCTCTGCGTCGTCCCTCGCGGGCGGCGCATCGACCAGCAGCTCCCCCAGCCGATCGAGCTCCCCCTGATTGCGGCAGCACACCACCACCGCGCACGACTCGGGCGGACGCGTCAACGCCCGCAACTCCCCCACCGCCTCGCCCGCGTCCTTCGAGAAGGTGGGCAGCGCCTCGCCGCCGAGCTCGATGCGGACGTCGCTGCCCGTCGCGCCGGCGGAGAACTGGTTCATCTCGATCACGCGCGCGAACCGCGTCTCGACGAGCTTGAGCACGACGGGCGGGCCGACGACGCCCCTGGCGTCGAGCACTCGCTCGAAGTAGCCCCGGGCCTGCTCCACGATCTCCAGCGTCTCGGCCAGCATCACGACCGAGTCGGCGGGGAGCAACTCCAGGAAGTTGACCGACTCTCGGTCGTCGCCCGGCGCGCCCGCGTCGGCGGCGAAGAGCTCCACCGATTCCACCGCCCGGTCCGATCCCATCGACTCGAGATCGAACTCCGTGACGCGGTCGAGCGTGTCGCCGAAGAAGTCGAGCCGCACCGGCACGCCTTGCGAGGCCTCGCGCGTCGAACGCGTCGCGCTGCCAGGCGGGAAGATGTCGAGAATGCCGCCGCGGAGCGCGAAGTCTCCCATCTCCTCCACCGTCTCGACGCGGCGGTAGCCCGCGGCCGTGAGCCACTCGAGCAACGCCGCCAGCCGCACCTCGGTCCCGGCCTTGAGCGTCCGGGCCAAGCGCTCGAGCCGGGCGGGCCGGGGCACCAGTTGCATCAGCGCGGAGACGGGGGCGACGACCACCGCGGGCCCTCGCAAGCTCGGGGCGGCCCTGACGGCGGCGAGCCGTTCAGCGAGGATCTCGGCTCCCACGCCCCGTTCGCCCGACAGCGATTCGAGCGCGGGGAGGTGCAGCGACGCGACGCCCGCGGAGGCGAGTTCATCGACGGCTTCGTCGGCGTCGTCGATGTGGGCCGTGACGAGGACGACAGGGCGACCGGTGGCACGGGCGACCGCCCCCGCGACCAGCGTGACCGCGCTCCCGCCGACGCCCGAGGCGACGATGCGGCGGGCCGAGGTCGCGGCGCGTGCAAGCTCGACCACGCCCGGGTGGCGTTCAACCAGG
The DNA here is from genome assembly GCA_040397805.1 of Phycisphaerales bacterium. Taxonomy (GTDB): domain Bacteria; phylum Planctomycetota; class Phycisphaerae; order Phycisphaerales; family UBA1924; genus UBA2402. The sequence goes on from JBBAVG010000038.1 coordinate 30,263, forward strand.
GAGACCAGATCGATTCGAGCCGTCACCATGGAGAGCGTAGCCCGAAGGGCCGGCAAAGGGCCGCCCGGCGGGGGTGGCGCTCAGGGCGTGCCGCAGGCCAGTTCGGCGAGTTTCCAGTAGAGGGGCAGCCCGAGGGTGACGTTGAAGGGGAAGGTCAACGCGAGCGACATGGGCACGAAGACCTCCTGCCGGGCCTCGGGGAGGGCGAGCTTCATCGCGGCTGGAACGGCGATGTAGGAACCCGACGCGGCGAGCGTGACCAGCAGGAACCCGTCGGCGAAGGGCATGCCGGCCAGGCGGGCGCCCAGCGCGCCGACGCACGCGTTGACGAGCGGAATGGCCACCGCACCAAGCACGACCACAGGACCGGCCTTGAAGGGCTCCTGCACGTTCTTGCCCGCCACCAGGCCCAGGTCGAGCAGGAAGAAGCACAGCAACCCGTAGAAGAGGTCGTTGCTCAGGGGCAACACCTTGTCGTGCGACTTGTCGACGCTGAAGTAGCCGATCAGCAGGCTGCCCACCAGCAGCACCACCGCGCTGTTGAGCAGCGCGTCGTGCGCGATGCGGCGGGTCGACGGTCGCGGCGAGGAACGGTCGGAAGGGGACGAGAAGAACCTCGCCAGCAGCACGCTCACCATGACGGCCGGCGATTCCATCAGGGCGGTGGCGGCCACCATGTAGCCCCCGTGCTTGATGCCCGATTCCTCGAGCAGCGTGGTGGCCGCGAGGAAGGTCACCACCGAGACCGAGCCATAGGTGGCGGCCACCGCCGCGGCCGTGGGCGTGCCGAGTTTCCATCGCATCAGCGGGAAGACGTAGCAGGGGATGATGGCGGAGATGGCCACCGACACCAGCACCGGCACCAGCACGTGCGGCCCCAAGCCCGTGTCCTGGAGCTGCATCCCCCCCTTGAAGCCGATGGCCCACAGCAGGTAGAGGGAAAGGGCCTTGGTGAAGGCCGCGGGGATCTCCAGCCCGCTCTTGAGCACCGCCGCCAGCATCCCGAGGAAGAAGAACAGGATGGGCGGGCTGAGGAGGTTGGCGGCAAAGACGCTGTCGGCGAGCGTGAGCATGGCGGCGTGATGCGGAAACGGGAGGATCAGGCCCCGCGGCTCCGGATCGGCGTGCCAGGGGCGCCGGGCGGGGGGCCCATGATAGTGCGGAGATCACGCGGATGCCGGGCCCGTTCGCGGCGATACACTTGCCGCCGCCGGGCCGAAGCCCCCGCGGCGGCACGAACGCGGCGGGGACAAGGCGCAGGAACAGGGCACAGGAACAGGGCACAGGAACAGGGCACAGGCGGAGAGGCGCAGCAACACCATGGCGAAGAAGACCGGCTCGACGGACGGCGCACGACGCCGCATCAAGGAACGCGACGACCGCACCGGGAAGAAGATCCTGGAGCTCGCGCGGGGCGTCGTGAAGAAGTCCTACGCGGGCAAGGACCCCGTCATCGACATTCCCACCCGCGCCAAGAGCAACACCATCTGGGACCGCAAGTCCAGGATCCTGCGGATGGGCGAGGCCTTCGCCCAGCGGGAACTCTTCAACCTGAACCAAGCCCGCCAGTTCATGCAGACGCTGCTGCACTCCAACTCGGTGCGGGAACTCATCGACGCCGACAAGACGCTCAGCCTTCGCGGTATGTTCTACAAGGGCCTGCACACCGTCGCGGGCACCAAGGAGAAGACCTTCGCCGACCAGACCGAATCCGACGGCATCCTCGAGGACCTCGAGGTCGCGCTCGGCTCGCTCCGCGAGGAACTCCACATCTTCGCCAAGAAGGCCGGCACGATGGTGGGCAACATCACCATCGTCGACAACGGCGCGGGCACCGCCGACGAGATCGACTGCCGCCGCATGGGCAGCGGCGGCTACGCCATCCCCAGCATCGTCGAGCCCGACACCATCCAGTTCAAGAAGGTCGACGCCAAGTTCGTCCTCCACGTCGAGAAGAACACTGTCTGGAGCCGCTTCAACGAGGACCGCTTCTGGGAGACGCACAACTGCATCCTGACCGAGGGCGGCGGACAGCCCCCCCGCGGCGTGCGTCGCCTGCTCAAGCGCCTCAACGAGGAGCACGGGCTCCCCATCTACTGCCTGCTCGACTGCGATCCTTGGGGACACTACATCTACAGCGTCATCAAGCAGGGCTCGATCTCGCTGGCCTTCGAGAGCGAACGCCTGGCCGTGCCTGAAGCCAAGTTCATCGGCATTCGCTCGAAGGACTACAAGGCGTGCGAACTGTCGGACGACGTCAAGATCACGCTCAACGACAACGACACCAAGCGGGCCAACGAGATCGCCGCCTACCCCTGGTTCGAGAACCACAAGGGCTGGCAACGCGAGATCGAAGGACTGCTCAGCAACGGCTTCAAGATGGAAGTCGAGTCGCTCATCACCAAGGACATCTCGTACGTGACCGAGGAGTACGTCCCGCAGCGACTCAAGGCCAAGGACTGGCTGGACTGAGCCCGGCCGGGCGAGCGATCATGCCCATCGACACCACCACGTCGCCCCGACGCACCCTGCGGTTCGCCTCGCCCGCCGAGGTGCTGGTGGATCTCGACGCCTTGGAGCGGTCGCAGCGGGCCGGACGGCTCCGCTCGACGGGCAACTGGGACGCGGGCGCCAACTTCCGGCACTTGGCGATCCCGATCCAGCGATCCATCGACGGCTTCGAGGGCAGCACCATCCCCACGTGGCGAAAGATCCTCGGTCGGCTGGTCTTCCGACCCGTCGTCCTCAAGGCGGCCGCCTTCAAGCCCGGTTTCCGGCTCGATCGGAAGACCGAGGAGTTCCTCTGGCAGCCCACCGGCTTCGATGAAGGACTGTCGATGCTCCGCGCCCAACTGAACCGATGGATCGGCGGCGTGCCCATGACCCACCCCCATCCGGCCTTCGGCGCCATGACCACTGAGCAGTGGGCCGCCTTCCACCTCAAGCACTGCGCCCTGCACCTGGGCTTTCTGCTCCCGGAAGGCTGAGGCGTGCCGGAGGATCCCCCGGCGTACACTGGCGCTGAATGGACCACCAGAGCACGTACGAGAGCCGCTTGCCCTACGAAGTCGACCGCATTCACGCGGCGGCGATCTACTGCTCCGACGGGCGACTCGGCGAACACTTCGACGACTTCCTGCAGCATGGCCTGTCGCTCCCTCGGTACGACCGCGTGACGCTTCCTGGCGGGCCGGCGTGCCTGGCGGGCCACCCGCAGGCTCACCTCGAGGAACAGGGCGTCGTGGACGAGCTCAAGTTTCTCGTCGAAGTGCACGGCTTGAAACGGATCGTGCTGATCGCTCACCAGGGGTGCGCGTTCTACGGGACGCGGCTGGACCTCCGCGAGCCGCGGCTGGAGTTGGTGCAACGGGCCGACCTCGTTCGAGCTGCAGCCTTCGTGCACCGGGTGACGGGCCTTGATGCCGTGGATGGCTACTTCGCCCGCCTCGTCGACGGACGCATTCGCTTCGAACGAGTGCAGGTCTGACGCCCCCCGACGCCGTACGACGACACCGCCGGGCCAAGCGGGTTCGCCCCCCGGACCCGGGGGCCAGAGACGGTTACGGGCGACGAAGTCCCCGCCCGCTCCAGCGAGGGCCGCAACCCGCGTCGGGGCCGCCGCGGGATATCCTGACCCGATTGCCCAAGTGGCGATCGGGAGGTGGCGATGAAGATGTTCCTCGCCCCGGTCCGCGTCTCGCCTGGAGCTCGTGCATGGCCATCTCTTCGATGCTGATCTCGATTCTCAAGACGTTTCCGCATTCGGGGGTGATCCGTCGGTTGGTCTCGGAGGTCGCCTCGCGATCCCCGGCATCAGCACGGATGGGCATGGCCAACCTGTACAACGGTCAACGGATGCGGGTGGACCTCGCGGACTACATCGGCCAGCAACTGGCGGCCGAGGGTTCCTTCGAACGGAAGATGGTCGAGACGGCGATGTCGCACGTGCACTCCGGCGACGTCTTCCTCGACGTGGGCGCGCACATGGGCTTCTACACGCTGGTGGCCTCCCTCGCCGTGGGCGAGCGGGGCAGCGTGCACTGCTTCGAACCGGGCGACAAGCAGCACCGGCTGCTCTCGGAGAACGTTCGGATCAACGGCCTGTCGAACGTGCGTGTCAACAAGAAGGGCGTGAGCAACAAGAAGGGCACGGCGACCTTCGTCGAAGGGCCGTCGAGGAATCTGGGCGAGTCGTACGTGTCAGAGGGGTCGTCCGGAGGCGGGCCGTCGATCGAGTTGGTCACGCTGGACGAGTACTGCCGCGAGATGGGCATCACGGCCGTGGGGGCGATGAAGGTCGACGTGGAGGGGTTGGAGGAGTTCGTCTTCCAGGGCGCGACGGACGTGCTTGGGCGGTTGCGTCCCAGGGCGATCGTGTACGAATCGGTGGGCGAGCACGCGGCGAAGTTCGGCTCGAGCCCCGAGAAGGTCCACGCGATCATCCGGTCGCACGGCTACCGCATCCGCGCGTTCCGGCATGATCGGGTCGTGGAACTCGACGCGTGCACCGAGACGCCTCGCGACTTCATCGCGACGCGCGACTGATTCCGGACCGGACGCGGCTCCGGTCCGTCGAACGCTCCTCCGTGAACATCATCACCAGGCGTTGCCGTCAACGGGAATCCAGGGTCTGCCCTCGGGCGCTGGCGGTGCGTGGTGACGAAGCATGTCATGCCGCCGACATGTCGCCGCCGTGAGGACAACGTGGTCGGGACCGCCATGGACGCCGCGGCGAGGCCGACGTCGGGGCCTGCTGGACGAGGGACCGGACGGCTGGGGAGGGAACGAAGGACCGGCGCTAGCGGCGACGACCGTGGACAAAAACGACAAGACCCGCGTGAAGCGGGTCTTGAGGTCGCGGACATGCCGCGGTAGAAGGCAAACAGTTGGGGACCGCTTGACCGATCGTTGCCGACCGGCTATCCGCCAGGATGTTGATTGCTCAACGAGTCCGTATGGCGGACGAGAGTGCGTTGACTTGTACGTCTCGGCGGATTGCTCCGACGAAACGTCTAAGGATATCCCTTAGAAAGGAGGTGATCCAGCCGCAGGTTCTCCTACGGCTACCTTGTTACGACTTC
>JBBAVG010000039.1:0-35009 GCA_040397805.1 Phycisphaerales bacterium
CGTGACGGCGGGTTCAACTCACCCGCGTTGCGGGTTCGTTTCACCCGCCGCTACGTTCGTCGGTCCCTGCGGGACCAAGGGACGCCCGCACCAAGGGCCCTTCAGGGCCCACGGGCGTTGCCACGAGTGACCGAACCCGCGGAGCGGGTGAGGTGAACTCGTGGAAACGCGCCAACTCGCGCGAGGCCGCGGCGTTGCCCCGGTCCCTGCGCGCGGGCGAGAACAGCCCGCCTCCCAAGGATGCTTTGGGCGGGCGCGAGATCGTGCTGCAGATCCTGGTGCCCGCGGTCGACAAGTTCCTCACGAGCGAGGACCGGTTCGCGACCGATCTCGAGGCGACGCGGGCGATGGTCGCGCTCGAACGCTTCCGGGTCCGCACCGGCGCGTACCCCCGAGACGCTCGCCGCGTTGACGCCCGCGGACCTTCCTGCAACTCCCATCGACGCGTGGTCCGGCGAACCGCTCCGCTACCGTCGCGAGGGTGAGGCGTACCGGCTCTACTCGACGGGGATCGACGGCAAGGACGACGGCGGCAAGGGCGACCCCAAGGACATCAACGCCGCGACCAAGGGCTCGGGTGCGGGCGTCGACGCCGTGTATCGGTGACGCCCTCAGGCGGTCGCTTTCGCTTTCGCCCGCCTCACTTCGCCGGCGGCGGCGTGCCGTCGGCGTCGAAGATCATCGCCGCCAGCATGTTCTCGTTGTTGAGCTTCCACCGCGGCACCAGACGGCCGTTGATGTAGATCATCGGCAGCGAGCGGATGCCCAGCGACATCGCCATCTGCGCATCGCTGCGGACCGCCTCGGTCACGAACGGCTGTTCCATCGCATCCATGAGATCGTCCGCGTTCACGCCCGCGATGCCCGCGGCTTCCCGGATCGTCGCCAGGTTGAGCGCGTCCTGATGCGCCATCAGGTGCCCGTGCACCGCCCAGAAAGCCTCCGGCCCGCCCAGCACGTCCGCGGCCTCGGCCGCCTTGGCCGCCAGGCACGCCGTCGCATTGCGGTTGATCTGCGTCGTCGGGTTGCAGTCGGTGTGGATGGGGTAGTGCACGTAGCTGTAGCGAATGTTGGGCTTGGGGCCGCTGGTGAACAGCCGCAGGATGCCGTCGGCGTCGCCCGTGTTCTTCTCCGAGTAATCGCCCACCAGCACCACCTGCACGTTTGCGTCGGCCGGGCCCAGCGTGTGGCGGCTGGCACCTTGGGGCATCGCCACCTCGGGCTGCGACCGCCAGTCGTCGAGGTACTTGGTCCTCGCGTCAGCCGGGGTGTCCTGCGTCGCGGCGGCGGCCACCGGGTTGGCCGCCAGCGTGGCCTGCACGGCCCGCGTCAACGCCTGCGGGGCGCTCCACCCGCGAAGCTCCACGCCGTTGATGAAGATCATCGGGGTGAAGTAGATGCCCAGCGACAGCCCGAAGGCGACGTCCTCAGCCACCGCCGTCTTGGTGATGTCGCCGGTCATGATCTGCTGGAAGACCTTGGCGTCATACCCCATCGACTGCAGGCCCTGCACGAGCTCGGCGTCGGTGAAGGAGCCTTGGCGAGCGAAGAGCCAGCGGTGCATCTCCCAGAAGCCGTCGGTGCCGCGGAGCATGCCGGCCGTCTGTGCCGCCCTGGCGGCCCAGCAGGCGTTGGGGTGCAGGTCTTGCCCGCTCATGGCCGGGTTGCACGTGCTGGAGAGGGGGAAGTACCGCACGCCCACCGAGATGTTGGGCGTCGACTTCATCAAGGCGTCAAGCTCCCGCTCGATCTTGAGGCAGTCGGGGCATTGGTAGTCGGTGAAGAGCACGATCCGGACCGGCGCCACCTCCGGACCGAAGCGGAAGCGACCTTCCAGCGTTCGTTTCGCCGCGGCAGGCGTCGCGGCGGTCTCCTGACCCTTGGCCGGGGCGGACGGGTCCTGCGTCGTCGCGGCGGCCATCTCCTGCGTGCTGGCCGCCAGCTGCGATTCGGCCTCGAAGCGTGCGCGAGCCTCGAATCGAAGTTGCACGGGCACCAGCACCGCGTAGGTCGCGGCGGCGGCGACCGACCCCATCGCCGCTTGCCGAATCCAGTTCGCGTGCACGCCCGTGCCGCTCCGCTCGAGCGTCAACAGCAGCAGCAGGTTCGCCGCGTGCACGGCAAGGCAGTACGAGCAGATCAGGTTGGCGCCCAGGGCAATCCCGAAGTAGACGAGCGAACCCGCGGCCGCCAGACGCATGCCCCACGCGATGGCCTTCGCCACCCTCCCGCGGGTCAGCAGCACGATCGTCGTCATGGCCGCGAAGTGGGCCATCCCCACGATCGACAGTGGCACGCCGAGCACCGAGCCCCACACGCTCTTGGCCGCCGCGTCACACCCGCCCCCTGCGCCGCACCCCGGCAGCGACACCGCCCCGAAGTGCTTGAGCACCAACGCCAGCGACGCCCCCAAGCCCACCACGCAGCACGCGATCGCGAGCGAGAAGAGAGGCATGGAAGCGGAAGGCGTGACGGCCTGTGGCACGGCCGCCTTGGCGGCGGGCGGTTGCTTCTTCTTCATAGGTCCTGAGGATAGCGGCGGGGCCGCAAATGCGTCACGAACCGGGCGTGCTCTCGGCCCCGGCGACCGACCAGCCCGCACGCGGCGGCGTCTGGCTGGGGTCCGGTGCAAGCATGGGGAGCGACTCGAGCGACACCTTCATCCCGGCCTGATCGGCCAGCTCAAGGGCGGCCCCCGCCGAACGCAGGAGGGCCAGTTGCCTCATGCCGATGCGGGCATGGAGCGTGACGTGGGTGTCGGTGTAGACGCGATCGGTGACGGTGCCGCGAGACTCGATCAGGTGAATGGTTCTGGAGTCGCGGAGGGGCACGGTGACTTGGAAGTCGGCGATGTCGCCCAAGGCGAGTTCCCGCACGATGTCGCGCAGGCGGCCCAGCCCGCTGCGGGCGTCGTCGCCGCCGATGGCGGAGATGGGTAGCGACCCCGGCACGCGCTGCTGCCACGCGAGGGCCTCGGCGTTGTCGCGGAGGCGGTCGATCTTGTTGAGCAGCACGATGCGGCGCGGGGCCGTCCAGTGGCGGTCCTCCGTGTGCGGCGAATCGCGAAGCTCGGCCTCGAGTTCGTCGAGCACCTGCGTGACCACCTTGTACTGCAGTTCCGCCGCGGGATCGGAGATGTCGAGCACGATCAGCAGCACGTCCGCGTGGGTGGCTTCCTCGAGCGTGGCGCGGAAGGAGGCCACCAGATGGTGGGGGATGTTCCGCACGAAGCCCACGGTGTCGGAAAGCATGACCGACACCGCACCGCCCAGGGACCACTCGCGGGTGCGGGTCATGAGCGTGGCGAAGAGACGGTCGTCGGCGTATGCGCCGCCCGCGGTCAGCGTGTTGAAGAGTGTCGATTTGCCGGCGTTCGTGTACCCGACGATGCCCACCGTGAAGTGCTGCGACTTGCGGGCCGCCACCTCGCGACGCTTGCGGGCCTGGATCGACTCGAGCTCGCGCTTGAGCTCGACCTTGCGCTGCGCCACCAGGCGGCGGTCGATCTCGAGCTGCATTTCGCCGGGACCTCGCGTGCCGATGCCGCCGACGATCCGCTCGAGGTGGCTCCACATCGCCTTGAGCCGCGGGTACGTGTACTCCATCTGGGCCAGCTCCACCTGCAGCTTGGCCTCGGCGGTGGCGGCACGCGACGCGAAGATGTCGAGGATGAGCTCCGACCGGTCGAGCACCTTGCAGAGCGTCGTCTTCTCGATGTTGCTGATCTGCTTGGGCGACAGGTCGTGGTCGAAGATGATCGACTTCGCGCCCGCCTCACGCGCGAAGTCGCGGAGTTCCTGCACCTTTCCGGAGCCGATGAACGTCGCCGGAACGGGCCGCTCGATGTTCTGCGACAACTCGCCCGCCACGATGGCCCCCGCCTGCTCCGCCAGCGAACGAAGCTCGCCGAAGGGGTCGCGGGGGTCGAAATCCGCATCGGGCAACCGCCCCGCGGCAAGCACCACCCGCTCGGACTGGACCTGAATCGACGTGCGTTCTTGAGCCATGAATAATCCGCCGCGTGACGCCCCCGCCTCGAATGGCCCCCGCCTCGAACAGCGTGGCGGGGCCGGACACACGTCGGCTGCGGAAGGGTATCAACCCGAACGCCCTCGCGCGGGGCGAAAGGTGGGGGAGATCGCCTACCCTTGGGCCCTTGTCACGCGGGCCCCGGGCCCGGGCACCGGAGCCGCCCACGAGGCTCCCTTTTGTTGGAGCAATCGTCCATGGAAACCACGCTCATCATCTTCAAGCCCGACGCCGTCCAGCGCGGCCTCATGGGCCAGATCCTCGCCCGTTTCGAGGTCAAGGGCCTTCAGGTCGTCGGCTGCAAGCTCATGCAGATCAGCCAGGACCTCGCCGCCACCCACTACGCCGCCCACAAGGAGCGGCCCTTCTACCCCGGCCTGGTCAAGTTCATGACCAGCAGCCCCGTGCTCGTCCTCGCCCTCCGCGGCAACGGCGCGATCACCATCGCCCGCAACATGATGGGCGCCACCTTCGGCAGCAAGGCCAACCCGGGCACCATCCGTGGCGACTTCGGCGTGAGCAACTCCTTCAACCTCATCCACGGCAGCGACAGCCCTGAAGCCGCGGAACGCGAACTGGGCCTCTTCTTCAAGGCCGGCGAGATCCTCGACTGGAAGCGGGCGGGCGACGCCTGGATCTACGACATGGCCGGCGGCAAGCCCGAGTGATCGCGGGCGACCGCGATTCATCCCGAAACCAATGACAAGGCCCCGGCGGGTTCGACCTGCCGGGGCCTTGATGTTGACATGCGTCGTGGTCGATCCCGCGTGCCCTTGGGGGCATGCGGCCAGCCGGGTCAGCCCGCGCTGACGTTGGCCGACGGATTGATCGTGGCGATGATCTCCGGGCCCTGCGAGACGATCTGGTCGGCGATCTCGCGGCGGTTGATCTCGACCTCGCGCGGGAAGTCGAAGGCCACGCGGACGCGGTCTCCCTTCACCGAGGCGATGCGCACGATACCGATGGGGTTCTTGGGGTCCCCGATGACGACTTCTTCACCTTCGCGACGAGTGATGACGAGCATGCCGCTACTCCCATCCTGGGCTGCACGGAACGGACGGTTCTCAAGTTCGGGGGAGCACCCGCGGCGTCCCACCACCCTGTCCCGGGTCACACGCCCCGGGGGTCCACACTTCCACCACCTCAGTTATACCCTTCCCTATCGGTTCGCGGATGCCTGATTCTGCAAATCAACACGATCAGGTGGCGAACAAACGGCGAAACGGACCTCGAACCCTGTGGATTTCGGGTGGAGAGCCCGTGGTGAAGGCATTGTGGACCGTCGAGGGTTGTTTTCAGGGGTGCGGGACGGCCTCGACCCGCTTGATCTCGGGGACGTGATGCCGCAGGTTCCGTTCGATGCCCACGTGAAGCGTCACGGACGCGGAGGGACAGCCGATGCAGGCGCCCAAGAGGCGGATGCGAGCGACGCCTTCGGCGGTGACCTCGACCAGTTCCACGTCGCCACCGTCGGCCTGGATGGCCGGACGGATCAGGGCCAGCACCTTCTGCACCCGTTCGATGACGGAAGGTGCCGCGTGTGACGGCGAATCGCTCATCGTGGAAGTGTAGGGGGAAGGGGCGGCGGCGTGGGTCACAGGGTGGGCACCATGGCGATGCCCGCCTTGGCAAGGCTCGCCTGGATGGACTGCATGAGGGCCTGCTGGACGGGGCCGAAGTCGGCCCGGTCGGTCCAGACGCTGACCTGCCACTCGATGGCGGACTTGCCGAAGCGAACGGTGTTGGCGACCGGGGCGGGTTGCTCGATGATCTGGGGCACGGTGGCCACGGCCGCGAGCAACGCGGCACGGGTGGCGGGGATCTCCGAGCGATAGTCGACGCCCACGGCGACATCGACGCGTCGACGCTCGTGGTGGGAGGTGTTCTCGACGATGGCGTTGAAGGCCGAGGCGTTGGGGATGATGATGCGCCGATTGTCGGGGGTGTCGAGGCGGGTCGAGAAGAGTTCGATCTCGTCGACGATGCCGGCCTGTCCGGCCACGCTGATGGCGTCGCCCACCTTGAAGGGGCGGAAGAGCAGGAGCATGACGCCCGCGGCGAGGTTCGAGAGCGAACCTTGCAGGGCGAGGCCGATCGCCAGGCCCACGGCGCCGAAGACGGCGGCGAAGGCCGTGATGTTGACCCCGAACATGCCAAGGCAGGCCACGGTCGAGAGGGCGATGAGCGACCATCGCAGCAAGGTGGCGAGGAACTTGGCGATGGTCGCTTCGACCTGGGTGCGTTGAAGCGCCCTGAGCAGCACTCCCGCGAAGAGGCCCGAGGCGATCCAGGCGATGATGAAGAAGACCAACGCCCCGATCACGCCGGGCGCGAACCTCGCGACCGTGTCGAGGACGCGGTCGGCGAAGGTGTGCAGCGCGCCGGCTGCCTCGACGATGGAGTCCGGCGGGTCGATGGCGTCCGCGGCGGGAGCGGGATCGGGCTGCGTCGAGGCGGCTTGAGGCGACATGGCGGAGTTCCGAAGCCGGTGGGCGAGGGAAGCCTTCGCGAGGGCGCTCGATCCCGAGGCGGGACGAGTGACAATCGCCGTGTCGATGAAGGGTCGCCTCAGCGGCGCGGGAGCGTAGGCTCGCCGGGATCTTCACCGGTCAGCCGCGTCATGTACCACTTCCAGAGCGAGCCGCCGCTCTGCCGATCCGCGTATTGGAGCACGAGCTGGGCGTAGTCGAAGGAGCCCAAGAGGTCGTGGGCGATCACCGCCAGCTTGAGCATCTTCGCGTGATCGAGCTCGCCGATCAGGCGAGGGTCGCGGAGGTAGATCACGTCCGACCAGAGATGCTGGCGGATGCCGGCGGTGGGGCCCCGGGGCGGCACCAGCGGCGTGTACGCCCGGCCCTCGAGCGAGTGGACGGTGTGCAGCATCAGCTTGTGGCGGCGAAGCTCGGCGTCGACGTCGCCGAAGAGGGGCTGATTCTTGTACATCGGGGCGAACTCGACCTCGGTCCAGACCGCCAGCGTGGTGTCGAGCAGTCGCGAACCGCCGCGGAAGGCGTCGAGCTCGGCGCCCTGGATGTCGATCTTGAGCAGGTCGATGTTCGCGATCTCGGGGATGTCGTCGAGCCGCCTCGTCTGCACGCGGGAGGTCTCGGTGACGGTCGTGACCTCGGCGAGGGTGTTGAAGAGCGAGAGGAACTCGATGTCGGGCTCGTAGAGCGAGGCCGTCGCCGAGAAGTTGGTGAGGTGGAAGGTTCGCTCCGTGCCGTCCCCGATGAAGTAGGGCAGGAAGACGCGGTTGGGGTGCTTGGCGGCGTTGAGCTTGTCGCACTCGGCCTGCACCGGTTCGAAGCCCACGACGCGGCACGGGGCCTTGGCGAGAATGGGCGCGTACTCGGGTTCGGCGTCGAGCGCCATGGCGCCCACGTCGATGACGTCGATGGTCGGGCAGGTTCGTCCGAGCGACTGGGCGAGGCTGAACTGCATGCGGTCCGTCTCCTGGCCGCCCTTGCGCGGCTTCAGATGTTACGGAGCTTGTTGAGTCCGTTCAGGGCCGCGACCTTGTAGCACTCGGCCAGGGTCGGGTAGTTGAAGACGGTGTTCACGAAGTACTCGGCGGTGGCGCGGAAGGCGATGGCCGCCTGGCCGATGTGAACCAGTTCGGTGGCGTGCGTTCCGATGATGTGGACGCCCAGCACCGCGTGGCTCTCCTGGTGGATCAGCAGCTTGAGCATGCCGATCTCGTCGCGAAGCAGCTGCCCGCGGGCCGTCTCGCGGTAATAGGCGATGCCCGCCTCGTACGGCACGCCCTCGGCCGTCAGCTTGTCCTCCGTCCAGCCCACCATCGAGATCTCGGGGATCGCGTAGATGCCGTAGGGCAGCAGGTTCTCCATCAGGTCATGACGCTGCCCGAACATGTGGCACGCCGCCAGGCGACCCTGCTCCATGCTGGTGCTCGCCAGCGCGGGGAACCCGATCACGTCGCCGCAGGCGTAGATGTGCGGCACCGCCGTCTGGTAGCACTCGTTGACCTTGATGCGTCCCCGCTCGTCGGCCGACAAGCCCGCGTTGGCGAGGTCGAGCCCGTTGGTGGCGCCCTGTCGGCCGATGCAGTAGAGCAGGCAGTCGGCGCGGAGCACCTTGCCGCTCTCGAGCGTGGCCTCGGCCATGATGTTGTTGCTGGTGCGGGCGTGCTTGGGGGGCTCGGCCTTGCGGATCGAGACGACCTTCTCGCCCAGCCGCAGCGTCACCCCCTGCGTGCGGAGGTGGTAGTGGAAGGCCTCGATGATCTCGGAGTCGACGAAGTCGAGCAACCGGGAGCGGCCCTCGACCAGGGTGATCTTGATGCCAAGGGCGGCGAGCATCGAGGCGTACTCGGTGCCGATCACGCCGCCGCCCACGATGATCATCGAGTGCGGGAGGTTGCGGAGCCGAATGAGCTCGTCGCTGGTGATGATGTCCGTGTCGTCGAACTGGATGTTCGGCGGCCGGGTCGGGCGCGTGCCCACGGCGATGACGAAGTGCTCGGCGTGGATCGCCTCGGTGACGTGCTCGCCGCAGATCTCCAGCGTGTGCGGGTCCTTGAAGCGGCCGTAGCCGTGGATCAGGCAGATGCCGTTGTGGGCGAAGTGGCGGTTGACCATGTCGATCTCCGCCTGGATCACCCGGCCGCACGAGGCCCACAGGTTGCCCATCGTCGCCTGCTTGGCGGCGAGGTTGAAGTCGGCGGTCGTCGGGCTGCTGCCCGGGTGGCCGCCGATGCTCATGATCGCCTCGCGAAGCGCCTTGCTCGGGATCGTGCCCGTGTTCACCGCCGCGCCGCCCACCACCTCGTGCGCCTCGACGACGGCCACGGACTTGCCCAGCTTGGCGGCCTGGATGGCCGCCCGCTGCCCGCCGGCGCCGGAACCGATGACACAGAGGTCGAATCTACGCATGACGCAAGGGTGGAGTGACTCGAACGGGGGATCGTGTCCGAATCGGACGCGACCATCGTTCATCGACACTACCGGACCCTCGCATTCATCCGGTTCCCATTTTCAAAGGCCCGATCGGCCCCCTCGTCGCGGGTGGGGCTTCCCAGCTACACTCGACTCTTCGCATGGCCGAGTCCGAATCCAGCCGCGTCTGCGTGGTGGGGTCCATCAACATGGATCTGGTCGTGCGCGTCCCGCGCCTTCCCGCCCGGGGCGAGACCGTCGCCGGCGGCTCCTACCGCACCTATCCCGGGGGCAAGGGCGCCAACCAGGCCGTCGCCGCCGCCCGCATGGGCGCCGACGTCACCTTCGTCGGCGCGGTCGGCGACGACCCCCACGGCGCCAAGGTGCTCGCCGCCATGGAAGGCGAACGCCTCGATCTCCGCCATCTCGCCGTCCGCGCGGGCGAGACCACCGGGTTGGGCCTCATCACCGTCGCCGACGGCGGCGAGAACATGATCGTCGTCTCGCCGGGTGCCAACGCCTCCGTCAAGGCCGACGACGTCCGCGCCGCCCGCGAGGCCATCGTCGGCGCCGACGTGCTGCTCCTGCAACTCGAGATTCCCTCCAGCGCGATCATCGAGGCCGCCACCATCGCCCGCGAGGCCGGCGTCTGCGTCATGCTCAATGCTGCCCCGGCCCGTGGCGGCGTCCTCGATCTGCTCCCGCTCGTCGACGTGCTGATCGTCAACCGAGGCGAAGCAGCCTTGCTCCTTGGGCTCGACCCCTCCTCAGACCCCGGCCGCATGATGCTCCGCCTGCCCGACCTGGGGCCGCCTGCGATCCTGCTCACGCTGGGTGCGCAAGGGAGCATCCTTTCGCACCGCAAACGCACGCGTCGCGTGCCCACCCCGCACGTGGCGGCGGTCGACTCCGTCGCCGCCGGCGACGCCTTTTGCGGCGCGCTGGCCGCGATGTGGAAGAAGGTTCACCAGGCCTCCAAGGCCAAGAGCATGGACGAGTTCAAGCTCGCCGAACCCGCGGTGCTCGCCGCCTCCGCCGCCGGGGCGCTGGCCGCCACCAAGCCGGGCGCCATTCCCAGCCTCCCCGGGCGGGATGAAGTGCTCGAACTTGCCGCCACCCTCCGCTTCGGCACCTGATCGCCCTCACGGGCTCGGTCGCGGCTCGATTCAGCGGTGCTCGGCCGCCCGGGCGTCATCCGCGGCATCGTCCTGCGACTCGCCGTCGCCCTCCTGCGATTCGGTCGCCGGCTCGATGCGCACCTTGGTGACGCGGGTGGGTTCCGCGGCGATCACGGTGACCTTGAGGGCCTCGTGGGTGAAGGTCTCGCCCGCCGCGGGAATGCGACCCAGCGTGACGGTGACGAACCCGCCCACGGTGTCGTAGTGCTCGCTCTCGGGGATCTCCACCGACAGCTCGCGGAGCTCGTCGTTGGCATCGTTGACGTAGGTGCGGGCGTCGATCTCGGCGCTCCGCTTCTCGGCGTTCACCTTCACCTCGACGGCGTCGGCCTCGGGCACTTCGTACTCGTCCTGGATGTCGCCGAAGACTTCCTCGATGATGTCCTCGATCGTCACCAGACCCGCGGTGCCGCCGTACTCGTCGGCCACCACGGCGATGTGCACCCGCTTCTTGAGCAGTTCGGAGAGGAGCTCCCGCACGGTCTTGGACTCTGGCACGAAGTACGCCGGACGCATGACGTGCCGGAGTTCGAAGGTGCGGCCTTGGCGAGATCCCTCGCCCGCGAGCCACCGCATCAGGTCCTTCACGTAGAAGATGCCCACCACCCGGTCGAGCGTGCCGTCGAAGACGGGGATGCGGGAGTGCCCGATGCGACGGATGGCGGCCGTGACGTCGCTGAGCGAGAGGTCCGCCTCGATGGCCTCGATCTCCGTGCGGGGCGTCATCACCTGGGCCACCGTGCGGTCGCGGAACCGCACCACGGCCTCGATCATGTCCCGTTCGCTCTCGTCGAACTTGCCCTCTTCCTGGGCTTCCTCGACCACCGACAGGATCTCTTCCTGCAGCACCTCCGCCTCGGTCTGGTCCTTGCGGCCCACGAGGCGGCGGATCACCTCGTCGAGTCCCGAGGCCATGCCCCGGAGCGGCCGGCCCACGACGTGCATCACGCGGAGCAGGGGCGACCAGGCGAAGATCGTGCGTTCTCCGGCATGCCGCGCGATGCTGGTGGGCAGCGTGGACGTGAAGACCCACAGCAGCAGCGAGGCGATGAGGATGCCCGCGGCGATGTCGACCAAGGTCGGGGCTGGGGCCTGCGGTTCGGACGAACGCACCGCGGCCGCCCAGAAGACCATGCCCACGGCGACCACCAGGTTGCAGAGGGTCCGGGGGAGCGAGGTCGCCGCCGCGTGTCCCTCGAGGTCGGCGAGGATCGCCTCCACGCGGGCAGCCGCACGGGGGTTGCCGCGGATGGCCACGATGTCCTCGAGCACCGAACGCGTCAGGTCCCGCAGCGACTGGACGAGCGTGGAAAGCAGCGACCCCGCCGCGAGGGCGGCGAGCGAGATGCCAAGCCAACTCCAGTCGTTCACGATGCAGATCTCCATGGCCGCCGTCGGGATCGGGACTTCATGGTCCCACCGACGCGCCGCCGCCGATGCCGCCGGGGATCACGCCTCCCCGGGCCCATCTCCCGCCACGTACGGGCGGTGAAAGACGGGACCCACCCCGATCGCCGCGAGCACAGCGTCTTCCACGCCATGCATCGCCTCGAAGTCGGCCTCCTCATGATCGTCAAAGCCGATGCAATGAAGCACGCCGTGCAGGGTGTACAGCAGCAACTCCCTCTCGCAAGGGTAGCCCCGAGCGGTGCTTTGCCGTTCCGCCTCGTCGATGCAGACGAGGATGTCCGTATCAAGCACGCACGAAGACCGTACGTTGTCCTGACGGATGTCGTCGAGCGTCGGGAGTGGTGGCGGCGTCCAACCGCCATCCTCGTCGCCGCCGCGTTCCCCTGCCCCGGCAGTCGCGTCGACCGGCTCGCTCATGTCGAAGGTCAGGACGTCGGTGGTGCCCGGCACCCCCGCGAACTCCTCGTGGGCCGCCGCCATCGCCTCGTCGCCCACGATCCGGACCCGCACCTCCCCCTGGCCTCCCACGCGGCGGACGGCCCGCTCCGCATGGCGAATGAGCCACGCCAAGGCGGCCTCCGGGAGCCTCCGGGTTTCATCAAGGACTTCGATCGAGAGTCGGGGCATGCCGACGATGATACCCGCGTGCGGTTCGGGGGCCGTGCCGGCGTGCGGCCGTCAGTCCGCAGGGAGCAGCAACTTCAACGCCCCGGGTTCGATCGAGGCGGCGCCCTCGACCTCGGTCGCGATGGGGTCGGTCAGGTGCAGGGCCTCGCCGTCGGCCTGCAGGGCGTGGGTGTGGTCGGTCTGGAGCCGGAACCGGACCTGCGATCCGCGGGCGCGGATCACGCCCGCCAGAGCGTCGACGCGGAGGCGGCAGGCCACGAGGCCAAGCAGCGTGGCCGCCGCGCCCTTGGCCGGAAGCACGGCCACGTCGAGCAGGCCGTCATGCACGCTCGCTCGCCGAGCCGGATCGATGCGAAGCGCGTACTGACGCGAGTTGGCGATCACGAGCATGCCCTGAACTCCGGAGCAGACCATCGAGCCGTCGACCTCCACGTCGAGGAGCGGGAGGTGGGGGAGTCGGAACTCGGCGCGAATGTGGCGGAGGTAGGTGAGATGGGTGATGGGCCCGCTGCGGGCCTCGTGAAGGCGATGAATGACGCCCGCGTCGGGTCCCGCGCTGAACATGACGCCGAAGCGAACGACGCCGCGGGTGAGGGAGGCCTCGCAGCGGCCCACGTCCATCGCCGCGATGCGAGGGGATCGCAGCGTCGCGACGGCGAGGGCGATGGCCTGATCGAAGTCGGCGCGGTGCATGCCGAGTTCGCGGGCGATGAGATTCTCGGTGCCCAGCGCGAGGTGGAACATCGGCGTGGCGCACTCGATCAACGCCGGCAGCAGCGCGTGCACGGTTCCGTCGCCCCCGAGGACCACGCACGCGTCCGATTCGCGAAGACGGGGCAGGAGCCACGCGTGATCGCCGGCGTCGGTGCGAGGCATCTCGACGCGTGTGACCTTGTGGTCGACCAGGATGGAGCCCAGCCGGTTGGCCGCGGCAGCGGCCTTGCCTCGACCGGACCTGGGGTTGACGATGAGCAGGACTCGCATGGCGAGAAGGGCGTGCCTGGGTTCAGCGGGCGGCGACGAGGCGTCGGAGGACGACGTCGGCGAGGGAGGGGAACATGGTGGCCAGTCCGAGCGCGAGGCGCGTGGAGCGACTGGTCCACACCTCGCCCTTGGGCTTGCGAAGGCACCGCACGATGGCGTCCGCGACGAGTTCGGCGGGCTGCATCATGCGTTCGGGCGTGCGGAGGGCCAGGCGGGGCTCCTTGCTGCGGGCGGACGTGGCGTCGAAGAACTCGGTCTTGGTGCCGATGGGATGCACGCTCGAGACGGCGATGCCATGGGGCTCGAGCTCGTGCCGGAGGGCCCGGGCGTAGTGGTCTTGCGCGGCCTTGGTGGCGCAGTAGCTGGCGAAGAAGGGAATGCCGATCTTGGAGAGGCAGCTCGAGCAGACGAGGATGTGCCCCTCGCCGGCCCGGCGCATGACGTCGAGGGCGGGGCGGATGGTGTGCAGGGTGCCAAAGAAGTTGGTCTCGAAGATCTGTCGCACGTCGTGCTCGGTGGAGTCGGCCACGGGGCCTTCGACGCCGTAGCCCGCGTTGGCGAAGACGGCGTAGAGCGAGCCGAAGGCGTCGACGGTGCGGGCCACCAGCCGCTCGCAATCGGCGGGCTTGGCCACGTCGCACTCGACGATGATCGCCCGGCCGCCGGCCTCGGTGATCCGCCTGGCCACGGCCTCGAGGCGATCCACCCGCCGGGCCGCCAGCGCCACGGGCATGCCCTCGCGTGCGCACCGCAGGGCGGTAGCCGCGCCGATCCCGCTGCTGGCACCCGTGATGGCGATCGGCTTGGCTGCAAGTGGCGGCATTCGGGGGCGATCGTAGTGACCGGCCACGCCGCTCGCGAGGGTGCCGCCGGCTCGACTTGGAGGCCCCCTTGCGAACCCCGAGGCGGCCCGGCGGCCCCCTACACTTACGCCATGACCACGATGGCTCGCCAACCCAACGTCGCGTCCGCCCCTTCCACCGACCCCCTGCACCTGATCGACGTCGATCACGTGCGGTTCTTCGTCGGCAACGCCAAGCAGGCGGCCTACTTCTACGCCCACGTCTTCGGCTTCCAGATCGAGCAGTTCGCCGACCTGACCACCGGTTCCCGCGACGCCTCGCACTACCTGCTCACGCAGGGCAACATCCGCATCGTCCTCACGACGCCCCTGACCGTCGACCACCCCGCCGCCATGGAGACGGCCCTCTACGGCGACGGCGTCAAGGACGTGGCCTTCACCGTCTTCGACGCCGGAGCGGCGTGGGAACGGGCGATCCGCAACGGCGCGATGTCCGCCGCCGAACCCCGCACCGTCACCGACGAGCACGGGTCGATCACGACCGCCAGCATCCGCACCTTCGGCCGCTGCGTCCACACCTTCGTTTCCCGCACCGGCGGGTATGAACTGACCAAGGTCAAGCAGGGCGGCGCGTTCGCCCCGCGTTTCGCCAAGGCGCCCTCGATCGGCGTCAACGAGCACAACAGGGCCAATCCCTGCGGCCTCAAGTACGTCGACCACCTCGTGGGCAACGTGCAACTCGGCAAGATGAACCACTGGGTGCGGTTCTACGAGGAGATCCTCGAGTTCAAGCTCTTCAAGACCTTCGACGACAAGGACATCTCGACCGAATACTCGGCCCTCATGTCCAAGGTCATGTCGTCGGGCTCGGGGCTCATCAAGATCCCCATCAACGAACCCGCTGAGGGCAAGAAGAAGAGCCAGATCGAGGAGTACCTCGATTGGCACCAGGGCACGCCCGGCGTGCAGCACCTGGCCCTTCGCACCGACGACGAGTTGCACAGCATCGCCGAGTTGCGACGCCGCGGCGTCGAGTTCCTGAACATCCCCGACGCCTACTACGACAAGGTGTGGGAACGGGTGAACGCCATGCTCACGGCCCACGGCCACCAGCCTGTCAAGGAGGACCACGCCCGCATCCGCGACCTGGGCATCCTGGTCGACTCCGACGACGAGGGGTACCTGCTGCAACTCTTCACGCGGCCCCTGCAGGACCGTCCCACGCTCTTCTTCGAGATCATCTGCCGCCGCGGCAGCCAGTCGTTCGGCAAGGGCAACTTCAAGGCCCTCTTCGAAAGCCTGGAACTCGAGCAGGCCCGTCGCGGCAACCTCTGACCGTTCCGCATCCGCGAGGCCCCGGCCTTCGCGATACCATGTCCCCCCGTCGCGACGCCGCGACGGATTCCCCTTCCACGACCCGAAACACCACCCATGCCTGAATCACGACTCTTCACGTCCGAATCCGTCTCGATGGGCCACCCCGACAAGGTCTCCGACCAGATCTCGGACGCCGTGCTCGACGCCATGCTCGCCGACGACCCCCGCAGCCGCGTGGCCTGCGAGACGCTCTGCTGCACCGGCCTGGTCGTCGTCGCCGGCGAAGTGACCACCACGACCTACGCCAACATCCCCGAGATCGTCCGCGAGGTCGTCCGCGAGATCGGATACACCTCCGGCGACATGCGGTTCGACGCCGACTCCTGCGGCGTGCTCGTCGCCCTCAACAAGCAGTCCGGCGACATCGCCATGGGCGTCGACAAGGAAGGCGCGGGCGACCAGGGCATGATGTTCGGCTACGCCTGCCGCGAAACCCCCGAGCTGATGCCCCTGCCCATCGACCTTTCGCACCGCCTC
Source organism: Phycisphaerales bacterium (assembly GCA_040397805.1). GTDB lineage: Bacteria > Planctomycetota > Phycisphaerae > Phycisphaerales > UBA1924 > UBA2402. Next base: position 15,780 of record JBBAVG010000039.1, read on the forward strand.
GTCGAGCAGCAGGCCCACGTCCGTCGCGAAGGCCGCGTCGCCGGCCTGCGGCCCGACGCCAAGAGCCAGGTCACGGTCGAGTACGACAACGGCAAGCCCGTGCGAGTCGACACCGTCGTCCTCTCGACCCAGCACGACCCCCAGTGGAACGAGAAGCAGGACCAGCTTCAGCGCGAGGTCGTCGAGCACATCCTCAAGCCCGTGCTCAAGGACTGGTGGAACGCGGGCATCAAGGTGCACGTCAACCCCACCGGCCGATTCGAGATCGGCGGTCCGCACGGCGACACCGGGCTCACCGGCCGCAAGATCATCGTCGACACCTACGGCGGCATGGGTCGCCACGGCGGCGGCGCGTTCTCGGGCAAGGACCCCACCAAGGTCGACCGCTCCGCGGCGTACATGGCCCGCTACATCGCCAAGAACATCGTCGCCGCCGGTCTCGCCGACCGCTGCGAGATCCAGGTCTCCTACGCCATCGGCGTCGCCGAGCCCACCAGCGTGCTGGTCGACTGCTTCGGCACCAACACCGTCGACGAGGCGAAGATCTCCAAGGCCGTCCGCGAGCACTTCGGCCTGACGCCCCGCAAGATCATCGAGTCGCTTGGGCTTCGCAATCCCATCTACTCGCCCACCGCCCGCCACGGCCACTTTGGCCGCAAGCCCTACGAGGGACAGTTCTACGACCGCGTGAAGCGCCAGCACCGCGGCCCCAAGATCGAGTTCTTCAGCTGGGAGAAGATCGACAAGGCCGACGCGCTCCGCAACGCCGTCAAGTGACGGCCGCGGGCGGATGAAGGTTCGACGTGATTCGGGACGGCCGGTGGTGGCGGCACGATGCCGCGGCTGCCGGCCGTCTCGCATTTCGCGGCATTGTCGACCTCAGGTCGCCACGAGCCACGTGGCCGACCGAACCATCGCCGCGGGCGGACGCTCCGTCCCCGCCGCGATGGCGTCGAGTCGCGGCGTCTTGTCCGCACCCGTCACCATGAACAGCCGAAGGCGAGCCGCGTTCACCAGGGGGAGCGTCATCGTCACGCGGTCGGACACCGCGAAGGGAGCGGGCGCCTTGGTGTGGATGCACCACCGGGACGTCTCGGCCACGGCGGCCTCGTCGCCCGGGAAGAGGCTGAGCGTGTGGCCGTCGGCCCCCATGCCCAGCAGCACGAGGTCGATGCCCGGCCCTTGCTCGGGCAGCAGGCGACGCAGCGTGGCCTCGTAGGTCGCGGCGGCCTGCGCCGGCGGCAGGTGCGTGGGCACCGGGAGGATCGACGAATGCGGCACGCCCGCGGGCCCCGTCAGCGTCGTTTCCGCCATCAGCAGGTTGCTGTCGGGGTGGTCGTGGGGGACGCACCGCTCGTCGCCGAAGAGCAGCACGCACCGAGCCCAGTCGAGGGCGGGGCGTCGCGTCGCCAGCAGGCGGTAGAGGAGTTTGGGCGTGCTCCCGCCGGCCAGGGCCATCACGAACCTGCCGCGGTCCTTGATCGCCTGCTCGCACGCCTGGGCCACCAGGTCGGCCGCGTGGGCGGCGACGGCGTCCAGGGAGGCGAGTCGTACCAGGATGCCGTCGAGCATGGCGAATGCCTCAGGGTTCGGTCCAGCCGCAGGTGTGATCGCCCGCCAGCCGTTCCGCGGCGGCGGGTCCCCAGGAACCCGCAGGGTAGTGGTGCAGCGGCATGCGTTCGCTGATGACGGGGGTGAAGAGCTTCCACGACTCCTCGACCTCGTCGTTGCGGACAAAGAGCGTGCGATCACCCCGCATCACGTCGAGCATGAGCGTCTGGTAGGCCTCGGGGAGTTTGCCGAAGGCCTCGGCGTACCGGAAGCGCATTTCCTGGGTGGCCAGCCGCATGCCTTCGCCGGGAATCTTGGTCATGAAGGAGAGGTTGAACCCCTCGTTGGGCTGCAGGGTGATCTCGAGTCGGTTGCAGGCCATCCCGCAGACGATGTAGGGGTTGAAGACGGCCGCCGGGGGCTGGTGGAAGGTGACAACGATCGAGGAACACTTGCGGGGCAATCGCTTGCCGGTGCGGAGCGAGAAGGGGACGCCGTTCCAACGCCAGTTGTTGATGCGAACGGTCGCGGCGGCGTAGGTCTCGGTGGCGCTTCGCGGGTCGACGCCCGGCTCCTGGCGGTAGCCGGCGACCGGATGGCCATGGAGCGTTCCCGCGGCGTACTGGCCGAGCACGACATCGTCGGGCCGGATGATCGACATCGACTGCAGCACCTTGACCTTCTCGTTCGCGACGGCGTTGCCGTCGAGTGCCGAGGGCGGCTCCATCGCCACGAGGCACAGGAGCTGCATCATGTGATTCTGCATGATGTCGCGGAGCGCGCCGGTCTTTTCGTAGAAGGAGCCGCGTCCCTCGACGCCGAGCTCCTCGGCGACGGTGATCTCGACCTGACGGACGCGATCGCGGTTCCACAGCGGCTCGAAGAGGGCGTTGCCGAATCGGAAGGCCAGGAGGTTCTGGACGGTCTCCTTGCCCAGGTAGTGATCAAGGCGATAGACGCACTGCTCGTCGAAGAAGCGGTGAATCTGCGCGTTGAGCGACTCGGCGGAGGGCAGGTCGTGTCCGAAGGGCTTCTCGATCACCAGTCGCGTCCAGCCCTTCGAAACGTGCAGTCCGGCGTTGCCGAGCGACTCGATGGTCGGGAAGAAAGCCGAGGCGGGAAGCGCGAGGTAGAAGATGCGGTGCTGGTGGAGGTTGTGCTGCGTCTCGAGGGCCTCGATGCGGGCCTTGAGCGCGACATAGGCGCCGGGCGAGGAGTCGCCCAGCGACTGGAAGTGCACGTGATTCGCGAGCCACTCGTCGACCTCGGCGGCGTCATGTCCCGCGGCCAGCAGGGACGTGCGGAGCGAATCTCGGAACTGCTGATCGTCGAGGGCGGCCCGTGCGACGCCCAAGACCAAGGCCCGTCCCTTGGCCGAGCCCTGGCGGTGCAGGTCGAAAAGCGAGGGCAGCACCTTGCGGTGGGCCAGGTCTCCCGTGGCGCCGAAGACCACCAGCGTGTGTCGGTCGGGTGTCTGGATCGGCATGGCCGTTGAGGTCCGGTGAAGGCGATGCGGGGACGCGGCGGATCAGTGCTTCTGCATGCTGTGGCCGCCGAAGGCGTTGCGCATCACGGCGAGCATGCGGTCGGAGTACGATTCGCCGTCGCGGGAGCGAAGGCGGGCCTGCAGGCTGAGGGTGATGACGGGAGCGGCGACGTCGAGATCGATGGCCTCGGCGACGGTCCAGCGGCCTTCGCCGCTGTCGCTGACGTAGGGAGCGATCGATTCGAGCTTCTGGTCCTGCTTGAGCGCCTCGGCGGTGAGGTCGAGCAGCCAGCTGCGAACGACCGAGCCGACCTGCCAGACCTGCGCCACCTGCGCGAGGTCGAGGCCCAGTTCCTTCTTCTTGTGGAGGATGGCGAAGCCCTCGGCGAAGGCCTGCATCATGCCGTACTCGATCCCGTTGTGGATCATCTTGGTGAAGTGACCCGCGCCGCTGGGGCCCACGTGTCCCCAGCCTTCGTTCTTGCCGGGGGCGAGCGACTCGAAGACGGGGCGAAGGCGCTCGACGGGCTCCTTCGCGCCCCCGATCATGAGCGAGTAGCCGTTGGCCAGACCCCACACGCCGCCGCTGGTGCCGCAGTCGACGTAATGGAAGCCCTTGGCGGCCAGGGCGGCGGCGCGACGCTGGGAGTCCTTGTAGTTGCTGTTGCCGCCGTCGATGATGCAGTCGCCCGGGGAGAGCATGGGCAGGAGTTGGGCGATCATCGCGTCGACGGGGTCGCCGGCGGGGATCATCAACCAGACATGGCGAGGGCCGGCCATGGACTTGACGACCTCGGCGAGCGAGGTGCATGCCTTGCCGCCGGACTTGGCGAGGCGGGCGAGGCTCTCCTGGTTGGGGTCGAGGCCCAGCACGTGGTGGCCGGCGCGGAGCAGTCGCTCGGCCATGTTGCCGCCCATCTTGCCAAGACCGATGATCGCGAGTTCCATGCGTGCACGTTCCCTTCGAAGGCGGGCGGGTGCCGTCGTGGCGTCGCCCCGTCCAGTATACGGATATCGACCGATAAAGCGGGCGGCTTGGGGGCGTGTCAGGGGGATGTCGGGAAGATGCCCACGAGTGGGTCTACATTCACGCTCCATGGCCACCGGCGAGCACGTTCACCCCGATCCGGAGTCACCCGAACAGGTCATCGAGGCGGCCAATCGCTTCCGAACCGACTTCGAGACCGCGCGCGCCGAGGTGGCCAAGGTCGTCGTCGGACAGGCCGACCTGGTCGAGCAGGTGCTGATCTGCCTGTTCGTCGGGGGCCACGTGCTGCTCGAGGGCGTGCCGGGCATCGGCAAGACGCTGCTGGTGCGGACGCTGGCTCAGGCCGTGTCGCTTTCCTTCGGCCGCGTGCAGTTCACCCCCGACCTGATGCCCGCCGACATCACGGGCACCACCGTCGTCACCGAGACCGAATCGGCCGACGGTCGGCGCGAGCGGCGATTCGCCTTCCAGCCCGGGCCCATCTTCGCGCAACTCGTGCTGGCCGACGAGATCAACCGCGCCACGCCCAAGACGCAGTCGGCGCTCCTCGAGGCGATGCAGGAACGCAGCGTCACCGTCGGCGGCGTGAGCCACCGACTGCCCGAGCCCTTCGTGGTGCTCGCCACGCAAAACCCCGTCGAGCAGGAGGGCACCTACCCCCTCCCCGAAGCGCAGCTCGACCGGTTCTTCTTCAAGCTGCTCAGCCGCTCGCCGGGCCGGGCCGATCTCGCGGAGATCCTCGCTCGCACCACCGGCGCGGCCGCGCCCGAGGCTCGCCCGTGCCTCGATGCCGCACGCCTCATGACGCATCAGCGGCTGGTTCGTCGCGTGCTCGTCACGCCTTCGGTCCAGGACTACGCCGTTCGACTGGTGCTCGCCACGCATCCCGGCGGGGGCTTCTCCATGGTCGACAAGTACGTGCGGCTCGGAGCCTCCCCTCGCGCGGCCCAGTCGATCATCCTCGCGGCCAAGTGCCGCGCGCTGCTCGAGGGACGCACCGCGGCGGGCACGGACGACCTGCAGGCCGCGGCCCTGCCCGCGCTTCGTCACCGGCTCATCATGAACTTCGAGGCCCACGCCGAGGGCGTGACGGCCGATGCCGTCGTGACCTCGCTGGTGCAGGGCCTGCCGCGGGAGGCGCCGTGATCGGCGTGTTTGGCAAGACGGGGCGTCGTGGCGTGGTTGCGGTGCTTGTCGGGGTCGTGGCGGCGTTGGGCGGCGGATGCGGATCCTCCCGGGGCGGAGCCGACTGGACGGCCGCGGGGAGGGACGGGGCGAACGCGCAGGGCGATCGCATCGACGCGACCCCCGGCCGTTCGCTGATCATGCCGCTCGGGCCCGACGCGGGACGCACGTCGATCCGTCGCGTGGCGTTGGCGGACGGGCGTCAGTTGCCGGTGGGAGTGTGGCGCATCGTCCGTTCCGGCATCGACGCCGAGGGCGACGTCGCGGGTTGGATCGGATCGGCGGGGCGATGGGAAGCCACACGGGAGGAGCCGACCTTGCCGCCGTCGGAGGCCGTTTCGTTCCGTGCGGCGATCATCGACATTCCCGCGGACGCGGCCGGGGCGACGCTCTGGATCGATGGGCGAGCGGCACCGGTCAACTGGCTGGCTGATCCGGATCAGGTGCTCGAGCCGCGGCCGGAGTTCTGGCCGCCGCTGATGCCCGACCACGGCCGTGAGAACCAATATCTCCGTGCCGTGCTGCGCGAGGCCTCCAACTCGCCGCTGGAGCGGTGGCGAGTGCGTCTGCTGCTCGACGGGTTGCGCGGAGCGGAGGGGCCCATCCCCTTCGAGGATCCCGTGATCGAGGCCTTGGCCCAGCAGGTGGAGCGTCGTTGGCGGTTGGCCTTCGCCCGGATCGGCGCGCAGGACCGCCGTCTGGCGGGCGAACTCAAGTACCGGCTGTGCGCGGTGATGGACTTTGGCGAAGGAGTGGTCGCTCCGGCGTGGGCGAGCGACGACGCCGCGTTGCAGCGGCTGTTGACCGATGCCCTCGATGCCAGGCGGGACGAGGCGACGGTGATCGATCGTGTGCGTGCATGGGTGGAGGAGCAGCCGCAAGGCGCGGTGTGGGTGCACGACGACGGCGGCCTGGTGAACCTCGAGGGGCGGCCGGTTCCGTGCATCGGCGTGGCCAACCTCTCGCCGCGGCCCGTGCCCGCGTGGGCGTGGCTGGGCGTCGACGAGCCGCCGGCGCCCGACCTGCAGGTGGTCGCGTCGTGGACCTCCATGACGCTGGTTCCCCCCCAAGCCCCGGCGCCGGACGCGGCGGCGGTCGGCCCGATTCGTGACGTTCGGGTTCATCTGGGCCCCTTCGACGCCGTGGTGCCGGTGGCTGGGCAGGCCGAGCCGGTGCTGCCACCCGGCGCATCGGCGGCGAGTTTCCTCCCCGACCTGACGTTGCGGGCGTGGTACTACGCGCTGCCGGCGGAGGTTCCCCGGTCGTGGGGCACGACGGCGCGGCTCTACCGCACGCCGATGACGCCCGAACGGGCCGCCGCGGGCCTCTCGCCATGGGAGTTGTACGTGCAGTGCTCGCTCGTGCCGGGCGTGGGGGCGGTTCGGAAGGAGGCCGTGACCGTCGTGATGGGGCCGCAGGGTTCGCCGCGACTGGTGTTGCGGGTGACCCCGGGCGGCGAGACGGTGCGTGCGGGCCGCGACGGAGCGGAGACGGCGTGGGAGCATCGGGTGTCGGCGTCGAAGCGTGATGGTGCATGGGCCTTCACGATGCCCGTGCCCGTGGAGGCGACGGAGCGGGCGGGCGCGACGCTTCACCTGGGGTTGGCGAGAACCGATGCGGTGGGTCGCCGCAGCGCGTGGCCGCGGCCGCTGCTGCCGTGGCGACAACTGCCCTCGGCGAGGGCCTTTGATCTTCGTTCGTGGATGCAGGTGGAGTGAGCCTGCGTGGCGCGTGTCGCCGGTCGACGACGGAGGCTCATCAGCGCTTCAGGCCGTGCGAGTCCTTCACGCCCAGGGTGGCGTAGATCTCGCGGGTGGCGGTCGAGCGGTTGAGCGTGTAGAAGTGCAATCCGGCGACGTTGTGGTCGAGCAGGTCGCGGCTCTGCTCGGTGGCCCAGTGGATGCCCACGCGCTTGACGCCCTCCTCGTCGTCGGACGCGCGGTTGAGGGCGCGAATGAGCGGGGCGGGGTAGCGGGCGCCCAAGGCGAGTTCGGCCATTCGCTTCATGCCGGCCCGCGAGGTGATGGGCATGATGCCCGCGATGATGGGCACGCGGATGCCCGCCATCTCGCAGCGGGCGCGGAAGTCGTAGAAGTCGCGGTTGTCGAAGAAGAGCTGCGTGACGATGCAGTCGGCGCCTTCGTCCACCTTGGCCTTGAGCAGGTCGAGTTCGACGAGCCGGTTGGGCGTCTCGGGATGGCCCTCCGGATAGCCCGCCACCGCGATGCCGAACCCGCGAGGGTCGGCGTGCACCTTGCGGTCGGCGAAGCGGCGGATGAACCGCACGAGCTGGGCCGCGTGGCGGAAGTCCTTCCACGCGTCGCCCGGCGAGGCCAGATCGCGGGGCACGTCGCCCCGCAGGGTCATGATGTTGCTGATGCCCGCCTGGGCGTATCGCTCGAGGATGGCCGTGATCTGCGCCTCGTCGTGGCAGACGCAGGTCAGGTGGGGCATGGGGTCGAGCGTCGTCTCGGCCTTGAGTCGCACGACCAGGTCGTGGGTGAGCTCTCGCGTGGAGCCACCCGCGCCGTACGTGACCGAGACGAACGAGGGCTTGAGGGGCTCGAGTTGGCGGATGTTCGCGAAGAGCTCGGCGGAGGCGGATTCGATCCGCGCAGGGAAGAACTCGAAGGAGAAGGTGGTGCCGTGCTGGGCGATGATGTCGCGGATGTGCATGGCGGCGCGGGGTCGTGAGCGTAGGGAGGGAATGCCGGGGCGGACGCGTTGGCGAACGCCCCGGCGAATGTCGTGACGCCGCGGGAGCGGCGGGGGTGAATCAGTAGCGGTAGTGATCGGGCTTGAAGGGGCCGTCCGGGCTGACGCCGAGGTACTTGGCCTGCGCGTCGGTGAGGCGGGTGAGCTTCACGCCGAGCTTTTCGAGGTGGAGGTGGGCGACCATCTCGTCGAGCTTCTTGGGGAGGGTGTAGACCTTGCCGCTCTCGTAGCGGATGCCCGCGAGGGTGGGCTTGCCGCTGGCCGAGGCCCAGAGGTCGATCTGGGCGACGACCTGGTTGGTGAAGGAGGCGGACATGACGAAGGAGGGGTGGCCGGTGGCGCAGCCCAGGTTCATCAGGCGGCCCTCGGCGAGGATCAGCACGCTGTGGCCGCGGCCGCCGCGGGTGCCGCTGAAGGTGAACTCGTCGAACTGGGGCTTGATGGTGGTGCGGCGGACCGAGGTGTCCTTGGAGAGCCCGGCCATGTCGATCTCGTTGTCGAAGTGGCCGATGTTGGCGACGATGGCCTTGTCCTTCATCTTCCGCATGTGGTCGACGGTGATGATGTCCTTGTTGCCGGTGGCGGTGATGAAGATGTCGGCCGAGTCGAGCATGTCCTCGAGCGTGGCGACCTGGTAGCCCTCCATCGCGGCCTGCAGGGCGCAGATGGGGTCGATCTCGGTGACGATCACGCGGGCGCCCTGGCCCTTGAGGGCCTGACAGCACCCCTTGCCCACGTCGCCGTAGCCGAGCACCACGGCCACCTTGCCGCTGAGCATGACGTCGGTGGCGCGGTTGAGGCCGTCGACCAGGGAGTGGCGGCAGCCGTAGAGGTTGTCGAACTTGCTCTTGGTGGCCGAGTCGTTGACGTTGATGGCGGGCATGGCCAACTCGCCGCGGGCCTGCATCTCGTAGAGGCGGTGCACGCCCGTGGTGGTCTCCTCGCTCACGCCCTTGACGCCCGCGAGGGCCTTGGTGAGCCGGCCGGGGTTGGCCTTGAGTTCGGCGGTGATGAGGTTGAGGATGACGCCCCATTCCTCGCTGTCGGTGGCGGCGTTGAAGGCCGGGACCTTGCCCGCCTTCTCGAACTGCGCGCCCTTGTGGAGCAGCAGCGTCAGGTCGCCGCCGTCGTCAAGGACCATGTTGGGGCCGTGGCCGCCCGGGAAGTTGAGCAGCTGGTTGGTGCACCACCAGTATTCCTCGAGCGTCTCGCCCTTCCACGCGAAGACGGGCGTGCCCTTGGGGTCGACCACGGTGCCGTTGCGGCCGACGACCACGGCCGCGGCGGCCGTGTCCTGGGTGCTGAAGATGTTGCACGAGGCCCAGCGGACCTGCGCGCCGAGATCGACGAGGGTCTCGATCAACACGGCCGTCTGCACGGTCATGTGCAGGCTGCCGGCGATGCGGGCGCCCGTGAGCGGCTTGGAGACGCCGTACTTCTCGCGAAGGGCCATCAGGCCGGGCATCTCGTGCTCGGCCAGACGGATCTCGTGACGGCCCAGTTCGGCCAAGGCCAGGTCGCGGACCTTGAAGTCGAGGCCCGAGGTGCTGATGGAAGGGGTGACGGCGGGGGACGCGGCGAGACTCATGGATGCTCCCTTGAAGTGGGGGGTGGAACGATCGGGGAACTCGAACGGGGACGACGATTGGTTCGTCGGCCGACACTCCAGAGGATGCCCGTTCCCGAGGGGCACGCAGGAATATCGGCCAACGGCGAGCGACTAGGTGATCCTCCCGGAGGCGACGAAGAGCCCCGGCCCGCGAGACTCCGGTTCCGCGGGCAGTTCGTGATGCGAGCAGCGGACGAACCCCGCGTGGGTGAGCAGCGACATCACCTGCTTGCGGGAGAAGCCTTGGTGCACGTGGCCCATCGAGTGGCGGTACTCGGCCCGGTCGTGGGGCACCATGTCCACGATCGTCAGCACGCCCCCGCCTCGGGTGGCGCGAAGGCTCCGCGCCACGTCGGCGAGCGCGCCGCCCGCGTCCTGGACGTGGTGCAGCACGAGGATGCACACCGCGGCGTCGATCGACTTGGCGGCCAGCGAAAGCGAGCCCAGCGAGCCGCGAACGAAGTCCACGTTGCGCCGCGACGACAGGCGACGACGCGCCGCCGCCAGCATCGGTTCCGATTGATCGATCGCCACCACCCGCTCCACGTACGGCGCGAGCAGTTCCGCGGCGTTCCCCGTCCCGCACCCCACGTCCGCCACCGTCCAGTCGGGCCGAATCAGCGAGAGCAACGCCGCCGAAGTGAAGCGAGACCCGAAGAGATCCGACCGCACCTGGTCCCACTCCCCGCGGACGCGGCCGAAGAAGTTCACGCTGTCGGTCTTGCGTTCCTCCAGCACGCCCGTCACCCGGCGGTCGTCCTCGTCGTGCGCGGGCACGCCGCCAAGCTGCGGCTGAATCGCGGCCCACAGGGCCTTGAGCGAAGGCGACAGGTCCGCCGGCACCAGGCGGTAGAAGCAGGCCGTGCCCTCGTGGCGCTTGACCAGCCAGCCGGCATCGGCCAGGGCCTTGGCCTGGCGGCTCGCGCTCGACTGGGCGATCTGCAGCACCTGGGCCAACTCGCCCACCGTCAACTCGTGACGCTCGAGCAGCCGCAGCATCCGCAAACGCAGGGCGTCGCCCAGCGTCGCCAGGGTCTGCTGCAGCGGGATGGCCGGGGCCGTGGCTTTCATGCTTCTATGCGGATGAATGGTAGAAGGGCGGTCGGGGCGGGGCAAGCGGCCCCGCCGGGGTCTACGCTGGGCGTCATGAGGATCACCAGGACGGCCACGGGCGTGCAGGTCGAGACGGGGTCGGGCTTCGCCCTTCCTATTCGGCACATCATCGGCATCGGGCTCAACTACGCGCAACACGCCAAGGAGACCGGCAAGGGCGTCCCCGAACGCCCCGTCCTCTTCTCCAAGAGCCCCTTCTCGGCCTGCCTCCACGGCGACCGCATCGTCATTCCCCGCATCTGCCAGGACCGTCCCCAGGTCGACTTCGAGGCCGAACTGGGCGTCATCGTCGGCACGAGGCCCGACGGCTCGATGGTCCGCGACGTCCCCGCCGACGAGGCCCTCGCCTGCGTGGCGGCGTACGTCTGCGCCAACGACGTCTCCGCACGCTGGTGGCAGAAGGACGGGTCCGGCGGGCAGTTCAACCGCGGCAAGTCCTTCGACACCTTCTGCCCCATCGGCCCCCGCGCGGTCCCGCCGTCGGAGGTGGGGGATCCGCAGTCGCTCCGCCTCCGCTGTCTCGTCAACGGACAGGTCATGCAGGATTCGACGACCGCCGACATGGTCTTCCCGGTCGCCACGCTGATCAGCGAGATCAGCCGCGGCACCACGCTGCTCCCCGGCACGCTGATCGTCACTGGCACGCCCAGCGGCGTGGGCTTCGCCCGTTCGCCGCAGGTCTTCCTCAAGCACGGCGACCGCGTGGAGGTCGAGATCGAACGCCTCGGCACGCTCGTCAACGAGGTGGTCGAGGAAGGCCGCTGACCGTTCAGCGCGCGGCCGGGGCCGACGCGCCCGTGCCGCCGGCCGCGGCCTTGAGGTGGTCGTGCATCGCCAGCAGGCCCGAGGAGGCGAGCTGATCGAGGCCGTAGGTGCCGTAGCCGGGCATCCGCATCGCGCCGATGTCGGCCCGCGACTTGCCGTCCTTCATCGCCTTCTCGACGAACTCGCGGAGCTTGTCGAAGTAGGCGATCTGCGTCTTGAGGGCCGCGGCGTCGGTCACGTCGCCGTGACCGCCCACCACGACCGTCTTGGCGTCGCACAGCTCGAGACACTTGCGCAAGGCCGATTGCCAGCCGTTGATGTCCGCGCCCGACGCCGCGTCGACGAAGGGGTGCATCTTGTGGAAGAGCAGGTCGCCCACCACGAGCACGTTGCGGTCGTGGGCGTGGATCACCAGGTCGTTGTCGGTGTGTCCGGCGCCCAGGTGGTGCATCGTGGCCTTGATGCCCGGCAGATCGATCTCGCGCGTGGCCGAGAACGTGGTGCGGGGAACGAAGTCCGTCTCCTTGATCTTCTCGACCCGCTTGTACAGGGAGAGAGCCTCTTCGCGGACCTGCCTGATCACGGGGCCATCGCCTTCGGCCAGTTGGGTCGCGGCCTCCTTCATCTGCGAGATGTAGCGGTTCATCTGGCCCAGCACCCGGTCGGTGCACTTGTCGTGGGCGACGATCTCGAGGTCGGCCGAGAAGGCGTGGTTGCCGCCGGTGTGGTCGCCGTGGTGGTGGGTGTTGACCACCATCGCGAGCGACGGCACGCGTCGCAGCGATTCGCGGCGCAGGCACGGGCCGTACGGCGCGTTCTTGCAGTCGATGAGCACGGCCGCCCCGTCGCCCCTGAGCAGCGTCGAGTTGCCCCCCGAACCCACGGCGCACCACGCCCGGTCGCCGGCTGGCTTCCAGATGAGGAAGTCGGCCTCGGGCTGCGGATCGGACGTGGGGTCGTCGGCGCGGGAGGACCCGGCGAACAACGCCGCGGACCCGGCGGCAAGGACGGTCATGGCATCGCGTCGCGTCATCATGATGCGACGAGGGTAGGTGCGGCCCGTTCGGACCGGTCTCACCGAGGCCAGAGCCAGGCGAAGACGGCACCCGTGGCCAGTCCGTAGACGAGGCCATCGACCAGACGCGTGACGACGCTCCGAGGCGTGGCCTGGAACCAGATGGCGTTGGGAAGGAAGGCGAAGGTGTGCGCCATGACTCCCGCCGTGCCCAGCACGCGGAAGACCCGCATGAACGACTCGCCTTTCGGCAGCGTGAGCGTGCCCAGGTACGCGACGAGTGCCGCGGCCACGGTGAACGAGAGGAGCGTCAGCAGCAGGTTCACGCCCATGTTCGCGCGCCGGAAGACGACGAGGATGCCCGCCGGCCCCTCCTCGAACCGCCGTCGGAACTCGGGAGATCGCGATTCGGCGTCCGTCGCCGCCCATGGGAAGAGGTACGACCCGGGCGACAGGCGGAGCGACTTGACGGCGTCGGTCATCGGACCGTCATCCCGGATGGGGGTCCAGTCGCCCCGATGGAAGGGGGTCGCGGCCCAGAGGACGAAGCTGCACAGGAAGCCCGCCACACCGGCGGCCACGATCGCGAGCCACACGTCGAGGATGGTCATGAAAGCACCGTAGGCCACGCAGGCCGCTCGGGGAATCCCCGGTGTCAAACCTGTGCGACACGCGGGCGACTGCGTCAGTCGCCCAGCAGCGACCCGGTGCCCCCGGAGGAACTGCGTGCCTCGCCGCCCGCGCCGTACGGCCGAAGCACGAAGCCGAAGCTCGTCTCGCCCGTGATGTCGTTGTACCCGAGGTTCACGCCCAGCAGCATCGAGGCGAATCGGCGGCGAACCTCGAAGCCCGCGGTCTGGAAGCCGCCCTCGTCGAGGTCGTACGCCGCGGCGACCGAGGCCGAGTACTTGAGCGTGAACTCGTACGCGGCGCCGAGGTTGACGTACGTCGAGTCGAGGATGTTGATGTACCGCAGGTCGCCGTAGGTGGTGAACTCGGGCGCGTGGCGGATGATCATGCCAGCCGTGCTCATGGCCTGCTGATTGGTCTCGAAGTCGAAGACGGTGCCGCCGGTGAGCGACGTGGCGTCGGTGAGCCTGTAGACGACGTCGCCCACGAAGTAGTCGCCTGGGTTGGCGTACTCGGGGCGGTAGTCGTAGATGCGGCCGATGGGGCCTCGCGAATCCGCGTTGCCCGAGGACGACACGAAGTCCGTGTTGACCACCAGCAGGTCGGTGGTGTGCCAGCGGCCCGCCGCGCCGCGTTGGGTCTGCAGCGTCTGCGTCGCGCCCACCCGCACGATCGTGCCGTCGGCGAGCGATTCGACCGTCTGGTCGTAGATGGGCAGGTCGGAGGCGTTGACGGTCGTGCCGGAGGTCCACACCGTGACGTTGGGCTCGATGATGTGCCGCAGGCGGTGGATGTCGAGCAGTCGCGAGTCGACGCCGTCGTGGATGCGTTCGAAGCTGGTCGATGCCCGCACGCCCACCGCGCCCTGCAGGCGGGTCTCGTCCTCTTCCTGGGGCGAGAAGGCCGTGAACGCGGTGTCGTACGCGGTCACCCGTCCTTGCATGAAGGGTTGGATCCGCACGGGGCCGGCCTCGCCGTTGAAGGTCACCTCGTGACGCGTGTCGGCGCGGGTGATCGTCTCCTCCGACATGCCCAGCGCCCGGAGCCTGTCGCCCGAACTCTGCGTCGGATCGAGCGCGAAGGCTCGCTGGCTGAGGGGCACGGTGGTGAACCCTCGCTTGCCGGGTTCGATCTCGTCGAAGGCCACCTGCATCGCGCCCACGCGGTACTCGGACCAGTAGCTCACCAACCCCGGACGCCACGCCGCCAGCAGGTCGTCGGCCTGCCGCACGTAGGTCGCCTCGGGAATCTTGCTGACGCTGTAGCCCTGGCTCTGCAGGAGCCACTCGTTGGAGATGAAGTCGTTGAAGGTGCCCTTGGCCTCGAGCGAGAACTGCGTGTTGCCGTCGGTTCGGTCGGCGCGAAGTCGGTTCGTGAACTCGCGACGGGTCTCGCCCTGGTCCTCGAAGAAGGCGTCGACCAGCGTCGGATCGCTGATGTACGAACCTTCGGCGAAGAGGGACCAGCGTTCATCGAGGCGCCACCGCTGGTCGCCCACGAGAATGCCGCGGAAGTCGTCGTTCTGGCTGAGCCTGGTGCCCGGCTTGAGCAGGTCGCTGCCGGCGTCGAAGGGCACCATGTAGCCCATGATGCCGCCCTTGCTGTCGGGGTTGTTCCAGCCCAAGCGAGCGCCCAGCGCGGGGCCCCGCTCGAAGTAGTAGTCGGTGAAGAGGTCGAATCGCCCGTCGCCGGGCTTCTTGAGTCCGAGCAACGCGTAGGCGTTCAGCGTCGCCTTCACCGCGACGCCCGAGCCCTCGCGGTTCTCGACGCGAAGGTCCTTCACCGGCATCAGCGCCGGGTCGCCGCTGTAGCGGGGCCAGTAGAAGATCGGCACGCCGCCGGCACGCAGCGTGACGCCCTCGGCCTGCACGGTCGTCGTGCTCACCGCCGCCGCGGGGTTCGCTGCGTCCAGTGGTCCTTGCTCGGGCGAGGCCGTCTGTCGCGTGATGGTCACGCTCGACGCGCCGATGCTCAGTTCGGGGTCGAGCATCGCCGTGTTCGTCAGCGTCGCCTTGGTCGCCGTGAACTGATCCGCCGCGGTCTGCTGGATCGACGCGGCGCGGACGTACAGGGGCAACTGACGGCGCTCGTCGTACGTCCAGAAGACCGCGTCGAGCATGATCGCCGAGTTGCGGCGGATGTCGTAGTAGATCTGCGGACCGCGGAGGGTGAACTTCCCGTCGGTGGCGGTGACGTCGCCCTCGAGGTACATGCCGCGGATGCTCGAGACGGACAAACGCCCCGCGTCCTGGAGGCGGACCGGGTCCATGAAGACCACCAGTCGCTGGGCCGTGAGTTGCAGGACTCGACCCGTGCGGATGTCGGCGTAGGTGGCCGTCACGCCCCCGGTGGCCATGATCGCCGTCTCGTCCTCCTTGGTCACGACCTGCACGTCCGGTGCGGCCAGCGAGATGATCCCGTCCTTGGCGAAGATCTCCTCCTGAGCCGCTCGACGGGCCTGGGCCAGCGTCGGGAGCGGGGCCTGCTGCGAGGAGGGCGCCGCGTCCGTCGAGGTCGGCCCGGAGGCGGCTTGGCCGGCGTCCGCCGCGGCTTGGCCGGTCGTCGACTCGGTGCCCGAGGCCCGCTGCCGGTCGCCGGCGACCGGGGTGGCCGAAGGCCGGTCGGTGTCGGCTCGCGCCGCCGAAGCGGGTGCCTCGCCCGCCGTTGGCGAACCGCCTTCACGAGCCGCCAGATCGCGGAGCAGCCGCGACCGAGACGACTCATCATCCTGTGGACGCGACGCCGCCGCCCGCTCCCGGGGGGCTTGCGGTGCAGGAGTCGAGACGACCGTCGTCGCCGGCGCCGGGCGAGGTTCGGCGAATCGCAACGTCCGCACGAAGGGTGGGGGTGCCAAGGCCAAGCGACCCGCCTGCGGGTCGTCGAGGCGAGCCAGCGACGTGGCCAGCATGGCCTGGGCCTCGGGAAGGAACGCGGCGACAGGTTCGGGCACGTCGCGATCGGGCGAGCCCTCGGCCGCCGCGTCGCACGCGAGTTGGATCGGGCCTTGCGGCATGATCACCGCACGCACCGGCAAGCGTTCGGCGGCGATGCCGAACGCGCTGGCGTCCTGCGGGTTGCCCACGCGATCGAAGGCGACGAAGATCTGTTCGACGCCGGGCGAGATCTCCTCGATCCACACCGCCGCGTGGCGGGCCTGGAAGCGGTGGGTCGCCAAGGTGACGCGGACGTCACCGGACAGGAGGAGGCGGCGGCACGAACCCTCCCGCCACGCCCACGCCCTCGCGGCGGCGAACTCGACCGGGCCGGCGATGGGCGCGATGGGGAAGCGACGACCGGCGAAGTCGCGGCCGTCGAACGCGGCGGCGGCGGGCGTCGATGGAGCTGGAGGCTGGGCGGCGACGGGCCATCCGGCGACGGCGATGGCGATGCCCGTGGCGGCGGCATGCACGAGGAGCGAAGGCATCGGCGCGGGGCGGCCGGGCGTCGTCATAGCCACCATGCTACGCCCGCCCGGGCGGGGGTGGACGATGCCGCCCATCGGGCCTGACGCGTCCGCGCGACCCGCTACTATTGGCCCATGCCAAGTTGGATCACGGCACAGCTCGTCGTTTCGGTCGTCACCATTGCGGTCATGATTCACGTCATGCTCATCTGCGTGGCGTACTTCGTGATGATGGAACGCAAGGTCTCGGCCTACATCCAGGACCGGATCGGGCCCAACCGCGTCGGCTTCGACTTCGGGTTGCCGGCCCTCAAGTTCCTCAAGGGGTGCATCGGACTCGGTCAGCCCCTCGCCGACGGCGTCAAGTTCATCCTGAAGGAGGACTACACCCCCAACCGGGTCGACAAGGTCCTCTTCACGCTGGCCCCCATCATCGTCGTGGTGCCGGCCATGATCGGCTTCCTGATCATCCCGTGGGGTGGCGTGTTGGAATGCCCCGACATCCACATTCCCTTCACCGAGCTCGTGATCGCGGGCGGCCCCGTCAACGTCGCGGGCGCGGTCTTCAACGCCGGCATCGTCTACCTGCTCGCGGTCGCTGCCTTGGGCGTCTACGGCGTGACCTTGGGCGGCTGGGCGGGCAACAACAAGTTCTCCTTCCTCGGCGGCCTTCGCGCCACGGCCCAGATGATCTCCTATGAGATCCCAATGGGGTTGGCCCTCTTGGCCGCCCTGCTGGTCTACGGCACCTTCCGCACCGACTCCATCATTCAGCAGCAGGTGGACTCGGGTTGGCTGATCTTCAGCCAGCCGCTGGTGGCCGTGATCTTCTTCATCACCGGCCTCGCCGAGGCCAACCGAGCCCCCTTCGACAACGCCGAGGCCGAGCAGGAGCTCGTCGGCGGCTACCACACCGAGTATTCCTCGATGCGGTTCGCCCTCTTCTTCCTCGCGGAATACTCGCACCTCTTCACGAGCGCGGCCTTCTTCTCGCTCATCTTCTTGGGTGGCTACTTCATCCCGGGCGTCGCGCTCACCGACCCGGCCAGCACCACGCCGCTCGCGGTGCTCGTGAAGCTGCTGGCCTTCATGTCGAAGGTCGTCGTGATCGTCTTCCTGGGCATGGTGGTCCGCTGGTCGATCCCGCGCCTTCGCTACGACCAGGTCATGATGGTCGCTTGGCAGGGGCTCATTCCCCTCTCGCTCGGCCTCGTGCTGGTCAACAGCGTGCTCGTCTACTTCAACATGGCCACCTTGGTGCCCCTGCTGCTGGGCAACGTCGCGCTGGCCGTCGTCACCCTGGCGTTCGCACCGCTGCTCAAGCAGAGCACGGTGAACCGCCGCATCCCGCTCTACGGGTCTAGGTTCAGCCCGATGCCCGGCGAAGCCGTGCAGACCGCTCCGACCCACCCGATGGCCCGCGCGGACGGCTGATCTTCAGTCGATCGCTTGCGACCATGTGACGTGCTCGCCGGAGAGGCGGCACGGTCCTGCACTGGCGAGGCCGCTCACTGGCGAGGCGACAGGTCGCTGCGGGGCGGAATCTGGAAGAAGGTCGGCATCAGGAAGTTCTTGCCGCCGAAGACCATCACCTGACCGCTGACGCGGAAGGTCATCGCGTCGCCTCGCAGCGACGACATGCCCTCCATCTGCTGCATCACGCGGCAGGGTTGCAGGATCAGCACCGAGCCCGCCGGGCTGTTGGCGTCGTTGTCGCTCACGAAGCACAGGCGTCCGCCCTCGGTGGCCATGCGGACCAGTCGGCCGCGCTTGTTGGTGATGAGGCTGCCCTCGTTCGCGAGGCCGTCGCGCTGCCCGACGGCGGCGCCCGAGGCGACGTCCTGATTGAGGCTGCCGCCGGATGGGACCGCGGGGAGTTCCTGCGCCTGCCGGACGACGCCCGACGGAGACACCTTCCGGGGTCCGAGGCGAGCCTGTTCAAGGTCGCGGATCAGATCCGTCACGCGCGGGTCCTGCTCCGTGGTCGCGGTGGAAGGCTCGGCCTGCGGGGAGGCGGGTGTCGCGGCGGCCGCGGGTTCGCCGGTTCCCGCCTGCCGCGTGGCGAACACCGTCGGCAGGAGGAACTGCCGGTCGCGATACGCGAACATCTGCCCGGACACCACGAAGAGCGACTGGTCGCCGTTCACCGACTTGGCCGCCAACATCTGCTCGAGTTTCTGGCAGGGCAGCAGCATGACGGGCGGATGGCCCTTCTCGAGGGATTCCCCCTTGGGCACGAAGATCACGTCGCCCGCGTCCGAGAGCAGCAGCGTCCCGGTCCGGTTGGAGATGAAGGTTCCCTCGGCCAGGAAGCGGCCCGGAGTGATCGGGGAGGCCTCGCTGCCGATTCGTGGCGAGGGAATCGAGGGAAGCGTGCCTTGTGGTTGCCGCCCAGGAATCGGCGCCACCGGCGGCGGTTCATCCTTCGGGCCCGGCAGCGGCTGCGACCCGGGGGCCAGATTCGGATTGTTGAGTTCGGGGTCGTCCTTCGGGCCCGGTTGAGTCGCGGGAGGCGAGGTCTGGGCGTGCGACGTCAGGGTCAAGGCCGCCAGCAGCAGGGCGGCAGAGGCGACACGACGGTTCGGGCCGGGCTTGCTCATGGTGTCTTCAACGGTACGCGAAGAGGGCCGGAAGGATCGACGAGTGGATCGTTCCTGTTGTCGGGCATAAACTCGGTTCAGGAACAGATTTCCGGTCGGGTGCCAGAGTGGTCTAATGGGACGGATTGCAAATCCGTTATCCGTGGGTTCGAATCCCACCCCGACCTTTG
>JBBAVG010000040.1:0-16940 GCA_040397805.1 Phycisphaerales bacterium
GGCTGCTCGGTGATGGTGGGGGTGCCTCCGGCCACGGCCAGGGTGATGCCCTGCGTGGTGCCCTGTGTGGTGACGATGCCGCAGGGCGAATAGACCATGACGTCCCAGCGTTCGTTGTTGCCGGGATTGGCGACGACGTGGGTGGCGTTGGTGGCGCCGTAGGCCCGCGTGCCGTTGCGGAACCACTGGAAGCGCAGTTCGGTGCCGGTGGCGGCGGCCGAGAGCGTGACCGGCGTGCCCGAGCAGACGGGGCCGGCGGGCGAGACGGAGGTGGAGGCCAGGACCGGCGACTGCAGCGTGGTGCTGCACGAGAGACCGTTGACGTACGAGGTCATGCGGGCGATGACGCGGGGTCCGAAGGTCATCTGCATGTTGCGGATGCCCCCGCTGCACGTGTGGCAGTACGACATGATCGACCCGGTCTGGGCGGTGGCGACGGAGCAGTCCTGCGTGCCGTTCTCGCACGAGGAGCTCGTGGTGCGGAGTCCGCAGCCGTCGATGACGGGGTTGTACGCGCACGAGTTGT
The DNA here is from genome assembly GCA_040397805.1 of Phycisphaerales bacterium. Lineage (GTDB taxonomy): Bacteria > Planctomycetota > Phycisphaerae > Phycisphaerales > UBA1924 > UBA2402. Next base: position 527 of record JBBAVG010000040.1, read on the forward strand.
GCGTGTGCTCGCTGCCGAACTGGTGGCCCCATTCGTGGGCGACGACCATGAGGTCCCAGTTGCTGTCGTTGTCCTGGATGGGGAAGGGGAAGCTGCCGCCGAGGTTGGCGCTCACGGCGTAGCCGTTGGTGTTGGAGCACGCCGCCCGCAGGTACGCGATGCCCCCGCCCAGCGAGCGGCCGCTCAGCAGGTGCGCCGAGGCGCGCGACACCGAGCCCATGTTCGTCCGCCAGTGGGAGCGGAACTGCGAGAGTTGCTCGGAGGTGTTGGCCGAATCCCACGGGTCGGTCGTCGACCACGTGCGAAGATACGAGATCCGCAGGCCCATGCCGATCTCGCTCGTGTAGATCTCGTTGGTCGCCGCCACGAGGATCACCGCGTAATCGGCCGCGTTCTGCGGGCCGCCGGCGAGCGAGGCGAACTCCTGGTCGCTGTCGATGGCCACGCGGAAGGCGCGGCAGGCCACGCGCGACGAATAGGTCGGTTCCTCGGTCGTCGTGGCGGGCGCGACGTCGCCCTCGGGGATGACCTCGCCCGCGCACGCCGGGGGCGTCAACGCGCCCGCGACCTCGAGCATGCCCTGCTCATAGGCCAACGCGAGCGGGGCGTCGCCCACGGAACGCGTGGCGATCAGGTGCGTCGTGCCGCCGATGGTGATCCACCCCTGCGCCTGCGCGGGGGAGATGCCCAGGAAGACCTTCGACCCTTCGATGCCCGGCACCGAACCCGTCCAGAGCGACACGCTCGTCGCCAGCGGCGTCTCGCCCTGCGGGCCCGCGACGACCACCGTGGCATCGTCGGTCAGCACGTCGACGCGGCGTAGTTCGGTCACGACCCGGGCGCCGGGCCCCAGCGGCAGTTCGACCTGCACCACGTTGCCCGCCTCGATCATGAACGCGAGCGCGTCGGCGTCGATGCGGTGGGGGGCGGCCCACGCGGGCACTGATGCGATGCCCTGCGATGCCGGCGTCAAGGGGCGATGCACGAGTTCGTCCGGGGATGCCGCGTGGGCGACGGAGCCGGCGATGGACGAGCAGAGCACGAGGAGCGGGGCGAGGGTCTTCATGGGGTGCCGTCGAGGAGAGAGGTCGTCGTCATCACGTCCGAGAACCGGAACGCCGCGGACGCCGCATCCTTGATTCGTCACGAGCGGGGGCAACGTTGCATCGCCGGGGGCTGAATGTTGGAGACGGGGGGAAAGGAACCCCGCCATGGCCCGCTCCGCGTCATCATTCACGAATCACCCAACGCCTCCGAAGCCCGCCTTGCGGGCGAACCGGCAGGTAGCCCAGGGCGCTGCCCGGCTTTGCGGGCGAGCCCTGGGTGCACGGGGCGCCGATGCGCGCCTTCGGCCACACGCCAATCAACACCATCCCCCAATCGCGAAGCGATTCCCGAACGTAGCCGGGGGTGGAGGCGCTTCGCCGCCACCCCCGGACGCAACGCGCGAACGCGCATGAACCCCAGCGGGGTTCCCGTTCACGACCGCCCATTCGCGTCATCGTTCAGAAATCATCAAACGCCTCCTATGCCCGCCGCGGGCGAGCCCTGGGTACACGGGTGCTCGAAGCCGCCGCGACCCAACCGGCACAACGGCCACACACGCGATCATCCGCATCACGACATCGCGCATCACGCCTCGCCACCCAGGGCTCGCTCGAAGACTCGCAGCGCCCTGGGCTCCCTGCCGGTTCGCCCCAAGGCGGGCGAGGAGGGTGTGGGTTGGCATGTGGTCGCGATGCGGATGGGCGGCCGCGGATGATCGCGCCGAAAAACGACAAGGCCCGGGCGAGACGCCCGGGCCTTGCATCGATCTTCACTGAAAGCGTCAGGCCTTGAACTGCGCCTTGAACGCGCGGATGGCGGCCTCGAGGTTCTTCTCGATGTCGCCCTCGAAGGCCTTCTTGGCGTGCAGCGCGTCGTACGTCGCCTTGGCGGTGGTCTTCACGTACTCGAGCATGCCCTGCTCGAACTTGCGGACCGCCGGCACCGGCACGTCGTCCAGGATGCCCTTGGTGCCGGCGTAGATCGAGATGATCTGGTCGGTCACGACGAAGGGGGTGTACTGGCCCTGCTTGAGCAGTTCCACCATGCGGCGGCCGCGGTCGAGCTGACGCTGCGTCGCCTTGTCGAGTTCCGTGCCCAGCTGGGCGAAGGCCTCGAGTTCGCGGGCGGCGGCAAGGTCCAGACGCAGCGAGCCGGCGATCTTCTTCATCGCCTTCACCTGCGCGTTGCCGCCCACGCGGCTCACCGAGATGCCGACGTTGATGGCGGGACGGATGCCCGAGAAGAAGAGCTCGGGCTCGAGGTAGATCTGGCCGTCGGTGATCGAGATCACGTTGGTCGGGATGTAGGCCGAGACGTCGCCTTCCTGCGTCTCGATGACGGGCAGCGAGGTGATCGAGCCCGCGCCGTTCTCGTTCGAGAGCTTGGTGGCGCGCTCGAGGAGGCGGCTGTGGAGATAGAAGACGTCGCCCGGGTACGCCTCGCGGCCCGGCGGGCGGCGGAGGAGCAGCGAGAGCTGGCGGTACGCCACGGCCTGCTTCGAGAGGTCGTCGTAGATGCACAGGGCGTGCTTGGGCATCGGCTTGCCGTTGCTCAGCGTCTGGCCCGGCGTCTTGCCGCTCCACATGAAGTACTCGGCCATCGCCGTGCCCGAGTAGGGGGCGATGTACTGCATCGGGGCCGCCGCGGAGCTCGAGGCGTTCACGACGATGGTGTAGTCCATCGCGCCGTGCTTGCGGAGCGTCTCGACGACGCCCGCCACGGTCGACTCCTTCTGGCCGACCGCGACGTAGATGCACACCATCGCGTCGGGCGTGCCCCAGTACTGCTTCTGGTTGATGATCGCGTCGAGCGCGACCGCCGTCTTGCCCGTCTTGCGGTCGCCGATGATCAGCTCGCGCTGGCCGCGGCCGATCGGGATCATGGCGTCGACGGCCTTGATGCCCGTCTGCATGGGCTCGTGCACCGGCTGACGCTCGGCGATGCCCGGGGCGATGATGTCCACCTTGCGGAACTCGGCCGCCGCGATCGGGCCCTGGTCGTCCTGCGGGCGGCCCAGGGGGTCCACCACGCGGCCGAGCAGCGCCTCGCCGACGGGCACCTCGAGCAGGCGGCCCGTGGCCTTCACGACGTCGCCTTCCTTCACGGAGAGGTAGTCGCCGTAGATGACCGCGCCGACCGTGTCGAGCTCGAGGTTGAAGACCTGACCCATCACCGCGCCCGCGCCGGTCTGGAACTCGAGGAGTTCGCCGGCCATCGCCTTCGACAGGCCGTAGATGCGGGCGATGCCGTCGCCCACCTCCACCACGCGGCCGATCTCAGACACCTCGAGCGCCGCCGAGAACTGCTCGATTTCCTGCTTGATCACGCTCGCGATTTCGTCGGTTCTGATCTTCACGTCTTGGACCCTTGGCTTGGTGTTGGTCGTTGCACCGGCCGCGCCATCGCCGCCGGACCTGTCCCGCCACGCGCCCGTGGAATCGGGCGATGCGGGAGGCAAGGGTAGGTGACACGCCTCCCGAGGGGAAGCTTCACGGTCCCGGAACGATGCCCTTCGAGGGGCCGCTCATGCGAACAAAGTGCGTACGCGAGGTCCTCGGCGACGCCTTCGACCCCGGCCGATACATCACCACGTCCCGCCTGCCGCCCACACCCTGACGGATACCATCCCGCCGCCCGCCCCGCCCATGAGCGTCATCCTCTCCAAGATCCTCGAAGCCCAGGGGTTGCTGGCCGACAACAAGGTCGATGCCGCCGCGGCGTTGCTCGCGCCCCTGGCCGTCCGCCACCCCAAGGAGCCCAACGTCGTCGGGCTCTATTCGATCGTCCTCTTCCGCCAGCGCAAGTACCCCCAGTCGCTCCACTACGCCCGCCAAGCCGTCGCCCTCGTCCCGGGCGACGTCCACTACGTCACCAACCTCGCCCTCCTGCTCATGGCCAACCAGAAGGCCAAGGAGGCCAAGACGTGGTACCAGCGGGCCCTCGACCTCAAGCCCGACCACGTCGAGGCGCTGCTCAGCCTGGCCAACGAGGCGTTGACGGAGAACAACCCCCGTGAAGCGGCAGCCTACTGCCGCCGCGTGCTCGACCAGCGGTGGGACCCCCAGATCTGCCCGACCTACATGGCCGCCCTCGCGGGCCTGGGCGAGATCGACCAGGCCATCGACTTCGGCAACCAGGCCATCGAGCGGTTCCCGAACGACTCGCTCCTGCTCTCCAACCGCTGCAGCAACTACAACTACTCGTGGAACGCCACGCCCGCGATGGCCGCTTCGGCCCACCGCGCCTTCGGCGAATCGCTCGAACGCGAACGCCCCGACGCCACCTTCGCCTTCAAGGGCTCCGACGACGACGAGCGGCCCCTGCGGATCGGCCTGGTCTCTTCCGACCTGCGGTCCCATTCGGTGTCGTACTTCATCGAGCCCTTCCTGCGCCATCACGATCGCGACGCCTTCCAGGTCTTCGCGTATTCCACCACCCGCCACGAGGACGCCGCGTCGAAGCGGCTCAAGGAACTCGTCAAGGCCTGGCGTCCCTGCGGCGACCTCATCGACATCGAGATCTGCCGCATGGTCGAGGCCGACGCCATCGACATCCTCATCGACCTCAACGGCCTGACGCAGAACAACTCCGCGACCGTCTTCGTCTACAAGCCCGCGCCGGTGCAGGCGACGTACTGCGGCTATCCGAACACCACCGGCCTGCGGGGCGTCGATTGGCGCCTCGTCGACGCCGTGACCGATCCGCTCCCGGAATCGCCCGAGGCGGTCGCGGCGAGGGCCGCCGGCCAGCCCGACTTCGACCAGCGGTGCACGGAGCGGCTCTGGCGGCTCGATCCGTGCTTCCTGTGCTATTCGCCGCCGCGTGACGCTCCGGAGCCCCGCCGAGACCCGGCCTTCCCCGGCCCGGTCTTCGGCTCCTTCAACGCCAACAAGAAGATCGTCGCGCCGCTGCTCGAGAAGTGGGCCGAGTTGCTCCGCCGCGTGCCGAACTCGCGGTTCGTGCTCAAGACCTTCGAGTTCAAGGACGAGTTCCCGCGCGAGCGGGTGCGTCGGGCCTTCGAGCAAGGCGGCGTCGACCCTTCGCGCATCGAGATCCTGGGGCCGGCCCCGAGCGTGGCCGAGCACCTGGCCGTCTACGGGCGGGTCGACGTGGCGATGGACACCATGCCCTACAACGGCACGACCACGACGTGCGAAGCCCTGTGGATGGGCGTGCCCGTGGTGACGGTCGCGGGCGCGACGCACGCCGCCCGGGTCAGCGCGTCGCTGCTGCGAACGGCCGGCGCGGGCGAACTGGTCGCGCCCGGCGTCGACGCCATGATCGACATGGCGGCGTCGCTGGCGACCTCGCCCGATCGCCTCGCGCACTACCGCTCGTCGCTGCGGCCGCTGCTCGCCGCGTCGCCCTTGTGCGACGCGAAGGGGTTCGCCGCCGCGTTCGGCGATGCGCTGCGGGGCATGTGGAAGGCCCGTCGCAAGCGCTGAGTCGATGGTGCGGGCTGGCGTGCGCTGGTGCGCGAAGGTTGACGCGTCGAATGGCCCGTGTCGCGACCATCCGCGCGAATGGACGTTCGTCCGTGGGCTTCCCGCAAAGCCGGGCGGCGCACCGCGGCTACGACTGGCGCGCCGTACGGGCGTGGGGGCGTGTTGGTTGGGGTGATTTGTCGCGGTCGAGCGTGTGTGGCGCGGCTCGGCGCTCGTCCGTGGGCTTGCCCGCAAAGCCGGGCGGCGCACCCCGGCTGCGACTGGTGCGCCCTGACGGGCGAAAGCCGCCATCATCCCTGCGCAACGGGCGGACACGCCGCGCGAATGCAAGCCCCCTGCTCAGCCCTTGGTCTCGGCGGCCTTGCGACGGCGCTTCTCGTGGCGGATGATCTCGCCGGTGACGACGTAGACGACGTCCTCGGCCACGGAGGCCATGAGGTCGCCCACGCGCTCGAGTTCGCGGCCGATGCGATGCACCAGGAGCGCGATGGTCAGCGACGACTGCTCGTCGCCGCCGAACTTGAGGCGGCTCACCAGGTCGAAGGTCTCCTCGAAGAGGCGCTTCTCGAGCTGGTCGATGATCTCGTCGGCCCGGACCAGTTCCCTGGCGCCGGGCACGTCCTCGTCGAGCACCGCCCGCATCAACTGGTGGCAGAGGGCGGGCACGCGTTCCGCGAGTTCGCGGAGGGCCGTGGGCCAGGGCACGCTCGCGCCCGGCGGCAGCGCCGCACGGATCTTGGGCACCTGCTTGGCGATCGAGCAGGCGTGGTCGGCCACCCGCTCGAGCTCGGCGTTGACCTTCAGGATGAAGATGAGCGAGCGGAAGGCCCGTCCGAAGGGGTGGTGCAGCGCGAGGAGCTGCTGGGCGTCAAGCTCGATCTGCACCTCCTCGTTGTCCACGCTGTCGTCGGACATGCGGACGGATTGGGCGGCCTCGAGATCGAGCGAGAAGAGGGCCTCAAGCGAGCGTTCGAGCATCGACACCGCCATCGTCGCCTCGCGGATCAGACGCCGCTTGAGCAGCAGGATCTTGCGGTCCGTCGTGTCGAACTGCGGGGTTCCGGTGGCCGGACGCTGGTTGTCGGCTGGCTCGAACAAGGACGCTCCGTCGAATGGTGGGGGCGGCGTCGGACGCGGCGAGTTGGAGTATAGCGACGCGGTTGGGTTCGGACCTCAGGTCCGCATCCCCGACACCGCGGCGATGCTCAGGGGCAGCAGGATCAACGCCGGCACGAAGACGCTGACATGGGGAGGCAGCCCGGGAATCGACCCCACCGCGCCGGCGAATCCCAGGCCGATGGCCGCCAACGCCGCCGGCGCCGCCTTGAGCGACTGCACGACCATCGAGCAGGGCTCCCGGCGCAGGAAGAACGGAAGGCACGCCGCGAGCGCCAGCAGGTTGGTCACCATCAGCCCGAACCGACCCCACTTGACCCGCTCGAGTTCCTCCATGCGACGCTGGTCGGCCGCGTCGCCCGCGGCCTCGAACCGGGCGAGCAACTCGTTGATCTGCGAGCAGCTGAGGTTGTGGCTGAAGCCCTCGAACCGCCGGATCTTGAGCGCCGTGGGGTCGAGGTCGGTCTCGATCCGGTCGACCGGCCGAGGGGGCGGCGAGGCGTTGGCCCCGCCGCGGTCGACGGCCACGCCCTCGGTCAGCACCCAGGCCCCGTCGTCCCACCGCGCCCGCGTGGCGGTGATCCGCCGCGTCATCAGCCCTGCGGCGTTGCGTTCCCACACGTACAGCCCCTCGATGGTCTGCGTGTCGAGATTCACTCCCTGCGCGTAGAAGAGGCGTCCGGCCGAGTCGGTGCACAGGGGTTGCGACATCACGCCCAGTTGCTCCGAGCCCGCCTGCTTCTTGTCTCGCACCAGGAGCGGAGCCAACTCCGGGATGAGCAACTCGCGGTTGAGCGTCTGCAATCCCGTCAGCAGCACGGCCGCGAGGAACATGGGCCTCGCCACGCGGTGCAGGCTGATGCCCCCCGCCAACGCGGCGACCAGTTCGCGGTTCTTCACGAGCTGCGCCGCCGTGAACCCCATGGCCGCCACCAGGCCCAGCCCCAGCAGGAAGCCCACGAGTTGGAAGAGTCGCGGCCACCAGAGGTTCCAGAAGACCCACAGGGTGGTGGTCGTCTTGAAACCCCCGCCCGCCGTCGCCAGACGCCCGCCGACCTCCGCGTACTCGTCGAAGTTCAGCGAGAAGTCGATCAGCATGATGATCGTCAACAAGCCGCCCACCAGCAGCACGAAGTTCTGCAGGAACTGGCGAGCGATGTGGCGGTCGAGGATCGTCATGCGTGGAGTCGCCCCGATCGTACGGCGCGGCTCACCGGCGGCGAAGCCCGAGCGCGTCGGCCGCCCACCACGCCAGGGTCGCCCCCGCCCACGACAAGACCGCCGCAGCGTACACGTCGCTCACGAAGTGCGCACCCGACAGCAGTCGGGTCGCCGAGCACCCCAGCGCCAAGGCCAGGGCGGCCGCGCCGGCGGCGGGCGACCACCGCCAGAGGGCGAAGGCCGCGCCGAAGGCCACGCCCGCGTGCGAACTCGCGAGCCCCAGGCCCCGCCCCTCCACCTCGCCCGCGAACCAGTCGTAGACGTGCGAGCCGTCGTTGGCCTCGCTGGGTCGGTGTCGCCGCACCGTCACCTTCAGGGCCTCGGCCAGGAGCCCGCCCATGGCCGCCGACATCAGCACCCGTGCGCCGAGCATCGAGACTCGAGGGCGGACCTGACTCGCGACGAAGCCGCTGGCCGCAAGGCCCGGCCGACACCCCAGATCGATGACGAGGGCCGCGATGATCCACGTGGGGACATACCCCGCGCTGCGGAGCATCTGCACGAGGTCGCGCCGGGCCCACGTGTCGGCCCAGTCGTCGATGCGGAGCGCGTGGTACGCCGCGCGGTCGACGGCGCACGCGAGGAACCATCCCACGAGCACGGCGACGGAGATGCCCACGACGCCCGCCAACGAGCGTGGCTTCGCCGGGTCGATCGTGTCGCTCATCGGCCGCCCCCCGGCTCGGTCGCGAAGCCCTTGAACCCCTCGCACTCGTGCACGGCGCGTCCCCGCTTGCCGTCGCCGTCGAGCGAGCCCGCGGGCGTCACCTGCACGAAGCACTTCCTCCACGACGCCTCGTCGGCCCCCAACGCCACGGCCGGACGGCCGGCCAAGCCGGTCTGGCGGCGAAGGTCGGTGTCGGCCCAGTAGTCGTACTGCGTGCGACGGCCCGGACCCAGAAGGTCGCTCGTGCAGTACGTCGTCGGGTGCCCCGGCAGGTAGAAGGCCATCTGGCTCGCGCGGCCGTAGTGCGAACTGACCACGAAGGGCTCGAGCCCGGTGCGGGCTCGCAGCGCGTCGAGCCGCCCTGCCAGGTCCGCGGCCATCCGGTCCGCGCCCATGAAGCGGTGCACGGGAATGAGCGGGCCCACCAGCGGCACGCGGGCCACCAGGTCAAGTCGAGGCAGCAGGATCGCCGTCGCGAGCCCCGTCACGACCGCCGCTCGCCACGCGAGCAGCGGCGTCGCGTGGGGGTCGCGTCGGCCCGGTTCCTTGGACGCATCGGCCCGCCTCGCCCCGTCCAGCGTGGCGGCCACGCGCGAGGCGGCCATCGGAAGCAACGTCAGGTAGCCCGCCAAGGGCCAGTTCCCTTCGGGCTCCGTCACGACGCTCACCAGCAGGTAGAAGGCGAGGATCGGCGCCGAGTTGAGGACGAGGAATCGCTCCGCCCCCGGTGCGGCATCGGCCGCTGACCGGCCCCGCCACCAGGCCACCGCCTGCGCCATGGCCAAGGCGAGCAGCGGTCCCACCATGCCCAGTTGCGTCGCGACGAGTTGGAGCGTCCACGTCGGGTCGTAATGGAAGCCCGAACCGCCCCCTTGGGTCACGGGCATGTCGCCACCCTTGACCCCCAGGTGCCCCAGCAGGTGCGCCACCGTGGGCCATCCCTCTCGCGCGTTCCAGATGATCACGGGCAGGATGCCCACGACGAACGGCGCGATCACCAACGGCAGGGACGACGCGCGAACCGCGCCCGGGCGGTCGCGGTTGATCCGCCACGCCGCCAACGCCAGGCCGGGAATCGCCAGCAGGATGGTGTACTTGTACAGCAACCCCACGCCCAGCGCCAAGCCCATCAGGGCGAACCATCGACGACCGTGGCCCTCGAAGGCCCGCCACGCGCTCCACATGGCCATCGCCCAGCACGCCGCGTAGGGGCTGTCGATGGTCATCACCAGCCCCAACACCTGGAAGATGGGGCACAGCAGCACGCAGCACGCGGCGAGAAAGCCCACGCGGGCCGACCGGTACGCGTCGCGGGCCAAGAGGGCCACCAGCAGGGTGGTGAGCCCCGCGCCCAGCGCGGCGGGAAGCCGCACGGCGAACTCGTGGTCGCCCAGGAGCCGCGTCGCGGCGGCGATGCTCCACGCCACGCCGGGCCCCTTGGTGTAGTACGACCATTCGAGGCGGCGGCTCCATTCCCAGTAGTGCGCCTCGTCCTCGATGAGCGTGTAGGGGCACAGGAACACGAGGTAGAGGACGCGGGCGAGCGTCACGCCCAGCACGAGCAGCAGGGTGCGTCGCCACCACGGGTCGGTCGCCAGCGAGGCGGCGCCGGGGAGGTCGGAGGGACGCAAGGGCGGGTGGGCGGTGGTCACGGGTGGCGTCGGGCGTCAGTGGCGGGCCAGGGCGCGGAACTGGAGGAGCGTGTACACGAGCAGGCCCAGCACCCCGCTCCACATGAGGTACAGCCCCGGCACGCCGGACTGCACCGTGAGTTGCTGTCCGCCCGAGATCGTCACGATGCAGACCACGGCGGGGATGAACGTGAACATGTAGACCGTCAGGGGAAGGCGGCGGCTCAGTCGCAGCGCGATCACCGCGCCCGCGAGCACCATCACCAGGCACGAGGCCGCCATCGCCATCCGCTCGTGACGCTTGGCCATCACCTCGCGTCCCAACTTGGCGATCGATCGCTCGAGGTCATCCATCGCCGCGGCGAAGGCCATCGACGGCGGCGACCGCCACGCCGACTCGCGGGCCTCCGCCAGCAGTTCGGGCGCGCTGCGAGCGAGCATCGATCCAACGATGTCCTCGGCGGGCACCAGGTTGGCCGCGCGGAACATCGCGCGTTCGCTCCGCTGGCCGCCCGCCTCCTCGACCACCACCACGTCGCGCATCTCGATGGCCGTCGAGAGCGAGCGGTCGAGCCGATCGGGGCCGATGTCGACGACCATCCTCGCCGTCGACGCCGTCACCGTGATCATCGCCGGCGCGGAGGTTCGGTCGACGCCGTGACGGGCCAGTCGCATCCGCAGCGGCGAACGTTCGTTCCCCTCGAGGATCCACGCACGGCCGGATTCGTCCTTGGGGTCCTGACGCATCGAGGTCGCGTTGATCGTGACCGGCGCGCCCTGGTCGTCACGCATCGAGAGGGGTCGGCCTCGGCTCACGGCCTCCTGGAGCGCCGCCGCCCACTCTCGCTCGGCGAACGTCACGGCCAGGTCCTTGCGCGACACGTCGACCCAGTTGATGCGCTCGGGATGGTCCGCGAGGGCCTTGAGCTCCGCGTGCGAGCGGAACTTCACGTTGTCGCGAAAGCCGCTGCCGACGTTCCAGCCCACGTCGATGCTCTTGCGGGCGCCGCCGCCGCCCTGGCCGTCGCGGCTGCCCACGAGGTTCTCGAGCCGCATCACCACGCGGGTCTTGCCCGCCTCGGACGACGTGGGGTCGCCCCCCTCGTCGAAAGGGAATACCAGGATCCACGCACGCTCGCTCGTCACCTCCGTCACCGGCTTGAGGGAGCGATCGGTCTCGATGGCCGCCACCCTGGTGAGGTACACCACGTCGGTCGCCGCCGAGTCGGGCGCCGGGGGCACCCGCTCCGCGGAGGTGGCGTGCAACATCATGCCGCCGACGTTGACGCTGCGACCCCGGTCGATCTCCTGAATGACCCACGTCGCCAGGTCCCTGGTGACCAGCCGCTGCATGCGGAGCAGGAAGTCGGGGATCAGCACCTCGTTGAGGGCCGTCAGCAGCAGCGCGAGCGCGAGCCCGATGGAAAGGGCCGGCGAAAGCAGTGCGGCATGCGACACGCCCCCCGCGTGCGCCGCCGTCGACTCGTTCTCGCTCGCCAGGCGGTGGTAGACCAGCGTGGCGCCGAAGCCCGCCGCGAAAGGCAGGGCGTACGCCAGCATCGGGGGAATGGCGTAGAAGATGAACTTGACGAAGTTCTCCGCCTGCAGCAACCCGTCGGAGACGGGCTTGACGGTGCCCGCCATGGCGATCACCGCCACCAGCACGGCCGCCGCCAGCGAGATCAGGCGGACCATGTCGGCCGCGATCCAACGCCAGAGAAGGAATGGGAATCGTCGCCTCATGCAGGGGGTGCGGCTCGCCCGGAGCGGCGACGCTTCGCCGGATGATAATCCCGCCGACGCCGCCCGCCGCCGGACCTCGGTCGCCCACGAACGAATATCGAACGAGATCGACACACAAGAGGTCGTGCCCGGCGGCGCGCCGAGCCCCCAGAAATGGGGTGGATCGGTTCATGTCAGGATCGATGTTCGCACGGCGTTCGACGTTCGTACGCGTCGGCGACCGTCGGGCGTGCCGATAAGAACGGCACTTGCGCCGATTGTGCCGAACAATTGTCGCCTAAAGTGTGGACGCGACGCGGTTGCGGTGTCGACAATTCGGATGTGGGGACCGCTCGCAAGGTCGCGGCGGTCCGCACGGTGCCCGGAGCGACGGCGTCCCGGGTTCGCATCCAGCGGACGGACCTCGCGCGTCGAGGTCGTCCAAGGGTCTAGGATCTTCCCTCTTCACGAGAACAGCATGGCCGCGAAAGACCGCTCCAAGTCCACCCGCCGTCGCGCCTCGGGTCGCTCAGCGGCCGCGGGCCGCGCACTGGCCCCCAACCGCTCCCAGTACGTCTTCATGTCGCTGGTGGCGGCGATGACCCTGGGCGCCGCGGTGCTCTACGCCGTCAGCCGCAAGCCCGTCTCCGGCCAGGGCGGCTTCGTGCTCCCCGCCATGATGATGACCGATTCGCCCTCCACCGTCGAGTTGGTCCTGGAGCCGACCGCCGGTCTCCAGCGGGCCCGCTGGAAGTCGATCGTCATTCATCACTCCGACAGCGCCTTTGGCGACCAGGCCTCCCTCGAGAAGGACGCCCGTCTCCGCAATCTCAAGGGCATCGGCTACCACTTCGTCATCGGCAACGGCAACGGCATGGGCGACGGCGAGCTCTTCGTCACCCCGCGGTGGAACCAGCAGCGCCAGGGCGCCCACGTCGCCGGCGGCAAGGGCGAGGCGTACAACCGCGAGTCGATCGGCATCTGCCTGGTCGGCGACGGCGACCGCCAGAAGTTCACCCGGGCCCAGATTTCGCGGCTCATTCAGCTGATCGACACGCTGCAGGCCGAACTCCGCATTCCCGCCGACCGCGTGCTCCTGCACCGCGAGATCGCGGCCGTCGGCAGCCCCGGCTCGCTCTTCCCCGCCGCCGATGTGCGTCGCGCGTTGGCCGTTCAGCGGTGATCTCCGCCCAGTCCAGTCGTCTCGCCCCGGGCCATGTCCGGGGCGTTTTCCTTGGCCCGCATCCGGGACCGGCTCGGGTCGGCCGGCCGTGTGGCCGGGAGTTCCCCGGTCCGCCTACCGTTGGCCTCGTGGGGGGCGGTGGAGGCAGCCGGTTCTCGGCGTGCCCGGTCAGGTTCTCGCCCGTGGGAGTGAACATGCCGCTGGCCAATCGCCTCGGCAACGTCGTGAACCTCGCCGCTCGCCGCCGACGCGAGGGGCGGGTGGTTGGCAGTCGATAGGGTCGTTGAACGGGTCTGAATCATGAACGTGGTGGCGAGGTACAAGGAAGGGGACGACGTCGAGGGCTACAAGGTCCTGGCCCTGCTCGGCCAAGGCGCCGCCTCGACGGTGTACCTCGTCCAGGACCCTCGCAGCAAGCAGATCTGGGCGATCAAGCACGTCGAACGCGGCGACGCCAAGGACAACCGCTTCCTCGACCAGGCCACCTTCGAGTACGAGGTCGCCTCCAAGTTCGACCATCCGAACATCCGCCGCATCCCTCGCATCATCAAGCGGAAGGAACACTTCATCAGGGTCGTCGAGGTGCTCCTGGTCATGGAGATGCTCGACGGCCGCAGCATGGACATCAAGCCCCCTCGCACCTTCGACGAGGCGGTCACGATCTTCATCCAGGTGGCGGCGGCCATGGGCCACATGCACGCCCGCGGCTACGTGCACGCGGACATGAAGCCCAACAACATCCTCGTGACGCCCGGGCCGGTCGCCAAGATCATCGACTTGGGCCAGGCCTGCGCCGTGGGCACCACCAAGCCCCGCATCCAAGGCACCCCCGACTACATCGCGCCCGAGCAGGTGCACCGCCGCCCGCTCAACGAGAAGACCGACATCTACAACCTCGGCGCCACGATGTACCACACGCTGACCAGGCGGAACATCCCCACGGCCATGCCCAAGGAGAACAACAGCCTCGTCAGCCGCATCGACGACGCCCTGATCGAGCGGCCCGTGCCGCCCATCGACGTCAACCCCCGCATCCCGGCCAAGCTCAGCGATCTCATCATGCAGTGCGTCGAGATCGACCCCGCCCGCCGCCCGGCGAGCATGCAGCAGGTCGTCGAGCGGCTCGAGCTCATCCTCGGCCAGCTTCGCGCCAAGAGCGCGCCGCCCCCGGTCGACATCGACGCCGACTGAACGTCACTGCTTGCCCCGCACCGTCAGCGTCACCTTCGTGCCGCCGCGCCCGCGTCGCCATCGCTTGGGAATCAAGCCGCGCGAGAGGAACGCCAAGGCCAACGCCGCGACGGCCGTCACCACCCAGAACTGCCAGTCGTCGGAGGGCATGGTCTTCATGGACGCTCCGTCAACGACACCGTGCCCGCGTTCTTGACCGCCACCTCGCGTGGCAGTTCGTCGTACGACATCACCGCCAGGTGGGGCAGCCGCCGCTCGATGATGGACCGCAGCGGCCTTCGCACCGGCGAGTGCTCCACGACCAGCACCGACGCGGGCGACTTGGCCGCCGCCGCCTCGCACGCGGCGATCACGCGGGCCCGGTCCTCGTCCGACATGCCCACCACCTGCCCCTCGGGAAGGTCCTCGACGCTCGCTTCCACCAGGTCCTCGAGGTCGGGATCGACCGCGAGGAACGTCACCCGCCCCGGCGACGAGGAAAACCTCGCCGCGATCGTCGGGGCCAGGTCCTTGCGCACCCGCTCGGTCAGGTACTGCGGATTGCGGGTCGTCTGGCCCCATCTCGCCATCGACTCGAGAATGAGCGGCAGCGGCCGCAGCGGCACGTTCTCCCGCACCAACCGCTGCAACACCTCGGCCACCTGCTGGAGCGACAAGGGCGAGGGCGTCACCGACCGCACGAGTTGACGCCCCTCCTCCGTCGCCCGAAGCCCCTCGAGCATGGCGTGCACCGCGCCGATGCCCAGCAGGCGAGGAGCGTGATCGCGAAGGGCCCGCTCCACCGTCGTCGCCATCTCCGATGCCGCGTCGCCCTCCGCGTTGATCCGTCGCACCGCCACCGGCGCCTCGAGCAACTCCACCGCGTAGCCCATCGGTTCGACGCCCGTCGCCGTCGACGCCACGCCCGTCGGCGGCACGCGAATGCCCAGGTCCTTTCCCACCGATTCCGCCACGCCCGCCACGGTCGCCTTGAGCGCCGCCGCATCGAGCCGCGACAGCAGGTCGGGGTGCACCCGCAGCACGCACGTCGACGCCGTGTCGACGGCCCGGTCGCTCGCCCGCCGGCTCGCCGCCGCCGCCTGCCTCGTCACCACCCGCCATGACACCAGCGACGCCGTCAGGCACGCCGCCCCCGTCAGCAGGAAGGGCGACGGCGGGAACCCCAATGGCAGCAGGCCCAGCCCGACCAGCAGCACGCCCACGATGGCCGTCACCCGCGGCTGGAGCAGGAACTGCCGCGCCAGGTCGCTGCCCACCGGCGTTCCTTCCGCGCTGGCCACCCGCGTCACCACCAGGCCCGCGGCCACGCTGGTGAGGATGGATGGAATTTGCGCACAAAGTCCGTCGCCGATGGTCAAGAGGCCGTAGGTCCGTGCGGCGTCGGCCAGCGACAACCCACGCTGCATGACGCCCAGCAGCAACCCCGCGCCGATGTTGACCAGGCTGATCACCAGCCCCGCCACGGCGTCGCCCTTCACGAACTTCATCGCCCCGTCCATCGCACCGTAGAGCCGGCTTTCCCGCTCGAGTTCGCCCCGGCGGTCCCGCGCCTCTTCCGGCGACAGCAGGCCGCTTCGGACCTCCGCGTCGATCGAGGCCTGCTTGCCGGGCATGGCGTCGAGCGTGAACCTCGCGGCCACCTCCGCCACGCGTTCCGAGCCGCGGGCGATCACCACGAACTGCACCACCACCAACACCACGAAGATCACGCCGCCGACGATCACGTCGCCCCCGACGACCACCCGCCCGAACGACTCGATCACGCGGCCCGCGTCGGCGTCGAGCAGGATCAGCCGCGTCGAACTCACGTTGAGCGCGAGGCGAAAGAGCGTCGTCAGCAGCAGGATCGTCGGGAAGGCCGGCAGCCGCCGGGCGTCGGGCACGAAGAGGGCCACCAACAGCACCACGGCGGCGATCGCCAGGTTGGTGGCCAGCAGCACGTCCATCACCGACGTGGGCACCTTCACCACCAGCAGGCACACGCCCAGCGTGACCGCGGCCGCCAGGGCCAGGTCGCCGCCGCGGCCGATGAGTTCGCGAGCGCTCGGCATGCCGCAGGGTAGCAGGGGGCTCCCGCCGTGCGGGCAACTGCGGCCTCGCACACCCACGCCCGCCCGGCAGGGCGCACCAGTCGTCGCCGTGGTGCGCAGCCCGGCTCTGCGGGCCAGCCCACGGCCACGCGCCGATCCGC
>JBBAVG010000040.1:17040-33104 GCA_040397805.1 Phycisphaerales bacterium
CGTGGTGCGCAGCCCGGCTCTGCGGGCCAGCCCACGGCCACGCGCCGATCCGCGCAGACGGTCGCGCCGTGTGACGTTGGTCGCCAACCAACGCGCCCCAATCGCACACCGTCGCTCGCACACCCACGCCCGCCCGCAAGGGCGCACCAGTCGCAGCCGTGGTGCGCAGCCCGGCTCTGCGGGCCAGCCCACGGCCACGCGCCGATCCGCGCGGACGGTCTTGCCGCGGGCTCGTTCGCCGCCAACCAGCGCGATCCAATCGCAACCCCGCGCCCGCGCACGACGCCGGTCCGTTTGGCGGCGCTCGCCGCGCCTCGGCACGTTCCATCGATCTCGCGCGGCTCGACGCGCCCCGCGTCACTTGAGCGCATGCAACCCGCGCTGCTCGCGGGCGACGTTCATCCTCGTGAAGGCCGCCGGAAAGTCCTTCACGAACTTCACCAGTTGGCTCTGCGAGCAGCACAGCCGCAGCGAGGCCCGCTTCAGGTCCCACCCCGCCGCGTGAATGACATCCATCGCCTCGGCGAGCATCGCCGGATAGTCCGCATGCTCGGGATTGCACGCCAGGCGCCCCGCGGGCGTGCATCGTGATCGCCAGAGGTCCGACCGCACCTCGCCGATGGGCACCGGACACCGCACCTCGACGGCCAAGACGCGCCGCAGCCGCCCGAGCGCGACCCGCTTGTTCTCCTCCGCGCTCCGTCGCTCCGAGGCCTGCGCCTCGACGCCCGTGGGTTCGTGGCGGATCCACACCGCCGACTCCACCTTGTTGCGGTGCTGGCCCCCGGGGCCCGTCGAGCGTGTGCGTCCCCACGTGCATGCCCGCAGCAGCGTCTCGGGGTCGAGGCACGCCGGGTGCGGCACGGGCACGTGGATGAACTCGTCGGCAGTCAGGCGCTTCACCTCATCGACGCGAGGCCTTCGTGCGTGCCGCGGGCTTGGTCTTGCGTCCGACGGCCTTCGTGGCCTTCGTGGCCTTCATGGCCTTCGCGGCCTTCGTGGCCGGCTTGACGGCCTTGCCGGCTTTGTTCGCGACCTTCTTCGCGGCCTCGCGGGGCGAGGAAGCGGCCTTGGCCGCCGACACCTTGCCCGCCGACACCTTGATCGCGCCCGCCCGCTCGATCACGTGCCCGCAGTTCTTGCACGTTCGACGCTCGACAGGCCCGCCCCAGAAGTCCTCCATGATGATCTTGAGGTCCTCGTCGATCTTCTTGAGCTGCCAGAGCGCCTCGTGCACGAGATGATCGCACGACGGGCAGTACCAGCGGAGCCCGTCGAGCTGCCCTTCGGGCCTGGGGAACTCGATCACGAGCCCGAGCGTCCCCGCGGGACGCTGCGGACGGTGGGGGACCCAGCGGGGCAGCAGGTACAGCTCCCCTTCCTTGATGATCTGCTCATAGGGCTTGCTCCCGTCGAGCGGGCGAAGACGCACGGCGATGGTGCCCTTGAGCTGGTAGAAGAGCTCCTCGGTCGGGTTGACGTGGAAGTCGTTGCGCGTGTTGGGCCCGGCGCTCACGAAGATCACCGCGTCCTTGGCCTCGCGGAAGAGCTGCTTGTTGCTCACCGGCGGCAGCAGGTCCTTGCGGTTCTGGGTGATCCACTTCTGCAGGTGCACGATCGAGGTGGTGGTGTCGGCCATGCGGTCAGTGTATGGAGCGACGCCGAAAGCGAAAGGGGCGGCGACCCTCGTCGCCGCCCCTTGGAATGAGTCGAAGTTGCGGTCCTCAACGGGTCAGGACTTCCTCGCCACCACGTGGAACAGATGGTGGTGCTTGGTCGACCCCATCGCGTCGCTCCCGTCCTTCTCCACCTCGTCGCACCGCTCCATCACGAACCCCTCGAACAGCCGCAGCATCGCTTCGCGCGTGTAGTGACTCCCCGGACGCACGCTCGCCCATTCGTCCCGGTCGCCGAAGATCTGTCCCGCGAACCGGCCTCCCGGCGCGAGCATGCCGCACAGCCGCGACCACAACGCCGCGAACGCGCCCGGCTCGCAGAAGGGCAACGCGAAGCTCGCGTTCACCAAGTCCACTCGCGGCGGCAGCAGCGGCGACGTCGCCGCCTCCTCCATCGTCAGTCGGTGCAGCGTCAGCCTTGCCGCATGCGACGGGTCGACCTTGGACCGCAGCCGCGCCAGCCCCTCGTCCGACGAGTCGAACGCCGCCACCCGCCACCCTCGCCGCAGCAGCGCCCGCACGTCCCGCCCCTCGCCGCACGCCACGTCCAAGGCCAGCGGCGGTCGCCGTGGATCGACCGGCCCGTGCAAATCCATGGCGGCAACCAGCGTCTCGCGTGCGCCCGAATCACCCACGTGGTCGAAGTACACGGGCCAGTCGCGTTGATAGTCCGCCCCGATCATCACCCAAGGTAGGGCTCGGCCCCCCACGGAGTACCATCCGCCGATGTACGAGAACACCCAGGACTTCATCGCCGCCCTCGCCGCCGCGGGCGAACTCCAACGCGTCCGCGCCGCCGTCTCGCCCGTGCTCGAGATCGCCGAGATCGCCGATCGCGTCAGCAAGTCCCCCGCACCCAACCTCCCCAGTGACGCCGCCCGTCGCACCGACCCCCGCTTCCATCACTTCGGCGGCAAGGCCCTCCTCTTCGAGAACGTCCAGGGCGCCGACTTCCCGCTGCTCATCAACGCCTGGGGAAGCTACCGCCGCATGGAGATGGCCCTTGGCTGCAACGACGCCGGCCCCGGCCTTGCCGCGGGCCACACCCCCGGCGGTTTCGAGGCCCTGGGCGACAAGATCGGCCGCCTCGTCAAGCCCGAGCCCCCGCCCACGCTGCTCGCCAAGCTCCAGAAGATCCCCGAACTCATGCAGCTCGCCTCGCTGCCACCCAAGAAGGTCCGCAGCGGCATCTGCCAAGAGGTCGTCATCCCGCAGGACAAGGTCGACCTCACCCGCCTGCCCATCCTCCGCTGCTGGCCCCACGATGGCGACTTCGCCAGCCTGGGCTACCCAGCCAATGTCAACGCCGGCATCGACGGTCTGGGCAGCGGTCCCGAGTGGGACGCCACCTTCCGCGGCCGCTACATCACGCTGGGCACCATCCACACCATCCACGCCGACGACGTCGGCAACCCCACGCCCCCCAGCCGCAACATCGGCATGTACCGCGTGCAGCTCTTCGGCAAGCGCCACCTGAGCATGCACTGGCACATGCACCACGACGGCGCACGCCACTGGCGGAGCTGGAAGGCCAAGGGCCAGCGCATGCCCGTGGCCATCGCCCTGGGCGGCGAGAGCGTCATGCCCTATGCCGCCACCGCCCCCATGCCCCCGGGCATCAGCGAGATGCTCTTGGCAGGCTTCCTCAACCGCGGGGGCATCCCCCTGGTCGATTGCCGCACCGTGCCCCTGAGCGTGCCCGCCAACAGCGAGATCGTCATCGAGGGCTATGTCAGCGACCAGGCCGGCCTCATCGGCTTCGACCCCCGTGTCCCCGGCTCGACGCTGGGCCCCGGCGCGGTCTTCGAAGGGCCCTTCGGCGACCACACCGGCTTCTACTCCCTGCCCGACCGGTACCCGCTGCTCGAGGTCACGGCCATCACCCACCGCCGCAACGCCGTCTACCCGACGACGATCGTCGGCCTGCCCCCGCAGGAGGACTACTACCTCGGCAAGGCCACCGAGCGGCTCTTCCTCCCCTTGCTCCGCACGCTCATCCACGACATCATCGACTACGACCTGCCGATGTTCGGCGCGTTCCACAACTGCGTCTTCGTCAAGATCCGCAAGGAGTACCCCCTCCAGGCCCGTCGCGTCATGCACTCCATCTGGGGCGCGGGGCAGATGGCCTGGACGAAGATGATCGTCGTCGTCGACCACGACGTCGACGTCCATGACCAGGACGCCGTGCTCTTCCACCTTTGCGCCAACTGCGATCCCGGCCGCGACGTCGAGGTCGTCAACGGCCCCCTCGACATCCTCGACCATGCCGCCCCGCGACTGGGCGCGGGCCACAAGATCGGCTTTGACGCCACCCGCAAGATCCCCGGCGAGGAAGTGGGGGGCAACCCCGTCCGCACGTGGCCCCCGATCATCGCCATGGACCAGGCCGTCAAGGACCGTGTCGCCGCCCGGTGGCGGGAGTTGATGGGCTGATCGCACGGCCCAGGGCGGCGGGTCGCGCACGGCCTCGCGTACCCTCCCGCCCGATGCTCCCTCGCATCCTCATCGTCGGCCTCCTGGCGCTCATCCTCGGCGTCCCGTTCCTCATGCGCCCGGAAGCGGCCAAGGTGGAGGACGTGGGGCCCGAGGGGACCCTCGTGGTGGTCACCCCCCACGTGCCGCAGATCCAGCACGAGTTCGGCCTGGCCTTCGACCGCTGGCACCGCCGGGTCCACGGCACGCCCGTGCGGATCGACTGGCGGCAGCCCGGGGGCACCAGCGAGATCATCAAGCAACTGGCGGCGCAATATTCGTCGCGGTGCGCGGAGGTCGTGAAGCAGTGGGGGGCCGCCAACCCGGACCGACTCGCCGCTGCGTCGCTCGACCTCACCACCGAGTTCCCGCCCGGCAGCGTCGCCTTCGACGTGATGTTCGGGGGCGGGTCCTTCGATCACGGACGCCTGAAGGACGTCAACACGGCGTCGTATTGGTTCCGCCCCTTCCAAGGCCAAGCCGCGGCCGAGGTGCTGGTGCGAACCAAGGGGCCGATCGAGCCCGCCACGGTCGTCAACGAGCGCCAGCTCATCGCCACCGTCACCCGCGAGGGAAGCCCGGCCATGGTGCTCCGCATCCCGCTCTCGGCCATGGTGGAGCAAGCCGCGGCACTGGCGGCGATCGCCCAGGCCTCCCGGCAGTCGCCACCCGGTGATGCCCGGGTGCGGCTGGATCTGTCGCAACTCGAGCGACAGGCGGCGGTATCCATCTCGGTGCCCGCGGGCTTCGAGCAGGCCCGTCTCGACGCGTGGTACGGCCCCAACGTGCTGGGCGCTGGCACCCTCTACGACCCCCAGCAGCACTGGCTGGGCACGGCCATCAGCGGCTTTGGCGTCGTCTACAACAAGGATGTCCTGGCCAAGCTGGGCGTGGAATCGCCCCGGAGCTTCGAGGATCTCACCGATCCGCGGCTGGTCGGCTGGCTCGCCTTCGCCGACCCCCGTCAATCCGGCTCGGTGGCCACGGCCATCGACTCGGTGCTGAGCTATTACGGCTGGGAGAAGGGGTGGAAGGTGCTCCGCGAGATGTGCGCCAACACCCGCTACTACACCAACACCGCCCCCAGGCCGCCCATCGACGTCAGCCAGGGCGAAGCCGCGGCGGGCCTGTGCATCGACTTCTACGGCCGCAACCAGAGTCAAGCCGTCCTTCCCCCGGGCGAGACGGACGCCACCAAGAGCCGCGTGGGGTACGTGGACCCGCAGGGGGCGACGTACATGGACGCAGACCCGGTGTCGATCCTGCGGGGCGGACCCAACGCGGCGTTGGCCAAACGCTTCGTCGAGTTCACGCTGACGGAAGAGGCCCAGGCCCTCTGGCAGTTCCCGTCGAGGCGAGACCCGGCTTCGGCCACCAACCCGGTGGGCGAGAGCGGCGTGGCGATGGGGCCCGACCACCACGAGCTGCGGCGGATGCCCGTCCGCCGCGTGATGTACGAGCGGCACATGACCCACATGATCGACCGGGTCGATCCCTTCCAGATCGCCACGACGACCAAGCCGGCGGGCTGGCGGAGCACGATCGGGGTGATGATGGGCAGCTTCGGGATCGAGACGGCCGACCTGCAGGTGCGGGCGTGGAAGGCGCTGAACGCCGCGAGGGCGAACCCGGCCTTCGACAAGGCGACGCTGGCGGAGATGGAGGAGCGGTTCTACGCCTGGCCGACGACGCTCATGCCCGACGGCAAGGAGTTGCCCTTCCGCCCCGAGCACGTGAAGGCCATCACGGGCGCGTGGAAGGACGCGGTGTTCCGGGGGCGCTGCGAGGTGCGGTACTTCGAGTTCTTCACGGCCCAGTACCGGCGGGTGATCGATCTGGGCTCCTGACCTCGGCGCGCCCTCGGGCCCGCAGGCATGGGACAACCGGAGATTGACCCCCGAGTCTCCAAAAACCGGGTTTGTTCGCATTTCGATAGGAATGGTTGCAGGATCGGCCGCGGGGGTCGTCCGGTAGGATGAATCCGATCGGTCGGCCCTGCGTAGCGGCCGGTCGGGCGGGTCTCTCCGGGCACACATGTTCGTGCTTTGGAGGGGCCCGAAGTTTGGGTGGCTGCGTGCCTCGGGCCCACGACCGGGGTACTCTCTGCCCTTGCTCTCCGCGCGTTGGCGGGCCGTTATGGGCCGCGCGTGGGGGTGCATCGAGGGGGGAAGACCACGAGTTCGGCACGGGCCGTCCTCGTGCGGGAAGTCTCATCCGGTCGACGCGTCGAGCGTCGGCCTGTGCAGGTGCGTCAGGAGAATCGAATGGGTCGCTCGAACAACGTCAACCGCCCCTATGTCCGCACGAGCCGCCTTGCCCAATCGAAGGGCGAGGGCGTGGCCGTGCTTCGCGCCCGCGCCGGGATGACGGAGCGTCCGTCGATCGAGCAACTCGAGCGTCGTCAGATGCTCTTCTCGCTGACGATCTCCGCCGACAGCGTCGATCCGAACACGGGGCTGGGGTCGGCCAACGCCTTCTTCCACTATTACGTCCCCTACCTGGCGACCACCCAGACCTTCACCGACGTCCCGCCGCAGTCGCAGACCGAAGGGTTCGATCAGGAGAACTACGGCCCCATCGGCAGCGGCCGGGTCCTCGCGCAGTCGGGGCTCGAGTTCCGCCACAACATCAATCCCGCCAGCGACATCGCGATTCGTTCGCTCACCAACGCTCAGGACGACAACGACCGATGGGTGCGGGTCGACCTGAACGAGACGGGCGAGTACTTCGCCATGCGGTTCCGTGCCGACGGCACCGACCCCAACTCGCCCCGCATCGCCGTGCGTTCGGCCTCCTTCGACGTCGCGGGCGACCCCGTGACGGTCGGCGGCGACAACACCGGCCTGCTGTACAACTTCCTGCGGGCCGACCTCTACCTGAACGATCAGGTGATCGCCTCGTACACGGGGGCTCAGCTCCGTGCGCTCATCAACGACGGCACGCCCCCGGGCAACGTCAACGGCGTGGGCAACTTCCGTGTTCAGGCGCCCGCCGCCACGCCCGCCTTCGACGAACTCCGCTTCACCATGCTGACGCCCCCGGCCCCGGGCGCGTTCCGCACCCCGTTCATCGTCGACAACGTCTCCTTCGATCGCACGCCCAACAAGTACGGCAGCCTGATGGACTCCCGCGCCTTCGGCGCGGCCGTGGCCCTCACCGGCCCCGTGGGCGCCACGGTGACGTTCTTCGATCTCTACGGCCGCGACATGCTCGGCTCGCTCGCAGGCATCCCCGCGGGCAACTCGCAGGTCAACCCCGGCGACCTCGACGACAACGGCATCCCCGACCGCAACGACGGCATCGGCCGCATCCGCTTCAGCGGCACCGACTCGCGCACCTCCTTCATGCTGCTCGGCGGCGAGCTGGGCACCGCCACCGAACGGCCCGACGCCTTCGACGCCAACGCCCTCATCCCCCGCGTCTTCTGGGATGGTCAGTACACGCTGACGCTCAAGGACGACCTGCTGGGCCTCTACTCCGACTTCGAGACGGCGGGCATGGGCTTTGCCGCCGAACGTCGCGGCACGCAGGTGGTCATCACGGGCATGCCCCCCGGCAGCGGCTCGGTGATCGTCGGTTCGCCCTTCATCCGCGACAACGCCGGCGCGGGCACGTACAACCCCGAAGGCTTCGCGCTCGACAACGGCCAGCCCATCCGCACGGTCAACGACGGCTTCACCCGCACCGACCAGGGCCTCTTCCTCGAGGACGGCAGCTCGATCGGCAGCCTGACGATCAACGGCATGCTCTTCGGCGCGTCGAAGTTCAACGGCTTCGTCGATCGCCTCTCGGTGGGCAACCTGATGGGTTCGGTCACGGTGGCGGGCGACCTGGGGTCGCTCGTGGTCGCCGCCGACGCGGGCATCTGGTCGCCTGACCCGGGCTTTGCCTTCCAGGACGGCCTTGAACTCGACCAGAACAACAAGACCAACGCCCTGGTGGTCGTGGGCCGCACCGCGGGCCAGGTGCTCATCGGCGGCCGCAGCCAGCTCGACGTCACGGTGGTGGGGGACCTCAACTCCCCGACGACCAAGCCCCAGCGCGACAGCTCCGTCTACTACGAGCTCGAGGCCTACTCGGGCGCGGCGCCGGGCGCGGGCAGGGCCGTGGGCATCTCTCAGGCAGCCTCGAACGTCACGCTCAACGCCCAGGTGTCGAGCAACCTCGGCCGCACGGGCGGTCAGCCGGTGGTCTTCGGCGACAACTTCCTCCGCAACGACTCCGTCCTCTCGGCCGAGATCATCAACAGCCAGTCGGCGGGCGTCCGCATCAAGGGCGAACTCAGCCAGCAGGACCCCTTCAACGGAGAGGACGAGGCCGACGTCTACGGCTTTGCCGTCACCGGCAGCGAGACGATCAACTTCCAGGCCACCGTCACCAGCGGCGCGAACATCGGCGCCAACCCGGCCAGCCTCTACATCCGCATCGTCGATTCCGACGGCGTGGTCGTCGCCGCGCCCGACCGCCCGAGCCGCTCGGGTCGGTTCGTCGCCACCAACCTCAACTTCAAGCCCGATTCGCCCGGCATCTACTACCTCGTCGTGATGGACCCCAACGGGTCCGTCGAGACGGGCGCGGGCCCGCTCCCCTACGCCGTCGCCATCTCCGGCCTCGCCACCACCTCGCTGGGCGCGTACCGCACCGGCGCGGGTCAGGGCCTCACCGACGTCGGCAGCGGCGAGGGCAGCTCCGTCACCGTCCTCTCCGGCAACATCGGCTCGGTCCGCCTGGGCACGGGTTTCCTCGCCAACAACGGCGCGGACGCCGATCCCACCGTCATCACCAACACCGTCCAGGGTGCCGATGACGCCATGTCGTGGCAGGGCGGCTCCATCTCCACCCCCGGCTCCCTCTTCAACATCACCACCGGCTCCGACATCGGTCAGCCCGGCGGCAACACCTTCGGCAACACCACCATCACCGTCGCCATCGGCGGCGACCTGGGCAGCCTCATCACCGGCATGTCCCCGTTCCTCGCGGGACCCGGCAGTGCCCGCTCGGGCGACGTCAACTTCCTCGACCTCGACGTCGGCGGCCGCATCGGCATCCTCGACATCCGCGGCGGCGTCGGCATGGATCAGGACGCCACCGATCCTCGGGCCAGGGTGGGCGCCAACTCCCTCAACATCCGCACCGGCCTCAACGGCGGCGGAGGGAGCGTCGGCGTCGTCAGGGTCGCCTTCCACGTCGCGGGCGACTCGATGAACCTCACCACGCCGGCGGGCAGCACCATCGGCGCGGTGCTCGTCAGCCAGGACCCCGCCGCCTACATCGACGCCGACCCCCGCTCGGGCGTGTATCTCGGGAGCCGCGGGATCCGCCTCAACACCGGCGCCGGATCCGACATTCGCTTCGCCGACGTGCAGCAGGTCGACCTGCTCAACAGCGTCGACGTCACCTATCCGATCATCGGCGGCCAGCTCTTGGAGCTCATCGATGACGGCGGCGCATCGGTCCAGATCTCCATCAACGGCCCCATCGGCCAGGTCTTGGGTGAAGTCATCGCCCTTCCCGTCGACGGCTCGCAGGGCGTCGCCATCGCCGCCATCAACGCCGATCTCTCCGGCGGCCGCACCCTCCGCATCAACGGCGTCGACCCCCTCGGCGCGGGCGTCGTCGGCATCGGCCGCATCAACGCCATCGGCGACGGCACCTCCATCATCAGCATCGGCGGCAACGTCGAGATCGACGTGTGGCGCATCGACGAGCAGAACCTCATCGGCGCGGGCGTCCCCGGCGCCGCCGGCGGCTTCGGCTCGATCATCAACAACACCCCCAACGGCGACATCGTCGCCATCGACGTCACCGCGGTGAACATCGTCAGCGTCGACGGCGACTTGGGACGCACCCAGCTCCCCGCCTTCGGCCCCCGCCTCATCGGCCCGCGTCTGGGCATCGCCAACCGCCTCGGCACCGACGTCGGCAGCCCCTTGGGCACTGCTCCCGGTCTCTACGACACCTCGCTGGCCGGCAACAAGATCCTCCGCGCCATCCGCGACTCCGACACCCGCGAGGGACAGGGCGCGCTTGACGACGTGGGCTACCCCGTCGACCCGGACCTCAACGGCCTGGTCGTCCGCACCGGCAACGTCCAGCAGGTTCGCGCCAAGGGCGCCATCGGCGACGTGATCCTCCAGGGCGCCACCGGCACCCTGCAGGTCGTCACCGCCAACTACGACCTCCTCGGCCTCCCCGGCCGCTTCGAGGGCATCGTCGGCACCATCTACGCCGACAACATCGTCCGCGCCGAGGTCGGCGACGGCATCGCCAAGCCCAACCCCTCGCCCCTGGCCACCAGCGGCATCTTCGCCGCCAACAACATCGGCGAGGTCACGTCCCTCAAGCTCGACGGCTCGGTCGTCATCGAGGGCCCCATCTCCGCCGCCAACCGCCAGCCCGACGTCATCGCCGGCATCATGGACGGCATCAACGCCGTCACCTTCACCAACGCGCAGCTGCGCAACGTCTACATCGGGTCGCAGGACCTCGACGGCTTCTGGCAGGGCTTCCTCTACGGCGACGACAACCGCAGCCGCGGCGGCATCGGCGACGTCCGCATCACCTCGGGCAACTTCTTCTCCTCGAACATCTCCGGCGGGCAGGTCCGCGCCGTCGACATCACCGGCGGCTTCTTCGACGCTTCGACCATCTTCGCCACCGACGAGATCGGCACCATCAACGTCGCCGGCTTCCGCAACTCGACGCTCACCGGCGGCCTCGACGAACTGAGCCTCAACCAGATCACCGGCGCCCGCGATGCCCAGCGCATCACCGCCACCGGCGACATGAACGATCTCACGATCGACATCACCGGCCGCGTGCGACTGGGCATCAACGCCGCCAACATCAACCGCTCCGCCATCGACGTCGACAACGACCTCGCCCTCCTCACGGCCACCGGCGGCATCCGCACCACGGCCGTCACCGTCGGCCAACTCCCCGCCGTCTCCGCTCGCGACTTCTACGCCTCCACCTTCCTCGTCTCCGGCGCCATCACCACCTTCACCGCCACCAACACCATCGCCAACACCCGCATCGAGGTCACCGGCCCCGCCGGCTCCATCGGCGCCGTCACCAGCGCCAACGGCATCAGCGGCGCCATCGTCGCCAGCGGCCCCATCGGCTCCGTCACCGCCACCGCGGGCGACATCGACGCCCAGATCGCCACCACCACCAGCCGCGGCAACGTCGGCACCATCTCCGCCGGCCGCGACCTCGCCGTCCGCACCGACATCAGCGGCAACATCACCGGCCTGGTCGCCGGTCGCAACATCGGCACCCAGGGTCGCCCCTCCTCCATCCTCGTCCGCGGCGACCTCGCCAACCTCTCCATCCCCACCGGCTCGCTCTACAGCGAGATCCGCGTCGGCGGCAACATCACCGGCGCCGTCACCGTCGGCGGCGCCGTCGTCAAGCCCTCCGACAACCGCGTCTCCAACGGCTCCATCATCGCCTTCGGCTCCATCAAGACGGTCGCCATCGCCGGCGACTACGCCGGCGACATCATCAGCCACTCCGGCGGCATCGCCAGCGTCGCCATCACCAACGGCTCCTTCCTCCCCGGCCGGACCATCGCCGCCTACGACGGCAGCATCTCCAGCCTCATCATCACCAACGGCAACCTCTACGGCAACGTCCACGCCGATCTCGACATCACGCTCCTCAGCGTGCTCGGCGGCACGGACGGCGTCTTCGGCGACGTGGGCGTCAACCCCGCCCTCTCCTCCGCCGTCCGCTACGACGACCGCCGCAACCAGCTCCCCCCAGGCGTCAGCCCCGCCGCCGCCGTGCAGGGCCCGACCATCTCCGCCGGTCGCAACATCGTCAAGTTCGACGTCACCGGCGGCGATGTCTTCGAGACTTCCGTCCGTGCCGGCCGCGCCATCTCCGCCATCGCCATCACAGGCAGCGTCGGCAATGACGCCCTCACCGCGGGCTTCGGGTCGTACTTCGCCGCGGGCGACGCCATCACCGCCATCACCATCGGCGGCACTGTCTCCAAGACCCGCTTCGTCGCGGGCCTGGTCGACCTGGGCGCCGACAACGCCCTCGGCGGAACGCTCCTCAACGCCGACACCGTCAAGTCGGGCACCATCGCCCTCGTCAGCGTCACCGGCCGCGTGAGCGACTCCACCTTCTCTGCCGGCATGAACGCCGGCGCCGACGGCCTCTACAACACCGCCGACGACACCACCGCCATCGGCATCTCCGCCGTCAACACCCTCACCTTCGGCTCCGTGGGATCGGGCGTCAGCGTCTTCGGCGACACCCTCTCGGCCGCTGTCGCCGCCGACAACCGCTTCACCAAGGGCGGCACCACCGCCCCCAACTCCAACCCGCTCATCCAGTCCGCCGCCACCGTCCCCCCCGGCGGCGTCACCTTCAACGCCGGCACCCGCACCTTCGCCGTCACCGGCGGCACCGTGACCATCACGCTCGTGGGTCCCGGCCAAGCCAACTACAACGCCGCCTCCACCACCCTCCGCCTCATCAACACCACCGCGGCCTCCTCGGTCACCATCGTGGCCAGCTCCGGCTCGCTCGCGAACTTCGACGTCATCACCAATGACGACGCCGCCTTGGGCGGCTTGGCCATCTCCGCCGCCCTCACCGGCGACAGCGACATCGCCATCGACGGCGGCGTGACCACCATGACCCTCGGCCGCGTCGAGGGCACGGGCAACATCTTCGTCGGCGGCGACGTCACCACCTTCACCATCGCCGCCCTCCTTGGCGGGTTCCTCGAGCTCCGCTCGGTCACCACGCTGACCATCAACGGCCAGTTCGGTGCGACCAACCCCCTCACCGTCGGCGAGGCCTCCATCGCCGCCCTGTCGCTGGGCGCGGTCAACATCACCGGGGCGGCCCGCGGCCTCATCAGCGTCGATCGCGAGACGGCCAGCCTCGCCGCCGGCTCGATCGAGCGTTCGCTCATGCGGTTCGGCAACTCGGTCGGCCCCATCACCGCCGCCTCCATCCGCACGAGCGTCATCAGCGCTGGCGACGCCATCGGCGCGGTGGCCGTCAGCGGCGACTTCTTCGACTCGGCCCTCGTCGCCGGCGTCGACCTGGGCACCGACGCCTTCTACGGAGGCACCGGCCGCGCGGCCGACCGCCTCTCGACCGGCACCGTCGGCGCCGTCACCATCGGCGGCAACTTCCAGGAGTCCGACATCACCGCCGGCTTCAACCGCGGCGGCGACGCCTTCTTCGGCACCACCGACGACACCGTCGCCGCGGGCCGCGGCAGCATCGCCTCGGTCACCATCGGCGGCGCCAGCGTCGGTTCGACCCGCTCCACCGAGTCGTACCGCATCGCCAGCAGCGGCTCGCTGGGACCCGTCCGCATCGGCGGCGCGGCCTTCTCGGGCTCCCGCGGCAACTTCGCCGTCGAGGCCCCCCTGCTCGCCCCCGACGCCGGTCGCATCACCGAGATCCGCACCACCGTCGACAGCCGCGTCTTCACCGCCAACCTGATCTTCAACCAGCCCATCGACTTCGCCACCCTCAGCCCCGCCCTCTCCGTCAGCGAGGTTCGCGGCAACGGCGACGTCGAGATCCGCCTCATCGAGGGCGTCGACTACACCCTCAAGTACGTCGCGGGTTCGACCACCGCGCAGGTCGTCTTCTCCCGCGCCATCACCGACCGCAACCTCCCCTCGGTCCCCGACAAGCCGGGCCCGGGCGTCTACCGCTTCCTCATCGACGAGGCGATCTTCCGCACCAAGCTCGTGGGCCAGGGCCTCGACGGCAACGGCGACGGCTTCAGCCGCTCGGGCGACGACTTCAGCCAGGACGCCATCGTCGGCGATGCGGGCGACAAGATCACCCCCTTCGTCGCCACCGTCAACAACGTCGTCAATGGTGCCGCCACCACCTACCGCGTCGACATGTACGGCGCGACCAACCTCAACTTCGTCCTCGACTCCAACGACGCCGCGGACAACCTCCCCGACACCAACCGCCCCTACATCCTCCGCGGCTTCATCGGCGACCACCCCGACAACGACACCAGCCTCTTCCGCTTCGCCGGCGATGTCGACGTCTATGCCGTCACCCTCCAGGCCGGCCAGATCCTGCGCCTGGGCAAGATGGGCGGCACCGCCAGTCTCGCCAACATCGCCCTCTACGACGCCCAGTTGGGTCTGCAGCCCGCGGTCGGCGGCATCACCGCCTCCACCAACACGCTGCCCCCGCCCGCCGGCCTCGAGACCGACACCACCTTCGCCCGCGCCTACCTCATCCAGCAGACCGGCACCTTCTACATCGTCGTCGGCAACGCCGACACGCTCGACGACGCCAGCGTCAACAACCCCGACCAGTTCCCCCTCCAGGTCGGCGATTACAACTTCTCCATCGAGGTCTTCGACGACGGCGACAGCGGCTTCACCAGTTCCACCGACAGCGGCAACGGCACCAACGTCGTCAACGCGCCCCCGGCCCAGGACTTCGCCGGCCTCGACGGCATCCTCGGCACCGCCGACGACCTCACCCAGATCATCACCGGCGGCTACACCTTCACCCGCGACACGGCCGCCAACACCGTCAGCGGCACCAACGCCGCGGGCGTGCTCTCGACCCGCGAGGGCTCGGGCCGTCTGGTCTCGACAATCTCCGCGGCGATCGGCCCCAAGGGCCGCGCGGGCGTGCCCTCCGACCTGATCGCCTCCGACGTCGACGTCTTCCACCTCAACAACCGTCTCCCCATCGCCCCCGGCACCAAGCTCAAGCTCACCGTGAAGCTGAGCCAGTTCGGCGCCGACCTTGGCAGCGCGTCGCCCGCCACCTTCTCCGACAACCGCGGCTCCGTCCAGTTCGGCTTCTTCGACACCTCCCTGTCGACCGCCGTCGGCGACGCCACGCTCGTCTTCAGCCCCTCCGACTTCCTCCCCTACGGCGGCACCCCCAACACCCTCATCGCCGACGACGGCACCACCCGCTACGGCTACGACGCCAACGGCGACTTCTTCGCCGAGTTCATCGTCCCCTCTCGCCTGGGCTCGACCGGTGCGGGCACCTTCGCCGCGTACATCCAGGGCGTCTACAACTCCGACTACCAGCTCGAGGTCGTCACCGACGGCACCGGCACCATCACCACCAAGTCGCAGAACGTCTTCATCGAGACCCGCGGCGGCTCGGTCGACTGGCTCCAGGTCGGCGGCATCACCAGCGAGTTCGGCGGCCTTGACATCTCGACGCTGGGCTTCACCGGCGTCGCCAGCAACGGCCAAGCCGTCAACGACTACTTCCTCGGCCGCCTGGTTTCGAGCCTCAACTCGCTCTACCAGGGCGCGGGCTACGACGTCACCTTCTCGACCAACCCGGCCGACTTCGAGTTCGAGCCCTTCTCGACCGTCTACCTCTCGGGCACGGCCGACCCGGTCTTCGCCCTCTACAACTCCTTCGCCGGCGCGTTCAACTTCGACCTCATCAGCCAGGCCTTCCGCAGCACGCAGCCCTACGGCTTCAGCAAGCACGTCGACCCCTTCAACGTCGACGTCGAGGACGACGCCGTGGTCTTCATCCCGACCTTCGCCATCCAGGGCATCACGCCCGGCCAGACGGGCCTCGATCAGCTCACCCAGTCGGTCACCGGCGCCATCTCGCGTCGCGTGGGCGAACTGATGGGCCTGCGAGTGACGGAAGACATCACCGCGGGCGCGACCACCTTCGATCCGATGGCGTCCAACTCCCCCGAGTCGCTCCCCGGCACCGGCCGCGCCTACTCGCTCAGCAACACCCGTCGCCGCCTCTCCGCAGGCTTCGACACCATCACCAACACCAACTTCTACCTCGGCAACCAGAACGCCGTCTCGCTCCTCGACCAGGTCCTCGCCCGCCGCTGAGCCGCGACCTCAACCTGAATCCCCTCCGCAGGCCCGCCTTTCGGCGGGCCTGTTTCATGGTGGAGGC
>JBBAVG010000041.1:0-32580 GCA_040397805.1 Phycisphaerales bacterium
GATCATCGTGACGCGAGGAATGAGCGCGTTGCCGAGTGCGAGGTGTCGATGATCGGGATCGATCGTCATGGCGCGAGATCGATCACGCGGGCGCATCATCGCGCGGATTGGCGCATGGCCGTGGGCTTGCCCGCAGAGCCGGGCTGCGCACCACGGCTACGACTGGTGCGCCCTGGCGGGCGAAGCAGGGGCGAGGGAGGGCGAAGACGAAACGTCATTCGTCGTCGTCGCTCGAGGCGCGGCGTTTGCCCCACTTGGGCTTGTCGTTCTTCTCGACCTTGTCGAGGGCGACGCCGCCCGCGAGTTTGGCCATGCCTTCGCCGAGTTCGCCGGCGATGTCGCGCAGGAGATCGGGCTTGAGTTGCACGCGGAGCGCGGGGTCGGCGGCGAGCACGGCGACGCTGTCGGCGGTGCCGATGATGATCTCGACGGGGAACGTCGGGGGAGCCGCGGTGTCCTTGGGCGTCGCGGGCGGGGGCACGCTCGCCTTGACGATCTTGGCGACCTTGCTCATCGTCGCGGCCGCGCCGCCGTTGAGGCGTTGCTCGTCGACGAAGAGGCGCAGTCGGCCTCCGTCGAGGGGGAGGCCGTCGATGGGCACGAGGCGGTCGACGATGATCTGCGGGTCGCCGCGCTTGAGGTCGACGCGGCCGAGGACGAAGATGACGGCCTCGTTGGTGGCCAGGTGCGAGTACTTGCCGTAGCACTCGGCGAAGAGGACCGACTCCACCGCGCCGAAGGTGTCCTCGACGGTGAGGATGGCCATCTTCTGTCCGGCGTTGCGGCCGTTGCGCGAGACGATGGTGCGGGCCTGCTGCACCATCGCCGCGAGGACGACGCGGGCGTCCTGGGGCTGCTCCTTGATCGTCGCCGTGGTGTGCGTGGCGAAGGCGTTGTACCAGGGCTTCCAGCGTTCGAGCGGGTGCGAGCTCACGTAGAAGCCCAGCACTTCCTTCTCGAAGGCGAGCGTCTCGGCTTCGGACCATGCGTCGGTCTTGGCGAGGGGGACGACGGCCGAGGCCTCCTGCGCGGCGGCGGGGCCGCCGCCGAAGAGCGCGCCCTGGCCCGCGGCCTTGTCGATGGCGGCCTTCTGGCCCGCGTTCATGGCGCGTTCGATGGTGGCGGCCATGGCGGCCCGCTGGTCGCGGCCGTGCACGGCGTCGAACGCGCCGCACTTGATGAGCGAGTCGAGGGCGGCCTTGTTGACGACGCCGTAGGGGAGTCGCTCGGTGAGTTCGTACAGGCTACGGAAGGGCCCGCCCTTCACGCGCTCGGCCACCACCTGCGAAATGGCCTTGTCGCCCACGCCCTTGATGGCGCGAAGGCCGAAGCGGACGTGGCCGTGGCGGGCGGTGTGCGGCTCGTCGTCGGCGAAGACGACGGTGAAGTCCGCCGCGGAGAGGTTGATGTCGGGCGGACGCACCTCGACGCCCACCTTGGCCTGGGTGCCCGTGAAGGGATCGACGAACCGCGTGCGGCGGCAGTCCTCGAGGTACGGGATCCACTCGCTCACCTTGCTCGCCTGCGATTCGTACGTGAGGAAGGCCGACATGTACTGGTTGGGGAAGTACGTCTTGAGGTAGGCCGTCTGGTACGCGACGATGGCGTAGCCGGTCGAGTGGCTCTTGTTGAAGCCGTAGCCGGCGAACTTGAGGATGAGCTCGAAGAGTTCCTCGGCCTTGGGCTTGGGGAGGCCCTGCTTGCCTGCGCCCTCGACGAACTTGGGGCGTTCTTTTTCGATCTTGTCGTGCTTCTTCTTGCTGATGTTCTTGATGAGGGTGTAGGCGTCGCGGAGCTTGATGCCGCCCAGGCCGTGCACGATCTGCATGACCTGTTCCTGGTAGACCATGACGCCGTAGGTCTCGGCGGTGTAGCGCTCGACGATGTCGTGGACCTTGGGGACGGGTTCCTGGCCGTGCTTGCGGCGGTTGTAGTCGGGGATGAGGTCCATCGGGCCCGGGCGGAAGAGGGCGTTGGCGGCGATGAGGTCCTCGAGGCGGTCGGGCTTCATCTCGGTGAGCAGACGACGCATGCCGCCGGATTCGAACTGGAAGACGCCGGTGGTCTCGCCGCGGCGGAAGAGCTCGAAGACCTTCTGGTCGGTGAAGTCGATGCGGTCGAGGTCGAGGGGGTGGGGCGGAGGCGTTTGGCCGGGCTTGGGCGCGGGCTTGCCGACGGCGGCCCAGATCTGCTCCTCGGGGAGGGTGTCGCGGATGAGCTTCTTGGCGCGTTCGATGATGGAGAGGGTGCGAAGACCCAGGAAGTCCATCTTGAGCAGGCCCATCTTCTCGCAGGTGGGGCCGTCCCACTGCGTGATGATTTCGTTCTCGTCGCTCCCCGCGGGGCGGTAGAGGGGGACGATCTGGTGGAGAGGCCTGGTGGCGACGATGACGCCCGCGGCGTGCACGCCGGCGTGGCGCGTGTGCCCCTCGAGCGCCATGGCGTGGTCGAAGAGTTGCCGGTAGCGGTCGTTCTCCTCGATGGCCTTGCGGAGGTCGGCCTCCTGGTCGAGGGATTCCTGGAGCGAGATGTTGAGCTGGGCGGGGATGAGCTTGCAGAGGCGGTCGACCTCGCCCAGGGGGATCTCGAGGACGCGGCCGACGTCGCGGAGGGCGGCCTTGGCGCCCAGGGTGCCGAAGGTGATGATCTGGGCGACGTGGCCGTACTTGGCGCGGACGTAGTTGATGACTTCGCCCCGGCCGTCCTGGCAGAGGTCGATATCGATATCGGGGTATTCGCTGCGGTCGGGGTCGGTGAAGCGTTCGAAGAGCAGGCCGTAGCGGACGGGGCAGGCGTTGGAGAGGCCGAGCACGAAGCCGACCATGGTGCCGACGCCCGAGCCACGGGCGTTGGCGGGGATTGCGCGTTGGCGGCCCCAGTTGACGAAGTCCCAGACGATGAGGAAGTAGGCCGAGATGTTCTTGTCGGCGAGGATCTTGAGTTCGCGTTCGAGGCGGGCGACGTAATCGTCGTCGGGGTTGGCCTTGCGGGCCTGGTCGACATCGCGCCCGTAACGCCAGCGGAAGCCGCCCTCGGCGAGTTGGCGGAGGGCGAGGTCGCACTCGGCCTTGGCCTTGGCGAGCAGGTCGGCGCGGTCGGCCTCGGAGGCGTCGTCGGGGATGGAGAAGGGGACGACCTCGAAGGTGGCGCAGTAGGCCTTGTACCACTCGGTGGGGTCGCCCTTGAAGGCGGGGTCGTCCCAGCGTGGGGCGGCGGCGGGGTCTCGCGGCTTGACGCGGACCATGGGGGAGTTGTTGGCGCCGATGGGGAGGGTGACGTTGCACGCCGCGGCGATGCGGCGGGTGTTGGCGATGGCCTCCGCGCCCTCGGCCCCGTAGGGCTCCATGAGCTCCTTCATCTCCTCGGGGCTCTTGACGTAGATCTCGGGGGGATAGCGCATGCGGTCGGGGTCGTTCTTGCCCCGTCCGGTCGAGATGCAGATGAGGGTGTCGTGGGTGTCGTGGTCGTCGGCCTTGAGGAAGTGGGCGTCGTTGTCGCACACCAGGGGGAGGTTCAGCTCGCGGGCGAGCTTGATGAGCAGGGGGTTGATGGCGTTCTGCTCGGGGACATGGTGCTGGAGCTCGACGTAGAAGCGGGGGATGGGGCCGCCGGCGAAGGCCTTGGCGTGCCACTGCGCGCTCTCGACGGCGAGGTCCCAGTGCTTCTTGTCGTTGGAGCGGGTGAAGGAGAGGAGGTGGTCGCCGATCTCGCTGCCGAGATGGCCGTTGATGGCGATGAGGCCTTCGGCGTGGGCGGCGAGGAGTTCGCGGTCGATGCGGGGCTTGTAGTAGAAGCCGGTGAGGAAGGCCTCGGAGCAGAGGAGCATCAGGTTGCGCCACCCGACGTCGTTCATGGCGAGCAGGACGAGGTGGAAGCCGCCCTCGCCGCCGCCGGAGTAGGTGCGATCGGTGCGTGGCTTGCCGGGGGGCGTGACGTAGGCCTCGACGCCGAGGATGGGCTTGATGCCCTTGTCCTTGCAGGCGGTGTAGAGGGAGACGGCGCCGAAGATGTTGCCGTGATCGGTGACGCCGACGGCCTTCATGCCCAGTTCGGCGACGCGGTCGACGAGCTTGTCGATGCGGTTGCCGCCGTCGAGGAGGGAGTACTCGCTGTGGAGGTGGAGGTGGACGAAGTCGCCCACGGAGGCGTCGGGAGCGGGGTCGGGCATGTCTTGGAACGGTAGAGGGAGCGAACGGTTGGATGGCGGCGGGGGCGTGGTCTTGGGCGTGGACCGTCGGCCGTCGCGTCGGCGTGACGGGGCCGGGTTGACGGCGGGGCTGTCGGTGCCACCGCCATGTCGATCGTGTTTTGTTCGCATCGACTGCGTCCTATTTCGCCAAGAGGATGTCCCCTGTCCAAGTGGGCTGCGCCTTGTCATTAAGAGAGTTTGGGCGAACCCGCGCACCCGGGTGCGGCGTCGGTCGGACTCCGGGGCATCACCACGCCGCGATGGGCGTGGAGGAGGCGTGCATGGCGAGTCGACGTATCGACGGGAGCGGCCTGTGGGGTGGTCGTGATCGCGTGATCGAGCCGCTGGAGCAGCTGGTGATGCTGGCGGGGCAGCCGCAGGGGCTGGAGTCGCTGCTGGACCGGCAGGCGGCGTTGGTGATCGACATCGGGTCGACGGACCGCGGGGGCCTGCAGGACTTCACGAAGGCGTCGCGGCTGCTGGACGAGGCTGAGCGGGACGCGGCGGCGTCGCGGGCGGGGTCGGTGCCGACGGGGGGTGGGGGGGAGCGTTGGGAGCCATTGCCGGGCGACGCGGCGGATGCGACGCGGCCGCCGCCGCCACCCGCTGTTCCGGGCGACGGGCAGGGGTCGGCGGGGCCAACCCCGCGAGCGCCATGGGACACGTGGGGAAGGGTCAAGGGACCCGACCTTGTGCCCGAGCGAGTGACGATCCAGCCGCACGGGTCGGAGGAGTTGCGAGCCGGAGGCGTGGCGGTCATCTCGTGGACCGTGATGAACAAGGGTTCGGAGGCGACGACCTCGTCGGGGTGGACGGACGACCTGTACCTGACGCGGGACGGCACGTTCCGTGGGGATGGGACGGACGTGTACTTGGGGTCGACCTGGACGGGGCAGTATGCGCCGCTGGCGTCGATGGGCTCGTACACGATGGAGAGCCGCGTGCTGCTGCCGGCGGGCTTCACGGGTGATGGGTACGTGGTGGCGGTGGCGGATCGGTGGAATCGGGAAGGAGAGGTCGACGAGCGGAACAACCAGCGGAGCGTGGCGGCGCGGGTCGCGGCGGGGGCGGGCGTGTCGTCGTCGGTCGGCGATTCGTACGGATCGAGGTCGTTGCAGTCGCGGTCGCTCGGAGCGGCGGCGGCGGCGCAGTTGAGGCAGGGGCTCAGCGAGCTTGCGGACTGGGCGAGCGGGCTGACGGTGCTGGGAGCGATGGGGCAACCGCTGCCGCGGGTGACCGAGCCGCGGCCGTCGGGGGACGGTCGGGGAGGTCTCACGCTTGGGGAACTGCTGGTCGAGTCGCCTTCCTCGGGACGGACCGGGCTTGGCGCGATCCTGACGGACCGGGTGTTCGCACCGCTGGACGTCGTGCTGCAGTCGGTGGCGTCGAGCCAGTCGATCGCCGGGGCCTTGGGCGGTTCGGTGGGGAGCGTTGAGAGCGGGTACGACGCGGCGAAGGGCGAGTACGTGGTGCGGTTCGCGCTCCAGCATTCGGCGCGTCGCGACCTGGCCGATTCGGAGGCCTTGGAGCTCGACACGCGATTCAGCGTCGGCGGCGTCGACGCGATGTTGGCCTCGTCGGTGTCGGCGAACGTGGCGGCGGCGGCGACGGGAACGTTCGAGCTCGGGCTGCGGGTTCAGGACACCGGCGGCACGGATCCGCTGGCGACGCTCGCGAACACGTTGACGGCGAACAACTTCTTCATTCGCGAGACGACGATGATGTCGGCGTCGGCGACGGTGGCGGCCACGGACATCGACGCGAGCGTGGAGCTGGGCGTGTTCGAGGCGGCGGTGACGGACGGGACCGCGTCGATGCGGGCCGACGTGTCGCTGACGCTCAACAACCCCGACGGGGACGCGGCGGGACGGATCACCCTGGCGGAGTTGACGTCGGTGTCGGCGGCGTCGATCGTCAACGTGACCGCGGAGCCTTCGCCACTGCACATCGTGCTGCCGCTGAGCGGGCGACTGGGCTCGTATTCGCTGGAGTCGGGCACGCGGGTGGAGATCAATCGAGGGAACGTGCTCGACGGCGTGGGCGTCGAGACGGTCAGCGCGGACTTCGGGACCATCAGCAGGGCGGTGGCGTCGTTCTCGCGGATCACGGCGTCGGACGTGGCGTCGATGCTGACGCAACTGGCGAGTTCGATCACGGACATGGGACGCGGCGCGTCGTTCGGCGGGTTCGTGCCGTTCCTGAAGGACAAGTCGTACTCGCAGATCATCGACCTGGGCAAGTCGCTCAAGGAGAAGGTGGTCGATCCGCTGGCGGACGCGGCGACGGGGCAACTGGGTTTCTCGACGGTGCAGGGCGCGCTGCGGCTGATGGCGCGGGGGCTGGGCGTCGACGAGCGGACCTTCAATCCGACGTTCGATCCCGTGACGAACGAGTTCACGATCAGCCTGACGGCGAGCGGCACGAGCGAACTGGACGCGGACCTGGGCGTGTCGTTCGATCTCGGGCCCGTGGGCGGCATCCGGATCGGGCAGGGCGCCTCGTCGCTGAGGGTGTCAACGCAGGCCTCGTTCGGGGCGACGTTCGGCGTGGTGTTGACGCCGCTGGGGACGGGGGCGGCGCCGTTCTCGGGCTTGAGCTCGTTGAGCGAACTGAACGCGGGGCGCGGCGTGCGAGGGACGGCTCCCTCCACCTTCATCAACGCCGAGGGCGTGGAGCAGACCGCGGAGCCGCGGGGGGTCCAGCAGATCAGGGTGACGCTGCGCAACGGCGCGAGTCGCGAGCTCAACGTCACTGACTGTCAGACGGTGGCTGAGGTGGAGTCGAGGATCGAGGAAGCCACGGGCGGGATGGTGGCGGTCGACGTGGATGCGTCGGGATATCGGTTGGTGGTGCGGGACCTGACGCAGGGGTCGGCCACTTTCGGCATTCAGGCGATCAACGATTCGAACGCGGCGATCGATTTGGGGTTGGTGGGCGTCGACGAGAACGGCGACGGGTTGATCGAGGGGCGGCCGCTGCACGGCGACGACTGGACGAAGCACGTCTTCGTGCAGGATGCGAGGGCGAACGCGTCGGCGACGATCACGACGCCGACGCCGATCGACGTGGAGGCGGCGGCGGTCGGGTTCCTGAGCGTCTCGGGCAAGGTGTCGGTCGATGCGCGGGCCACGCTGAGCGCGTCGTTGCGGTCGCCCCGGCCGGGCACGTCGACGCGGGTGACGCTGCACGAGTTGGCGACGGCGATCGGATCGGACGTGACGACGGTGCTGACCGGACCTGAGGTGGGCGGGAGCGCGACGGCGACGGTGTCGAACATCGCGGTGACGGACGGACTGATTCCGCTCGGAGCCGACCCGCGGGTGACGGTGTCCATCGCGGACCTGTCCGATCCGGCGGACGTGAGCGTGACGTATTCGCCCGGAGCGGCGAATCTGGCGAAGTTCCCGAAGCTGAACGCGGACACGGTGGCAACGTTGCTGCAGGGAGCGTCTTCGTTCGTGTCGAGGCTGGACGGCGCAGAGGTCTTGCGGCGTCCGCTGCCGCTGATCAACAAGAGCGTGCTGGACCTGGTGTCGTCGGTGACGGGCGACCAGCTGAGGAGTTTCGCGAGCATCTTCAGCAGCAACGCGTTGTCGGTGACCGGCGAGTCGGGCCTGACGTTGCAGTCGCTGGTCGGGCGGATGTCGACGGAGTTCAGGAAGCAGACGGGCGGAACGACGGTGGTCGCGACGGTGAGCTTCGACGGCGACCGGACGCTGCTCGTGACCATGCGACTGGACGCGTCGTACTCCAAGCAACTGCCGCTGGACATCACGGGTCCGGAGATCAACATTCCGGGCGGGCATCTGATCGGCCTTGGCGGCTCTGGGGTGCTGGGCGTGGCGGCGAACGCGCTGGTGGACCTGCGGATGGGGATCGACCTGACCGACGCGCTCAACCCTCAGCCCTTCATCCTCGACTCGTCGAGGGTCGCGGTCTCGGCCTCGGCCTCGGCGCAGAACGTGCGATTCGAGGCGTCGGTGGGGCCGCTGGGGATCTTCGTCGGAGATCCGCGGAACACGTCGGACGGAGGGAACGCGGCCCTGACGGCGTCGGCGTCGCTCGACCTCGACGACCGAAGCGGCGGACGCTATTGGTTGTCGGAGTTGGGGCCTTCGGTGGTGTCGGCGGCGATTACCGGCAGCGCGTCGGCGACGTTGCCGCTCTACGCGGGGTTGCGGTCAAACCCGACGCGTCTAGCACCGGATCTCGCCTTGAATGCGCCGAACCTGTCGACCGGGACGACCAGTCTCACGGTGCCGGACCTCGCGAACTGGATCCGGGACGTCAACCTGCAGACGCGAACGGACGCGGTGGTGGAAGGTCTTGCCTACCTCGTCGAGCGGATCGACTCTTCGCTGCTCAACGGCGTCCTCAACACCAGGCTTCCGATCATCGGGTCGCCGCTCGCGTGGTTGCGGACCGGCGACGGGCCGAGCCGCGTGCTGGAGAGCCTGCGGGGCGGGGTGACGTCGCTGCGCGACACGGTGAGGTCGAGTGCCGGCGACGTGGCGGCGACGGGCATCCGGAACGCGCTGTACGGCGCGCTGGGGCCCCAAGGGGCCAACGTGCTTCAGGACATCGCGCGAAGCGGCGCGAGGACTCCTGACGGCAGCGTGACGTTGGATGACATCGTGCTCGTTCAATCGAACGATCTGGTGCAGTTCGACCTGCGGATCGGCGGCGCGCTGACGGCATCGACCAACATCGGGTTCGACGCGGGGCTTTCGTCGCTCGGACTGACGCTCGAGGCCACGCCCACGGTCTCGCTGTCCTACCGGTTCGACCTGAGTTTCGGGGTGAGCAGGGCTGGCGGGTTCTACTTCGAGACCAGCAAGCCCGACGAACTCGAGGTGGTGGC
Organism: Phycisphaerales bacterium; assembly: GCA_040397805.1. GTDB lineage: Bacteria > Planctomycetota > Phycisphaerae > Phycisphaerales > UBA1924 > UBA2402. Next base: position 9,051 of record JBBAVG010000041.1, read on the forward strand.
CGAAGCGACGCTCGGCGGGCTGAACGCAGCGGGGCGTCTGGGGTTCCTCACGCTTCAGGCCAGGGACAACGCCGCCTCGCCGTCGCGGCTGCGGGCGGCGTTCAAGGTCGACCTGAACGGGGACGGGAATCGGTTGCGGATGGGGCAGTTGGCGTCGGGGTCGTCGTGGTCGATGCCGCGCCTCGAGGGCGGGGCCGCGCTCAACCTCGACCTGGTGACGGGGTTCGGCAATCTGTCCCAGTTCCCGTCGTTGGCGACGACCATGCGGCTTGATTGGCCCCTGTCGTACACGCTGGGCTCGGGTCTGCCGCTGGGTGCCACGCCCACGATCTCGTTCAACGACGTGCGTCTGGAGTTGGGATCGTTCCTGGACAACGTGGTCCGTCCGGTGATGGATCAGGTGAACCGGGTGGCGGGGCCGATTCGGCCGGTGATCAACACCCTCACCAAGCCGCTGCCCGTGATGTCGGACGTGATGGGCAGGGACGTGACCCTGCTGGACCTGGCGAGGTGGTACGGCAACGGCCAATACGCGAGTTCGATCAACTTCGTGACGAGCCTGTCGCGGATCCTCAAGTACGTGACGCCGTCGGGAGCGTCGTCGACTGGGCAGTACCTGACGCTCGGATCGTTCACGGTGGGCGGGTCGCGCGAGGACCTGCGGAGTCTTTCGTCGCTGCGGGGCGTCGCCGTCGATGTCAGCCGAGCGGCCAACACCCTCGCGGCGTTGGATGCCCGGACCGACGGCGCGGGCCGGCTCTTCGACATGTACCGCGGGCTCGCGGGGGGCGGGTTCAGCTTCCCGATCATGGACTCGCCCGCGGAGGCGTTCAAGCTGCTGCTCGGGCAGGACGCGACGCTCTTCCGCTACGACACGCCGCGTCTGCAGGCGGGATTCGGATTCTCGGTCTTCTTCCCGGTGTTCGGACCCATCGGGGCCCGTTTCGCGGCCAGCCTCGAAGTCTCGGGGCAGATGGCCTTCGGGTTCGACACGTTCGGCGCGAGGAAGTACGTCCAGTCCATCACGTCTTCGAATCCGATGGGGAACATCGCGCTGCTGGGCGCGGGCTTTTACGTCAGCGACATCGATGCGCGGGGGCGGCGGGTGCCGCTGATCGCGGTGAACGGCTCGATCACGGCGGCGGCGGAACTGAACGTGGACCTGTCGATCTTCAGGGTGCGAGCGGGCGTGAGCGGCGGGCTGTACGCCAACGTATCGGTGGGGTTGTGCCGCGATGTCGACGACGGCGACAACGACTTCACGAAGGTGCGGCTGGTGAAGATCGACCGTGCCCTCAACATCAATTTCGCGGCACCGATGCTGGAGTTCTCGGGGAGTCTGAGCGCGGAGCTGCGGGCCTACCTGAATGCGAGGCTCTGCATCGGCTGGGGCTGGGCGAAGGTCTGCTGGACGATCTTCGACTACGACTGGGAGATCGCGTCGGTGACGCTGCTGGACTTCAACGTCGGATGCGTTCCCGAGCGGACCAACGACGGCGTGTTCACGTACGACGCCTTGAGCCGCGTGATGACGATCACGACCTCCGGCGACGACGACAACGCCGTGGTGAGTCGCGAGGGGACCAGGCACGTCGTGCGGGTCAACGGACGTCAGCAGGAGATCGACGCCGCCGTCACCCGCATCGTGTTCAGCGGCGGCGCGGGCAACGACTCGCTCGTGGTGACGCAGGACGTCGCGGCGGAGGTGGAGTTCAACGGCGGCATCGGCAACGACCGGCTGACGCACGCGGGCTCCGGACGCGTGACCGCGCGCGGCGACGAGGGCAACGACTCGCTCGAGGGCGGGTCGGGCCCCGACGTGCTGCACGGCGGCAACGGCGTCGACACGCTGGTCGGCGGCGGCGGCGACGACCGGCTCCACGGCGAGGGGGGCAACGACTACATCAGGGGTGGCGACGGCAACGACCAGGCGTGGGGCGGGAGCGGCAACGACACCATATCGGGCGGCGCGGGCAACGACGACCTGTACGGCGATGCCGATCAGGACACGATCTCGGGCGATCAGGGGCACGACTGGATCGTCGGCGGCGACGGCAAGGACACGCTGTCGGGCGGCGACGGTCGCGACGCGCTCTGGGGCGACGGGGTCGCCCCGGGCGTGTCTGTCGGATTCAACCGTGCCGCTCCGACGTTCGACGCGAGCGGACTGGTCGTGCCGCCGAGCGGCTTGCCCGCGGGCGGCGTGGCTTCGACGGGCAACGCCCCGCTCAACGGCAACGACACGATTCGGGGCGGGGCGGACGAGGAGCCCGACTATCTCTTCGGCGCAGGCGGCGACGACGTGATCGACGGCGAGGCGGGTCCCGACTACATCGACGCGGGCGACGGCGCGGACTCCGTCGACGGGGGCGCGGGTCGGGACCGCATCATCGGCGGGAGCGGCAACGATGTGCTCCGGGGCGGCGCGGGCGATGACGACGTGAGCGGCGGCATCGGCAACGACCGAATCTCGGGCGGTTCCGACGTCGACAATGGGCAGGTCAACAGCGGCGGCGACACGCTCCGCGGCGACGCGGGCGACGACACGATCGACGGCGGCGACGGCGACGACACGCTGCTGGGCGGCGTGGACAACGACTCGCTGCTGGGCGGCGCGGGCCGCGACGAGATCCGGGGCGGCGATGGCGACGATTTTGCCGACGGCGGCACGGAGAACGACCGCATCCTCGGCGAGAGCGGTCGCGACCGCCTGCTGGGCGGCGCGGGCGTCGACGAGATTCGCGGCGGCGACCACGACGATGTCATCGACGGCGGCGACCACGGCGACGATCTCCACGGTGACGAGGGGAACGACACGATCGACGGCGGCGCGGGCGACGACACGCTGCAGGGCGGCATCGGCGACGACACCCTGCGGGGCGGCGAGGACGTCGACACCGTCTTGGGCGAGGACGGCAACGACACGATCGACGGGGGCGCAGGGAACGATCCGCGGCTTGACGGCGGACCGGGCCGGGACGGGATCTGGGGCGGCGCCGGGGACGACACCTTGCACGGCGGCACCGGCGACGACGTGATGTACGGCGGCATCGGCAACGACGTGTTGTGGGGCGAGGACGACAATGACACGATGATGGGCGGGGCCGGCAACGACACGCTCCGTGGCGGTCAAGGCAGCGACGTGATGCACGGCGGCAACGACGAGTTCGGCGAGGGTTCGCCGTCGGACAGGAACGAGTTGTACGGCGAATCGGGCTCGGACGTCATGTACGGCGACGGCGGTCCGGACCTTCTTGAGGGCGGCGACGACGGCGACGTCATTCAGGGCAACGGCGGCAACGACACGATGTACGGCGATGCGGGCAATGATCGCCTGTTCGGCGGCGGTGGCAACGACACGGTGTACGGCGGCTCGGGTCAAGACTTCTTGCAGGGGGATGACTCCGACCTTCCCACGACCGGAGATCCCGTGCGAGGGCGCGACACGCTGATCGGCGGCTCGAATGCCGACGCGTTCGTGCTCGACCTCCAGTCGGCGGGCGTCGGCGAGGACACGATCGAGGGGCATGGCGTCGAACGTCCGGGAGTCGACCCGCCGACGGGCACGAACGACGGCACGGACACCGACGTGCTCATCATCAACGGCACGTCCGGCGACGACACGATCAGGATCGGGGAGACGGCGGATCGGAAGTTGAACGTCTCCTACGCGACGGGGGGACGTTCGTGGACGATGCAGGTGGCGTGGCGACAGGCGGACGCGAACCGCACGCCGCGGATCGAGCAGTTCACGATCGACGCGGGCGCCGGAAACGACGTGGTGGAGTTCCTGTCGACAACGACCTCCGGCGTCGGCCCGGTCGACTTTGGCGCGATCGACACGCGGAACGGTGGCACGGAGATGGCGACGCTGATCGACGGCGGATTCGGGACGGACGTGCTGGTGGGCGGTTCGGGTCGCGACCTGCTGGTGGGCGGGCCGGGGCAGGACTTCATCTTCGGCATGGGGGGGAGCGACCGCATCTGGGGCGACGACGCGGCGGACGGCGTCGACGGTTCTCCCGGCAACGGCAACGACTACCTGTATTCGGGCGTCGGCAATGACGAACTGCTGGGGCAGGGTGGCGACGACATGATGTTCGCCGGGCGGCGGGTCACGCAGTCCGGGGGCATGCAGAGTCTCGAGAGCATCCTGATCGCGGGCGCCCAACAGCTGCGAGCGGGATCGATCGGCACCGTGATCGGGCTGCCTGCGGGCGAGCTGTTCCCGGGCGCCGGATGGGCGGATCCGACGGACGGCGGCCTGAATCGCATGGCGGGCGGCGTCGGCAACGACAGGCTGCTGGCGGGCGTCGGGGCGGACTTCCTGCACGGAGGTTTCGACCCGGCGGAGCAGAACCTGCTGTACGACAAGCGAAACGAGCCGGTGCTCAACGACGGGCCGACGGGGATCGGTGAAGAGGACGGCGGGTGGCGGAACCACCTGCGCGAACTGGAGAACGTCTGGTACTACGAGGCGACGGACAACGACGACCGGATTGAGATCAAGCTGATCGACGGCGGAAACGTCGAGAACCTGGTCGGGCGGACGATCATCCAGAGCAACAGCACGAACGTGATGTACTTCACGGTCAAGGGCGTCGGCCAACCCAACGCCGGTCGGAACATCACGGACCCGAACGTGTCTGCGGCAACGCCGTTGACGGGCTTCGACGCCGCGGGCCTGGACAGGTTCGAAAGCGTGGGTCGCGGTTCCTTCGACAGTTTCGACCTGATCGTCGTGGACCTCAAGGGCGGCGCGGACACGCTCGTGGTGAACCCCAACGTGAGAAGGTCCGTGTGGGCCTTCGGCGGATCGGGCGACGACACCATGAACATGCAGGCCGCGTCGGACGGCTTCGTGAACGTCGCCAACCCGCCAATCGAGATGGAGACCCTGATCGCCAAGCTGTCGGGGCAGGAAGACGGTCCGCGTTGGCTGCGGCGCGAGTTCGGCATCGCGGACGACCAGGCGTCGATCGAGCGCGGCGCCGAGGCGTGGATGCGGGACATCCGCGAACGCGGGGACGTGCTGGTGGGCGGCATCGACAACGACCGTCTCTTCGGCGGGCCGGGGACGGACTGGATCTTCGGCGGCGACGGAGACGACGTGATGTTCGGCGGCGTCGATGCGACCATCAGCGCGGCATCGGGTTCGTTCCAGCAGTCCAACCTGCTTCACGGAGGGAACGGCAACGACACGTTCCAAGTGGTTCCATCGTCCCTCTCGATGTCCTCCAACAGCGACTATCTGGACGGCGCGGCCGGGTTCGACACCGTGGCGTATTGGGGGCAGTACCAGTCCGATTCGCTGACGGAGAGCGAGGATCGCGACAGTCTCCGGATCGGCTTCCGGACGCTCGAGGGGCAGCGGGCCGACGATCCCAAGCGGGGCGTGTACGTGGTCGCGGCGAACATTCCGCTGGTCAACGAAGTCGACCGGATGGGTTCCCTGCGGTTCGCGGGCACAGCGGCGGGGTTGTCGTGGCGATACTCCCAGTTCCAGACGACGGGGACGGAAGCGTTCTTCGTGAATACCGGCGAAGGCAACGACCGTGTCGAGGCGCAGCCCGGCACGGTCCCGGCGGGGCCGACCGGCGTGTCGGGCATCGGTCGCCACGAAATCACGCGCGGGGCGAATCTCAGGCTCGTCATCCGCGGCGGCAACGGCGTCGACCGGCTGTTCGGGTCGGCGGGGCCCGACATCATCCAGGGCGGCGGCGGCAACGACTACGTCAAGGGGTTCGCCGGCGACGATCGTCTCGAGGGTGACGGGATCGTGAACGAGCAGGTCGGCCAGGATCTCGTGGTGGGCGACGACAACGATGGCGGTCAAGCGCAGACGACCGCAACCACGAGCTTCGTCGACCTCACGTCCGTGCCCGTCGCCGCCGGCAGCCATCGTTCCTATCGGCTGATGGGGATCTCGGATGCGCCGGCGAACTCGCCCGGGGGTGCGTTCCACGGCATCTTCACGTCTCCTTCGTCGATGGAGTTGCCGGGCCGCCGGCAGCCCGACGGAGCGCCGCCCGAGCCGCAGGTCATCGCCTCGCCGGGCACCAACGGTCGGTACCTCGTGAAGAACACGTCGACCAACGAGCCCGTGATCGTGAGTTCGCTGACGACGTCATCGGGCGCGTCATCGTGGTTCACCTTCACCACCAAGGGCGATGGCGGGGGCATGTATGCGGGCGCGGGGGACCCGAGCGTGGTCACCGGCGGCGATCGGGACCGCAACTTCATTCGTCTCGTGGGCGCGGCGGACCGGCGCACGGGCGATCGAAGCCTGGTCGCGGGCGTGGTTGCCGCGTCGCTCACGCGAACGGCGACGGGATTCTCGGTGGTGTCCTCGCCGTTCACGGTGAAGGGTGCGGGAACCGCCACCAACGACGCGTACGGACTCCTCGAGTTCGATCTGTCCGCCCTGATGGGGGTTCCGCTCGAGTGGGTGACGGCCACGCTCAGGCTGCAGACGACCTCCACGGCGGCCGGGACGGTGCAGGTGCAGGTGGCGACCGTCGAGGCGGACATGGCCGCGACCGTGAGCGGCGCTGGCGTGGTGGGTGACGACACCAGGACGTACCGGAGCGTCGGCACGTTGAGCGTTCCGGCGGCGACCAACGCGACGCAGCAGTTGGACCTGTCGACCGTGGTGCGTCAGGCCTTCGAGGCCGGTCGGACGCGGATCGGCGTTCGCCTGGTCGGGTCGGCGGGCGGCCCGACGATCACGCTCGCCGCCGCGGGGCGGGCCACCACCAGCGGCACGAGGCTGGATCTCTCCGTCGATGCGCCGGGGGTCGTGGCATCGGTCTACGACGAGTTCGGCCGGCCGATCAACACGGTGACGGGTGAGCGTCTGGCCTTCGGCGCGGTGGCGCCTGAATACGGCCTCATCGACATGCGGACGCTGTCGGCCGGGCGGTACGTCATGAAGATCCGTCGAGACGGCCCCGGCGATTCGCCGATTCCGTTCTCCATCGAGATCACGCCGCCGCAGGACGGAGCGTCGTGGGTGTCGACCACGCGTGACGAGATCGCAGGCAACGGCGGGGCGGACGGGTTGGTGGGCGGCGTGGGCCGGGACGCGATCTGGGACGGCGACTTCGGCGCGGCGACCGCGGATTCCTCGGCCGACCGCCTGGTTGCGGAGCCCTCGGAGATCAGGATGTCGCTCGCGCTGCCGGACGTTCATGTGCTGCCGGCCGAGAGCGATCGAATCGATCAGGAGCGGCCATCGATCAATCCCGACGTCGTGCTCCTCGACGCCGGCATCATCGCGTCCGTCCGCCGCGCGGGCATCGCGCTCGACGCCTCCAACGCGACCAAGGCCGCAGCCCTCGCGCAGGTGACCGCGCTGGACGCGAGCCACTCGAACGTGCAATCGCTGGCCGATCTTCGCTGGTTCATCGGCCTGCGGTCGTTGACGCTGGCGGGCAACAACCTTCCCGCGACCGCGGCGTTGCGGCACGTGTGGGAGCCGGACAGGTCGGTGCTGAACGCGGAGCCGCGCACCTACTTCGATTCGGCCGGGCTGGACACGCCGCCGCTGCAGGTGGTGAGCCTCGCCAACAACCCCCTGTTGCCGGCGAGCGGGCTGGCGGGGTCCGCGGCGACGGCGATCGGATCCTCTCCGCACCTCCGGATGCTCGACCTCGATCGCGCGACGGCGGCGGGCTCGATCGACGGCATCGCGTTCTTCCACGACAGCGAGGTGATCGTCGACGCCGAGATGCACACGAGCCTGAGGTGGCTGAGCGTGTCCAACGTGATCCGAGCGGGCGCGGTGACGGTGTCCCCCGGGCAGTCGCTCGAGTTCCTCGACCTGTCGAGAAACGCGGGCGTCAACATCGCGCAGTTGACCCAACTGGGTCAGTTGCAGCAACTCGCGCTCAACGGCTCCTCCGCCGCGGCGGGCACGAGTTTCGCCACGACGATCGGGGCACTGGAGAACCGGACTCCGTCGGTGGGCGTGGCGCACGACGGCGACACCATCGCGCCGAAGCTCAACGTGGCGACCGTCGCGCATCGGGGGCAGGCATCGAATCCCAACGACCTGAGGACGGCGGACGCCTCGCTCCGCATCCGGCTGTCGTTCAATCAGCCCGTCTTCTGGACGACGCCCGCGCCGCCGTTCGAGTTCCGGAACACGTCAGGCCAGAGCGTGGCCGCGAGCAGGGTCGCGGGGATCGGGACGAGGTTCATCGACGTGGAGTCGCCGTCGATGCCCGAGGGGTTCAACTCCGTGCGGGTGCTGGCGGGCCTGACGGACGAGGCCGGCAACGGGTTCGCGCCGTTGACGCGGACCGTGCAGGTCGATCGGACCGGACCGTCGGCGAGCATGGTGACTCCAACGCCCGGAAGCGTCACGCGAATCCCGCTCACGTCCATCGTCGTCGACTTGCAGGATGCCGGCGTGGGACGCGCCGACTCGGTCCTGCCCGGCCACTTCTCCGTCAGCGGCGGCACGGTTGTCACGGCATCGCAGAACCTCGACGGCACGTGGACGCTCGGCCTCGCGAGCGCCCTCCCGGACGGTCCCTTCACGGTCGGGCTCCAACCGGATCCGTCGACCGGCAGCCGCGTGACCGACCTGCTCGGCAACGTCGCCGTCGACGGGACGTTCGCGTCGGGCATCGTCGACGTCCGCGGCCCCATCGGCGAGATCGTGAATCGGGCCGCCATCGTCAACGAGGACCCCGGATTCGTCGACATCCGCTGGTCGGACGGATCGGGCACGGGGATCAATCCGTCGTCGATCAGGCCCGGCAACATCTCGATCACCGGCGTGACCGTCACGTCCGTCGAATCGCGAGGTGCCGGCGTGTATCGCTATCGTCACGCCGGTTCGTTGCCTCAGGGCCTGATCACCGTGCAGTCGGGGTCCACGTCGCAGCGGGTGACCGACAACGCGGGCAACGCGGCCGGTGGTGCGGTGGGCTCCTTCACGTTTGATTCGGACTCGCTCGTGGGGCGACTCGTGGATCCGACCGGCGCGATCGTCAGTTCCTACTCGGTCGGCAGGGATTCGGGCTTCATCGACGTTCGCTGGGAGGACGGATCGGGCCTTGGCGTCGACACCGACACCATCGGCGTGGACGACCTTGTCTTCCCGGTCGGGACGGGACTCGTGGTCGATCGCGTGCAGGCCTTGCCGAACGGCTCGTACCGGTACTTCTACGGTCCTGCGGGAAGCGGCCTTCGATCGCAGGAGGCCACGATGGTCCGTGCCCGCCAGGGTGCGGTCGGCGATCGTGCCGGCAACCTGGTGTCGGACATGGCGGTCGGGATCGTCACGCTCGACGACGCCGGGCCGACGGCGACCTTGGTGTCCCCCTCGGGCACGGTTCGGCCGCTCGAACCGCGGTCCCGCTACGTCGACCTGCTGTGGACGGACCCCTCGGGAGTGGCGCTCGACGCATCGGACATCCACTTCGCGGCCGGCGGATCGTCGCTGGCGGGAAGCGTCGTGGTGACGGGGACGCAGGACCTTGGCGGCGGCGTTCATCGTTACTTCTTCCAAGGGGAGCTGCCCGCCACGCGAGTGCAGGTGCTGGTCCGGTCGAACGCAGGGACGGCCGACCAGCTCGGCAATCGGGCCCCCGGGCGGCTGGTCGGCGAGTTCTCGATCGACGCCGCCGCGCCGGTCGTGCGATTGGCCGACCTCCTCGACGGTCGCGTCACGACGGACGGTCTTTCGAGCGTCGACCTGCGCGTCTCAGACGTCGGCGGCGTGGGCGTCGACTGGTCGTCCGTCGTGGCGAGTTCGTTCCTCGTCAACGGCGTCGCGGTGAGCAGCGTCGCCGTCCTCGGGGAGGACGCCAACGGCGAACGAACGGTTCGGCTCCAGCTCGCCCAACCGCTCGGAGAGGGCGGAGTGTCGGTCGAGGTCGCGGGCATGGGCGTGATCCGCGATCGCTTCGGGAATGCGTTGACGAGCCGTGCCGTCGGATCGTTCGTGATCGACTTGGTCGCCCCCGAGCCCGAGGTGGTGGGGTTCACGGATTCGAGCGGCCGTCTCTCGGCCGACGCCGGCTCCATCGACATCCGATGGGACGACGGGAACGGCGCGGGCGTCGACCCCGCGAGCGTCAACACGCGGAACCTGGCGATCACCGGCGTCACGATCGATCGCGTCGTGATGCTCGAGCCCGGGCTCTACCGCTACGTGTACGGCGATGACGGAGATCGCTTGCCGCGGGGCTCCGTCGAGGTCGTGACCGCCTCGGACCCGAACAGCGCGGTTCGCGATCGCGCCGGGCGCCAAGCGACCTCGCGGCAACTCAGCTCGGCGGTGTGCGTGATCGACCGCGAATCGCCTCGGTTCACGGGGGCCGTGCTTCGCCATGGCTCGTCGGGTTGGGGGTCCCTCGCGATCACGTTCAACAAGGGCCTCAACGTCGGCGCGTTGATCGGGTCGGGGGCCATCAGCGACGCCGTGTCGCTCGTGGCGACCGATGGTCGCCGCCTCCGCCTCGAGCCCGCGCGTTTCTCGTGGGACGCGGTCGCGAATCGGCTGGTGGTCGACCTCAGGTTCGGAGGCTCGCAGTTGAATGCCGTCACCCAGGGATCGTGGTCGCTGGCCGTCACCACCAATGTGTTCTTCGACGCGGCGGGCAATCGGTTGGCGGATCCCGACTTGACGGACGACGGGGTGTTCAGGATCGGCCTGATGCGCCCGCCGCTGGTCGGCAAGGCGAGGCTGTCGTGAGCGATCGTGAGGAAGAACATTGGTTTCGGCGCGTGCCTTCTTGAGGCCGATACCGCATCGGGCAAGGAGCAGGGCACCGATCGGCGAAGCTGTCGCGCGGCCTCGCCCGCGCTCCGGCTAAACTCGCCCCATGCGGCCACTTGTCGCCCGCCTGCCCGCTCTCCTCTTCCTCCTCGTCGCCGGGGGCGTGATCCTCTCCGGGCTCATCCCCCACCGGGTCGCCTACGACCAGCTCCTCTACCACCAGCAGGCCATCGAGATCTTCGCCCGCCAGTGGCCGTCGCCCGACCTCTCCGACTACCTCTCCGCCACCACGCCCGGCTTCCACCTGGCCCTCTCGCTGCTCGTTCGCGCCGGGCTCATCGGCGTCATGGGCATGCAGTGGATCTGCGCGGGCATCACGTTCGCGATGCTCTGGTGGCTCGGGGGCGTGGCCGTCACGTCGCTCAGGCCCTGGCATGCCGCCGCGGCGGTGATGCCCGTGGGGCTCTCCATGTACGTCTTCGCCTCGGGGGTCTGGGTCCTGCCCGACAACCTCGCGTGGTTGGGCGTGCTCGCCGTCACGCTGCTCGCCCTTGCGCCGAGGTTCGATGTCCGCCACCTCGCCCTCGGCGGCATCCTCCTCGTCGCCCTCGTCTGCACCCGCCAGGTCCACGCCTGGACGGCCGGGCTGCTGATCGCCGCCGCGTGGCTCTCGCCGGTTCGGCACCCTGGCGATGCCCGGGCCGGCGCGATGCCCACCGGACTCGTGGGCGACCTTCGCGAACTGCTCGTCGCTCGCTTGGGGCGTCGGTGCGTCATGGCCGCCCTCGCCGCCCTCGCCTGCCTGCCCGCGACGTTGGTGCTCGTGCACTTCTATGGCCTCTGGGGCGGGTTGGTGCCCCCGACGTTCCAATACCAATACCACATGGCCAACCCCGCGGGGCCGGCGTTCGTGCTGGCCGTCTTCGGGTTCGTGGCGTGCTTCAGCGCGGGGTGGGTGCTGCCTCGCCTTGTCGAGGGCCTGCGCACGCGGCCGGCCTTCGTGGCGGGCTTCATGCTCGCGGGGTTCCTGCTAGCCGTGCTGCCCGTCACCACGGCGGGCACCAACGCCGACTACTTCGCCGGCCGTCGTTCGGGACTGTGGGACATCGCCGCCCGGTTGCCGATGATCGCCGGGCATGCCTCGGTCTTCATCATCGCGCTCGCGACGGTGGGTGCCGCCGCGCTCGGAGCGTGCCTGTCGTCGTGGCGGGGTCGGCCTGCCCTCATCGTGGCGTGCGCGTTCGTGGGGTATGGGTTGGCGATGGCCGCGGGGGGCGAGTTGTGGCAGCGGTATGCCGAGCCCTTCGCGCTGATCATGATGGTGGTGGTGCTGGGGCTCGAGTCGGTGCATCGCGTGCAGCCGCGTCGTGGCGAGCCGGGGCGGTTGGAGCGTCTGGCCCCGCTGGGCGCGTGCGTGCTGGCGCTGCTCTTCGTCGCGCTCAACGTGCGGGACATCCGCAAGCCCAACACGCAGCGGGTGACCGATCCCGCCCCGCCCTCGGTGACGCCCTCCGAGCAGCACCCCGTGCCGCGGCGAGACTCGCCGTGGGACCGCTACATGATGCGAACGCCCGAGTGGAGGAAGTCGAGTCCCTGACGGGCTTTGCGACCGCAGGCCGGGCGTCATAGACTCGCCTTGCATGAACCCGGTCGAGATCGTGGCCCGCGAGGTCGAGGCATTGCTCGCGAGCGGGCGTGCCGCGGAGGCCGTCGAGCCCTGTCGCCGCATGGTGGTGAAGGCCCCGCGCGATCCCGCGGCACAGTTCCTCATGTCGCGCGTCTTCATGGCGGCGGGCAAGCCCGATCAGGCGTTGCACTACGCGCAGAGTGCCGCGGGGCTTGTGCCCGGCGAGGTGTCGCTGCTGCTGCACCACGCGCGGCTGCTGATCATCTGCGGCAGGAGCGAGCGGGCCTTGGACGTGCTCGCCAAGGCCGCCCGCCTCGACGACGTCTCGCCCGCGGTGCCCGCCATGCGCGCGGGGGCGTTGCTCGAACTCAACCGGTGCATGGAGGCCCTCGCGGCGTCGCGGCTCGCGAGCGAACGCTCGCCGGGTGACGCGGCATCGATGGCGCAGGTGGCCTCGTGCCTGCTCAACGTCGGCCGTCCGGAAGAGGCGATGGCGATCCTCGAGCCGCTGGCCACCGCGCCCAACGCGGGCCCCGAGTACATCAGCGGCGCGGCGTTGATGTCGAACTACTGCCCGGGGTGGACGCGTCGCCGCCAGCACGCGCTGCACGCGTCGTACGGCCGGGCCCTCTCGCAGCGGCTCGGCCCGCCGCCGGCCAGGGCCTTCGCCGAGCCGGGCGCGAAGCGACGCGTGGGCATCGTCTCGCCGGACCTTCGGTCGCACTCGGTGGCGTGGTTCATCGAGCCCTTCCTGCGTCACGCCGACCGCTCGCGGCTCGAGGTGATCTGCTACCAGACCAACGCGGTGGCGGATGATGTCACCAAGCGGCTGCGAGCCCTGGCCGACGGGTGGCGCGTGATGGACAACATCTCCGACCCCGGCCTGGCGCAGGCGATCTTCGACGACCGCATCGACATCGTGGTGGAGTTGTCGGGCCACACGCACGCGCACAGTCTGCCGTGCATGCACCTGCGGCCCGCGGCACGGATCTTCTCGTATCTGGGGTATCCGAACGTCACGGGCATCGATGGTCTCACGGGCCGCATCGTCGACGCGGTGACCGATCCGCCGGGGTGCGACGACTTCGAGGGCGAGGCGAGGTGCGAGCCGCTGGCGAGGATGAACAGGTGCTTCCTGTGCTACGGCCCGCCCTCGGGGTGCAAGGAGGCGGGGCCCGCGCCGATGGCGGCGGGCAAGGGCGTCACCTTCGGCAGCTTCAACAACGTGCAGAAGATGAGCACGGCGACGGTGAAGCTGTGGGCCAGGGTGCTTCGCGACGTGCCGGGGTCGAGGTTGCTCTTGAAGGGCGTGGCTTTTTCGGAGCAGGCGTTGCGAGATGACGTCCTGGCGAGGTTCGCGGACGAGGGCGCGACGAACGTCGAGATCCTGCCGCGGGCGGCGACGACGGCGGCGCACCTCGCGCTGTACGACCGCATCGACATCGGGCTTGATCCGACGCCCTACAACGGGACGACGACGACGTGCGAGGCGCTTTGGATGGGCGTGCCGGTGATCACGCTGGCGGGCGAGACGCACGCGTCGCGGGTGGGCGCGAGCCTGCTGACGGCGGTGGGGCTGCCGGAACTCATCGCGACGGACGAGGAGGGGTACGTGCGGCTGGCGGCGGCGTTGGCGGGCGACGCGTCGCGGGTGGGGGCGTTGCGAGCGGGGCTGCGGGCGCGGGTGGCGGGGTCGGGGCTGTGCGACGGGACTGGATGGTGCCGCGAGTTTGAGCGGGTGTTGGTGGGGGGATGTGAGATGGCCGGGCGTTGCATCGAAGCCCCCGGGCATGACGCCCCGCGCGGATGAACCCGATGCGTTTGCATGCAAGGTGTCCGCGGCGTCGAACGCGGAGGGTGGTTCGTCGGCGACCCCTCCGGGGTCGGGCGCGTTTTGGTCGCGTGACCGGGGGTGGCGGCGAAGCGCCGCAACCCCCGGCTACGTTCGGGAATCGCTTCGCGATTGGGGATGGCGTTGGTCCGCGCGTGTGACACGCCGAAGGCGTGTTCGTTGAGAGCCGTCTATAGAGAATCGCACGAAGTCAAGTGACGGTTCGGATTCCGGACAGGATGCTCATTCGTCTATCCGAGCTCGGCCCTGCGGGCCTGCCCATGTTGGTGGCATCCGAAAGACAACGGAACGGGCTGCCCCATCGGGGGACGAGTATTGATTCCCACGGCTCTCTCGAGCTCGCCACGTTCCGCCATCAAGCTTCCTGTCGGGTCCTTGCCGCCACGCGACCGCGTGAGACGCTCCGACGACGGGATCGACCCGCCGCGTCGGCCCTTACGCCGCCAGTGGTTCACCTTCCGACGGGGCCTTCCCTTCCTGCCCCGTCAGTTCTCTTTGCCTGTTCAGCTCCTGTTCGAACGACTTGAGCTCGTGCCAGGTCGAGCGGCACCATCGGTTGGCCACCGCGACGATGGCGACGCACGAGGGCTTTCCGCGTCCGACCAGCGATCGAAAGACCTCCCGCCAGCGTCCGTCGTACCTCGCCGCACGATGCGCGACCTGGATCAGCATGGTCTTGAGCACCGGACTGCCCGCCCGCACGACGCCCGCGTCGGCGACGCGTTCGCCGCTGGACGCGTTCCGCGGCGTCAGCCCGCAGTACCGCGAGAACTGCTTGGCGTTGCGGAATCGATCGAACCGCCCGATGACGGCTCGCAGCGTACATGCGGTGATCAGGCCCACGCCCTTGATCTGCATGAGTCGCTGGATATGGATGTCGCGCTCGGCCACGGCCTTGAGGATGCGATCGAGCGCGTCTCGTGCCTGCTTGTTGGTCTCATGGTCCCTGATCATGTCGTCGAGTGCCGCCTGAAGCAACGGCGACAACACCAACTGCCGCAGCCATGTCAGGTACGAGGCCGTCCAGGGACGTCCAACCTCGCTGGGCGCCGTCATCCGCTTGTCACGAAGGAAGGCACGGAGCCGCTGCTTGCAATGCTGGATCGCCTCGGTGCGTTGGTGCCGTCGCATGACCAAGGACCTCAGGTCGCGGATCTCCTGCGGCGGCAACCACACCTCCGGAAGGAAGTTGGTCCTGCAGAGATCGGCGAGCACACGGGCGTCGCTGTTGTCGGACTTGTCGATGGACGACCGCACGCGGGAGACGATCCCGGCGTGCGCCAGCGAGACCCTCCAACCGACAGACCGGTTGAGATGGTCGCCGAAGTCCGCCGCGCCCGAACACGCTTCGATCGCCACCCGTTGGACATCGCCGAGCGGTTCGATCATCGAGACCACGTCGAGCAGGGAAGCGTCCTGTCGCTGGTTGCATAGCACCTTGCCCGCCTGATCCATGACGCACACCTGAACGCTCTTGCTGTGATAGTCGAGTCCAACGTACACGGGTACCCTGTTCATAGAGACCTACTCCTTTGTTGAAGCCTTACTGCACTCAATCAAAGGCGACCACGCGTTGTGGCCGTCCCGGTAGGTCTCTATCCCAATCGGGGGTTGCGGCGTTTCGCCGCGACCCCCGGACACGCGACCAAACGCCCCCGACCCCGACGGAGTCGCCGTGGGAACGGACACGACGTCCGGCAACGCGTCGACGTTGCATGCGAACGCGTTGGGTTGATCCCACGGAAACGCCTTCGGCGTTGGCCGCGTTGGGCGTTTTGTCCGGGGGTGTCGGCGAAACGCCGACACTCCCGGCTTTCGACGAACACGCCTTCGGCGTGGCACACGCGTCGACGGACGCCACGTCCAATCGCGAAGCGATTCCCGTCGACAGCCGGGGGTTGCGGCGTTTCGCCGCAACCCCCGGACACGCGACCAAACGCCCCCGACCCCGACGGGGTCGCCGTGGGAACGTGCATGACGTCCGACGCCGCGATGATGTTGCATGCGATGGCGCGAGGTTGATCCCACGGAAACGCCTTTGGCGTTGGTCGGGTTGTTCGCTCCGCACCGGGGGTAGCGGCGAAGCGCCGCAACCCCTGGCTCCTTTCGGGCACGCTTTCAGCGTGAAGAACGTACGCGTTCGAGAATCGACGACGCCGCGGACTCGGGCCGCTGCGGGCGCGGTTCGGACCGTCCGTTGCTGATCATCGCGATCCAAGCGCACGTCATCGCCCGCGATCAGCCGCGTCAGGGCGTCATCGATCGCCACGGCCCCAGGCGCCCGCCGCGGGCCACCGGGGCGAGCGCGACGGCGTTGGCGTTGGTCGCGTCGAGTTCGATGCCCCCCGCGGCGGCGGGCGCGACGTGCCACTCCCACGCCTCGCCGCGGCGCACGCCGATGGAGACGAAACGCTCTCCTGCCGGGGGCTTCCACGTGAGCACCAGCGACTTGTCGAGCGACGCCTCGACCGACTCGAGGGCCGGCGGGACGAGGTCGACGCAACTGGCGAAGCGAGGCATCAGCGCGGGTGTCGGGTACGCCTCCGAGGCGAGCAGCGGCGAAAGACCCTTGTAGTTGCGGGTGATGGCCTTGACGCTGAACTGGATGACGCCAGATGCCGCGGGCCGCGTGCGAACCAGGCGGATCTGCTCGACGATCTCCGAGGGTTGCCACCCCTTCTCGCCGTCGATCTTGCTGGCGTTGAGGCCGGGCGCGATGACGCGGCCGAGGGGGTTGGCGGCGATCCACCAGTCGAGCAGCGGCGCGAAGGGTTGCTTGGGGGCGGCGATCTGCCAGTAGAGCTGCGGCGAGCAGTAGTCCATCCACCCCTGCTCGAGCCAATGACGCGCATCGGCGTAGAGGTTCGCGTAAGCGTCGAAGCCCTGCACGCCCTCGGGGTGGCCCGGTCGCCAGATGCCAAAGGGGGAGACCCCCACCTTCACGTGCGGCTTGATCGACTTGACGTTCTCGTACAGCGAGCGGACGAACGTGTTGATGCGGTCGCGTCGCCAATCCTCGAGCGAGAGCGTGCCGCCGGCCTTGACGTACGCCTCGAACCTGGCGGCGTCGGGGAAGGGGACGTTCTTCTCGGGGTACGGGTAGAAATAGTCGTCGATGTGGACCCCGTCGACGTCGTACCTCGAGACGACGTCGCGAACGGCCTCGATCGCCCGTGCCTGGGCCTCTTCCGCGCCGGGGTCCATCCACTTGTACTTGCCGTAGTCGATGACCAGGTCGGGCCTCGCGTTGCTGACGTGGCTCGGCGCGTCGGGCTTCTTGGAGTCAAAGTGCCGCGCACGGAAGGGGTTGAACCACGCGTGCAGCTCGATGCCCTTGGCGTGGCACTCGTCGATCCACATGGCGAGCGGGTCGTACGCGGGATCGGGGGCCTTGCCGGATTCGCCGGTCAGGAACTCGCTCCAGGGTTCGGGGGAGCCGGCGTAGAGGGCGTCGCCCGCGGTGCGGATCTGCACGACCAGCGCGTTGAGGCGGTGGGCGGCGGCGGCGGCGACGATGGCCTTGAGCTCCTCCTGCTGCTGCGCGACGGTGAGCTCGCGCGAGCTGGGCCAGTCGATGTTGGCCACCGAGGCGACCCATGCGCCGCGGAACTCGCGGGGCGGCTCCGGGGGCGCGAGGTCGACGGCCCTCCACGGCTGCTCGGCCGTGGCGACCTGCACCATCAAGAGCGAGAAGAGCGCGGTGAGCTTCATGCCGGAGCATAGAGCGCACCTGCGACAGGCCGGTTGCACCCCGTGAGATCACCGGGTTTCGCGACGCGTCAGGCGGGCGAGGCGGGTTGCAGGGCGCGATCGATGGCGTCGGCGAGCGCCTGGTGGGTGTAGGGCTTGTGCAGGAAGGAGACGTGCTCGACGGGGCCGAGTTCGCCCATCGCGTGCTCGCGGGTGTAGCCGCTGGAGAGGATGACCGGAGCGTCGACCCCCATGTCGCGGATGGCGCGGAGGAGGTCGCGCCCGGGAATGCCGTGGATGGAGGCGTCGAGCAGGATGGCGTCGATGCGCTCGCCGCTCTTGCACAGGTGCGCCAGGGCGGTGTAGCTGTCGTGGGCCTCGAGGGCCTTGTGCCCCATGGACCGAAGGGTGGCGACGGCGAAGGAGCGGACGATCTCCTCGTCGTCGACGACCAGCACGGTGCCCGTCGCGACGGGCGGCTGGAGGTCGGTGGAGGCGGTCGCGGCGGGCTTGGCCTCGATGGCGGCGGCGGGGAGGGGGTTGACGGGCAGCAGGAGACGGAAGGTGGTGCCGCGGCCGGGAGCGCTCTCCACCTTGAGCGCGCCGCGATGGGTCTTGATGATGCCCGGGGCGGTGGCCAGGCCCAAGCCGCGGCCGGTGGCCTTGGTGGTGAAGGCGGGTTCGAAGATGCGGTCGAGCGTCCGCTGGTCCATCCCCTTGCCGGTGTCGGCGACCTCGATGAAGGCGTAGGGGCCGGGGAGCGCGCCGCCTGCGATGGTCTGGGAGGCGAGCACGTCGGCGTCGGCGTCGACCAGGCCCGTGGCGACGCGGATCTCGCCGCCGCGGCCGTCGAGGGCGTCGGCGGCGTTGGTCACCAGGTTCATGACCAGCCGCCGCACCTGCGTGGCGTCGATCTCGACGGGAGGCAGGCCCGCGGCGACGTCGACGCGGAGGTCGGCCTTGCCCGCCAGCGACGCCTCGGCGATGCGGAGCACGTCGAGCACGAGGTCGGAGAGGTCGATGCGTTCGGTGCGGCGGCGGCCGTTGCCGGCGAAGTCGAGAAGTTGGGCGGCCAGCTCGCCCGCACGATGGGCGGCGTGCTCGACGGTGTCGAGCGAGGGGGCGGCCGGCGAATCGGGCGGGAGTTGCCGCCGCGCCACGCCGACATTGCCCATGATGCCGGTGAGCAGGTTGTTGAAGTCGTGGCCGATGGTGCTCGCGAGCAGGCCAAGGCTCTCGAGCCGCTGCGACTGGAGCACGCGACGCTCGAGGCGGGCGTGCTCGGCCTCCATGCGGAGCCGTCGCGTCACGTCGTGCACGATCGAGAAGAGGATCGACCGTCCCTGGTGGGTGATCGCGCTGCAGTGCACCTCGACGCGGCGTTCCTGGCCGTCGGCGAGGCGGTGGGTGAAGGCGAAACAGCCGTGGCCGGAGCGGGCGACCTCGGCGGCGGTCTCCTGGAGCAGGTCGCGTTCGGCGACGTTGATGCGGGTGAGGGGCATGCCACGCAGTTGCTCGCGCGAGAAGCCGTAGAAGCGGGCCGCGGCGTCGTTGGCGTCGAGGATGGCCAGCGAGTCGGGATCGATCAGGAGCATGACCGAGCCGTGGCGTTCGAAGAGCTCGCGGAACCGCTGTTCGCTCTCGCGATGGCGGTCGCGGCTGCGGGCGAGGGCCTCGAGGGCGTCGCGTCCTTCGGCGGCCGCGCTGGCGAGGCAGATGGCGGTGCCGCCCGAGACGGCCATGAAGGCCCAGAGCAGGCGGATGCCGTCGTCAAGGTCGTCGCTGCGGAAGGGGCCTTGGAGCCGGAGGGTGGCGGCGGCGGCGATGCAGGCGAGCGTGAGCGACATGAGGCTCGAGCCGCGGGGGCCCAGTCTCATGGCCCCGAGCACGAGCAGGGGGATCGGGATGAAGGCCAACGGGAAGCTCGTGGCCAACTCGGGGAAGGGAATCAGGAAGGCGATGCATGAGGCGACAGCGAGCGAGCCGAGCAGGAAGCCGCCGTCCAAGGCCTGACGCGGGGTGAGGCGAAGGCGGCCGAACCACGTGGTGATGACGGGGGTGACGAGCAGGATGCTCAGGGCGTCGGCGATGGCGCAGTCGGCGGCGGTCTGCCAGTAGGACACCTTGGCCGTGCCCGCGACGCCGTAGAGCGTGGCATGACCGAAGAGGCCCAAGGCGGTGATCAGGCCGCCGACGATGGCGGCGACGGGCGCGGCGACGAAGACCAGCGCGATGGCATCGCGAAGTTGGTTGAATCGCCCGTCGAAGCCCGGGAAGCGGCGGAGGATCCACCAGCCCGCGAGGGCTTCGATGGCGTGGCCCGAGGCGGTGACCAGGGGCCACGGCGACGCGACAAAATTGGTGGCCGTGGCGTGGAGGATCAGGTCGGCCAGAAAGATGGCCGGCAGCGCCCACGGGCCCGCAATGAGCATCGCGGCGAGGGCCAGGCCTGCGGGCGGCCACAGGAGGGTGCAGCCCGCGGTGGTGGTGCCGACGGTCAAGCCGAGCAACCCGCTGCCGACGGAGAGGATGGCGAAGAGCAGCAGCAGGCCGATGCGTCGGCGAGGATGCATCGCGAACGGGGACGCGTTCACGTCGGAGACGACGGGCGGATCGAGGGGCGACGTCGGCATGGAGACGGCACGGTCCGCGAGGGCGTGGGCGAACGCGAGGCCCGGAACCGGGATGCCGCCCACGGCCGATGGTAGCCTTACCCTGTTCCAGACGTGCTGGTGCTGACCGTCATTCAGGGGCCCGACAAGGGGCGGAGGTTCGAGCTTCCGGATCATGAGCCCCAACTCATCGGGCGATCATCGGAAGCGTTGCCCTTGACGGACAACGCGGTGTCGCGTCGGCACGCGGAGCTGACCCCCGATGACGGGGAGTGGGTGATCCGCGACCTCGAGAGCCAGAACGGGACGTACGTCAACGGCGTGCGGATCGCCGCGGCGACGCGGCTGCGTCCGGGGGACCAGATCCGGACCGGGCAGTCGCTGTTCGTCTTCGGCGCCACCGAATCGACCGACCCCGACATCGTGCGGGTGGTGGGCTCTGGGCGGCTGGAGGCCACGGTGGAGCGGACGGTGCCGAGCGCGCCCTTGTTCGGAGGCGGCGGCAACGACGATTCGCTGATTCTGGCGGAGCCCGAGCCTCGGGCGGCGGCTGCGGACCACCTGCGGATCATCTACCGGCTGACGACCATGCTCTCGTCGCGGGTGGAGAGCGGGGACGAACTGCTCAAGGGGGTGCTCGACCTGGTCTTCGCGGAGTTCCACCCCGAGCGCGGGTGCATCATGCTGCGGGAGGAGGGGGGCGAGGGGGCGATGCGGGCGGCGGCGATCAAGTATCGTGCCGCGCCGGCGGACCCGCAGGAGGCCAGGATCCTGGTGAGCCGCACGATCCTGCAGCACGTGGTGGACAAGGGCGAAGGCGTGCTGTCGAGCAACGCGATGACGGACCCCAGGTTCGCCAAGGGCGACAGTGTGCAGCAGTTCAACATCCGCTCCGCGTTGTGCGCCCCGGTGAAGTTCAGGGGGCGGACGTTCGGGGCGATCTACGTGGACAGCTCGATGGTGAACTACACGTTCACGGCCGAGCAGCTCGCCCTGCTCAACGCCATCGGCCAGCACGCGGGGCTCGCGCTCAACAACGCCGAGCTCTACCAGCAGCGGCTGCAGACCCAGCGACTGGCGGCCGTCGGCGAGACGGTGGCGACGCTGTCGCACGCCATCAAGAACATCCTGCAGGGGCTTCGCGGCGGGGCCGACGTGGTGGAGATGGGCCTCAAGAAGGACGACCTGCACCTGGCCAAGGGCGGCTGGGGCATCCTGCAACGCAACCTCGACCGCATCATCGGGCTGTCGATGAACATGCTGGCCTTCTCGAGGCAGCGACCCGTGGAGCCCGAGTTGACGCGGCTGACGCCGATTCTCGAGGAGGCGGCGCAGCTCGTGCAGGCGGTGGCCACGGCCAAGAAGGTCGCCGTGCTGGTGGACATCGACGCGGAGATCCCGCCCATCACGATGGACGCCTCGCTGATTCACCAGGCGGCGTTGAACCTGCTCACCAACGCGGTGGAGGCGGTGGAGGCCGAGGCGGGCGTGGTGACGCTGCGGGCGTTCTACCGCCAGGGGCCGGGCCGGGCGCACGTCGAGATCGCGGTCATCGACAACGGCCCGGGCATCCCCGCGTCGAAGGCCGCGTGGATCTTCGAGCCCTTCCACACCACCAAGGGCGCGAAGGGCACGGGGCTGGGCCTGGCCGTGGCCAGGCGCGTGGCCCAGGAACACGGCGGCGAACTGACGCTCGAGTCGGTCGAGGGCAAGGGCGCGACGTTCCGCCTGCGGATTCCCGCCGATCTGGCGGGCAGCCACGACCCGGGCGCGACGGCGGCCAGCCGCGCGAGCATGCACGGCAAGTCGCACGGTGGCGGCCACGGCGGCGAGAACGTCCGGCCCGGGTGAGGACTCCGGGCGAGCCTCAGCCGTTGATGTCGAGGACGACCTTGATGCCCTCGCCCGAGATCATCGTCTCGAAGCCCTTGCGGAACTGTTCGAGCGGGAACTCGTGGGTGATGATGTCGTCGAGCTCGAGGCGGCCGCCCACCAGCAGCTCTTCCATCTGGTACCACGTCTCGAACATCTTGCGGCCGTTGATGCCAAGGACGGTCGCGCCCTTGAAGACCACGTGCTGCGTGATGTTGAACGTGGGGGGCTTGGAGGGGATGCCCAGGAGCGCCGCGACGCCGCCGTTGCGGAGGCAGGAGAAGCCCTGGTCGTAGGCCTGGGGCGCGCCGGACATCTCGAGCAGGACGTCGACGCCCTCGTTGCGGCAGGCCTTGCGGATGGTCGAGATGAAGCCGTCGTCGCGAGGGTCGAAGGCCTCGACCGCGCCGAGCTTGCGGGAAAGCTCGCGGCGTCGGGGGTCCATGTCGGTGGTGAAGATGCGGCCCGCGCCGGCGGCCTTGGCGACGGTGACGGCCATCAGGCCGATGATGCCCGTGCCCGTGATGAGCACGCTCTTGGCCGAGACGCCCGCGGCCATGACCGTGTGCACGGCGTTGCCGAGCGGGTCCATCACCGCGGCGACGCGGTCGGGGATGCTGGGGTGGACCGGCCAGACGTTCTCTTCGGGGACGACGGCGTAGTCGGCGAAGATGCCGTCGCGGTCGATGCCCAGGATGCGGGTGTCGCTGGCGATGTGGGCGTTGCCCGTGCGCGAGTTGAAGTCGACGCCCGCGGTGATGTGACCTTCGGCGCTGACGCGTTGGCCGGGGTGGCAGCGGGTGACGGCCGCGCCGACCTGCTCGATGACGCCGACGAACTCGTGGCCGGTGACGATGCCGACGGGGATGCGGCCGGCGGCCCAGGCGTCCCATTCCCAGATGTGGCGGTCGGTGCCGCAGATGCCGGCCTTGGAGACCTTGATGAGCACGTCGCGGGGGCCGGGGACGGGGCGAGGCCGCTCAGCGGTGAACTGAAGCTCGGGCCCGGCGTGGTGCTTGACGAGGGCTCGCATGGTCTGGGCCTTGGAGGCGGTCGCGTCGACGGCGACAGGGGAGGGCGACGGGGCGGTGGTGATGGTGGGCATGGATGGATGGTGCCGGGGAGAGGCCGGCGGTCGCAAAAGG
>JBBAVG010000042.1:0-27116 GCA_040397805.1 Phycisphaerales bacterium
GCGTTGCCACGAGTGACCGAACCCGCGAAGCGGGTGAGGGAACTCGTGGAAGAGCCGATTCGCGTGCGGCCCCGGCGGGGCCGACGACCATGGCTCACGCCTGGTCCGCCCCTCACGGGGCGGGTGCGAGTGTCACGCGTCACGGCGGGTTCAACTCACCCGCGTTGCGGGTTCGTTTCACCCGCCGCTACGGTCGTCGGTCCCCGCGGGACCAAGGCACGCCCGCACCAAGGGCCCTTCAGGGGCCACGAGCGTTGCCATGACTGAACCGAACCCGCAAAGCGAGTGAGGTGACCTCTTGGAGAGAACGGTCGAGCGCGAGCTCGAGGCGAGGATGGACGTGTCGGCGGATTCAAAGTCTGAATTTGAATCTGCCGAGGTCGACTGCAGTATGGAAAGGTCATCGGGAGCCGGAGAATGACCCGTGGTGGCACGCAAGCAGCCTTGAGGCAGTTGCTTGCGTGAAAGGGCCGGGTAGGCCGTACGTGGCAGTTTCGGAGTGATGGGGTCCGCATTCTGTCGAGCGGGGGAGGGCCGAAGAACCGATATCTTCACCTCCATGGACCCCGCCCCTGCCGAAGCCAAACCCCACTCCGCCGAATTCTTCAACGAGATGCGTGACCACTGGTGGCACGCCGACTTCCTCGAACTCATGGCCAAGCGCCTCGCGCTCGGCGAGGTTCGACGCGTACTCGACGTGGGCTGCGGCGTCGGTCACTGGAGCCGCTCGCTCGCGCCCGTCCTCTCGCCCGAGGCGACGGTGGTGGGGGTCGACCGCGAGCCCTGCTGGGTGAAAGAGGCCGGCGAGGCCGCCGCCCGACTGGGGCTTCATCCTCGTTTCACCTACCGGCAGGGTGACGCCCTCGCCCTGCCCTTCGATGATGGCGTCTTCGACTTCGTGACGTGCCAGACCGTGCTCATGCACCTGCCCGACGCCGTCGCGGGGCTCAGGGAGATGCTCCGGGTCGTGAAGCCCGGCGGGCTCGTGCTCGCGGCCGAACCCAGCAACATGGCCCAGGTGGCGGTCTTCAGCAGCGTCACCGACACGTTTCCGACCGCCGTCGTCGCCGACATGCTGCGGTTCCACCTCACGCTCCAACGCGGCAAGCGGGCGTCGGGTCAGGGCTTCAGCTCGGTGGGGGACTTGCTGCCGGGCCTCTTCGCCTCGCTTGGCTTTGCCGACATCCGCGTGTGCATGAACGATCGCGCCAGCCCCATGTTTCCGCCGTACACCCGCCCCGCGCAGCGGGCCGAACGCGAGCAGGTGCGAGACTGGCACCGGCGCGGACACTGGGTGTGGCAGCGCGACGAAACCCTCCGTCACTTCCTCGCCGGCGGCGGCGACGAGGCCGAGTTCGAGCGGCTCTGGCAGCAGGCCGGTCGCCAGATGGAACTCGAACTGGCCGCCATGGACGCGGGCACGTACCACTGCGGCGGGGCGGGTGCGACGTACCTCGTGTCGGGCCGCAAGCCCTGAATGATGTGTCAGGTCATCACCCTCGCAAGGCCGCGATGGGTCGCCGATTGAGGAACATTTCGCATGCGTACGGCGGTCAGATCGTGCGCATCATGGCATGCCTGAGGGGTGGGTGGTGGTCGGTGGCGACACCCGGACCCGCCTGAGCCCCGTGGCATGCATGAAGACCTCGTCGCCAGCGACTCCTGCCGCCGTTCATCGCATCATGGAGCCTGATCCCGTCGAGCGATGGGAAGGCGAGGGCGGCGCGGCCGCGCTGCCGCGGCGGTCGCCCGAGCGAGCGTCACGATCGCTGCGTGTGGGCGACGGATTCACGCGGCGACTCCCGCCGCCCGTCGCGAGGCCCGCGCTGATGCCGCCGCGTGAACGCCCGCCATCGACATGAGCCATCGCGAGGTCCACGTGACGGGCATGCGAATGGCAAGTGCCGGCGGCATGAGCGTCGGTGCATGATCGGGGAATCATCCTGCTTGGCGCGAGCGTCCCGATCGACGATCCTTCAGGAGCAGCGTGAAGGGGTGTGCACTGGAGGTCCACATGAATCGTCAACTTCGTGGAATGGTCGTTGCGTCGGTCACGGGCGTTGCATGCATGGTGATGGGTGGCTCGCGGGCGCTCGCCGAGGGGCAACCCGAGAGCAAGCAGCCACCCGCCAAGGCCGAGGGGCAGGTCGCCGAAGCCGCCACGTCCGACTCGCTGGGCACCGTCGTCGTCGAGCGGGAGACCTTGTTCAAGCTCGACGACGACGCCTTCGAGCATGTCAGCCGTGCCCGCGACTCGTTCCGGCAACGCAAGCCGGTGGAGGCGGCGGTTCACCTTCGTCGAGCAGGTTGGATCTTCGTACTGGTCGAGAAGGCGGCGGGGGCGATGCCGCCAGCCGTCGCCTCCCGCGACATCGCCGCGGGCTTCGAGTCGTTGGCGCACTCGTGCGAGCATCGCAGCGTCGACGGCGATCGCGACTTCGATCGGCGACTGCTGGACCTGCACGTCATCATGGCCGGAGTGATGCATGAGCGTGCGCATGCCGCGTGGTCGGATCGCCGCGAGCGAGCGGCGGCCTACTGCCTCCGGAGCGCGGCACGGCACGTGGAGACGGCGGCCGAGTTTGGCGGCATCACGATGGACGCGGCCCTCAAGCCCCGCGTGCACGGGGCGAGAGTCGCGGGCGGCAAGGTCGTCGGCGACACGGGATGGACGCGAGAGGAGGTCGAGCAAGGGCTCGCCGCGATCGATGACGGCCTCGCGTGGATCAACGGCAAGGTGCTGCCGCGGAAGGAATCGTCGGAGGCGCCTGCACCGGACGTGAAACCGGCGGGAGGATCGCGATAGCATCCCCCAAGGAGGTGTCCAGATGGCCATGGTTCGCGACGTCGCCAAGGTGCTGACCGGAGTTGCCGCCAGCGAGACCATCGGCCATTGGTGGCTCGGCACGGTCGGCACCCGGTTCCTCCCGCTTGATCTCGGCTGGTTCACGTTCACCCGCGAGGTCAACTGGGTCGCGATGGGCGTGTGGCCGCTGGCGCTGGCCGTGTGCGTCTGGGTGGGGTGGTGGCGACGCGTGAGGGCCTGACAGTCCGGCGGCGCCGGTGGCAGGATCGACCGCCCGGAGGGGCCGCGTGCCATTCCGCATGCCTGGAATCGATGTGGGATGGAATGAAAGTCGGAGGACGGGCAATGAGTGGGCGAGTCGGGCGTTGAGCCGCACCGTTCCAATGGTCGCGGCCCCCCTTGGCGTTCCCACCATGCCCACCAAGCACTGCTCGCTCTCCGTCGCTTCGCTTTCGCTCTTGATGACCTGTGGGGCCGCGACGCTCGCCGCGGCACATCCACCGGACGCCTCGGGCCACCACCCGTCGACGCACGTCGATCCCGCGTCGCTCCGGGTCTGGACAAACGTTCGCACCGGCGAAGTGATCAACGGCGCGTTTTTGGCCGCGACCGACGATCGCGTCACCATCGAGCGAGCCAATGGTGATGTCGTCGTCTTCGCGATGGCCGACCTGAGCATCGCCGATCGCGAGGTCGTCGAGTCCCGCCGGGCCGAGATTCGGTCCCTCAACGAGCGATGGGCGGTCGCGGCGGCTCAGCCCCCCGCCGATGCGACTGGCGGCGCCGACGCCGTCGCTCCCAGCACCGGCAAGCCGCTGCAGGCCAAGCCCTTCGACTTCTTCGCTCCCTTCGTCAAGACGAGGTGGGACGATCGTTGGCTCTACGTCGAGAGCGACGGCCTGCCTCACGCCCCCGCGGCGCATCCGATGATGGTGGGCATCACGGCGTGGCAGCAGCAAGTGCCGCTGCCGCAGGCGTACACGGGCACGAACGCCTGGCAGGTGCCGCTGAAGCCCGAGTTGGCCGACAAGCCCGTCTCCGCCAAGGAACAACTCTTCCGCGGGGCGATCGCGTTGGCCGCCAACGGCATCCCGATCTTCAACCCGATCAAGAACGACGGCCGCACCGACACTTTCCTTGCGGGCGAACTCGACGAGTTCGGCGGGCACTGTGGGAGGGGCGACGACTACCACTACCACGTCGCGCCGCTCGTGCTGCAAAAGGTTGTCGGCAAGGACAATCCGCTGGGCTACGCCCTCGACGGCTTCCCGCTCTACGGGTACTTCGATCCTGCCGCCAAGAAGGGTGAGGAGAAGGCGTGCCCGCTGGGTTCGACCGAGCCCCTCGATTCATTCAACGGTCACTTCGCCCCCGCGCCGGCGGGTTCTCCCGCCGGCGCCAAGGGGCTGTATCACTACCACGCCACGCCCGCCTATCCCTACATCAACGGGGGCATGCGGGGCAAGGTGACGGTGCGGGACGATCAGATCGATCCCCAGCCTCGGGCCAGTTCGCCCAGGCCCGCCCTGCCGCCGCTCCGCGGCGCGCGAATCACGGGGTTCTCGCGCGACGACGCGAGCACGTCGATGACGGTCACGTACCAACTCGGCGGCAAGGCCCACTCGGTCAAGTATGCCATCGGGCCGGACGGCGCGTTCACGTTCACCTTCACCGACGGCGACGGCAAGCAGACCGTCGAAACGTTCCGTGCCGGCGAGCGTGGCGGTCGCGGCGGCGATCGGCAGGGTCGCGGCGGTGACCGCCCGCCGAGAGCTCCGGGTGGCGACGATCGCCCGCCCCGCGATGGTCAGCGTCGACCCAGACGTGACGGTCAGCCACGGCCCGAGGAAGTGGTGCCCGCTCCGACCCCGACGGGTTCGATGCGGCTCACGAGCCCGGCCGTGGCGGACGGTGGCGCATTGCCTCCCGAGTTCAACGGCGACGGCGAGGGGGCAACGCTGCCGCTGGCATGGACGGGGGCCCCCGCGGGCACCGAGAGCTACGCCCTCATCATGGACCACGTCGATCGCGACGGGGTGACGAAGGTCTACTGGACCCTCCATGACATCCCCGGCGACGTCACGAGCCTGCCCAAGAACGTCAAGGGTGTCGGCACGCTCGGCGCCACGTGGAAGCGGGGCGAAACGTACGTGACGCCGCACTCGGGCGGCGGCGGCACCTTCACGTACACCATCCGCCTCTACGCGCTTTCGGCCGCCCCGACCTTCGAGGCAGGCCAAGGACTCGTCACCCGCGACGCCCTGCTCGCCAAGATCAAGGACACGACGCTGGGTACAGCCGACCTGCGCGTCACCTACTCGAGGCCTCGCGACGGAGCTCAGGACGCCTCGGGTGGTCGTCGTGGCGGCGGTCGCGGCAACTCGCGATGACATCGGACGGGTGGGCAGGCAATCACGGCGCTCGACGTGCGTTGAGGTCATCATCATGAAAGAGCGGTCATGTTCGGGCCTGACGTGCGTGTTGGCGGTCTGCCTGCCGTTGTCGACGGTCTGGGCCCAACCGCCTGCCCAGTCCGGCGGCGACGGTCAGCGGTCCAGGGGCCGCGAGGGCGGTCGGGGGCTCTTGGCCGAGGCCAACACCTTCAAGACCGACGTGCCCGCGCACGATCACACGCTCATCCTCGTGCGGCCCACGCCCACGTCGATGACCGTGAGCGTCGTCAGCACCGCCGCGGCGACCGGGTACGTCGAGTGGACGAAAGTCGCCTCCGATACGACGCCGGCGGACGTGGCGACGTTCAAGGACCGAACCCCCGAGCGATCGCTCACGGCGCGCGAAGCGGCGGAGTTCAAACTCGAAGGCCTGGCGCCAGCCACGCGATACGCCTACCGATGGCGAAGTCGAGCGGCCTTGGCGCCGGCCGACGCGATCTTCGCCTCCCATGACGCCCGCAGCTTCGTGACGCCTCCGGCGACGAAGGGGCCGGGTGCCGGCGGCGACTTCACCTTCACGATCATCGCCGACTCGCATCTCGACCCCGCGATGACGCCCGCGGTGTACGACCAGTCGCTCCTCCTGGCCCTCGACGACGCTCCGGCCTTCCACGTCGACCTCGGCGACACCTTCATGACCGACAAGCGCGGACGGGAGTTCCGCAACACGCTGGCGCAGTATGACGCCCAGCGGTACTACTTCGGGCGTCTGTGCCACTCGGCCCCGTTGTTCATGGTGCTCGGGAACCACGACGGCGAGGCCGGATACGCCGCCCGGGGCGACGAAAGCATCGCGGCATGGTCGTACCGCGAGCGCACCGAGCGGTTCCCGCCGCCGCAACCGGGCGAGGAGAGCGGCGGCATGTACACTGGCCGCACCGCGATGAAGAACGGCAAGGCGGGCCTCTACTACGAGTTCACCTGGGGCGACGCCCAGATCATCGCGCTCGACCCCTTCTGGTTCACCACCGAACGGGCCCGCGGCGGGGGTGGTGGCGGGGCCCGCGGCGGCACACCCGACGCCGACGTCATCAATACCGATGACAACTGGCATCGCACGCTCGGCAAGGAGCAGTACGACTGGCTCACGCGGACGCTCGAGACCTCCAAGGCCAGCTACAAGTTCGTCTTCATCCATCACCTCGTCGGCGGGCTCGGCAGGGCCAATCGCGGCGGCATGGAGTCGTCCGTCTACTTCGAGTGGGGCGGCAAGAACGCCGATGGTTCCGACGGGTTCGCGAAGCGACGCCCGGGTTGGGCCATGCCCATCCACGACCTGCTCGTGAAGCACCAGGTCTCGGCCGTCTTCCACGGTCACGACCACCTGTTCGTCCGCGCAGCGCGCGACGGGCTCGTGTACCAATGCGTGCCGCAACCGGGCAACCTCCGCGGCAACACGCGCTCGGCCGAGATGTACGGCTACAAGTCCGGCGTGATCCTCGGCAGCCCCGGGTACCTTCGCGTCAAGGTGGGGGCGGACAAGGCGACCGTCGACTTCGTTCGTTCCGGCTTGCCCAAGGGTGCGGCGGAAGAGGGCCGTGGAAGCCGCGGCGGTCGCGGCGACCGAGACGCCGCACCAGAGGCCGTGGGCAAGGTCGTGCACACCTACGACATCCTCCCGGCGGGGCGTGTTCCCGTGGGCCAGAAGGAGCAGCGTCCATGACACCCAGAAGCATGCTCACGGGCATCGCGGCCATCGGCGCCATCGCCATCCTCGCGGGACTGCATCAGCCCCCGGCTTCGCGTCCCGAGGGACGTCGCCCCAGGCCAGACCAACGCGGCCTCTCGAAGCCGACGATGTCGGACACCATCCGCGGTGCGATGTACGCCGACAACTGGTTCGTGATGTACGTCAACGGCAAGCTCGTGGCCGTGGATTCGATCGACTTCCTGCCGCACAACGTGGTGTCGGTCGACCTGCTGCCCGAGTACCCGATGACGATCGCCGTGTTGGCGAAGGACAACGCCGACCCGGTGACCGGGTGCGAGTACGGGCGGCAGATCGGTGACGGGGGCTTCATTCTCAAGTTCGCCGACGGCACGGTGACCAACGCCTCGTGGAAAGGCAAGTGCTTCCACCACGGACCGATCGATCGTGACACGGCGAACCCCAAGGTTCGCGTCGAGCCCGTTCCGGACAACTGGTTCGCGACCGACTTCGACGACAGTGGCTGGTCGCCGGCGGTCGAATACACGCAGGAGCGGATCCAGCCCAAGGAACCCTTCTTCGAGCACGACTTCAAGGGTGCCTCGTGGATCTGGACCGGCGACCTGGACCTCGACAACACGGTGGTGCTTCGAAGTCGGGTCGAGCGGGCTGGTTGGAAGGCGAGATGGAACACCAAGCCGGACCTGTCGATCACCGACGTGCCGGGCCTCAAGAAGTGACGTCAGGGCGGGTGAGACGAACAGGAGTCAGGCATGAAGATCAAGTCGTTCATCGGGTTCGTCGTGGCGATGTCGATGACGTGCGTCTCGTTGGCGCAAACTGCGGGGGCGCGCCCCTCCACGGCTCCGGCCGCCGCCTCAAAGGCCCAGCGGCCGAACTTCGTCTTCTTCCTGGGGGAGGGGCAGGGGTGGTCGAGCACGTCGGTGGTGATGGATGAACGGTTGCTTGATGCCGCGCCCGTGCCGGGGTTGACGCCCAATCTGGAGCAGCTTGCCGCGGACGGGGCGAGGTTCAGCGACTTCTACGTCAGCGCTCCGCGGTGCACGCCCGCGAGGGCCTCGTTCTTCACGGGCATTGGCGCGGCCAAGCTGCACATGACGTACGTGAACGAGGGCGGGGGCGAACGACGAGGCGAGCAAGGTGGTGGTGGCGGTGCAGGTGGCAGGGGCGGTGGTGGCAGGCGAGGCGCGGACGCCGGCGAGGGAGAGGCGCTGCCGGCTCGCGAACCGCTCATCCTGCGGATGCTCGCTCCGCCGTCGGACAAGGAGATGCCTCAGGAGGTACGCACGACGGCCGAGGTGCTCCGCGAGGCGGGCTACGCGTCGGCCCACTTCGGCAAGTGGCACGTCGGCCGGCTCAACCCTCGCGTGCACGGCTTTGAGACCAATGACGGTCCCAATTCCAACGTGGGGCCGGGCAACAACCGCGAGCCCAACCCCGAGGAAGGCATTGCCATCACCGATCGCGGCATGGCCTTCCTCACCGAGCAGGTGAAGGCCGGCAAGCCCTTCTTCGTGCAGATGTCGCATTACGGCGCGGGCAGGGAGTCGGAGGTCACGCCCGAGTCGCTCGCCGAAGTCCGCGAACTCCTCGAGAAAGGCGGCATGCGAGCGGCCCGCGAGAAGGAGCTCGTTCGACTCGCCGCCATCCGTGACATGGACAAGGCCATCGGCCGCGTGATGGCGAAGCTCCGCGAACTCGGCGTCGCCGACAACACCGTCATCGCCTTCAGCACCGACCACGGCTCGCCCGGCGGCACGGGCGGGGGTCGCGCCACGTCCGCCAATCCGCCCCTCGCCGGCGGCAAGGGCAGCGTCCGTGAGGGCGGCATCCGCGTGCCGTTCATCATCACGGGCCCGGGCATCAAGCCCGGGGTCACGAGCAGCGTGCGGGCCACCTGCATGGATCTGCTGCCAACCTTCGCCGACATGGCGGGCGTGCCCGTCATGGTGGCCGCCGCGGAGCGTGACGCACTCACCGGCGTCGAGGGGGGCAGTCTGGTCGACGTGCTCAAGGGTTCGGAACAGGCGAGCGTGAAGCGATCCCGCGAGGAGATCTGCATCCACTTCCCGCACTACGACCTTGGCAACGGCGGACCGGCCTCGGCGATCTACATGGGGCCGTACAAGTTCATGCGCAACGACGACACCGGGCGGCGGTACCTGTTCAATGTCGACACGGATGCGAGCGAGCAGAAGGACCTCGCCGCGGAGATGCCCGAGCGCGCCGCCGAGATGGAGGGCAAGCTCGACGCCTACCTCAAGGCGATCAACGCACCGATGGCCAAGCCCAACCCCGCGGCATCCGGCCACGACGCGGTCAAGGACGCGGTCAAGGACGCCGCCCCGGCGACGCCGGCCGCTCGGTCCCGTCGCGGTGGTGGCGGCGGCTCGCCTCGGACGAACTAAGACGCTCCGCTCGTCCGCCGAGGCGTGACGTGCCGATAGTCGTTCCATGGAGTGGAAGGCCTGGTACGACTCGCTGGCAAAGCCTGGTTGGACGCCCTCGCCGGCGTTCATCGGGACGATGTGGTCGATCCTCTACCCGATCATCATCGTCACGTTCGGGTTCGTGCTCGTGCAGATGCTGCGTCGCCGCGTGCCGTGGCGTGTGGGCCTTCCCTTTGGCATCAACCTGCTCGCGAACATCGCCTTCACGCCCATTCAGTTCGGGCTGCGCGACCTGCCGCTGGCGAGCGTCGACATTCTGGTCGTCTGGGCCACGATTCCTTGGATGATGGCGGCCATCTGGCGACATCATCGTTGGGTGGCGGCGGCTCAGTTGCCGTACCTCGCGTGGGTCTCGACCGCGACCGTGCTTCAGCTCAGCATCACGATCATGAACTGGGGCAAGGCCTGACCTGGCCCATCCTCAGGCGTCGTACCGCGGCTCCCACTGGTTGATCGCGATGCGCTCGGCGAGATCGTGGTCGGTGATGGGCGGCGCGACACCATCGGCCTGGGCCTGCCGCGACACCGCCAACGCGATGTGCCGCGCCACGTGACGCAGTTCGCGAAGCGGCGGCAGCAGCGGGGCGTTGCGGTCGGTCAGGGCGGGCGACTTCTCGCCCAGGGCGCGTGCCGCGGCGAGGAGCATGCCGTCGGTCACCCGCGTGGCCTTGCACGCCGAAAGGGCCAGTCCGATGGCCGGGAAGATGTACACGTTGTTGCACTGCGCGATGGTGACCGCGCGGCCGCCGTCGGCGACGGGCGCGAAAGGAGAGCCGGTGGCGACGAGCGCGCGGCCCTGCGTCCAGCGGAGCAGGTCCGCGGGCACGGCCTCGGCCTTGGAGGTGGGGTTGGAGAGGGGGAAGATGATGGGCCTGGGCGTCTTGCGGGCCATCTCGCGGACGAGGGGTTCGGTGAACGCGCCGCCGACGGTGGAGAGACCGATCAGGATGGTGGCGGGTACGGAGGCGATCACTTCGTCGAGGCCCACGACGCCTGCCGCACATCGGGGGAAGGAGGCGATGCGGGCGGGGTCCTGCGCGAAGCGCCGCTGTTCGGCGTTGAGGTCGGTGCGGTCGGCGTGCAGCACGCCGCCGCGGTTGACGATGAAGAACCTCGCGTGGGCCTCTTGCTCGGAGAGGCCGTCCTGCACCATGGCCCTGCAGAGGTAGTCGGCGACGCCGATGCCCGCCGAGCCTGCGCCGAACATGACGACGGTCTGGTCGCGGAGCGGCTTGCCGCTGACGCTCACTGCGCCGAGGATGGCGCCCAGTGCGACGGAGGCGGTGCCCTGGATGTCGTCGTTGAAGCTCAGGAGGTCGTCGCGGTAGCCATCGAGCAGCGTGTGCGCCACCGAGTTGGGGAAGTCCTCCCACTGCAGGCAGGCGTGGGGGAGTTCCGCCTTGACGGCGGTGATGAACTGGTCGATGAAGTCGAAGTAGGGCTGTCCGGCGAGACGCTCGTGACGCCAGCCCAGGTAGAGCGGATCGCGGAGGCGATCGGCGTTGTTGGTGCCCACGTCGAGCACGATGGGCAGCGTGCGGTTGGGGTGGATGCCGCCGATGAGCGAATAGAGGGAGAGCTTTCCGATGGGAATGCCCAAGCCGCCGACGCCCTGGTCGCCGATGCCCAGGATGCGTCCGCCGTCGGTGACGACGACGACGTCGATGTCGCGGCCGTGGCGGTTGGCGAGGATCTCGGGGATGCGGTCGCGGAGCGGATAGGAGACGAAGAGCCCGCGTGGCCGGCGGTAGATGTGCGAGAACTGCTCGCACGCCTGCGCCACGGTGGGGGTGTAGACGATGGGCATCATCTCCTCGACGTGGTCGAGCAGGAGCCGGTAGAAGAGCACCTCGTTGGTGTCCTGCAGCGCGCGGAGGAAGATGTGCTTGTCGAGGTCGGAGGCCCGCGTGCTGAACGCGCCGTAGGCGCGGACGGCCTGCTGCTCGAGCGTCTCGACCTGCGGCGGGAGCAAGCCCGTCAGGCCGTACCTCGCCCGCTCGTCCTCGGTGAAGGCCGTGCCCTTGGTGTACAGCGGATGGTCGAGCAGCGCCTGTCCGCGGCGGTGGTGCAGCGTGTGATGCTTGGACTCGATCAACTGCTGTTGCGCCGACGTGAGCATGGCGTCTCCTCGTTTCCGGACGCGGGTTCGCTCACGGCGACGGCCCGGGCGAGCGTCCGGCTGAGCATGGTATGAAGATGTGCGAGAGCGTTCGGCGTGCGATGGTCGGCATGCCTATCATTCCGGCACATCCGGACGCCGCACGCGTTCCGGAAGGCGTCTTGCCCACGCGAGTCTTCGCGGACGTGGATGGGACGCACCAAGGCGACGCGTGTCGCCCCTTGCGTCCAGACGCTGCTCGACCCCTCCAACACGAGGACTTTCGGCGATCGTCGGCCAGGGATTGGTCCCCTCCGTTCGTGCATTGGCCATGATCGCGCCCCTGACGGGCGCCACCGGCCGGGAAAGTTCTCTCTTGTCGATCACGTTCTCCTCGTTCCCCATTGCCGAGCCCATCCTGCGCGCCATCGGCGAAGAGGGGTATACCACCCCGACGCCCATCCAAGCCAAGTCCATTCCCCTCGTCCTCGAGGGTCGCGACGTGCTGGGGTGCGCCCAGACCGGCACCGGCAAGACCGCCGCGTTCGCCGTGCCCATCCTCCATCGCCTGGTCTCCGGCGTGGCCCCGACCGCTCCTCGCGCCAAGGGCGTTCCCGCCAAGAAGTTTCGCGCCCTGGTGCTCAGCCCCACGCGTGAACTCGCCTCGCAGATCGCCGACAGCTTCAAGACCTACGGCCGTCACGCCGGCCTCAACGGCGCGGTGATCTTCGGCGGCGTCGGTCAGCGGCCGCAGGAGGACAACCTCCGCCGCGGCATCGACATCCTCGTCGCCACGCCCGGCCGCCTCCTCGATCTCACCGATCAGGGGTTGGTCGACTACTCCGGCGTCGAGGTCTTCGTGCTCGACGAGGCCGATCGCATGCTCGACATGGGCTTCATCAAGCCCATCCGCGACATCGCGGCCCGCCTGCCCAAGACGCGTCAGACGCTCCTCTTCAGCGCGACGATGCCCACGGAGATCCAGCGACTCGCCGAGTCGCTCCTCCGCAACCCGGCGAAGGTCTCCGTCGCGCCCGTCTCGAGCGCGGCTCCGCTCATCGAGCAGAGCGTCTACATCGTCGATCAGCAGACCAAGCAGGGCCTGCTCGCCGCCATCGTGGGCGAGGAGAAGGTCGCCCGAGCGGTGGTCTTCACCAAGACCAAGCACGGCGCGGACAAGGTGTGCAAGCGGCTCGTCCAGGCCGGCATCGCCGCGGTGGCCATTCACGGCAACAAGAACCAGAACCAGCGCACTCGCAGTCTCGACGCCTTCAAGAGCGGGCGCACCAAGGTGCTCGTCGCCACCGATGTCGCCGCCCGCGGTCTCGACGTCGACGGCATCACCCACGTCATCAACTACGACCTGCCGATGGAGCCCGAGTCCTACGTACACCGCATCGGCCGCACCGGCCGAGCGGGCGCCACCGGCGTCGCCATCGCCTTCTGCGATCCTGCCGCCGAGCGACTGCTGCTCCGCGACATCGAGCGGCTCACGGGCAAGCGCATCCCCGTCAACCCGAAGTTGCCCGAACTGCCGCCCCCGCCGCCGAAGTCGGCCGAGACGGCCCGCGACCACGATGCGGATGACCGTCCTCGCCAGCCGCGGCAGGGTCGAGGGGGAAGTCCCCTCACCGGCCAGCCCCGGCGACAGCATTCGACGCACGAGCCGCGCCGCGATGGGCGAGATGCCTCCCGTCCGGCCCGCCCGCCCGCCCACGGCGGCGGCCGTCCCGAGCGTCCGAGCGTGTCGGCCCCCGAGTCCGACGGTCGTCCCCGCTTCACCGACCAGCCGCCCCGCCGTGCGGGCATGGGCTCCATGGGCAAGGGCGGCAAGGGTGGTCGACGTCGCTTCTGACCGATGGTCGTGACCCGGCCGCGACGCGGGGGTCGGTACCATCGGAGACGATGCCCGCCCCCGACCTTCATGCGCTGCTCGATCAGTACGCCTCCATCGTGCTCGGTCACGTGGAGCAGGAATATCCAAACAAGCTCGATCACGTCATCAATGACGCGAGCGAGGTGAAGTCGCCCCGCGACCTCCACCCGATCTTCTACGGGTCCTACGACTGGCACTCCAGCGTGCACGGGCACTGGCTGCTCGTTCGCGCGATGCGGCTGTTCCCCTCGCTGTTCGTCCGCACGCCCGCCATCGCCTCGCTGCTCGACCGTCAGTTCACGGCCGACAAGGTCGCCGGCGAGGTCGCCTACTTGCACCAGCGGAGCCGCGGCCCCTTCGAACGCACCTACGGCTGGGCGTGGCTCCTCAAGCTCGGGGCCGAGTTGCACCTGGGCTGCCGCGTGTCGCCGTCCGATCCGCTCGGCGCGGCCATGCGTCGCTGGAAGGACGCCCTCCAGCCCCTTGTCGACGCCTTCGCGACACGCTATGTCGCGTACTTGCCCAAGGCGACCTATCCGGTGCGGGTGGGCACGCACGCCAACTCGGCCTTCGGGCTGGCGCTGGCGCTCGACTACGCCTCGATCAACCACGCCGACCTTCATGCGATGATCGTGGCCAAGGCGAAGGCGTGGTACGGTCGCGACGTCAACTGTCCCGCGTGGGAACCCGACGGCACCGACTTCCTCTCGCCCGCGTTGATGGAGGCCGAGTGCATGCGCCGCGTGCTCCCGCCCGCCGACTTTCTCGCGTGGTTCGACGCCTTCCTTCCGGGCCTTGCCGAAGGTCGGCCCGCCACGCTCTTCACCCCCGCCACGGTGAGCGATCGCGCCGATGCGCAGATCACGCACCTCGACGGCCTGAACCTCAGTCGCGCGTGGTGTTGGCGGTCGATCGCAGAGGCGTTGCCGCCGTCTGACTCGCGGCGGCCCTTGGCCATGTCGTCGCATGCGGCGCACCTCGATGCGGCGTTGTCGCACGTGCGTGGCGACTACGTCGGCGAACACTGGCTCGCCACCTTCGCGTTGCTGGCGATCAGCGAGTGACGCCGGCCGTTGCCGACGCGGCGGCTCGCGAACGCTCCGAAAAAGACAAGGACCGGCCCGCGAGGGACCGGTCCTTGGTTCTTTCCGACGGGGAGAGGACTTACTTGGTCAAGTCCATCGGCTTCTTCGGGGGTTCGCGGCGATCGGGCGCCACGGGGGCGGGCTGAGCGGCGGGGGCCGGGGCGCCTTGGGCCGTGCCCGTGCCGCGGGCCTTGGCGAGGAAGATCTCGACGCGGCGGTTGGCGGGGGTGTTGCCGTTGCTCGCGTTGGGCACGAGCGGACGGTACTCGCCCCAGCCCGCGGCGAGCATGCGGCCGTAGGTGACGCCGTTGTCGCCCAGCACGTTGATCACCGCGATGGCGCGGTGGGACGAGAGGTGACGGTTGGTCGGGTGGTTGCGGGCGGTGTTGGCGCTGATGCGCTGGCTGTCGGTGTGGCCCTCGATGACCACCTCGTACTGGGTCGCCGACGAGCTCTGAAGCACCTCGGCAAGGGCGGCAATCGCCCGCTTGGCTTCATCCTTCACGACGATCGAGCCCGAATCGAAGGTCAGGTCGCTGGCGAAGCGGAGCATGCCGCGCTCCGAGTCGTACTTCACGAGATCGGGATAGGTCCGGGCGAACTCCTTGAGCATCGCGTCGGTGTCGGAGTCGAGCTTGCCGAAGTCGAGGCCCGCCATGCGGGACTCGAGGTCCTTCATGCTGGCGTTGGCCTCGTCGAGCAGGCGACGCAGGTCGGCGTTCTCCTTCTGGAGCGCGGCCAAGGCGCCTTCGCCGGCGCCGAGGTTCCTCTTCAACGCCTCGAGGGCCGTGCGGGCCTCGTCACGCTCGCGCTCGAGCTCCGCGTTGCGGGCCTTGAGGCTGCGGTTGGTGGTGTACAGGTTGTCGTACTCGCCCTGGCCCACGCAGCCCGTCAGGGTGCCGGCCGCCAGCGTCAGCGCCAGCATCTTCATCGCGGTGGTTCGCATCATGGTCTTCATCGACGATTCACTCCTTCGGCTCGTGTGCCCTCGGCTCGCGTGTCCCGTGCCTTGTTCCGGGCGCTCCCGTGCGCCCACCGCGGCGTTGCCCGCGAACTCGTGGCCGATGGTAGACCTCCACGGGCAGGATTCTTGGCGTTTGCGGCATGGTTTTTCGCAGATTCCCCCTCCCCGCCCTCTACCATCCCGCCCCCCGTCCGGTCGACCGCACGGCCCCGCGTGACCACGACTCCACCGACCGGCTCCATCTCGACGACCCCTCCCCAGCCCACGTGCCCGACTCCCCCTCGCCACCCGAATATCTCCGCATCGACGCCCTCGCCATCGAGGACGCCTTGGCGGTCTCGGCGTCGCCGGGATCGCTGCTGCTCGAACTCCACGACGTCGAGGTGCTCGAGGTCGCCAATCGTCACCCGATCCACGCCCGCACCAAGGTGCTGGCCGCCGGCCCCAAGGAACTCGTCGAACGGCACCCCGCCGCCGCCAAGGCCCGGGTCGTCAACCGTCCCGACGACGTGCTGATCCCGGGGATGATCAACGCCCACTGCCACCTCGACCTCACGCACGTGGGGCCCCAGCCCTTCGACCCCGAACGGGGCTTCGACGGCTTCATCGATCTGGTCAGGACACGCCGCCGCACCGTCGACGAGGAGATCGCCGAATCCGTGCGGCTGGGCATCGATTCGTGCCTGGCCTCGGGCGTGGTCGCGGTGGGGGACGTGGCCGGGTCCGCCGGAGGATGGCCGCGGCTTGCCCCCTACGAGGAGCTCCTCCGCTCGCCCCTGTGGGGCACCAGCTTCATCGAGTTCTTCGCCATTGGCCGGCGTGAGCAGGAAGGGATCGAGCGGCTCGAGGAGACCATCGAGGAGGGGGTTCGGCGGATCCGGCGGCCCCGCTTCGGCTTGGGGCTTTCGCCCCATGCGCCGACGACCGTCTCGCATGGCGCGTTCATGCGGGCCGCGGAGATCGCCAACCGGCACCGCCTTCCGCTGATGACGCACCTGGCCGAGACCGCCGCCGAGCGAGACTTCATCGCCGCGGGGGGCGGCCCTTCCCGCCAACTCCTCGAGCGCATCGGCATCTGGGACGATCAGGTGCTGCGGTCGATCGGCAAGGGGCACAGCCCCGTCGAGCACCTCCGCGACGTGCTGGGCTACGGCGACTTCATCGCCGTGCACTGCAACGGCCTCTCCGACCGCGACATCGGCATCCTCCTCGACACCCGCACGCCCGTGGTCTTCTGCCCCAGGGCCAGCGCGTACTTCCGCACCGACGAGGAGTTCGGCGAGCACCGCTACCGCGAACTCCTCTTCTGCGGCGTGCGGCTGGGGCTGGGCACCGACTCGATCATCAACCTCTGGCACGACGGCCTCGAAGGGCAGACCGACCCCGCCCGCATGCCCGGGCTCTCCATTCTCGACGAGATGCGACTGCTCTACCGGCGTGACGCCCTGCGCGCCATGACGCTCCTGGGCATGGTCACGCTCGATGCGGCGATGGTGCTGGGCCTCGACCCCATCCACTTCACCTTCAAGCGAAACGCCGAGATCGCCGGCGTGGTGGCGGTCAACGCCCAGCGGCCGGGCGCGACGAGACTCGAGTTGGCGGTCGATCGGATTCTGTTAGCAAGCAGCAAGCCCGAACTGCTCCTGATCGGCAAGTGAGTCGCACCGCGCGGCATCGAATCGCGCCCGAGGTGCGAACAACGATTCCGCCGCGGCGTAGCGTTCGGAAAAGGGCGGGGGCGGCAGGGAAGGCATGGACGCATGAGCGCAAAGTGGCAGCGAGTCCGGGCGGCAGACGATGAACTCTTCCGGGGTCCATGGCTGTGGCCGATCAAGGCCCTCCTGCGCACCTTCAGTTCGATCACGCTGGCCGTCATCCTGCTCACGTCGGTCGCCTTGTACGGCACGTTGGCGAGCGTTCCCATCGGCCTCTTGGCGCTGGCCCCGACCTACGTGGTCATCGGGCTGACGATGCTGGCCGTGGTGGTGCCCGTGGCGGGCCTGCCCCTCTTCGTGATCCACCGGCGGACGGGCGGAGGGTGGCGTTCGAACCCGGCGATGTTCGCCGGCATGTTCCTGCTGACGCTCGTGCTGGCGGTCGCGGCGACCTGGGCATGGCACCGTTTCGTGTGGCCTTCGCTCATCTACGACCCGGTCCGCGACACGGGTCTGCGGCTCTTCAAGTCGTTCGTCGCCAGCTACGACGCGGTGACGCTGCGGCGTCTGCCCGGCTTCGAGATGTCGGAGCTCGAGTTCTACGCCTGGTGGCCCCTGCGAATCGTCCTGCTCGCCTTCGTCGCCAACATGGTGGTCTCGACGGTCCGGCGGATCGAGTTCAACGTCAAGAACATCGGCGTGCTGACCGTGCACACCGGCATCGTGGTCATCGCGCTGGGCAGCGTCTATTACAGCGGGCTCAAGCGGGAGGGCGACACGCTCCTCTTCGCGGGCCAGATCGATCCCGGCACGGGCACGCCGCTGGTGGGGCCGCCCCAGAACGTCTTCTTCGACAACACCCGCACCGCGCTCTATCTCGAGGCGGGCAAGGGGTGGGAGCAGCGGCCGCTCAAGGGCGTTCCGCGATACAACGACTACGACCTCTCGGCGGTGCAGGGCGCGTCCGCGTGGGAGACCGCCCGCCGCAAGGCGCCGTGGCGAGAAGGTCCGCAGCGTTCGCTCGAGGTGCCCGTGGCCGACGGCGCGGCGGACATGTACCCGGAGATCCACGCGAGAATCGTGGGGTATTGCGCCTTCGCGACCGTGCACAAGGACTGGATCAGGGCCGAGCCCGCGACGGGCCGACCCGCCAACCCGCTCCGCATCGTCTACATGCACAGTTCGCTCCCCGACGACGAGGGACGCGTCTCCGATGACCCCGTGCTCGCCTTCACCCTGCTGCCCGCGTCGCCCACCGACCGCGTGAGCGAGCAGGAGGGCGTCTTCGCCATCGAGTACACCGCCGGCGCCGACGCTGGCATGCCCGAGGAACGCTGGCGCGACTTGAGCGAGCCGCTCCCCGAGGGCACCTTGCACGCGTTGGTGGTCGAGGTGCCCGGCGCAGCGGGATCGCCGGCTCGGCGCAGCGTGCACCCCGTCGAGGTGGGCTCGGTCGTCGACGTCGGGCCCACCGGCTACCGCCTCACCGTCAAGCAGCTCTCGCCCACGCCCCCCTTCCCGATCATCACGCCGGGCTACAAGGACGCCCTCAGCAGCGTCGCCGTCGTGACGGTCGAGACGCCCGGCATCGGCGAAGCCAAGGGCGAGGTCTTCGATCGCTACGTGTACCACCGCTTCCCCGTCATCAACCAGGACATGGTCGAGGGCGTGACCGACGATGGTCGCCCTAAGCGCCGCAACGCCGACCCCTCCATCCGCATCTCGCTCATCGACGCCAGTCGCCTGGGCGTCTATCTCGACGACGCCGCGACGGGCACGCGGGCCGTGGTGCGACAGCGTGGCGGCGAGGTGAAGGTGCTCGAACGTCTCGAGGCCGGCGACCGCCTCAACCAGATCGTCGACAAGATCAGCCTGAGCGTCGGCGAACGCTGGGCCCACTGCCGGGCCATCGAGCGGCCGAGCCCCGCGCCCGCCGAGGAGGTTCGCAAGGATCGCCAGGCCTTGGGCACGCACGACAAGGCGATGCTGGCCGTCGAGGTTCGCGTGGGCGACGGGCCCGACGCGCCGCGCGAGCGAGTGTGGCTCCCCTTCTCCAAGTACTTCGGCGTCGGCGCCGAGACCGAGCGGGTGCTCGATGTCGGCGGGCGGCAGGTCACCTTGGCG
This sequence comes from Phycisphaerales bacterium, assembly GCA_040397805.1. GTDB lineage: Bacteria > Planctomycetota > Phycisphaerae > Phycisphaerales > UBA1924 > UBA2402. The sequence goes on from JBBAVG010000042.1 coordinate 19,181, forward strand.
TTCGGCCGCCTCCAGCACCGCCTGCCCGGCTTCGCGATCCAACTCGCCGACTTCAAGATGGTCTCCTACGACCACCGCGGCGCGCCCCGAGACTACCAGTCGACGCTCCGCGTGACCTCCATGGACGGCACCTTCGACTCCTTCGAGCACGTCACCCAACTCAACGCCCCGCTCACCGCGCCCTACATCTGGAAGGACGACGCGAGCTTCGTCTCCAACGTCGCCAAGCGACTGGTGGCAGGCGTCGATCCCAACCAGTTCAAGTTCAGCCAAGCGGGGTGGGACGCTCAAGGCTGGGGTCGCACCCAGGCTCAGGCCGACGCCGGCCTCATCAAGAAGCCCTTCGCCAGCTTCACCATCCTCGGCGTCGGCAACAACCCCGGCATCCACGTCATCGCCTTCGGCGGCATCCTCATGGGCATCGGCATCCCGTGGGCCTTCTACCTCAAGCCCTGGCTCGTTCAACGCGAGAAGCGACGAATCCAGGAGCAACTCAAGGCCGGCACCTTCGCGCCGCCCCGTCGCGACGCCTCGGCCGCGTCACCTTCATCCGTTCCTCAGCCCGAACCCGTCCCTACGGGAGCTTCGTCATGATCAGCATGCTCCGTCCGGCTCTCTCGTCCCTTGGTCGGCTGCGCGTCGCGTGCCTGTGGATGGTGGCGATGCTCGCTGCCGTGCCCGCCGCGGCACAGACCGCCCCCGAGGGCAACGCCCACCCCGTCACGCAGAATGTCGCCGCCGACGGCGCATCGCAGGCCAACCCGTTCGGCCAGCACGACACCGACCCGTCGGCCGTCCGCACGCCCGCCGAGAAGGTCGCCTTCGCCAAGGAGGTCGACCTCGAGCCGCTGCTGGGCCTGTCCGTCTTCCACAACGGCCGCGCCAAGGTGCTCAAGACGCTCGCGATGGAGACGGTGTCGAAGATCACCGGCCGCCGCGCCTACGTCGACTTCCTCAAGTCACCCAAGGAGGGCGGCGGCGAGGACGTCAAGGACTTCAAGTACGAGCCCATTTTCACGCTTCTCGACCTCACCATCGATCCGGCGTACTACCTCGAGAAGCCGCTGGTGGGCATCGAGTACCTGCCGCTCCGCGAGTCGATCCTCGAAGCAGCCTTCCCCGGCGACGCCAACGCCGACTTCCGCGAACGCTGGAAGCGGGTCGGTCGCGTCACGCCCTTCATGATCGATCGTCACATGTCGGCGATCGTGCAGGAGCACTCGGGCATGGCCGACGCCGAGCCGTACCTGCGTGCCGCGGGACGGGTCGACGATGCCCTCCGCATGTTCATGGAGTGCCGCGCCAACTTCATGGTGGTTGCGCCTCCCACCAAGGACGCGGCGTGGGCTCACATCTCCACGCTCGCCGCCGAGCATCCCGCTCGCGTCGCCGCCCTCGAGTTGGGGCGTGCGTGGCGGGCGAGGGACGCCTCGGGCGTCAACGCCGCCGCCGCGACGCTGGCGGCCGAACTCCCGAAGGTCAACGCCACGGTCTACCCCACGACGTCGCGTCAGCTCGAGGTCTTCTACAACCGGCTCAACGCCTTCGAGTGGGGCTACTGGGCCTACTTCGTCTCGCTGGTGCTCCTGCTGCTGGCCTTCGGAATCGGGCGGACGTGGCTGGCGCAGGCGGGCGTCGTCGTGTTGGCCCTCGCGCTGGCGCTGCACGCCACGGGGTTCATCCTGCGGTGCATGATCGCCGAGCGGTTCGCCATCCAGAATCAGTTCGAGTCGATGACGGGCGTGAGCCTCTTTGCCGCCACTGTCGGCACCATCGTGATGATCCTGCGGCGTCAGTGGCTCTTCGGCGCGGCCGCCGCGGCCGTGGGCTTCATGGTGCTGCTCACCGCCACGCAGACCGGCATCCCCGGCGTCCATATCGAGCGAGAGGCCGCGATCCTCAACACCAGTTCGCTCCTCAAGTACCACGTCACCACGGTGCTGGTCTCCTACGGCCTCATCGCCCTGGGCTTCGTGTGCAGCCTCTTCTACATTGGCACCTACTACTTCAAGGGCAACGCACAGGCCGTCGCCCCGTCGCCCGCCGGTGGCACGGTCGCGGTGGCGGTGGGTGCCTCGGGTGGTTCGGCCTCGCGTGCCAAGCTCCTCGCCGATCTCGACACGGCCCAGATGATCCTGCTGCAACTCGCCTTCTGGACGCTTGGCGTGGGCATCCTGCTGGGGGCGTGGTGGGCCGACCACTCCTGGGGGCGCTGGTGGGCCTTTGACCCCAAGGAGATCTGGGCGCTCATCACGTGGATCGTCTACCTCATCGTCGTGCACGTTCGCATCGCCGCGCCGGGGAGCAAGGGGATCTCCACGGCGTGGCTCAGCGTCGTCGGGTTCGTCGTCATGCTCTGGACCTACTTCGGGGTCAACTTGCTGCTGCCCGGCCTGCACGCCTACGCGTGACGCGTGGGGCTTCGGGCTTGCGGCGATGGTCGGCGACATGCGACTCCTTCGCGATCAGTACGCCCTTCCCGCCGCCGCGCTCGCGCCGCGACTGCTCGGCTGCACGCTGGTTCGAGTGCTCCCCGGCGGCGAGCGTCTGGCGGGCATCATCGTCGAGACCGAGGCGTACGTGGGCGTGGAGGATCGCGCCAGTCACGCCTTCGGGGGACGCCGCACGCCGCGGAACGAATCGATGTACGGCGACCCCGGGACGTGCTACGTCTACTTCACCTACGGCATGCACCACTGCGTCAACGTCGTCTGCTCGCGTCGAGACGATCCGCAGGCGGTGCTGATCCGTGCGCTCGAGCCCGTCGAGGGCGTCGACCTGATCCGTCGCCGACGCGGGGGAAGACCCCCCGCCTCGTGCTGCGATGGTCCGGGAATGCTCTGCGAGGCGATGGCGATCGATCGGTCGCTGGACGGACTCGACCTGGTGGCCGGCGAAACCCTGTGGATCGAGGGGCGGCGGGGGGGCGGAACGCCGCCGGTGCGGACCGCAGCCCGCGTGGGCATCGGCGACAAGGGCGTCTGGACGCGTCGCCGTCTCAGGTGGCTGGTGCGAGGGCACCCCCATGTCAGCGTGCCCGCGGATTGATGCCGGAGGTCGATGCGGTCGATGTGCGTGGCGTGAAGGCGCGATGGCGGCGTGTTCTCGCGAACCGGCTGGGTATGATTCGGCCCGTGGTTGGCATGGCGGCGTTGCCGCGAGGAGCCAGCGTGAGCGATTCGTTCGACGACATTCTGGATGCGCACGAGTCGGAGCAACCCCCGCCGGGGTCGGGCCGGTTCCCTGCGCGTGCGTACGAGTTCGTGCTCGCGGGGCTCGGCCACACCGTCAAGACGGTGCACGGCGAACTGGCCGCCCAGCAGATGGCCACGGGCGACGCCGACCCCGAAGACGAGTCGCGTCACGTCAGCGGCCAGCAGCTCTGCATGGGCCTTCGCGACTTCGCGATCAACCGGTACGGCCGTCTGGCCCGCACGGTGCTCGCGAGGTGGAACATCCAAAGCACGGACGACTTCGGCCGCATCGTCTTCGACATGATCGAGACCAAGCAGCTCCGCAAGACCGATCATGACCGCTTCGAGGACTTCCTCGGCGTCTTCGACTTCGACGAGTCCTTCGAGGACCTCTCGTCCAGTCATCAGTGAGCCCGCCCGGCTTCCGAGCCAGGGGCGACTTCACCACATCCAGCGCACGGCCAGTTGCGTGACCGCCGCCGCGTAGAGGCCCGCGATCAGGTCGTCGATCAGGATGCCCCAGCCGCCGGGCACCCGCTGCAGCCCGCGGGCCGGCCAAGGCTTGATGATGTCGAGCAGGCGGAAGGCCAGGAACGCGATGGCGAGCGTGACCGTCGCGCGCGACAGGTCCGCGAACGCGGCGGCGGGCAGGAAGATCAAGGAAAGAGATTGGCCCGCCGTTTCGTCGGCGACGACGTTGCTGGGGTCCTTGCGGCCAAAGTGCGCCTCGGCTCGGTCGCCTTGAACCACGCACGCGATCGAGAAGACCACGAGGAAGGCCGCCTGCACGCCGTCGAAGAGCCATCGCGACTGCTCGGGGCCGTGGCCCAGCGCGAAGAGCAGGGCCGCGGCGGCGACCGGAGGCAGCGAACCCCAGGTGCCCGGCGCGGGCCTCATCGAGCCCAGGCCGAAGGTCGTGATCCACATGGGAGGGCGTGATCGCATGGGTGGGCGTGGGCCGTCGAGGAGTTCAGCGGACGCTGGCCGGACGTGACGCGCGGAAGGCGGCCGTCACGTACGGCACGCCGCTGATCACCGTCACCACCAGGGTGACGTACACGGTCGCGTCGATGCAGAGGCGGCCCCACGTGCCCGGGCCCACCGGCGTGATGCCCAGGAGCACCAGAATCAGCGGAATCGCCCCCGCCTGCACCACCATCTTGGCCTTGCCCGACGCCATGGCCGAGAAGTCCGTGCCCGATTGCTCCATCACGGAGCGAATGGAGGTCACGAGCAGTTCGCGGCTGAGCATCAGCACGACCATCCACGAGGTCACGCCGCTGACCTGCAGGGTCGGACGATCGGGCAGGTCCGACCCGAAGGTGGGCCCCGCCAGCATGATGAAGGCGCCCATCACCAGCACCTTGTCGGCGAAGGGGTCCATCACCCGTCCGAACTGGCTGACGGTCTTCCAGCGGCGGGCCAAGGGGCCGTCGATGGCGTCGGTCAACGCCGCAAGCCCGAAGAGGGCCGCCGCGACGAGATAGGCCCACAGGGGATGCCTCGCCGACACGACGAGTTGGTTGGCCGGGTAGTTCCAGACCGACAGCAGGATGAAGAAGGCCGCGGCGATGACCAGCCGCGAGCCGGTCAACGCATTGGGCACCCACCGGCGGTAGTCCGACGGCGTCTCGACCTTCAGACTTGCGTGAGCGGCAGGGTGCGACGACACGGGCCGATGGTAGCCGACGCGAGTTGCCGCTCAGGTCGCCTGACGCGCCCAAGTCGGCCCGGGGCGAACGTCACCCTGCCAGTGGTGGATACCGGCCCTCGGCGGCTCTACCCTGCACCCAATATCGGGGCCCCCCGCCCCGTGAGCTCTTTTTCAGGGTGGCGATTTGGAAACCATCAAGCAGATCATCAACCCCTACATGTTGTATGGACTCTGTGTGCTGGGGGCACTGGGTGTGTGCCTCTCCTTGCCGCGACGCGGCATCAGCCCGCAGGTCTTGGGTGCGCTCATCGCTTCCCTCGCCGGCGGCCTGCTGCTGCTCGGCCTTGGGGCGGCGAATCCGGGTGCCCTCCCCAACATCTACTTCTACATCTTCTCGCTGGTTGCACTGGGGGCGGGCCTTCGGGTCATCACCCACCCCAGACCGGTCTATGCCGCGTTGTACTTCGTGCTGACCGTCATCGCCACGGCGGGGCTCTTCCTGATCCTGTCGGCCGAGTTCATGGCTTTTGCCATGATCATCGTCTACGCCGGCGCGATCCTCATCACGTACCTCTTCGTGATCATGCTCGCCACCCAGTCGCCCCAGGAGGGCGAGGTCGAGGTGCTCACCGAGTACGACACCGCCGCCCGCGAACCGGTCGCCGCCACGGTGGTGGGGTTCCTGCTGCTGGCCATCATGACCACGCTGGCCTTCCGCGGGCTGCCCGACCTCAAGGCGCCCGCGCCGCTCCAGTCCGACTCGCTCCTCGCCGAGATGCCCCGCAAGATCGAACGGACGCTCAACGCCGAGGGCACGCTTCCCGACGGCGGCAAGGTGAAACTCGACGCCCAGAACCGCGCGGTGGTCGACTGGTCGTCCCGTCAGGTGACCGTGGTCGATGGCGGGGGTGCCGAGTCGCAGGTGGCGATTCCCGACGGGCTGAAGGTGTCCAATCCGGACCGGTTGGGGTTCAACCTGCTCCGCGATCACCCGGGCACGATCGAGATCGCGGGCGTGATCCTGCTGATGGCGATGCTGGGCGCGGTGGTGCTCAGCCGCAAGCAGGTGCAGATCGACGAGGAAGCCAAGATGAATCAGGCGAACTCGCTGGCGGCCTCGCTGGCCAAGGCGAAGATCGACAACCGCACGAGCGAGGGTGGGGGTGTGGCATGATGCTCGGTTCGCTCTCGCTCCTGGCCCAGACCGGTTTCCCCGCCCCGATGGCGGAGGCGACGCTCGCCCACTACGTGGTGGTGTCGCTGCTGATGTTCACGATCGGCCTGATCGGCTTCCTGACCCGGCGGAACCTGATCATCATGTTCCTGTGCACGGAACTGATGTTCCAGGCGGCCGGCATCGCCCTGGTGGCCTTTGGTCGGTTCCATCTCGACTACACGGGCCAGACCTTCGTCATCTTCGTGCTGACCGTCGCGGCGGCCGAGGCCTCGATGGCCCTGGCGCTGATCGTGCTCCTCTTCCGTCGCAAGGAATCGCTGAGCGCGGAGGATTGGCAGGAACTCAAGGGCTGAGCAGGCCCCGTTCGTCCGGCGACGTCGCCTCGAGTCGATTCATCCCACCTGAACAGGAACGGCCAAGTTGATGCACGCTACGAGCATTCTGAGCACATGGGCGGGCCTGCTGCCCGCGCAGCATGAGGCGGCCGGGGCTGCGGCCCATGTCGCGGGCGCGGTGGACGGGCCCGCCATCGCGGCCCTGGTCCCGCTGCTGCCCCTGCTGAGCTTCGTCCTCTGCGGCATCTGCGCCGCCCTGAAGGTCCGCTCCAAGCTGCCCGCCTGGATCACGGTGGCGTGCCTGGCGGCCGCCTTCGCTGCGGTCGTCGCCACCACGCTCGACCTCCGCGACGCGGGGGCGGGCTCGGTGATGGTGACCCATCTCTTCGACTGGATCAACTACTCGTGGGGCACGGAGGCCGGGCAGCACTTCAAGGCCAACTTCGCCTTCCACCTCGACTCGCTGACCTGCCTGTGGATGCTCTTCGTCACCGGGCTTGCCACGCTGATCGCCCTCTACGCCAGCGAGTACATGAGCCACGACGTGGGGATGGGCTACTGCCGCTTCTTCGCGGCCTTCAGCCTCTTCGTCTTCTCGATGGCGTGCCTGGTCATGGGCGACAACCTCGTCCTGCTGTACTTGGGCTGGGAAGGCGTGGGGCTCTGCTCGTACCTGCTCATCGGCTACTTCTACAAGAAGCCCAGCGCGGTCGCGGCGGCCAAGAAGGCCTTCATCGTCAACCGCATCGGCGACCTCTTCCTCGCCCTGGGCATCATGCTCTGCTGGGTGCACTTCGGCAGCGTCGAGTATCGCGAGATCTTCGCCCGTCTGGCCCCCTCGCTGGAGCTGCTCCGCGAGGGCAAGGTCGATCAGATCCCCGGCATCGTCCAGCTCATCCCGATCCTGCTCATGCTCGGCGCGTTCGGCAAGTCGGCCCAGTTGCCCCTGTACGTGTGGCTGCCCGACGCCATGGAAGGTCCGACCCCCGTGTCGGCCCTCATCCACGCGGCGACCATGGTGACCGCGGGCGTCTACCTCATCGCCCGCACCTACCCGCTCTTCCTCCTCTCCGAGTACGCCCTCCCCATCGTCGGCTGGGTGGGCGCCTTGACGGCCCTCTTGGCCGCCACCATCGGCATGGCCCAGTTCGACATCAAGCGGATCATGGCCTATTCGACCGTGAGCCAGCTTGGCTACATGTTCTGCGGCTTGGCGGTGCTCGGCAGCGTCGGTGCGGCGGCCCACGTCTTCACGCACGCCTTCTTCAAGGCGATGCTCTTCCTGTCGTGCGGCGCGGTCATGCACGGCTTCGCCGGCCAACTCGACCTCCGCAAGCTGTCGGGCGTCGCCTTCATGAAGGGGTGGGGCGTCGTCGGCATCGCGATGTTCGTCGGCTGCCTCAACCTCGCGGGCTTCCCGATCATCACCGCGGGTTACTGGTCGAAGGACCTCATCCTGGGCGACGCCTTCGCGACCCCGGGCATGCAGGCCATCGGCTGGATCCTGCTCCTGACCGCGGGCCTCACCGCGTACTACACCTTCCGCGTCTTCTTCCGAGTCTTCGTCGGCCCCAAG
>JBBAVG010000042.1:27216-31735 GCA_040397805.1 Phycisphaerales bacterium
AGTTGGTTGGCCTCGATGGTCAACGGCTCGAGCGCCAAGTACCTCGGTTCGGCGGCCTTCCAGGCCTCTCACGGCGATGGCCACGCCCACGCCACGTTCTTCGGCTTCGACGCTCACAAGGCGATGATGGTCGTCTCGGGCGTCGTCGGGTTCATCGGCATCCTGGTGGCCTATGTGCTTCATTACGCCGGCCGCACCACCGCCGCCAAGTCCAAGGCCGATTCGCTGCTGCCCGCCTTTGGGCCCTTGGCGACCGCGGCACAGCACAAGTGGTACGTCGACGAGCTCTACGACCTGCTGATCGTCAAGCCGCTGTGGGTCGTCTCCAACATCTTCGCGCTGTTCGACAAGTACGTCGTGGACGGGCTGGTCGACTTCCTCGGGTGGTTGCCCCGGGCCATCGGCCGTTCGCTGCGGCCCAGCCAAGGCGGCGAACTTCACGGATACGCCGTCGGCATGGCCGGCGGCATCGCGGTCCTTGTCCTCATCGTGCTGCTGGTGACCTTCTAAGGGCCACTCCCTCATGATTCTCTTCTCTCTCATCCTGATCCCCCTGCTCTTCGCGGCGTTGGTCGCCTTGGCGCCCGCCGCCCAGGCGAGGTCGCTGGCCTTCGTGGGCATGCTCACCAGTTCGGCCGCCGCCGTGCTGGCCATGCTCCGCTTCGACTGGAGCAACGGGGCCGTCTTCGCCAACGAGAAGTCCTTCGGTTGGCTGAACGAACTGGGCATCCAGCTCAGCGTCGGCGCCGACTCGGTCTCGATGCTGATGATCGCCCTCACCGCCTTGCTGGGCCCCATCTGCGTGGCGGCCTCCGCCACGGCGGTCACGCAGCGCCACCGCACCTTCTTCGGGTGGCTGCTCGTGCTTCAGGCCGCCATGTACGGCGTCTTCGTCGCCCGCGACCTGATCCTGTTCTACATCTGCTTCGAGTTCACGCTCGTGCCGATGTTCGTGCTCATCAGCGTCTTCGGATCGACCAATCGCAAGCACGCCTCGGTCAAGTTCTTCCTCTACACCTTCACCGGGTCGGTGATCGCCCTCGCGGGTCTGGTGTACGTCGCCAAGTTCAACGCGGAACTTCCCGTGAGCGCGAGCCGCGAGTCGTTGGCCGCGATGATGGCAGCCGGCGGGACTCCCGCCCCCGGCCCGGGCGTCTGGACGTTCGACATCCAGACCCTCGCCAGTGCCGCCCGCCGCATGTCGAGTTCGGAGCAGGCGTGGGTGCTGCTGGCCCTCATGGTGGGCTTCGCGGTGAAGGTGCCCCTCTTCCCCGTGCACACGTGGCTCCCCTTGGCCCACACCGAGGCGCCGACGGCGGGTTCAGTGATGCTCGCCGGCGTGCTGCTCAAGCTGGGCACCTACGGCATCTTCCGGTTCGCGATTCCGTTCGTCCCCGCCGCGTTCGCCGAGTACGCGCCGCTGATCGCCCAGTTGTGCATCGTGGGCATCCTCTACGGCGGCCTGATCTGCTGGGTGCAGACCGACGTCAAGAAGCTCGTGGCCTACTCCTCCGTGGCCCACCTTGGGTTCTGCGTGCTGGGCCTGGCCGCGACCAACGCCACGGGTCTCAGCGGGTCGATCCTCTACATGATCAACCACGGTCTCTCGACCGGCGCGCTCTTCCTCTGCATCGGCATGGTGTACGAGCGGTACCACACCCGCTCGATGAAGGAACTCGGTGGCCTTGCCGCCAAAATGCCCGTCTGGTCGACGTTCATGGTCTTCTTCACCATGGCATCGGTGGGCCTGCCCGGCCTCAACGGCTTCGTGAGCGAGTTCATGTGCCTGCTCGCCGCCTTCCAGGCCAGCAGCGCGTGGGGCAGCAGCACGACGCTGGTCGACGGCGCGATGGATGCCGGGCTCTGGGGCTCGGCCGGCGCATCGACGGTGGGCGCCACGCACGGTGGCCTTGGGCCGTGGTACGCGGCGATCGCCGGCATCGGCATGATCGTCGCCGCCATGTATCTGCTGCTCATGGTCGGTCGCGTGGTGTGGGGTCCGCTGGTGGAGCCGCACGGTCATGGCAGTCATGGCGGTCATGGCAGTCATGGCGGTCACGGCGGTCACGGCGGTCACGGCGGCCATGGTCACGGCCACGGTGACGGCAAGGGTGACCACGGCGCCGACCACCACGACGACGCCGAGGCGGCAGGACCGCTGCCCGCCGACCTCACCACCCGCGAGATCGCCGTGCTCACGCCGCTGGCCATCCTGTGCGTGGTGCTGGGCGTCTATCCCAAGCCGCTCCTCTCGACGCTCGAAGGCCCGGTGAACCAGACGGTGCAGCTCATCGATTCGGCCCGCTCCATGGGCCTCCAACTCGACGCCCCCGCCCACACGACCTCGCCCGCGACCCAGCCCGCGACCACGCCGGCTCATGGCGGTGCGCCGACTCAGGGACACGCCCAATGATCGAACGTCTCGCCTATCTCTGGCCCGAGATCGCCCTCTTCATCGCCACCTGCGTGGTGATGGTGCTTGGCCTCTCCCGCACCTACGCCACACGCAAGGCCACCGCCACCATCGCGGCCTTGGGCACCTTCAGCGCCGCCGTGCTCGCCTTCCTCACGACCCCCGAGGGTGGCGAGATCGAGGCCGCCGCCGGGCAGCTCTACCTCGCGTCGATGGTCCCCTACGCCAAGACGCTCATCGGCATGGTGGCCACGCTCCTCCTGCTCACCATGGCGGGCACCGTCGATCGCGCCGAGGAGGCCGACATCGCCAAGGGCGTGCGTTCGTTCGACCCCCTCCGCAGCAATCGCGCCGAGTTCTACGCCTTCTTCCTCTTCTCCATCACCGGCCTGATGCTCTGCGCCGACGCCGACGACCTCATCTGGCTCTTCCTCGCGCTCGAGCTCACCAGCCTTCCCACGTACATCATGGTGGCGATGTCCACCGCCCGCAACCGCGGCCGCGAGGCGGGTGTCAAGTACTTCTTCCTGGGCGCCATGGGCGCGGCCGTCTTCCTCTACGGCTTTGCCCTCATCTACGGCGCGGTCGGCTCCACCAACCTCAACGAGATCGCCGTCGCCTTCGCCAGCGAGGGCATCAGCTCGCTGGGCATGCTGGGCGTGCTCCTGGCCATCTTGGGCATCTGCTTCAAGATCGCCGCCGTTCCCATGCACTTCTACACGCCCGACGTGTACGAAGGGGCGGCGCCTCAGGTCTCGGGCTTCCTGGCCTTCGTCCCCAAGACGGCCGGTTTCATCTCCATCCTGCTCATCTGCGGCGCGGTCGGCTGGAACTACGCCATCCCCGCCGGCGGCGGCAGCGATCCCCTCGCCACCGTCATGCCCTCCGCGGAAGGCACCCAACTCCCCGAGGTGCTTCGCCTCACCCTGTGGGTCATCGCCGCCCTCACCATGACCGTCGGCAACGTGCTGGCCCTCCTTCAGACCTCCGTCAAGCGGATGCTCGCCTACTCGTCCATCGCGCACTCGGGCTACATGCTCGTGGGCGTCATCGTCGGCCCCGGCATCGCCGCCGATTCCTTCAGCGGCAACGGCGTCGCCGCCGTCCTCTTCTACCTCCTCAGCTACGGCGTCATGAACGCCGGCGTCTTCGCCGTGCTCGCCGCCCTCGAACGGGCCCCCGGTCGCGACGGCGAACCCCGCGAGATCGAAACCATCAGCGACCTCAAGGGTCTCTGCCGCACCCACCCCATGCTCGGCTGGCCCCTGGTCATCTGCTGCCTCAGCTTGCTCGGCCTGCCTCCGCTGCTGGGCTTCTTCGGCAAGCTCCCCCTCTTCACCGCCGCCATCCGCGCCGGTGAGATCCCCCTCGTGCTCGTGCTCGGCGTCAACTCCGCCATCGCGGCGTGCTACTACCTCAAGCTCGCCTTCGCCCCGCTCACCGAAGCCGCCGACGACGCCGATGGGGATCCCATCCTCGCCGCGCCCTTCCGCACCCGAGCGGCTGCCGCGGTCATCTCCTGCCTCTGCGTCGTCGGTCTGGCCCTCGGCGGCAACGTCCTGATGCAGGGCGCCCGCACCGCCGCGACGTACACCGACGCCGCCGCCCTCAAGTCGCGCATGCCCCAGGCCGCGGCACCCGCCGAGGCCGATCGCGGCGTCGCGGCGCAGTGACCCGCAGACGGTGACCTCACCGGACCGGCTCGCGGCAGGGCCGACGACGAAGGCTCAGTTCTCGTCCGCCCCTCGCGGGGCGTGTTCGCGCATCACGCGTGATGGCGGGTTCAACTCACCCGCGATGCGGGTTCGTTTCACCCGCCGCTACGTTCGTCGGTCCCTGCGGGACCAAGGCACGCCCGCACCAAGGGCCCTTCAGGGCCCACGAGCGTTGCCATGAGTGACCGAACCCGCGGAGCGGGTGAGGGAACTCGTGGACGGTCGCCGATTCGCGCGAGGCCGCGGCGGGGCCGACGACGAAGGCTCGCCTCTCGTCCGCCCCTCGCGGGGCGTGTTCGCGTATCACGCGTGACGGCGGGTTCAACTCACCCGCGATGCGGGTTCGTTTCACCCGCCGCTACGGTCGTCGGTCCCTGCGGGACCAAGGCAC
>JBBAVG010000043.1:0-31670 GCA_040397805.1 Phycisphaerales bacterium
GGAAGACCTTCAGCGAGTAGGTGTTGCCGTTGACCAGCCAGGTCAGGCGGTCCAGTTCGATGGACTGGCTCACCGCGCTGTGGACGCCGCCGATGTCCACCACCAGCTTGCCGTCGATGAAGACCCAGACGTCGTCGTCGCCGGTGAAGGTGAAGACCTGCCCCGTGCCCTGCTCGAAGACGAACTCGGTGGCGATCTCGGTCGTGAAGTGGAAGTTGGTGTTGGCAGGCGTGCCGGGGGAGTTGCCCAGCAGGTCGTTGTTGGCCGGGAAGAAGTTGTTGCTGGCGAAGCTGTAGGTGTTGGTGCCCGTCACCCTGGTCAGCGTCAGCGGGACCGTCTTGCTGGCGTTGGTGCCCGGCGTGTCTCGGTACCACTTGGCGAAGTCCGCCGAGCTCACCAGCGCGCCGCCCGCCGTGCCGGCGATGCCGCCGTTCACGTCGCCCGCCCGGCCCGCGATGTAGTCGCGGGAGTCGATCCGGTTGCGACCCGAGCCGTCGCGGAACATCGCATTCACCTTGTTGCCGGTGCTGCGGAAGACCGGCTTGCCGTCGGCGTCCAGCGTGTCCTGCACCATGCGGGCATAGACGCCGAAGCCCGCCGTGGGCTGACGCTCGAAGTCGGGGTGCCCGCCGGTGACCGACCGCTCCTTGACGTCGCGGATCACCGCCTGCAACTGGAGCGTCGAGGGCAGCGAGGCGTACGGGTCGGTGCCGGATTGCCCCTGCACCGGGGCGGGACTGCCCACCACCCCCGCGGCGGCGATCATGGCTCCGATGATGACGGCTGACTTGGTGGCGGGATGCATGGCGTGGCTCCGTGACGGGGGAGGCTTGCACGAAGCCCGCCCACGCAGAGAGTCTCGAATTCACTCGTCCTCGCCGCCAGGGCACCTGCCCGACTTTCGCCCGCCTCGGTTCCGGCGGTGCGGATCGTGCGACCTGCGCCGCGGCCGATCGCGCCGCATCGACGCCCTTGCGTCGAAATACTCGTTTCTTCCGGACCTTTGATGTTGGCGCAGGGCCCGCGCCGATATACGATGCTGCTCGCCGCAGGGACGCGGCGCTCCACTCAGGGAATCGAGAGGCCCAGCCCACATGGATACATTCGTCATCGAGGGCGGCCGGCGCTTGTCCGGTCGCGTGCGCATCAACGGATCCAAGAACGCCGCCCTGCCGCTCCTGGCGGCGGCGTTGCTGACCGACCAACCGGTCAAGCTCCGCGAGGTCCCCAACCTCGCCGACATCAAGAACCTCATCCGCCTGCTGGCCGAACTGGGCTGCCGCCGCCTCGACGAGCCGACCGACGGCAGCTTCGGCGACGGCACCGTGACCATGCACTCGGTCGACGAGAGCCTCAGCCACGCCCGCTACGACATTGTCCGGACCATGCGGGCGAGCATCTGCACCCTGGGCCCCATGCTGGCCCGCCGCGGTTTTGCCCAGATCAGCCTCCCCGGCGGCTGCGCCATCGGCGAGCGGCCCGTCGACCTCCACCTCCGGGGCCTGGCGGCCCTGGGCGCCCAGATCACCGTCAACGGCGGCGACATCATCGCCAAGGTCCCCTCGGGCGGCTTGGTCGGCAACACCATCTTCCTGGGCGGCCCCTTCGGCTCGACCGTCCTGGGCACCGCCAATGTCATGTCCGCGGCCACCCTGGCCAAGGGCGTCACCACGATCGAATCGGCCGCCTGCGAGCCCGAGATCGTCGACCTGGCCAACATGCTCAACAAGATGGGCGCCAAGATCACCGGGCAGGGCTCGCCCCGCGTCGTGATCGAAGGCGTCAGCGAACTGGGCGGCTGCGACCACCGAGTGATCCCCGACCGCATCGAGGCCGGCACCTACATGATGGCCGCGGCCGTCACCAACGGTGACATCGTCCTCGAGAACTGCCCCGTCGACGCCCTGCTTTCGGCCATGCACTGCCTCGACACCGTGGGCGTGCACGTCGAGGCGTGCAACCCCGTGGCGGCGGCCACCCCCCAGAAGTCCGCCCACCGTGGCTGCGAGGACCCCATGCGGTGCTGCGTCCGCGTCACCAGCGACCGCATCCTGCACCCCGTCGAGGTCACCACCCAGCCCCACCCGGGCTTCCCCACCGACCTCCAGGCCCAGCTGATGACCGTTCTTTCGCTGGCGGACGGCAACTCGGTCATCACCGAGAAGATCTTCCCCGACCGCTTCCTCCACGTCGCCGAACTCAGCCGCATGGGCGCCAAGCTCATCCGCCACGGCCCCACCGTCGTGATCAGCGGCGTCCGTCGCCTCGTGGGCGCTCCCGTGATGGCGTCCGATCTCCGGGCCTCCGCCGGCCTGGTCTTGGCGGGTCTGGCCGCCGAGGGCCGCACGATCATCAACCGCGTCTACCACCTCGACCGCGGCTACGACCGCATGGAAGAACGCCTCCGAGCCCTCGGGGCGGTCATCCAGCGCGTGGACGAGAAGGAAGTCGCCGAGGTGGCCGTCCCGGGCTGACCCCACCACCTGTCAGATGCCCTTTCGCGAATGGCGGCTTCGGCCGCCATTCGTCTTTTTGGTCCGTGAATCCCATGATCCACGGACCCACGGACCCACGGACCCGCGGACCCGCGGCCCCACGGCCGCCACGCCTCGATGAAACCAGCCATGGCGGGTGCTAACCTTGCGTCCCGCGGAACGCTGTCGCCATGCTCAGCCTGCCCTTCACGCTCATTCGCCTCGTCGCCCTCCTGGGCAACGCCGTGCTCCATGCGGTGGCGGGGTTCGGCCGGTTCTGCTCCTTCACCCGCGACGTGGTGGCGGGCTTGGGCCACCCCAAGGTGTGGCTGCGGCGCGAGCGACTTGGCCGGCAACTCTACGAGGTGGGCACCCTCTCGATCCCCGTGCTGGCCATCACCGGCGCGTTCATCGGCATGACGCTGGCCTTCGAGGGGTACCGCCAGTTCCAAGCCATCGGCCAAGAAGGGCGTTTGGGCGGCGTCATCAATCTCTCGATCGTCAAGCAACTGGGCCCGGTGCTCGCGGCGGTCATGCTCGCCGGCCGCGTCGGCTGCGCCCTGACCGCCGAGTTGGGTTCGATGCGGGTGACCGAACAACTCGATGCCATGCGGGCGATGGCCACGGACCCCGTGAAGGTGCTGGTCGTGCCCCGCGTGTTGGCCTGCGTGCTGATGATCCCGATCCTGACGATCGTCAGCAACGGCTGCGGCGTGATCGGCGGCTGGCTGATCGTGACGCGGCTCTACAAGGCCGATCCGGCGATGTACGTGCGGTACTCCGAGCAGTTCGTCTACGGCATCGACATCGCCAACGGGCTCATCAAGTCGGTCTTCTTCGGGCTGGCGATCGGGCTGATCTCGTGCTACAAGGGCTTCAACTGCCGCCCGGGCGCCGAGGGCGTCGGCTCGGCGACCACCGAGAGCTTCGTCACCAGCTTCATGGCGATCATCATCCAGGGCGTGGTCCTCGCCAAGCTGCTCAACGACATCACCTACTGGATGCTCGGCGGCGTGGCGTCGGTGTTCAAGTGACCGTGTCGGCCGGTGCAGCGGCCCATGGAGCCGATGGCGGTTGCCACAAGCAAGCCGTCACTTGTACGGCACCAGGAGAATCTCACCGGGACCGAGGAACACCCGCACCAAGGGCCCGCAGGGCCGACGGATGGAGCCACGAGTGACCGAACCCGCGCAGCGGGTGAGGGAACTCGAGGACACGACGCACCTACGCACACGGCCCCGATGAGGGGCCGACGACCACGCCTCCATCCTCGTGCGCCCCTCACGGGGGCGGATCCGCCTTTCGCACGTCACGGCGGGTTCAACTCACCCGCGTTGCGGGTTTGTTTCACCCGCCGCTACGTTCGTTGCTCCCTCCGGGAGCTTCGCGAATCATCACCCGCTCACGCCTTCGCCGTGCGTCGCGGCGCAGCCGCGAAACCGATGAAGAAGATGCACGCTGCGCCGCAGAAGCCGCCGATGGGCAGGGCCCAGCCCAACTGGTGCATGGCGTCGGTGTCGTACTTGCCCATCAGCCGCTCGCGGGCCTGCTGGGGCATGAGTTGCAGGGCCGCCTGGAACTCCCACGTGTTGTCCTTGAGTTCGCCTTCCTTGGGCTTCTGGCCCCGGCGGTGCGTCGGGTAGCCGTATCGCTCCGACTTGAAGCCGCCTTCGGGGAGGAACTCGTGGAACTCGAAGGTCCAGTCCTTGATCCACACCTGACCCCAACTACCGGGGTCGCTGCCGGGCCGCGGGATGCGGGTGACGACGGCAAGACGGTCGGGAAGGGCCGGCGTGCCCAGGTCTCGCTTGAACTCTTCGATGGTCCGCCCGGACATCACGCCGAAGCGCATGAGCCGCATCCAATCTTCGTGCTGGATCAGGCCGGGAAGATGATGGCTGCCCGGGATGGCCGCCCGAAGCCGCAGCTGCTGGTCGCCGTACCGCACGACCAGCATGGTGTTGACGGGATCGGAGCGATCGGTCGACAGCGTCACGGGCCGACCGGCGAAGGTGAACTCGGTGTCGCTCCGGGTGTCGAAGGCGTAGACGACCCGCTTGGCCTCGCGATTGTGCGCCTCGACGCGATTGGCCATGACCCACCCCATGGCCAGCATGGTGAGCCCGCTGAACACGGCTCCGAGGGTCGGGATGAGTCGTCGTCGATCCATGGTCTCCAGTCGGCTGGCGGTCAGGGAGTGCCTTCGGCCCCGTGGCCACCACCGGATTCGTGCCCGTGAGCGGCATGGCCGGTGACGCCCGTCAGGCCGGTGCGGGCCCGCGACGCGTTGCCGGTGCTGGACGCGGCCCCGTGGTCCTCATGGTGACCGCCGTGGGCGACGGTCGCGAGCTTCTCGAACATCGCGTCGACGGAGTAGGAGGCCCGGGCCTGAGCCATGTCGATGCCCTGCACCGATCGGGCGGCGGCGGCGACGATCTCGGCCGCCGCGGGATTGCCCTTGCCACGAAGCGTCTCGGCCTCCTGCTCGAGTTCACGCACGACGGCGGTCTGCGACTCGGCGGCGGGCGGATGCACCATCACCGCGTGCAGATCCATCATGTGGTGGGCCTTGGCCGACAGGACGGCGGCGGCCTCGGCTGCGCCGGCGTCCTTGGAGTGGGCGGCGGCCATGGCGGCCTCGTCGATCTTCGAGGCGACGATGAGCCACTCGCGGATGTTGTTCTCGGCGAGCCGCTCCTTGAAACGGTTCTTGGCGGCCACGGTGAGGGGCTGGTTGTTCGCCCCGGGCACGCCCGCGCCGGTGCCGCCCGCGATGACGGGGCCCGACTTGAAGTCGTAGACCATGCCGCGGCTGAAGAGATCGAGCCCGGTGAACATCAGGAACAGGCCCAGCGCGAAGAAGCAGAAGAGCATCGCGAGGGTGTTGATGGGGTTGTCGTACTTGAGCTGCATGAAGTACGCCATGACCAGCACGCTCTTGACGGTGGCGATGGACATCGCGCCGATGACGTTGACCCACCACGGCAGGCGAATGCCCACGGCGTGCTCGATGTACACCTCGATCTGGGCGAACGCCACGGTGAGCACGGTGAAGAAGAGCAGGAAGGCCAAGATGGCCCGGAGCAGGCCGGGACCGACGATGGCGTGCGAGTGGGATTCGCCGTGGTCGTGAGCGTCGGCGTGTTGCGCGGAGTGGGACATGAGGTTCGTCTCGCCGTGAGTGGATCGTGAGATCGGGAGTCGGTTTCGGGCCGCGTGCGTGAAGGGGCCGGTGAAGAAGCCAGTGAAGAAGCCGGTGCAGGAGCCGGCGAAGGAATCAGTGGATGAGGTAGAGGAGCGGGAAGAGGAAGATCCAGATGAGGTCGACCAAGTGCCAGTAGAGGCCAGTGATCTCGACCATGGTGTAGTGGCCGGGCCCGTAATGACGCTTGGTGGTGCGCCAGAGGACGCGGGCGATGAGGACCATGCCGATGATGACGTGGGCGGCGTGAATGACGGTACCGCAGTAGTAGACGCTCCACCAGAGGGGCAGGTGGGCGGACTCGGCGAAGGGGTAGTCGAACATCGAGCCGGGGCGCTTGCCGACGGTCCACTTGGGGATGTACTCGTAGGCGAGCTTGATGTAGAGGAAGAGGAAGCCGCAGACGAGCGTGGCGATGAGGTTGAGTTGGGCCCTGAACTGCTGATCCTTCTGGATGCAGTAGATGCTCATGGCCATGGTGTAGCTGGAGATGAGCAGCACGACGGTGTTGCCGCCGCCGAATCGCCAGTCGAGCAGGCCCGAGCCTTCCTTCCACGCGTCGGGGTAGAGGGTGCGGAAGATGAAGTAGGCGCAGAAGATGCCGCCGAAGAGGAGGACTTCGGTGGTGAGGAAGAGCCAGAACCCGAGCTTGCAGGCATCGAACTCCTCGGCCGCGTTGCGGAAGTGGAGCGCCGGCTTGTACCTCGCCCAGAGGGGCTTGGAGGGAGACGATGTCGAGAGGGTGGTCATGAATGCTGCCTTGGGGGTGCGTGTCGGAGGCGTGGGCAGGGCCGCGGCGATGGATCAGTCGTGCTTGTCCGGGGCGTGAACGACCATCGGGCGACCGCCGGCCTCGGGCGCGGGGAGCGGGTAGTCCTTGGGATCCCAGTGCGGCGGGACGACGCGATCGAAGTCGTAGGGTCCGTGGGTGCAGACGGGGTCGCCGTGGAAGTTGTGCTCGGTCGGGGGGCTGTCGGCGACCCACTCCATGGTCATGCCGCCCCAGGGGTTGGCGGGCGCCTTCTTGCCGACGGCGAGGGACGCGAGGAAGTTGAAGAGGTGGATGAGGAAGCCCACGAGGAGGATCCAGGAGCCGTACGTGGAGAGCTCATGGAGGTACTGGAACTCGGGGACGTAGCTGGCGTAACGGCGGGGCATGCCCTGGGTGCCCAGGAGGAACTGGGTGAGGAAGGTGAGGTTGAAGCCGATGAAGACGACGAGGGCGCCGACGATGCCGGCGGTCTCGTTGTACATCTTGCCGAACATCTTGGGCCACCAGTGGTGCATGCCGGCCATGAGGGCGACGATGGTGCCGCCCATCATGACGTAGTGGAAGTGGGCGACGACGAAGTAGCTGTCGTGAAGGTGGAGGTCGGTGGCCAAGGTGCCCAGGGGCAGGCCGGTGAGACCGCCGATCGAGAAGAGGAAGAGGAACATGAGGGTGTAGACCATCGGCGTGTTGAACGCGATGCTGCCCTTGTAGAGCGTGCCGATCCAGTTGAAGACCTTGACGGCCGTGGGGATGGCTACGAGGAAGGTGAGAGCGGAGAAGACGGTGCTGGCGAGTTCGCTCATGCTCGTGAACATGTGGTGGCCCCACACGATGAACGAGACGGCGGCGATGCCCAGCGACGCGAAGGCGATGGCGCGGTAGCCGAAGATCTTCTTGTGGGACTGCACGGCGAGCACGTCGGAGATGACGCCCATGCCGGGCAGGATCATCACGTAGACGACGGGGTGGCTGTAGAACCAGAAGAAGTGCTGGTAGAGCACGGGGTCGCCGCCGCGGGCGGGATCGAAGATGCCGATGCCGGCGACGCGCTCGAAGACCAGGAGCAGGAGCGTGATGCCGATGACCGGGGTGGCGAGCACCTGGATGATGGCCGAGGAGTAGATCGCCCAGACGAACAGGGGCATGTCGAACCAGCCCATGCCGGGGGCGCGGAGCTTGTGCACCGTGACGACGAAGTTGAGGCCGGTGAGGATCGAGCTGAAACCAAGGATGAACGCGCCAAGCACCATGAGCACGACCTTGGGGTGTCCCGCGTCGGTGGTCGCGCTGTAGGGGGTGTAGAAGGTCCAGCCGGTGTCGACGCCGCCGAGGATGATGGAGCTGACGGCGAAGATGGAGCCGAAGACGTAGATGTACCAGCTCAGGAGGTTGAGGCGGGGGAAGGCCACGTCCTTGGCGCCCAGCATGAGGGGCAGAAGGAAGTTGCCCAGCGAGGCGGGGATGCTCGGCACGATGACCATGAAGACCATGATCGCGCCGTGCAGGGTGAACATGCGGTTGTAGATGTTGTTGCCCGGGGAGACCGACGTGGGATTGTCGGACCCGAAGAGGGCGGCGAGGAACTGGCCCTGGACCGCGCCCGTGTTGGGGTCGATCGTGACGGGCACGAGCAGTTCGTAGCGGACGGCCAGCGCGGCCACGCCGCCCAGGAAGAACATGAAGAGGATGGCGAAGAGGTACATGACGCCGATCTTCTTGTGGTCGACGGTGGTCGCCCAATCGAAGATCGTGGCGATGATGCCACCCTTGCGCTCAAGGTAGCTGCCGTGGTGGCCTTCGCCGTGTCCGTGGTGTGTGTCAGCGGTGTGTGCCATGTTCAGTCAACGCCTCCTGAATGGTCGTCGGTCGGTCGGGACGCCGCGGTCGACGCGGGCGAGTCCCGGGGGTGTCACTTCTGGTCGGTCGCGGGCTCGGCGGCCTTCGCGCCGGCCTCGGAGAGGGTCTTCATGTACGCGATCACGCCCTCGATCTGGCTCTCCTTCAGCGAGATCAGCGGCATGTTGGGGCCGTAGCCCTTCACGAGTTTCTTGGCCGGGTAGAGGATCGACTCGCGGATGTAGTTCTCGTCGGCGAGGGCGGTGGTGCCGTCGCTGAACTCCGCGACGCGGCCGAAGGCGTTCTTCCAGGTCGGGCCGCTGTTGGGCGAACCGTCGACCGAGTGGCACGAGGCGCACTTGGTCTTCCAGACGAACTCGCCGATGTCGCGAGGGGGCTTGCCCACCGGATTCTCGATGTAGTCCATCCACTTCTTCCAGGCGTCCATCGGGACCAGGCGAATGGTGGCGGCCATCTCGGCGTGCTCGTTGCCGCAGTACTCGGCGCAGAAGACGATGTGGTCCTCGTAGGGCACGCCGGCCAGGTCCGCGATGAACTCCATGCCCATCGCCTTGGCCTCGGTGGCGTCCTTGGGATGGAACTTGGGGTTCTTCGACAGGCCGGCCTGGAACCACAGGGTGGTGTAGCGGTTGGGGAGCACGTCCTGCTTGATGCGGAAGTCGGTGATCCAGAAGGCGTGCATGACGTCGCGGGAGTTCATCCGCAGGCGGACGGGCACGTCGGCGGGGAAGTAGAAGACGGGAGAGGCCGACTTGGCGCCGATGGGCTTGACGGAGGTGCTCTCCGCGCCGTTGGGGTAGGTGAGGGACCAGAACCACTGCTGACCGACGAGGTTGAACTCCATGGCGTCGCCGGGCGCGACCATCTTGTTCATGTAGCCCCGGAAGCCCTGGAAGAAGATGTAGACGAGCATCAGCGTCGGGATGACCGTCCACGCCACCTCGAGAGGCGTGTTGTGCGACGCGCTGCGGGGGGCGATCCTGCCCTTGCGGCGGCGGTAGAGCACGCAGAAGACCACCATGAGGCCCATCAGGAAGACGAACCACGCCAGACTGAACCACCAGAGCCAGATGTACAGATCGTCCGAGTGTGCGCCGGTCTCGGTCGCGCCGCGACCCTTGAAGAAGAGGTCCTGGAAGTAGTCGTTCATGGCGAGCGTGTGGAGCATGGTCGACTCGATGGAACTTGAAAGGGGGGGAAACGTGTTCGTGGTCATGCGGTCGCTCCGTTCGACGGTGGATCGCCGCGGGGACCGTCCGGGCCTTGGCCCGGCTCGTCGTCGGAGGACCTGACCAGCCGCCGGCGGATCCGCTCGCCGACGAAGAGCGTGCCGACGAGGGCGGCGACGCAGAGGGCCGAGATGACGCCCGAGAGCTGCATCACCCGCATCGCCGCGAGCGAGTACTTCCCCTGCGAGGGGTCGTACATGTAGCACCACGACAGGAACCGGTCGCCCAGCGACTTGACGAGCTTGCCGTTGGTCGCGTCGATCAGCGACAGCTTCATGTCGCGCGAGGGGTAGTCGTACCCGTACATGTAGCGGCTGATGCGCCCCTCGGGCGTGATCACGAAGATCGCCGCGGGGTGGCTGAACTGCCCATTGGCCAGTCGCCGGTACTTGAACCCCAGCGCGTCGGCGAGTTGCCGCGCCGAATCGGCGTCGGCGAGATGGAACTGCCAGCCGGTCTCGATCGACGGCGTGACGGGCTTGCCGTAGTTGGACAGGTGTCCGCGCTTGGCGGCGGCCGCGTCCTCGACCGTCTCGCTCGAGTCGAACGAGAAGTAGAGGGCGTTGAAGTCCTCCCCCACCACGTAGTCCATGCCGCTGAACGACTGCGTCAGTCGCTGCATCACGATGTCGCAGACGACGGGGCACTTGTAGTACACCATCGCGATCACGGCGGGCTTGTTGGACTTGAAGTAGTCGCCCAGCTGCACGAAGCGGCCGTCGGAGGTGGTGAACTGCAACTCCATCGGCAGGGGCAGTCCCACCCGCTCCTCGACCTCCAGACCCTGCACCTCGCGAGGCCGAGGCATCTCGGGATCCGTCCCCTTCGGCGGCGCGACCGGCGTGGCGAAGGCCGGAGCCGTCGCGGGCGACGTCTCCTGCGCGAGCGACGTCGACGACAGGAAGAGTCCCGTCGTCGCCAGCACCGCCAAGATCGAACGTCGCGTGTTCATGACTCGTGCTCGTTCACCCGCTCAGTTGCCCTTGCCGCCGCCCCGCTGCTCGACCACCTTCCGCATGGCCTGCTCGAGCGGGAGGTGCACCGTGCCCGCCTTCGCGTCGGACCAGGAATACGCCGCGGGCTGGCCGTTGACGCCCAGCACCGCCTCGGCGGCGGCCTTGGCGGCGTTGGCTTCCTTGCTGGAGATGGTCGTCTCGACCCGCTCGGCCCGCACCCGCGAGGCCACGCTGCGGAAGTAGACCGCGACGATGATCACGAGCACGACGACGAAGAGGAGGATGCCGACGAACCAACGCAGCAACAGGCCCGTGTCGAGCACGTCGGTGCTCGCGTGATACGCCCCGTGCCCGCCTTCATGGCCGGCCTCGTGATGGTGCGACGCGTCGTGAGTGTGTGCAGACATCGGTGGTTCCACGCTTCCTTCGCCGGACGACCATCCGTCCGGCTGCTTGTGACTTCGTGACCGCCTCGCCAGAAGATTCCGGGGGTTTTCACCGGCCACCCTGCGGGCGAGGCATCGGATCAGACGTAGTTGCGGTGCTCGAGCGATTCGTGCATGAAGGGATCGCCCACGCCCACCAAGGGCGTCGCGCCGATCCGCTTGACCAGGTGACCGGCGAGGATCAGGATGGGGCCCAGGGCGCCCAGGACGTCGGTCGCGACCGCCACGGGGCCGGCGGGCGCCTCGGAGGGCATGGCGTACACCATGGGCCGGACGATCCAGTAGATGTCCAGCACGTGGATGGCCAGCGCCCAGAGGGCCACCAGCATCAGCAGGCCGGGCGTGCGCTTGACCTTGCGGAACATGAGGATGAGGAAGGGGGCGACGAAGTGGCCCACCATGAGCGTCACCCCGAGCGTGCCGTAGTGCTCGGAGCGGAACTTCATGAAGTTCGTCTCCTCGGGGATGTTGCTGTACCAGATCAGGAAGTACTGGCTGAAGGAGATGTACGCCCAGAAGACCGTGAAGCTGAACATCAGCTTGCCCAGGTCGTGGAAGTGCTCGCTCGTGACCGCGCCCTCGAGCTTGCCCCGCATGCGGATCGCCGCGAGGATCACGGCGACCAGCGCCGACGAGGAGAACGCCGCGCCGGCGAAGTAGTAGACGCCCCACATGGTGCTGAAGAACTTGTAGTCGAGGGACATCAGCCAGTCGAAGGCCGCGAAGGCGGTGGTGAGGGCGAAGATCAGCATGCCCCAGGCCGAGGTGAACCGGGCCTGCGCGAACGGGGTCGCGTCGCTCGACTGGTCCTGGCGGCGACCGAGCTCGATGATCCGCCGCGAGAGGTAGAACCACACCACGCCGTACAGCACGGCGCGGATCACGAAGAAGGTCGGGAAGGGGGTGTGCCCTTGGCCGATCTCGCCGCCGCCCAGGAAGAAGTACGAGGCCTTGTGCTCGAGGACGTAGTTGCCGGCCGAGGCGTCGCTCAGCCACTTGAAGAGCTTGCCGCCGGACATGTACTCGATGATGAGCGTCGGCATCACCAGCACGAAGGCGATGGGCAGGAAGCTCACGACGTTCTCGAACTGGCGGCGGATGGTCGCGACCCAACCCGCCTGCAGCAGGTGGAAGACCAGCGAGAAGAACATGGCGCCCAGGCACATGGCCAGGACGGACATGGCGCCGACGTGATAGGCCGCGAGGGCGTGCTTGGCGGTGACGCCGCCGACGTTGGCGTAGCCCACGTAGCCGCACGCCGCGGCACAGGCCACCCCCACCGCCATGAGGAGCATGCCGGGAGCGGCGCCCGCTCCCTGACCGAAGGAGATGTTCTCGGCGCGGAGCGGGTGATGGGACGGGGTCGCTGCGTGACTCACTTGGCACCTCCCGTGGCGGCCTGAGCGGCCTGCTCGGCCTGCTGGATCAACGCAGCCTTGGACTTCTCGAGGGCGGGACGCTCCGCGGCGGGGACGTCATCGATCGTGCCATCGGTGCTGGCCTGCAGGGCACGGATGTACGCGACCACCGCCCAGCCGTCCTTGGCGGACATGCCGTGGGCGTAGCCGGGCATCTTCTGGTTGCCGCTGACGTCGTAGAGACCGAACATGCCGACGCGGAAGAGGTGGCCGTCGGTGTAGAGGTCGCCGCCGCCGGGCGTGTTGGGATCAGGCTTCTTGTACTTGGGATCGTGGAGGTTGGCGACCGGCGTGGCCCACTTGAGTCCGACCTGTCCCTTGCCGTCGCCCAGGTACCCGTGGCACACGGCGCAGAAGATGTTGAACTTCTCCTGTCCCTGCGTGATGAACTCCATGGTCACGGGGAAGGGGATGGCGCGGACGGCCTTGCCGTCGGCGTCGAGCCCTTGGAAGATCGCCGGATCGGCCTTGAGCAGGTCGTCCCGCTTGGAGGCGTAGGTCTTGGCCCATTCGCCCTGCTGGTCGGCGGGGTTGAAGGCGTGCGGGCCGAAGGCGACGGTGCCGGCGACCTGGCCCCGCATCGTGCGTCCATCGGAGAAGAACTCGCTCCTCGACTGGGGCGTCCACTTGAGTTGGTTGTCGAGGTCGGGGAAGAACTCCCGCGGGGGAGCGTCCTCGCGGTCGCCGCGACAGCCCGCGAGCGTGCCCGCGGACGCGCCGGCGATCGCCAAGGCGAGGAGGATGTTGGAGAGGTCGTGCTTCATTCGTGATCCCTGTCGAACGGGGGGTTCATTCCTCGACGAGTTCGATGCTGGTGGCGCCGGCCTTCTCGAGGAGTTGGCGGGTGCGTTCGGGGTGGAAGTTGGAGTCGCCCGCCTCGATGCAGACGAAGAAGCGGTCGTCGCTGCTGCCCAGGAAGCGTTCCTTCTTGAACAGCGGATGGTGCCAGCGGGGCAGGCCGTTGAGGGCGAGCATGCCGATGATGGCGGTGAAGGCGGCGAAGAGGATGCCGCACTCGAAGGTGATGGGGATGAAGGCCTGCCAGGAGAAGAAGGGCTTGCCCTGGGTCATCATCTGGTAGTCCTTGGCGGACATCCACCACTGCATGAGGAAGCCCAGACCCGCGCCCGTGAAGCCGCCGCCGGCGACCATGAGGGGGAGGATGGTGCGCTTCACGCCCATGGCCTCCTCCATGCCGTGCACGGGGAAGGGGGAGAAGGTGTCCCACTTGCGGTAGCCCGCGTCGCGAACCTTCTCGGCGGCGTGGTAGAGATCGGCGGGCGTGGCGAACTCGGCCATGATGCCGTGGAGCGCCTCGCCGGTTTCGGTGACGTAGACGGGAGCGGACATCAGTGCGTGCCTCCGTGAGAAGAGCCCTTCGAAGCGTGATCGTCGTGACCGTGGCCCGCGCCGTGCCGGTAGTGCGGGCTGGCCTCGGGAAGGACCGCCTTGATCTCGGCGATGGGGAAGGCGGGGAGGAAGCGGAGGAAGAGCAGGAAGAGGGTGAGGAAGACGCCGAAGGAGCCGACGAAGATGCCGATGTCGACCAGCGTGGGCGAGAACATGCCCCACTCGCCGGGCAGGAAGGCGCGGTGGAGCGAGGTGACGATGATCACGAACCGCTCGAACCACATGCCGATGGTCACGAAGAAGGACACGATGAAGACGACCACGACGTTGGTCCGCATCGCCTTGCTCCAGAAGAGCTGCGGCGAGATGACGTTGCAGGAGATCATCGCCCAGTAGGCCCACCAATAGGGGCCGAAGGCCCGGTTCTGGAAGGTGTAGATCTCGTACTCGTTGGCGCCGTACCAGGCGATGAAGAACTCCATCGAGTAGGCGAAGCCGACCATCATGCCGGTGGCCAGGAGGATCTTGGCCATGTTCTCGATGTGGCGAAGGGTGATGATGTCCTTCATGTTGGGGTAGAGCTCGCGTGCCGGCAGGAGCAGCAGGAGCACCATCGCGAAGCCGCCGAAGATGGCGCCGGCCACGAAGTAGGGCGGGAAGATGGTCGTGTGCCAACCGGGGATGACCGAGGTGGCGAAGTCGAAGGACACGATCGAGTGCACGCTGAGCACCAGCGGGGTGCTGATGCCGGCGAGGATGAGGTACGCGGCTTCGTAGCGGTGCCAGTGACGGCCGCTGAACCGCCAGCCCAGGCTCAGGAAGCCGTAGACGAACGCGCGAATGGCGTCGACGCGGACGGGCAGGAACGGCAGCAGGACGGGCCCGGTGGGGTTGGCGCGAAGGCGGCGGTCGGCCCGGTCGCGCAGGGTCGCGAAGTCGGGCACCATGCCCATGAACCAGAAGAGGGCCGAGACCGTGCCGTAGGTGCTGACGGCGAAGACGTCCCACAGCAGCGGGCTGCGGAAGTTGGGCCAGATGGCGTTGGCGTTGGGGATCGGGAAGAGCATCCAGGCCATCCACTGGCGGCCGATGTGGATGCCGGGGAAGGTCGCCGCGCAGATGACGGCGAAGATGGTCATGGCCTCCGCGGCCCGGTTGACGGCCGTGCGCCACTTCTGCTTCAGGAGGCAGAGGATGGCCGAGATCAGCGTGCCGGCGTGGCCGATGCCGATCCAGAAGACGAAGTTGGTGATGTCCCACGCCCAGTCGATCTGGTTGTTGAGACCCCACGTGCCGATGCCCGTGATCACCAGGTAGCCGATGAAGACGCTGCCCAGGCCGGCGATGGTCGAGGCCATGCCGAAGAGGGGCAGCCACCATCGCGGGGGCGGGTTCTCCGCGTAGCCGCAGATGATGTCGGTCAGCTCCTTGAACGACCGCCCGTTGAGCACGAGGTCGGCGCGCTGGCCGGGCGTGTCGATGAGCGTGCCGTCGCCGGTGCCCGGCGCGGGGGGCGTGCCCCCGGCGGCGGGCTTGGCGCGGCCCGCGAGCCGCTCGGCGGTGAGTTGGTCTGGGTGGATCGTCGTCATGGTGAACTCGGGATCCTGAAGCGTCGTGCCGGGCGGCGACCGCCCGCGTGGGAAGGGGCGGTCAGAGGACTCGGAGGCTCATCGCGTAGCCGGCGTCGTCGGCCCGCTTGGAGCGATCGAAGAAGGAATGGGACTTGGGGGGCTGGGCGGAGGTGCCGTGCGACCCGTGGTCATGCCCATGATCATGCCCATGGTCATGACCGTGCCCGTGGTCGTGGTCATGATCGCCGCCGTGGTGGAAGGGATGCTCCCACGAGTGCTTGCGATGCTCGTCGCACAGGGCGGGGTTGGGGTTCATGACCCGCAGCATGTGGCTCGTGCGGGGACGCGTGTTGAGGTAGCCGAGCAGGGCGTACGAGCGGGCGTGGGCCTTGGTGGCGTGCACGCGGCTCTTGGCGTCGAGCATGTCGCCGAAGACGATGGCCTCGCTGGGGCACGCCTGCTGGCAGGCGACCTGGAAGAACCCCTCGGGGATGCCGGGGAGGTTCTGCAGCTTGCTCTCGATGCGGGCCTCGTTGATCCGCTGGATGCAGTAGGAGCACTTCTCCATCACGCCGCGCATGCGCACCGTGACGTTGGGGTTCTTCTGCATCTGCTCGATCTGCGAGATCTTGTCGCGAAGCCGCGGCGGCACGAGGTTGATGTTGAACTTGTTGTGGACGCTGCTGCCGTTGACGCCCCCACGCTCGGGGACGACCTGCTCGAGCATCTCCTTGCCCACGTAGTCGCCGTTGAAGGCGAGCTTGCCGTACTCGAAGAAGTTGTAGCGGCGCACCTTGTACGGGCAGTTGTTGGCGCAGTACCGGGTGCCGATGCACCGGTTGTACGTCATGTAGTTGAGGCCCTCGGTGCCGTGCACCGTCGCGTTGACCGGGCACACCACCTCGCAGGGGGCGTTCTCGCAGTGGACGCAGGCCACGGGCTGGTGGAACATCGCCTCGGGCTGCTCGAAGTCGCCCGTGAAGTAGCGATCGACGCGGATCCACGTCATCTCGCGGCCCTTGGCGACCTCCTTCTTGCCCACCACCGGGATGTTGTTCTCGCTCTGGCAGGCCAGCGTGCACGCGCCGCAGCCCGTGCACAGCGTCTGGTCGATCGTCATCGCCCACTGCTGGCCGGTCGCGAAGACCGAGCCGGGCGCGGCCGCGGCGTCCGACGCGTTGTACGGGTTCTCGTAGATGCTCAGCGTCGGGGGCATGTGCGACTTCTCGCCCAGCTGCTCCGCGAAGTTGAGTTCCGCCTGCGTGCCGTAGAACTTGTCGACGACCTTCTGCGTCTCCTTGCCGTGCAGGTTCCACGCCGGCAGGTCCACCGCGCGGACGATCGACGTGCGACCCTCCATCGACCAGTGGTTCTGGGTGCTCGCGATCTCGTAGGTGCCCTTGCCCTTGACCGCCTTCGCGCCCGTCGCCAGCCGCAGGCCCAGAGCGGCCGACGCGGCCGAACGCAGCGACGCCACGTTCACGCCCACGCCGTCGCCCACGCGACCGCACGCCGTGCGGCCGTGGCCGAAGGTCACCTGCAGCACGTTGTCCGCCATGCCCGGCAGGATCCACGCCGGCATCGACACCGTGCGGCCGTCGACCGTGACGTCGACCATCTGCGCCTCGGGGTACTTGGGCTTGGTGTACATGCCCGACGGATTCGACTTCGAGTACCCCTCGGGCGTCACGCCCAGGGCCTCGGCGGTCGCCGGGCTCATCAGCACCGGGTTGTCCCACACCGTTCGCGTCGCCACCTCGGGAAGCTCGTGCAGCCACGCGATGTTGCCGAATCGGCCGTCGTGCACGTGCCCGAGCACGAACGAGACGTCGAGCGCCTCGAGCGTCGGGATCGGCGACGCCGCCATCGCGGACACCGCGCGGGCCACGCCCGCCCAGTCGACCTTCACGGCCTCGGGCTGGCGAGCCGTGCCCGCCACCAGGCCGTCGTGCAGCGAGCGACGCCACACCGCGCCGAAGTCGCCCGGCAGCTTCGCCGCCTTCCAGTTCGCCCGGACGATCTCGTAGCCGTCCACCTTGGCCTTCATGTCGCCGCCGGCCAGCAGCGCGAGGAACTCGATCTCGCTCAGCACCGCCTTCGCGCCCGGCGGGTCGTACAGCGGCGCGATCATCGGCTGCACCGGGCTGATCGTGCCGTCCGAGGCCCGCGTGTCGCCCCAGGCCTCGAGCGCGTGCGCCCCGTTGAGCGACCACGTCGACGCCGCCGCCGTCTCGCTCTGCGACACCGACAGCGTGATCGTCGCCGGCACCTTCGCGAAGTCCGCGGCGAAGGCCTCGCCCGCGTCGTACACCGGGTTGGCGTTCACGCACACCAGCGTCTTGATCTCGCCGGCCTTCACCTTCGCGGCCAGCGCGGCGAACTGCGCGTTGGCGTTGACGGCCTCGTCGTCGGTCAAGGGCCGCATCACCTGCGCCTTGCCCAGGCTGCCCAGGGCCGCGTTGATCGCGAAACCCAACGCGTGCACGGCGGCGGGCTGGCCCTGCCCCACCAGCACCAGTCCCTTGTCCTTGTTCGCGGGGTCAAGCAGGTCCGCGGCGACCGCGTCGAGGAAGGCCGCGCCGCGGCCTGCCGTGAAGTCCTCGCCCGGGGGCACCGAGACGCCGGCCAACGCGTCGGCGAGCGCCTTGGCCTCGGCCGGGGCCGCCTTGGCCATCAGTCGCTTGGCGAGCTCGACGGCCACGCCGCCGATGCGGCTGGGCGCGACGGGCAGGCGGTGATCGGCCTGGCCGCCCGTGATGCTGAAGCCGCCCTCGATCACGTAGAGGCGGCTCATGGACTCGGCGTCGGCGCCCGTGCCGCTCTTGATGACCTGACGCGAGCGGGAGAACCCGCGGGCGTTGACCATCTCCTCGGCCTCGTGGTACAGGAAGTCGCGATCGAGCGAGACGATCACGTTGACGGTGCTCTTGTCGAGACGCAGCGTCTCGCGGAGGGGCTTGCCGAAGGCGAGCGTCGCGCCCTCGACGGATGCCGCCTGCTCGGTCGAGGCGTACCACGACCACGCGGCCTTCGGGAAGGCCCGCATGATCGACGCCTTCGCGGCTTCGAGCGAGGGGCTGGAGGCCTTGCCGACGACGAAGGCCAGGCCCTCGCCCCCGCCGGCGTGCTGCTTGAAATGGTCCGCCGCCCACGCGCGGAAATCGTCCCAGGTCGCCTCGACCGGCGCCTCGCCGCCCTTGGCCAGGAGCGGGAACTTCAGGCGGTCGGGGTCGTACAGCGACATGATGCTGGCGATGGCCCACGTCGAGGCCTTGCCGTTGCTCGTCGGGTGGAGCGGATTGCCCTCGATCTTGGTCGGACGCCCCTCGTGCGTCTCGACGAGCAACCCCTCCGCGCCGCCGTCGGGCCGTGCGAAGCTCGTCGCGTAGAAGAGCGACTTGCCGACGATGATGTCCTCGGGAACCTCGCGCGAGTACGGCAGGATCTTGTGGTCCGGGCGGCGACAGCCCGGGATGGCCGCCACGCCCGCCAGGGCGAGCGAGCCGCCCATGATCTTCAGGAAGTCGCGGCGGCTCTCCCCGCCACGCTCCACCGCCCGCTGCATCTCGAGCGCGCCGTGCGGGAACTCCTTCTCGAGGTGCTCGCGGAACTCGGGCGTGTCGGCCAGCTCGTCGACGCTCCGCCACACGGGCAGGCCGTTGACGGTGCCGACGCTGCGGCGGAGCGACTCGAGCTGGGCCTTGCCGGGCTTGGCCTTCTCACCGTGAAGCGTCGATGGGCATTGATCGGACATGGGAAGATCGACTCGCGTGAAGGAAGACGCCTGATGTGACTTCGCCCTTGATCTGCCTGCCGGCCCGGCGTCGGGGCCTGCTGCTTGTCCTGCCTGGGCGAATCGCGAGACTTCGAAGCGAAACACTCTCGAACAGCCGACTCGGACGACTCAGTAGTGGCACGCGCCGCAGTTGGCCGGCGGCATGCTGTGGATGCTCTCGAGCAGCCGCTTGGCCTCCGGGCTCGTCTCGTTGCGATCGCCCTTCTCGGCACGCTGACGCAACTCGTTCTCCACCCACTGCAGCTTCGTCACCATCGTCTTGGGCACCAGGTGCGGCGTCGGGTCGCGGTGGCAGTCGAGGCACCAGCTCATCGAGAGCGGCTGCACCTGGTACACCACCGGCATGCCCGTGATCTGCCCGTGGCACGAATAGCAGCTCACGCCCGCGTTCACGTGCACGTCGTGCGGGAAGTTCCGCACGTAGTCGGGCACCTTGTGCACCCGCCGCCACTCGATGGGCTCGTCCTTCGCGTACGCGTCACGCACGAACTGCGTCTTGGCCTTGTGCCCCTCGTCCACCGCCAGCTTCGCGAGCCGCTGGTCGGCGTGGCAGCCGTAGCACGTCGCCACGTTCGGGATGTTGGCCTCCGCCGACTGCTCCACCTTCGTGTGGCAGTAGCGACAGTCCATTCCAAGCTGCCCCGCGTGCAACTGATGGTTGAACCCGGCCCCGGGCTGCTTGGGCATGTACCCGACCTTGAAGTACTTCGGGGTCGCGTAGTACCAGAAGCCCCCCACCACGCTCGTGGCGCCCAGCAAGCCGCCGACCGCGGCGAGGGTGGGAAGCACGTTGATCCACTTCGGGAAGATGACTGACAACGCCACGCTCCTGTCAAGCCGGCCTGCGCGGGGCCGTGAACTGCGTCACGCAACACCCGCCAACGCCTTCAGTTTGGAACGATCCGATGAGCCGCACCGAACCGGACGAGGCCCGTCGTCGTGATGAGTGCCGCCACTCACCACCAACGCTCCGGACCCACGATGGAGAATCCTCCAAGGCCCGGAAACGAACCAACCTCATGCCGGAAAACCGAAACCTTTCCTGTCAAACCGTAATTTCACCTCTGCTGCGCTATCCTGTCAAGTCCCGAGCGCATGAGACATGGCACATGAGACCGAGTCTCAACAAGTTGAATGCCGCCGGGTGACCCTCAACGGATTGTGGACATGACCCACCCCTCCCCCACCACTGCCACCGCCTCGACCCCCGCCCGCCTGCTCCCCGCCGCCATCGCCCTAGGTTTCTGGGGCGCCATGGTCGTCTGGACGACGTGGTTCGCCACCCACCTCCCGTGGACGGGCCTCGCGGCACCCGTACAAACGGCGATCACGGTCGTCGCGTGGGTGCTGACGATGGTCTGGACTGGCCGCGAGGCCGCGAGCGTCGGGGCCGCCGCCCGATTGGGCGCGGCCTCGGGGTTGGTCACCTCGCTGATCGGCCTGCTGCTGCTTGGCGCCAAACTCGGAGGCGAGGAGACCGACACCCGTCCGTCGGGCCTGCTCATCGGCGGCGCGTTCCTGCTCATGGGCACACTGATCGGCGTGGGCGGGATGGCGGCGGGTCGCGGCCTGTTGCCGGCCTCGAAGCGAACCCGCGACTGGCACTCGTGCCTCTCGCTGGCGGTGGTGTGCATCGCCGCCCCGCTGCTCTTCGTCGGCGGCCTGGTGACGAGCACCAACTCGGGGATGGCCGTGCCCGACTGGCCCGCCACCTACGGGATGAACATGTTCCTCTATCCGCTGGGGACGGCCCCCACGGACGTCTTCCTCGAGCACTCGCACCGGCTCTTCGGCGCGTTCCTCGGGCTGGCGACCCTGACCCTCATGATCATGACGTGGACCACGGGCCGCTCGATGGGCATCAAGGTCTTCGCCACGCTGATCTTCCTCGCGGTGCTCGCGCAGGGCATCGTCGGGGGCGTTCGCGTGCAGCAGGGGCACGTCGATCCCGCGCTCGACAACCGCTGGAACTCGATGTTCCACGGCATCGGGGCCCAACTCATCTTCGCGGCGTTGGTGGCCTTCTGGACCGCCTCGACGCCGCTCTGGAAGGAAGCCTCCCCCGACGCCGACGCGCCGGCCGCCCGGCGGCTCCGCATCTTCGCCGCCGCGGCGATGCACACGACGATCATCCAGATGATCTTCGGCGCGATGTACCGCCACCTGCAGAGCTCGCACGCCCTCTGGTCGCACATCGGCTTCTCGCTGCTGGTGGTCGTGCTCGCGGCGTTGGCGGGCTTCATGGCCATCCGCCAGCGCGAGAACGTCCGCGAAGGGTGGGACGCCTCGGGCCCGCTCAAGCGCCGCATCGCGACGACGGGCACGCTCCTCGTGGGCGTGGTGCTCTTCCAGTTCCTGATGGGATGGGTCGTCTTCGGATTCTCCCGCCACGACATCCGCACCGACTCGCCGGGCCTCGCGGTGCTCAGGACGCTGCACCAGGCCAACGGCGCGTTGATGCTCGCGACCTGCACCGTGCTGATGGTGCTCTCGCGGCGGCTGGCGCCACGCCGGAAATGACCCCCCGCGTCAAGGCGGCGTGGGCAGGCCGCGCATCGGCGCCTCGCGTCTGGCCCGCTCGGCGAGTTCGGCCTGCTCGGCCTTGAACTTGGCCGCTTGCTGCTCGAGCTGCGCCCGGCGGCCCATCTGGATGAACCCCAAGGCCATCAAGCCGATGGCCAGGCCGAGGGCGTAATAGCCCAAGCGGCGGACCATGACGTGGCGGGGGTTGAGATCCTCGAACATGCGTGAACGGTATGGGGCGAGGGCCCGCTCAGCGGCGTTTGCCGCCGCGGGTGCCCGGCGCGCCCGGGCGACCCTTGGGGCCGCGCCCCTTCGCCCCGGCCTTGGCGCCCTCGATGTCCGACCGCTTGGCCCTCGTGGAGCCGCCGGTCGCGGCGGCCTGGGCGCGGCGGTTCTTGAGCTTCACGATGCCGTCGCGGAGCGCGGCGGCCTTCTCGAACTCCATCGCCTGCGCGGCCTCGAGCATCTCCTTCTCGAGCGAGGCGACAAGCTCGTCGATCTCGTAGTCGGGCTCGTCGGCGGCCACCGCGTCGCGGGCCGTCTTGCGGGCCCGGAGCTCCACCTCCAGCCCGCGGCGGATCGCCTTGCGGATGGTCTGCGGCGTGATGCCGTGCTCCTTGTTGTACGCCTCCTGCTTGGCGCGGCGGCGCTCGGTCTCGCCGATGGCGTTCTGCATCGCGGGCGTCATCGAGTCGGCGTACATCACCACCATGCCGTCGGCATTGCGGGCGGCACGCCCCATGAGCTGGATGAGACTGGTCGGCGAGCGGAGGAACCCTTCCTTGTCCGCATCGAGGATGGCCACGAGGGACACCTCGGGGAGGTCGAGCCCTTCGCGGAGGAGGTTGACGCCCACCAGCACGTCGAAGTTGCCCAGCCGCAGGTCGGTGAGGATCTCGATGCGGTCGAGCGTCTCGATGTCGCTGTGCAGGTAGCGGACGCGAAGGCCCTTCTCGGCCAGGTACGTGGCCAGGTCCTCGCACAGCCGCTTGGTGAGGGCGGTGACGAGCACGCGGTCACCCCGCTTGACGCGCTCGTGGCAACGCTCGACCAGGTCCGGCACCTGCCCCTTGGTGGGGCGGATCTCGATGACCGGGTCGAGCAGCCCCGTCGGACGAATGACCTGCTCGGCGACCTCGCCGGCGACCTTGTCGAGTTCGTAGGGGCCCGGCGTCGCGCTCACGAAGACGATCTGGGGCACGATGGCCTCGAACTCCTCGAAGCGCAAGGGCCGATTGTCGAGCGCGCTGGGCAGGCGGAAGCCGTGCTCGACCAGGACGGTCTTGCGGGCGCGGTCGCCGTTGAACATGGCCCGCACCTGCGGCAGCGTGACGTGCGACTCGTCGATGATGAGGAGCCAGTCGCGGAAGTTGGGGCGACGCAAGGAGGGATCGGTGGGCGTGGCGCCCGGCGCGGGCAGATTCGCCGCGGGCCGACTCGCTTCATGCACGTTCGCCGCCGGACCACCGTCGCGTGGGGGCGCGAAGTCGAAGTAGTCCATCAGCGTGTACGGGCGTTCCCCGGGAACGCGACCGTCCATGAAGCGCGAGTAGTTCTCGATGCCCGGGCAGATGCCCGTCTCCTCGAGGAGCTCGAGGTCGAACTTGGTGCGAGAGATGAGCCGCTGGGCCTCGAGGAGCTTGCCCTGCGAGCGGAGCTCGAGCACGCGGGCGTCGAGTTCGGCGCGGATGCCCGCGAGGGCGTCCTGCATCTGCTCCTCGGGCATCACGTAGTGCACCGCGGGGAAGAGGAAGAACTGGCGTTCCTCGGCGAGCACCTCGCCGCTGACGGGGTTGATGAGCTCGATGCGCTCGACCTCCGAGCCGAAGAGCTCGACGTGCACGGCGAACTTCTCGTAGGCGGGCCAGATGTCGATGGCGTCGCCCCGGACGCGGAACTGGCCCCGCTTCCACTCCAGCTCGGAACGCTGGTACTGCATGGCGTTGAGGGCCAGCAGGAAGCCGCGGCGGTCGACCAGCCCGCCCTTGGTGATGGTCAGGACCTTGCTGCCGTACGCCAGGGGCGAGCCCAGGCCGAAGATGCACGAGACACTGGCGACGACGACGGTGTCGCGGCGGGAGAGGATGTTGCTGGTGGCGGCGAGGCGGAGTTGGTCGAGGTCGTCGTTGCGGCTGGAATCCTTCTCGATGTAGATGTCGCGCTGGGGGATGTAGGCCTCGGGCTGGTAGTAGTCGTAGTAGCTGACGAAGTAGTTGACGGAGTTGTGCGGGAAGAACTCGCGGAGCTCCTCGTAGAGCTGGGCGGCGAGGGTCTTGTTGTGGCTGAGGATGAGCGCGGGCTTCTGGAGCCGGGCGATCACGTGGGCCATCGTGAACGTCTTGCCCGTGCCCGTGGCGCCCAGCAGGCAGACGGCCGGCAGGCCCGCGCCGAGCCCGGTGACGAGTTGATCGATCGCCGCGGGCTGGTCGCCCGTGGGGCTGAAGGGAGAGACGACTTCGAAGGGCCGGCCGGGCATGGATGGGCGTGCTCAGACGTCGTCGCGATCGGTGGCGGGGCGATCCGGGCCCTTGCGTTCGGCGGAGAGGCCGGGACGAGCGAGGAGGGCGGCGAGAGCCTTGGGGTCGCGGGCGGCGAGGACCTTGGCGACCTCCGCCGCGGGGGCGTTGGTCTTGGCCAGTTCCTTCTCGACCGTGGCCCACTTCTTCGCGGCGGCGTCGCCGGAAGGCGCGAGGAAGAGGTCGGAGGCGAGCTCCTGCAGCTTGACGATGACGCGGGCGTCCTGGTTGGCGTAGAAGCGGCTGACGATGCCCTTCTGGTGCCCGGTGAGGTACTGGTGGTGCTTGGCCATGGTCGTGCCTCAACGGTAGCGAGCCGGACGGCGGCGGGGCCCGCTTGACTTTCAAACAGCCGTATGAAACAGTTGTTTGAACCTCGTCAGGCCTGCCTCCAGCCCCCATGGTCCGCGTCGCCAAGCCCATCCCGACCCTTTCGCCGAGATCGGAGCGAACGCCCGACGAGGCGGGGACGCGCCTGCGGCTGGTGGAGGCGGCGGGAGAGGTCTTCGCCGACCGGGGCTTCCGGGATGCGACGGTGCGCGAGATCTGTGCCGCGGCGGGCGTGAACCTGGCCTCGGTGAACTACCACTTCGGCGACAAGCAGGGGCTGTACCTGGCGTCGCTGCGGTACTCGATGGCGGCGGCCCGCGACCTGCACCCGGTGGAGGCTCCGTCGGGCACCGACGCCCGCGGGCGACTGCGTCACTTCGTGCACGCGTTGATGCGCCGCATGCTGGGCGAGGGACGCCCCGCGTGGCACGCGCGGCTGATGGCCCGCGAGATGGTCGATCCCACCGACGCGCTGGGCACCGTGGTGGACGAGATGATCCGTCCGGCCTTCGGCGTGCTCGCCAAGGCGGTGGCGGACCTGATGGGCGAACGGTCGACGCGCAGCGAGCGGGTGAAGCTCGCGTGCCACGGCGTGATCGGGCAGTGCATGGTCTACCGTCACTGCATGCCGGTCCTGCGACTCCTTGGAACACAGCCCTCGTCGGGCACCACCACCGCCGACCTGGCCGACCACATCGCGGACTTCTCGCTGGCGGCCATCGAGGGGATGTCGCGGCGCGGCGCGGCGGCGTTGCACGGGGGCCGACGCCGATGAACCTGCTCGCCCTCAAGATGCTGCTGGGAGACCGCGCGAAGTACGTCGGCATCGTGCTGGGCGTGATGCTGGCCTCGATGGTGATCACGCAGCAGGGATCGATCTTCGTGGGGCTCATGTCCCGCACGTTCGCCGCCATCACCGACGCGGGCGGGCCGGACATCTGGGTGATGGACCCCAAGGTGCAGTTCATCGACGACACCAAGCCCATGCAGGCCACCGCGCTCAACCGCGTGCGGGGCGTGCCCGGCGTGGCCTTCGCGGCCCCGTTCTACAAGGGACTGCTGCGGGTGCGGCTTGACAACGGCGAGTTCCAGAACTGCAACGTCATCGGGCTCGACGACGCCACGCTCACCGGCGGCCCGCCCGACATGGTCGAGGGGAAGGTCGAGGACCTGCGTCGCGCCGACGCCGTCATCGTCGACGCCGTGGGCGCGTCCACGCGGCTGGCCCGCAAGCCCACGACGCCCGGGGGCACGCCCGTGCCCCTCAAGGTGGGCGACACGATGGAGCTCAACGACCGCCGCGGCGTGGTGGTGGGCATCTCCCGCAACACGCGCTCCTTCCAGAGCCAGCCCACGATCTACACCACCTACAGCCGCGCGACGCAGTTCGCCCCCCGCGAGCGAAAGCAGCTGACGTTCATCCTCGTCAACGCCGCCGAGGGGCAGGACCCCGACGCCCTGTGCGAACGCATCAGCGAGTCGACGGGCCTGGCCGCCTACACCCGCGACCAGTTCAAGTGGAAGACGGTGATGCACTTCGTGAACAACACGGGCATCCCCATCAACTTCGGGATCGCGGTGGGCCTGGGCTTCGTCATCGGCGCGCTCATCACGGGCTTCATGTTCTTCTCCTTCACCCTCGACAACCTCCGCTTCCTGGGCACGCTCAAGGCCATGGGCACCTCCGACCGCACGCTCCTGCGGATGATCCTCCTGCAGGCCTTGAGCGTCGCGGTCGTGGGCTACGGGCTGGGCATCGGCGCGGCCGCGTGGTTCGGCACCTCGATGGCCGGCACGCCCCTGGCCTTCCGCATGACCTGGCAACTCCTCTTCGTCGCCTTCTGCGCGGTGGTGATCATCACCATGCTCGCCGCCATGCTCAGCATCCGCAAGGTGATGAAACTCGAGCCCGCCATCGTCTTCAAGGGATGACCCTCCGCATGACCTCCACCCCCACCACCAACGCCGGCGTCACGAACGATCGCGAGATCGCCGTGCGATGCCGCGGCGTCACCAAGACCTATGGCAGCGGCAACTCGGCCGTGAAGGCCCTCCGCGGCGTCGACATCGACGTGCGCTCGGGCGAACTGCTCATGCTCGTGGGCCCCTCGGGCTGCGGAAAGACGACGCTCATCTCCGTCATCGCCGGCGTGCTCGACCGCGACGGCGGCGAGTGCACCGTGCTGGGCGAGGACTTCTCCCGCATGCGGTCCGACGCCAAGACCTCCTTCCGCGGCCGCAACGTGGGCTTCGTCTTCCAGGCCTTCAACCTCATCCCCACGCTCACCATCGCCGAGAACGTCTCGGTGCCGATGCTCATCAACGGCTCGCCCAGGGTCGCGGCGATGAAGGCCGCCAAGGACATGCTCGCGCAGGTCGGGCTGGGCGAACGCGTCAACGACATCCCCAGCCGCCTCTCGGGCGGCCAGCAGCAACGCGTGGCCATCGCCCGCGCCCTGGTGCACCAGCCGCGGCTGCTGGTCTGCGACGAGCCCACCAGCGCGCTCGACCACGTGACGGGGCAGAAGGTGATGGAACTGCTGCGGCAGGTCGCCTCGGCCCACGAGCTGTCGCTGGTGGTCGTGACGCACGACCAGCGCATCTTCGAGTTCGCGGACCGCATCGCGGAAATGGACGACGGACACATCATGCGAATCACCGCCGGCAGCGGGCACAAGGTGGCGGCCCACGGCGAGAACGCGGGAGCAGGACGATGATCATCAGGACCTTCCTCGTGCCCCTCTTGGCCATCGCGGGCATGGCCATGGCGGCGTACACCGTGGTGCAGGGCGCTCGCCCGCCCATCCCCCAGCCCCCCGTCATCCAGCCCCCGCGCTCCCCCTACGCCACGTTCGTCGCCGGCGCAGGCCTCATCGAGGCCAGTTCGCAGAACATCGGCGTGGGTTCGCCGGTGGGCGCACTCGTCACGAAGGTGATGGTCTCGCCCGGCGACGCCATCGACGTGGGCTCGCCCCTCTTCCAACTCGAGGACGGTCCGCAGCGGGCCGAACTCGGCGTTCGCGAGGCCGCGGCGGCCGTCGCGGAGCAGAAGGTGGCCCGCCTCCGCGCCGGCACCCGTCCCGAGCAGATTCCGCCCGCCGAAGCCCGGGTCGCGCTCGCCGAGTCGGACCTCAGCGACATGCGGGCGCAGCTCGCCAAGTTCGAGCAGGTTGCCGACCCCCGCGCCGTGAGCGCGGACGACCTCTCCCGCCGCCGCTTCGCCGTGCAGGCGGCCGAAGCCAGGTTCCGCGCGGCCCAGGCCGACCTTCGCCTGCTTGAGGCGGGGACATGGGCGCCCGACATCGCCGTCGCCGAGAGCGAGGCCTCGCAGACCAGGGCGGCCGTGACCCAGGCACGCACCGAGATCGAGCGGCGACTGGTCCGCTCGCCCGTGACCGGACGCGTGCTGCAGGTGAACATCCGTGCCGGCGAGTTCGCGCCCGCCGGCGCGACCCTCCAACCCCTCATGATGGTCGGCACCGTCAGCACGCTGCACGTCCGCACCGACGTCGACGAGCACGAGGCCTGGCGCGTCAAGGTCGGCTCCCCCGCCACCGCCTTCGTGAAGGGCAACAAGGACATCACCTTCCCCCTCCGCTTCGTCCGCTTCGAGCCCTATGTGCTCCCCAAGCGAAGCCTCACCGGCGACAGCCAGGAACGCGTCGACACCCGCGTGCTGCAGATCATCTACGCCTTCGAACCCGGTGCTCTCCCCGTCTTCGTCGGCCAGCAGGTCGACGTCTACATCGATGACGCCTCGAACGCGGCGGCGGCCGAGTCCGCTCCCGCCGATGCCGCGGCCTCGCCACGCTCCTGACGCTCGCGGCTCTTGCCCCTCGCCCGACGAAAGCACGCCAGACCATGACACGACTCACGCACGCCACGCCCGCCGCCCTCCTCGCCGCCTCGGCCTTCCTGGCCGGCTGCACGGTCGGCCCCGATCGCAAGACCCCGCCCTCGCCCGTCAAGGCCGACTCGTTCGCCTCGCTGGCGGGCGCGGATGTCGACAGCGCAGCGCCCGAACTCAAGCCCGTCGCGACCAGCCCGGCCACGATGGCCGCGTGGTGGACCGTCTTCCGTGACCCCGTGCTCGATTCACTCGTCGCCCGCGCCGTCGCGGGCAACCAGGACCTTCGCATCGCCGCCGCTCGCGTGCGAGAAGCCCGCGCCCTCCGCGGCATCGAGGCCGCCGCCCGCCTGCCCTCCCTCGACGCCAAGGGCAGCGCGACCCGCCTGCGCGACAGCGAGACCACCGGCCGCGGCTTCCCCGCCCCCACCGACCCGCAGAACCTCTTCGAGGCCGGGCTCGACGCGAGTTGGGAAATCGACGTCTTCGGCGGCGTCCGCCGCGCCGTCGAGGCGGCCGACGCCGACCTCGCCGCCGCCGAAGAGGCCCGACGCGACACCCTCGTCACGCTCGCGGCCGAGGTGGCCCGCAACTACGTCGAGCTCCGCGGCTTCCAGCAGCGCATCGACCTCAACGCCCGCACCGTCCAGGCCCAGCGAGAGACGCTCGAACTCACCAAGTCGCTCAGCCAGGCGGGCATCTCGTCGCAACTGCAGGTCGAGCAAGCCGCGGCACAACTCGCCAGCCGCCAGTCGCAACGCCCGCCCTTGCTGGTGGGCGAGCGGGCGGCGGCGTACCGGCTGGCCGTGCTCGTGGGCCAGGAACCGGGATCACTGCTCGCGGAACTGACGCCCACGGCCGCGATCCCGACGCCCCCGGCGGAACTGCCGGTGGGCCTGCCCTCCGACCTGCTGCGCCGGCGTCCCGACATCCGCCGGGCCGAACTCGACATCGCCGCGGCGACGGCCCGCATCGGCGTGGCCACGGCCGACCTCTTCCCGCGCTTCTCGCTCACGGGCAGCTTCGGCTTCCAGAGCGGCGAGCTCGACTCGCTGCCCGACATGAACAGCCGCTTCTGGAGCATCGGCCCGGCGGTGCGCTGGAACATCTTCGACGCGGGCAAGGTCCGCAGCCGCATCGAGGCCGCCAACGCCCGCGAGGAGCAGGCCCTGGCGGCCTACGAGCGAACGGTGCTGACGGCCTTCGAGGAGGTGGAGAACGGCCTGACGCAGTTCATCCAGGAACAGGCGCGTCGCAGGGCTCTGGGCGAAGGCGCGGAAGCCTCGGCCCGCGCGCTGCAGTTGGCGACCGACCGCTATCGCAGCGGCATCGGCGACTTCCTCGACGTGCTCGAGACCCAGCGAGCCCTCTACGACCTCAAGGACCAGCACGTACAAAGCGAGATCGGCGTGACGCGGAGTCTCATCGCCGTGTACAAGGCGCTGGGCGGCGGGTGGGAAACCCCGAGTTGCGAGTGAACGGGGCCGTACTCGCCCCAAGGGCCCGCAGGGCCCACGAGCGTTGCCACGGGTGAGCCGAACCCGCAACGCGGGTGAGGTGAACCCGTGGTCACGCGCCCATTTGCACACGGCCCCGCGAGGGGCCGACGACCACACCTCAACCCTCGTCCGCGCCGCACGGGGCGGATCCGCCTGTCGCACGTCACGGCGGGTTCAACTCACCCGCTCACGACCCCACTGGCTGCCTTGTCGGCCCCGCACGATCGCGCATGACCTGCCTCCGAGCCTCGACAAGGCGATCCTTGATGGCCTCCACGTCCTTGTCCCATGCCACGTTGCCGGGCAGCAGGCGCCGCTCGGCGAGGCGGGCGAGGCATTCGTGCGCGAGGGCGATGAGGCCCGCGGGAGTCACGTGCAGGCCGCTGAAGGTGAGCAGGGCCCGGGCCTCCTGGCCCGTGTAGTCGCGGCCACCCATGGTGAGGGGCTGCTCGCGGATCGCCTTGCCCACGATCTCCGACAGGGGGATGACCACCACGTCGGGACGCGTCGCGGCCCACGCGCGGATCTCGACGTTCATCGCGTCGATGGCCTCCTTGCCCGGGAACTGCGCCTTGGAGATCAGGATCGTGTGCGACATGTCGGGCAGGTCGCCCACGACGATGGGGCACGTGAAGGTCGAGAGTTCCGCCAAGCCGCGGCGGAGCCGCTCGCGGCGTCCTGGCGCGTCGATGCGGTCCCCATACGCGTGCCAAAAGAGAAAATCGACGGCGAAGAGGATGGACGGGTTGGCCGCCCGGGCCATCTGCAGTTGCTCGGCCGCGACCGCCGCGGGGCTCATGAAGAAGAGCGAATCGCCGTCGCCCTTGGCGGGCGTGCCCGAGCCGACCGCGCCGAGCACGCCGGCGAAGGTGCAATGCCCCACGAGGTCGCGAAGGCCCGCGGGCCGGAAGCCCGGCAGCGAGGCCTCGCACCCCGCCGAGACGCTCGCGCCGATCACCACGCACCGCGAGGCGTCGAAGGGCACCTTCGCCGCCGGGGCGGTGATCGAGGCGGGCGTCCGCACGCTGCCGACCACGGCGAACCCCAGGAACGCGACGAGACCGAAGGCGACGGCACCGAGACGATGGAGGCGAGAGTGCATGGGTCGATGCTCCGAAGCAGGGACGCTCGCTGCGAGGGCCTCTTACTGCACGAGCCCCTTGGTGAGCCGCATGAAGGCCGTCTCGAGGTTCACGGGCTCTTCCGTGAACTTCGTCACACGGAAGCCGTTGTTGACGAGCACGGTGGGGATGTCCGCCGCAGTCGAGCCCGCCGCGTCGTCGTACGTGACGTGCAGCACGCGGCCCGCCTTGCCGTCGGGACGGTCCTCGCCCGCCACCGCCACCTTGCGGACGCCGTGCATCTTCGCGACCACCTTGGCCGCCTCCTCGATGCGGTCGACGACGCCCACGTGGAGCACGTACCCCACCTTCGCTCGCTTCAGCGCCTCCTCCACCGTGCCGTTGAAGAGCAGGCTGCCCCGCTCGATGATGCCCACGACGTTGCACAACTCGGCGAGTTCGGGGAGGATGTGGCTCGAGATCAGGATCGTCTTGCCCATGCGGCGGAGCTCCTTGAGGAGCTCCCGCATCTCGATGCGGGCCCGCGGGTCGAGGCCGCTGGCGGGTTCGTCCATCAGCAGCACGCGCGGATCGTGCAGCAGCACGCGGGCGACGGCGAGGCGTTGCTGCATGCCACGGGAGAGGGAGTTCACCTCGGCCGTGGCCTTGTAGCCCAGGTCGGTCAGCTCCAGCACGTCGTTGACGACCTTGCGACGCTGCGCGCCGTGGATGTCGTACGCCGCCGCGAAGAACTCGAGGTACTCGGTGACCACCATGTCCTCGTACGCACCCATGAAGTCGGGCACGTAGCCGATGAGGGGCC
>JBBAVG010000044.1:0-31657 GCA_040397805.1 Phycisphaerales bacterium
CCCCTGCCCGGGGGCAGCGCGTTCCTCGAGGTGCTCCCCGTCTTCGCGGGCGGCTTCCTGCTCATCAAGCTTGTGATGCCCTGGCTGATCGTCGGACCCGACGGCACGGTGCCGGAGTGGGGCCTCAAGGCCCAACTGGTCGTGCAGTGGCTGCTGGTGCCGGCGTGCCTCTGGCCGCTTGTCCGGGGCTGCACGTGGAGCGACTTGCGGCATCGCATCGGCTGGCATCGCGGCGAGGGGTGGCTCAAGGAGATCGCGTTGGGCCTCTTCGGGTACTTCGCGATGCTCCCGGCCCTGGGCGTGGTGTTCCTCGTCACCGTGCGGCTGGTGAACGCGGTGAAGGGGCCGGGCACCGACGGCGAGCCGCCCGTCGAGAATCCGATCATCGAGATCATGGCCCACGCGGGCACGCTCGAGATGGTGATGTTCTTCCTGCTGGCGACCTGCTGGGCCCCCTTCGTCGAGGAGACGGTCTTCCGCGGCGCGTTCTTCGGTCACCTTCGGGCTCGGCTGTCGCTCATGGGCGCGGCGGGGGTGAGCGCCATGGCGTTCGGCGTCATGCACGGGTACGAGTACCTGATGCTGGGTCCGGTGATCCTGCTCGGGTTCACGTTCGCGTTGATCCGCGAGTGGCGGGGGACGATCGTGGGATGCATGGCCGCGCACTTCGTTCACAACGCGGCGACGCTCACGCTCCTGACCCTGCTGCTTCCCGTGCTCAGAGATTGACGACCCGCCGCCGACAACGTCGCCCATGAAGACCCTCTCGCCCGAGTTGATGCATCAGGCCGCCTCGCTGCTCAAGGAGGGCGCCTTGGTGATCCTGCCGACCGAAACGCTGTACGGCGTGGCGGCTGCGGCCTC
Source organism: Phycisphaerales bacterium (assembly GCA_040397805.1). GTDB lineage: Bacteria > Planctomycetota > Phycisphaerae > Phycisphaerales > UBA1924 > UBA2402. The sequence continues at coordinate 865 of JBBAVG010000044.1, forward strand.
GAACCCGGGCGCGGTGGGCCTGCTGCGGGATCTCATCACCGTCACGACGGGCTCGCCGCGAGATCCGATGGCATTCACGTGGCACGCCCACGATCCGGCCGACGTCGTGGCGACGCTGGGCATCGTGCGCGACGATCATCGACGCGCGTTCGAGCACCTCTTGCCCGGGCCGGTGCGGCTTTCGGTGCACCTTGACGCGGCGCGAGGCCGCGACGCTCGGGCCAGCTTGGGGGTCGATGCGGGGGTGCTCGACGTGACGGACGCGTGGTCGGTGCGGGTGCCCGCGTTCGACTGGACGCGGCAGGTGATCGAGGCCTCGGGCGTCCCGGTCCTGATGGAGCGGCTGGGGGCCATCGGGCTCGGCCATGGGGTCGAGGTGGGCGAGGCGATGGCGGCCAAGGCGGCCTCCATGGGAATCCGGCTCGTCGTCGATGCCGGGCCGACTCGTTTCGCGGGGCCTTCGACACCCGTGACGCTCGGACCGACCGGGGTCGAGGTGACGGGAACGGGCGTCTACGAGGCCCGCTACATTCAGAAGAAGATGCACCGACTCATTCTCTTCGTCTGCACCGGCAACACGTGCCGCAGCCCGATGGCGGAAGCCATCGCCAGAGACCTCGTGGCTCGGTCGGGCGTGCGGGAGGTGTCGATCGCGTCGGCGGGCGTGGCCGCGGGCAGCGGCTCGCCGATGACGGCCGAGGCACGAGAAGCGTTGGAGGAGATGCGAGTCGAACCGGGACAGCATCGCAGCCGCATGCTCGATGGGGACCTAGTGGCCTCCAGCCACCGCATCTACGCGCTCACCAGCGGCCACCTCAAGGCGATCCGAGGCGTGCTGCCGCCGTCGGAAGCGGGCAAGGCGATGCTGCTCGACCCGGCGGGCCGGGACGTGCCCGACCCGATCGGCGGACCGCTCGACGAATACCGCGACACCGCCGCGTTGATCTCGGAGATGGTGCGGGCCCGGTTCGCCGAACTGGGCATCGAGGCGTCGCCGTCAGGGGCGTGAGGCGATCGACAGCACGTCGTCGGCCGCGGCGATCACCGTCTCGATGGCGATTCGGTCGATGGCGCAACGCTCGGGATGGTCGTTGGCGCTCTCATGATCCGGCAGCGAGGGATCGGCCACGATGATGCGCTCGGGGGCGTTGGGCCGGGTCGGAATGATCGTCCATCGATGATCGGTCGGGCCGAACAGGCTGACCAATGGTGTTCCCACGGCGGCGGCGATGTGACGCGGGCCCGTGTCGTTGGTCACCATGAGGGCCGCGCCTGCCACGACGGACTTGAGCGATCCCAGGGTGCTCCCGCAGGCGGCGAGGTTCACCGGACGGGCGACCTGTGCGGCATCGATCAACGCCTGGATGACCTCCGCCTCGGCGGGCGATCCGTTGATCAGGACGGTCAGGCCGTGGCGGGCGTGCAAGTGGTCCGCCAATGCCGCGAATCTCGCGGCGGGCCACCGCTTGGCGGGGTTGTTCCCGCCGGGGTTGAGGACGGCGTATCGAGTGCCGGGCATCACGCCCGCCTTGCGGAGCACGTCGGCCGCCGCGAGGCGTTGGCGCTCGTTGGAGGCCAGTTCCATGAACGTGCCGGGGGGGAAGGCCAGCGGGATGGGCGTCGCCGAGAGGGCGTTGTAGCGGGGGATGTGCTCGTGGAGCAGCGATTCGGCGGCATCGAGGTAGTAGCGGCAGGCGGGGATGATCGCGTACGCGCCGTCGCCGCGCCGCGGCGTCACGAGCTTCTCGGTGAGCAGGAAGCCGCGTCCGTCGCGGTTGTAGCCCACGCGACGCGGGATGCCGGCGATTCGGGCGACCAGGGCGGTGGAGAAGGAGTTGGTGAGCAAGAGGGCGGTGTCGTACATCCTGGGACGGATGCGAGCGGCGATGAACTTGGGGCCAAAGACGCCGCCGCCGCGTTCGACGTGCACTTCGTCGAGGAGGTCGAGTCCTTCGAGGATCTCGTCGCCGCCGGGGCGGCAGAGTCCACCGATGAAACTGCCACGGAGCGACTGGCGGAGCAATCGCAGGGCGGGGGTGGCCATGACAAGATCGCCGACCCAGTTGGGCAGGACGACCAGGAGTCGAAGGGGCTTGACGGGAGCGGTGGCGGCCACGCGGGGAACGGTAGTCGCCGCGGGGGTCAGCCGGTCCGCGAGGATTCGCCGGCGGGGTAGGCGATGCGGGCGTGGAACATGCTGGCGAGCGTCCTGGAGACGGACTCGACGATGATGTTGAGTTCGCGGAGCGTGAGTTCGCAGTCGTCGAACTGGCCGTCGAGCAGGCGACGGTTGGCGAGCGTGCGGACGAGGGTCTCGATGCGACTGGGCGTGGGGTCGGCGAGCGAGCGGGTCGCGCTCTCGACGGCGTCGGCGATCATGAGGATCGCGCATTCCTTGGTGCGAGGACGCGGACCGGGGTAGCGGTACTCGAACTCGTCGGGGAAGTAGACGTCGTCGGGTTCGGTTTCCTCGGCACTGGAGCCGGCCACCAGTCCGGCGGCGCCGGCCTGCTGGGCGAGCTTGCGGGCCCTGGCGAAGAAGAACTCGACGAGGGTGGTGCCGTGATGGGCCTCGATGAAGTGTTGGACCGAACGAGGCAGGCGGAACTCGCGGGCGAGTTCCATGCCGTCCTTGACGTGCCCGATGATGATGAGAAGGCTCATCGCGGGGCTGAGGCGATCGTGCTTGTTGATGCCGGCGACCTGGTTCTCGACGAAGTATTCGGGCTTGTTCATCTTGCCCACGTCGTGGTAGAGGGCGCCCACGTACGTCAGCAGCGAATCGGCGTTGATGGCCTCGGCGGCGGCCTCGGCGATCGAGGCGACGTTGAGCGAGTGGGTGTAGGTGCCCGGGGCCCGAATCTGCAGTTCGCGGAGCAGGGGCTGCTTGGGGTCGCGAAGCTCGATGAGCGTGAGGCCGGTGGTGACGTTGAAGATGCGTTCGAGGATGGGCAGGAGGAAGAGGGCGACGCCGCCGGCGACGAGCGTGCCGCCGGCCGCGAGCGACGCGTCCGAGATCAGTTCCCGCCACACCTTGGGAGACAGCGGGCGTTCGACGAGGCCGAAGGCGAGGATGGCGGTGCCGAGACCGACCGCGGCGAAGAGCGACGTGCGGAGCAGGCTGTTGCGTTCGCGAATCTCGCCGAGCGTCCAGACGACGCAGGCGATGCCGGTGATCATCACCGCCATGTGGCCCGCCGACTCCCGCAGGGCGATGCACACCATGAGGGCGTGCAGGAGGCCGAAGGCCAGCGCGCTGCGACGGTCGTAGGCGATGCACATGAGCATCGTCACGAAGACGGTGGGGATGACGCCCGTGACGGTGGCGAACTGCGGGGCCGCCGCGGTGCCCGCGCTCGCGGCGAGCAGCGAGACCGCCAGCAGGCCGGCGACGCCGGCGACGCGAGCGGGCCGGCTGCAGATGCGACGGCAAAAGAGCAGCGAATAGCCCGCCAACGCGAGCGTCATGCCGAGGGCGGCGGCGGCGCCGCCGACACGTCGGGACCAGAGCGTGAAGGCGTCGACATGACGCAGGTAGTGATCCATCTCGGCGCGGAACAGGTCCCACTGGGCGGAGGAGAGGTCCTCTCCACGCTGGAAGATCACCTGGCCGACCGGGGTCTCGATCCGCACGGGGAGCACGGCGGCTGCGGCCGCGTTCTGGTCCTTGGCGGTCTCGGTGTCGTTGAAGGTGAAGGTCGGGCGAGGATCCCGAAGGAGGCGGTTGACCACCAGGTCGCGTGCGGGGCCGGTGAAGCCGGCGTCTCGAGCCATGGCGCCGGCCACGTCGGCCAAGGCCTTGTCCTGGACGTTCACGACGTCGCCCCGCAGGGTCTGCCGGGGCTCTTCGCCCTCGACGAGCAGCTTGACGTACAGCGTCGTTCCTTCCTGGACCGACTTCTGGAATGTCTGCGCGTCGAGGATGGGTCGCCGCTTCAGCAGCGTGTCGAGCGTGCGAACCTTCGAGACCCACGCCGCGCTGGAGTTGCCGTCGACCACCTCGGTCCGCACCGCCTCGAGCAAGGGTTGCGTGAGCCCGAACTGATCGCGGATGGAGACGTCGACCGAATCGAGGCTCTCGACCGAGGCGAGCGCCTTGGGAAGGTTCGCGATCGACTGGGTGAGGGCCTCGATCACCGTCATGTCCGCCGCGTAGACACGCGGGGACTTCTGCCTCGCCAACTCGCGGGCGCGGTCGGTGAGGGCCTGGTCGTCGACCGTCATCTTCATCCGCACGAGCCGCGTCTCGTCCATGACGCGGCCAACGGCGACCAAGGGCTGGTCGCGCGTCCACAGCATGATCATGCACACGGTGACGGCGAACGCAGCGGTGATGGCCAAGCCCGCGGCCGTGCCCGGCGAAAGGAGCCATGCCACCGACCGGTCCGCCCAGCCCTCGGGCGTGAACAGGCGCTCTGCCAGATCCCGATGACGGTTCCGGACGCTCTTGGAGAGCGACTCGACCCGCGACTGCTTGGAATGATCCTTGGCCATGGGGCGCGAGCCATCGACGAGGCTCGCCAGTGCAACCGCTGCGTTCCAGACAAGGATACATCGTCCATCGAGCCGACGCCTCGGGACCCGTACGAGACCCGCACCCCTCCTCGGGCGGGGTCGCCGACTCCCGCAGGCGGGTGCCCCAAAGAAAGGCGAACGGGCCGACGCAGCCCAAGCGGCCGGAACGCGTATACTCGCCCGAGGGGCCGCAGCCACGGTTCGGGGTCCTGTCGGGCGGAACGCCGCCCGTCCCCGGTGTGGCGGCCCTGCTCGAGTCGGAGAATCCCGTCCGATGGAAAAGATGTTCTACACGCTGGAAGAGGCCGCCGCCAAGCTCGGCAAGTCCGCCGAGCAGGTGCGAGACATGGCCAAGAGCGGTCAACTCCAGGAGTTTCGCGACCGCGACAAGCTGATGTTCAAGCGCGAGCAGATCGACCTGCTCGCCGGGGGCGGCGACGACGCGATTCCGCTGGCTGACAGCGGCGAACTCGAGCCGATCTCCCTCGCCTCCTCGGGCAGCGCGATGGCGATTCCCTTGTCGGACGAGAAGGAATCCACGGGCATCAGCATCTTCGAGGCCGAGGACACCGACGACAGCGACCCCTCCGCCGTCACCCGTGTGTCGAACGCGCAGGGATTGGTCGACCCGGGCGAGGATCCCCGCAGCGCGTCCGGTTCGGGCGGTCTGCTCGACCTGACCCGCGAGGGCGACGACACCTCGCTGGGAGCCAACCTGCTCGAGGACGTCTATGGCTCCGAGACGGTGGCCCAGCAGACGGCCATCGAACCGGCCCAGGGCGGCGGCGATCTCTTCGAGACCCCGAGCGGGTCAGGCGGCGAACTCGCCGCCGCCGGAGCGACCGCCGGCGTCATGGTGCTGCCGGAGGCGTACGACGGCGCGGGTTCCGGCCTGGTCGGCGGCTTGGCGATCGGCATGATCATCTCCATCGGCATCGCGGCGTTCGCCGTCATCACCGGACTGGTCTCCACGGTCGGCGGGGGCATGCTGTCGCTCATCGGCGACAACTTCATGATCATCCTCGGCGTCATGGGCGGCGTCACGCTGCTCGGCGGCGTGATCGGCTGGGCCTTGGGGCGTCGCTCCTGAGCGTCAGCCGGGCCCGGCTCCATTCGAGTCTCACGCATTGGAGGGACGCCGCTCGCGGCGTCCCTCTTGCATTTGGCCTCGTCGTGCCGATGCACATGACGCAGCAACCAGTCGATTCCGTCGAGATCGCCCGATGCGCCCCGTGAACCGCTCCAAAGGCCCCTTGGTACCCTTTCTGGCCGCCGCAGCCCTCTTCGGCGGGTTGGGGTGGTGGACGTGGCACATGCAGGCGTCGCAGTTGGCCGCGATGCGGGCGGCCATCGCCATCAATGACGCGGGTCCTCCGCGGCCCCTCGCCGACGTGGCTTCGGCCGTCGAGACGACGAAGCTGGTCAGCGTCGAGATCGACACCAAGGTGAAGGTCGAACGCGGCGAGTTGAGTTGGCGAGGTGACGTGCGGGCCGTGATCGAGGTGCCGGTGCGACTGTCGTACGGGGTCGATCTCTCCCGCATGCGGACCGATCGAATCGCGTGGAGCCCGGCCGCTCGAGCGTACGTGGTGACCGTCCCCCCGCCAACCCGCATCGCCACCGAGATCTTCCCCGAACGCAAGGAACCCGATGTCGAAGTCGGGTGGCTGCGACTTCGAAGTCAGGCGGGGGAGTACTACGTGAGCCAGGCGCGGCGGGAGGCGGCGGCCGCCGCGGCGGCTCTGCAACTGCGACCCGCGGACGCCAAGCGGGTCGAGGAGGCCACGCGCGAACGTCTGGCCGGGTTGGTCCGCTCGATCGCAGGGCCGGATGTCAGCGTCATCGTGAGGTTCTCGTGGACTGACAGGGGCGGAACGTGATGCGGATGACGTGGGCGTTGTGGCGGTGCAAGTGGGGGGTGATTCGCCTCGCCCTCGCCGCCTTCATCTGCTGGGTGCTGGTGGCGGACACGGGCTCGCGGCTGGCGCGCCTGCAGCTGGCGTCGTTGCCCGACTTCGACTATGGGGCCGAAGTGGAGGCCCTGCGGCTGCAGGGCAGCTACGGCGAGGCGGAAGTGGTGGCCAACGCCGGGCTGGAGGCGATTGACGACCCGGCGGAGCGAGAACGCCTGCAAGCAGCGCTCGACGCGACCATCGCGGAACGGGACGGGTGGCTGCGCAAGATCCAAAGTGCCGGCATGGGAGCCCTGTCGGGCCGAGGCGCCGACCTTGAGTCGATCCTCGGGGCCGTGGCCGCCGACTTCTTCCTCGTGGGCGATGTTCGAGACATCGTCATTGAGGGCGGCAAACTGGTCATCGACGGCGATTCCGACGAGTTGGTGCTCCTGCTCTCCTTCATCGGCGCCGCCACCACGCTCGCGCCCGAGATCGACTGGGCCCCTTCCGTGCTCAAGGCCGCTCGCCGCAGCGGCGCACTCGGGGAGCGAATGGCCGAGCACCTGCGTCAACTGCTCAGGCAACGAAAGGCCGCGGAACTGACCGCCGTGTGCGAGGATGTGGCGAGCATCTCGAAGCGGGCGAGCCCCGGGGGCGCGATCCGCGTCATGAAACTGGTCGATGATCCCGCGGACCTGGGGACGTTCGCCCGTTTCCTCGAGCGGCGGCCGCGGGGGGCGTTCGCCCTGCACGTGACGGGGAGCGAAGGGGCGGCCACGCTGCGGCGTGCCGCCAAGTCGACGCCCGACGCCGCCGACGCGCTGCTCGAAGCCGCCGCGGGCAAGGGAGCCGCCGGGACCCGATTCCTGTCGACGCCCGCCGCCGCGGCGTTGATGCGGCCGCACCCGTTGGTCGGCATCGCCAAGGCCTTCAGCAAGGGCCATGCGGAGCAACTGGTGAGGAAGATTCTCGACAGGGTTGATCCGGGCGCGTGGTGGGCGATGCCCCTGGCCGCGGCGTGGGCGCTCTTCGAGGCCTTGATGCTGCGTCGGCGGTTCGGGGTTCTACGCGCAGAATCAGGCGGCGTTCGCGCGTGACGGCCTGTCGCTACACTCGACCGCCGAATGCTCCCGCACATCACATATCGAGCCGCGGCGGATGATGGGCCGACGACGTTGATGATCGACGCGTGCAGCGTCGAGGAGATCGCCCGGCGGCACGGGACCCCCGTCTACGTCTACGCGCGACAGGCGATGGTCGAGAACTTCAGGCGGTTCGAGCGGGCCTTTGCGCCCGTGTCGCCGACGCTTTGCTATGCGCTCAAGGCCAGCGGCAACCTCCACCTCCTGCGTGAGCTCGCCGACCTGGGCGCGGGCATGGACGTGGTGTCCGGCGGCGAACTCGAGCGGGCGTGGCTTTCCGGAGCCCCGATGTCGAAGGTGGTCTTCGCGGGCGTGGGTAAGACGGAGCGCGAGATCGCGGCTGCGCTCAGTGGCGAGCACTCGCTGCTCGGCCGCGACGCGACCGGCAGGAACGGCCAGCCGGCATCCGTGCGTGGTCCGGTGGGGCTCTTCAACATCGAATCGCCCGGAGAGTGCGATCGCATCGATCGGGTGGCTTCGTCGCTCGGCGTCGAGGCCCGCGGGTGCATTCGCGTCAACCCCGATGTCGACGCCCACACGCATCGCTACACGACCACGGGACGGAGCGAGAACAAGTTCGGCATCGACCTGGCGGACGTCCCGGCACTTTTCGCCCGGTTCTCCGGCGGTCGGCGGCTGCGGCTCGTGGGTCTTCACGTCCACCTTGGCAGCCCGATCGCCTCGCCCGGCCCGTACGCGGAGGCGGTGGGGGTGGTGAGTGAACTCATCGACCGACTGTCGTCGCAGGGCGCGAGCATCGAGGTGCTCAACATCGGCGGAGGCTACGGCGTCGACTACGGACAGGGAGCGCCGGCCTCGATCGAGGAGTTCGCCGCCGCGTTGCTGCCGCGGCTTGGCCCGCTGACGGACCGCGGCGTGCGGATCGTGATGGAGCCCGGGCGGTCGATCATCTGCCATGCGGGCGTGCTGGTGACCAGGGTGCAGTACGTGAAGCGAGGCAGAACCAAGTCCTTCGTGATCGGGGACGCGGGGATGCACACGCTGATTCGTCCGGCGTTGTACGAGGCGTATCACTTCGTGTGGCCGGTGACGCCGCGGGGGGGCATGGCGCCGTCGGATCTGGGCGAATCGCAGCCGTTCGACGGGTTGTCCGTCTGCGACGTGGTGGGGCCGGTGTGCGAATCGTCGGACTTTCTGGCGCAGGCCCGCCGGCTGCCGCCGGTCGAACCGGGCGACCTGCTGGCGGTCTTCTGCGCCGGGGCCTACGGCATGTCGATGTCCATGAACTACAACGACCATCCCAGACCCGCGGAGGTGCTCGTGGATGGGGGCGAGTGTCGGCTGATTCGGCCTCGCCAGAACGAGCTTGACCTGATCGCGGCGGAACTGGCCGTGGGGGATCGTTGATGTCGGGGCCCCTTCGACCGCTGATCAGGGCCGTGACGATCGGCGTGTGCGTGGCCGGGCTGGCGGGGTGTCGCTCGGGCGTCGGGGGCAACGCCATTCGGGATCGACTTGCCGCGTGTCCGGAAACCTTCGGCGAGGTGATACGGGCCCCGGAGACGTTCCGCGTGCAGGTGGCCGTGGCCAAGGTGGAGCGCACGGCCGACGGTCGCCCCGTGTTGCAACGCATGACGTGGCGGTGCGGCGACGAGTACTTCTATCCGGCGAGCACCGTGAAGTTGCTGGCGGCGGTCGCCGCGTTGGAGATGCTCTCCGAACTGCGGGCGGCGACCGGGAATCCGCTGGTGAACGCGGACGCGCCGCTTCGGATCCAGCCCCTCTTCGACGGCGACGCGGTTCAGGAGCGAGAGCCATCGAACAGGGACGGCGGGTTCATCACGGTGCAGCACGAGATTCGGCGGATCATGCTGGTCTCGAACAACCCGGCCTTCAACAGGCTCTACGACCTGGTGGGCGTGGACGAGCTCAACGAGCGGATGCACCGGGCGGGTCTCACGTCGGTGCGGATCTCGCACCGTCTGTCGGACGCGAGACCCGTGCCCGACCAGTCGAGGACGGCCGCGGTCACGATCCGCACGGCGCTGGGCGACACCGATGTGCCGGCCCGCGAGGGTCGCACGCCGGCGCCGCTCGAGCAACCCGGCGTGCTGGTGGGGGAGGGCATGATGCGCGGGGGCGGCGTGGTCGAGCGGGGGCCCGTCGACTTCTCGAGGCGAAACGCCGTCTCGCTGCTGGATCTTCAGGACGCACTGATCATGATCCTGCGGCCCGACATCGATCTGGGCGGCCGCCGATTCGCGCTCGACGAGAATGATCGCGTGCGGTTGGCGTCCCCGATGGAGCAGTATCCGCGGGAGTCGCCCAACCCCTTGTTGGTGGGATCGCAGTACACGGATGACTACTGCAAGCTGTTCCTGCCGGGCTTGCGGGAGTGGCGACCGGATCGGCGACTGCGGGTGGTCAACAAGGTGGGGCAGGCGTACGGGTTCACGATCGACAACGCGTACATCGAGGACCCCGAGACGGGCGACGCGTTCTTTCTGGCGGCGTGCATCTACACCAACGCGGACGGCGTGCTCAACGACGACCGGTACGAGTACGCCGGCGTGGCCGAGCCGTTCATGGCGGCCTTGGCCCGGGAGATGGCCGACATGCTCTTTCCGGGCGATGGCGGCGGGCCGGTCCGCTGACCGATCCGTTCGCATGGCGTCAGGGTCCACAAATACCTCGGTCGGGGATCCGGTCTTTCATTGAACACGAATGCCTTGACCGATCGACCGTCCGCAGGTACACTGAAGCAAGTCTGTAACTGTTACAGCGTCGTTTCAGGCGATGTGCGGACGAGGTCACCCGATGTCGAGCATGCGACGAATCGCGGAGCGGAGCGGCGTGTCGGTCGCCACGGTTTCGCGCGTCCTGAACAACCACCCGCACGTGGACGAGAAGACGCGGCAGCGGGTGCTCGCCGAAGCGGAGTTGGCCCGGTACGTGAGCGTGTCGCAGCGGACGCAGGCCGTGTTGGGCCTCGTGTATCCCGAGGACATCGTCCGGGCCGAGTATGGCAGCTTCGACATGGCGTTGCTGTCGGGCATGCTGGAGGGCGTGAACGAGCAGCGGTACGACGTGAAGATCGTCTCGATCCGCCGCGACAAGAGCCCCGAGGAGACGTATGCCCAGTTCTTCTCCCGCAAGGGGCTTCGCGGGGTGATCCTGCGAACGTTCGAGCACACGCGGCGGATGGTGGAGGCGATCGCGGCGGAGGGCTTCCCGGCCATCGTGATCGCGGACCGGTTCGACGATGCCCGCATCAGCTACGTGTGCACCGACAGTTTCGACGACAGCCACCAGGCGGTGCGTCACCTGCTCGACCTTGGCCACCGTCGCATCGCGATGCTGACGCACGCGATCGCGGACACGGACCACAACGATCGGCGGAGGGCTTTCGCGACCGCCCACCAAGAGGCGGGCATCGCCGTCGCGCCGGAGTTGGTGATCACGAGTCCGGCGTCGCCGGAGAACGGCGCGAACGCGATCACGCACCTGATGGGCCTTCCGCAGCCCCCCACGGCGGTGTTCATCACGGACCCGATGGCCACGATCGGCGCGATGCGCCGTTGCCTGGAGATGGGGATCAAGGTGCCCCGCGAGCTGTCGATCGTGGGGTTCGACGACAGCGATGTCCGCGAGCACACGTATCCTTCGTGCACGGCGGTGGTGCAGGACGCCCGCTGGATGGGGCTGGAGTCCGCCCGCTGGCTGTCGCGTCTGACGAGCGGCGTGCAGGACACGCCGCCGGTGATGCAGATGATGCGTCGCACGCGATTCGAGATCAATCACACGACGTGCCCCCCGCCGGCGACGGCGGTGCGGGTGTTGCCCGACGGGGTGCGACTGCCGGTGGAGGCGCCGGCGGCCCCGAGTCCGGTTCGGATTCCCGCCGCGGGCGCGGGCGTGGCGGCGATGAAGGAAACGGCGGTGCGTTGAGGATCCTGTTCGAAGACCCGGTTCGGAGAGAATGCGAGGAGTCAAGCCCGATGGGAGTCACCAGCATGGAACAAGCCATCTCACGTCGTCCTGTCGTTCGCGGGTTCACGCTGATCGAACTGCTCGTGGTGATCGCGGTGATCGCCCTGCTGATCGGCATCCTGCTGCCCGCGCTGGGCAAGGCCCGCGAGGCCGGGCGGCAAACGGTGTGCATGTCGAACATCAAGCAGTTCGCGGTGGGCGCGAACCTCTACGCGGCGGACTTCAAGGACCAGGTGTGGCCCGACAAGCTTCGAGGCCCGAACGGCCTCGCGATCCGCGACTCGCGGAACAACGAGGTCACCGCGTGGGCTCGCGGGATCGACCCGGCGGACGGCAGCCGGATCGAACCCGGCTTGGCGTACAAGTACCTCGACAACGTGGACGCGTGCGGCGCGTGCCCGACGAACAAGCGTCGTTCGGCCAACGGAGCTCGCGCGTCGCAGTTCGCCTTCGGCACCGAGCTGGACTTCGACTACACGTTCATCCAGGCGATGCAGGGCGTGAAGCTCGGCTGCACGACGCGAGTGGCCTACAACAGGCAGCCCAGCGCCGTGGCGATTCCTCCGTCGCTCCCCAACTCGCGCGTCGAGGAGTTGCAGCAACTCGAGGGCGTGCCGCTCTTCGTCGAGGAGAGCACGAGGTTCTACAACACCAGCTTCCCCGACGGGCTGTGGGCGTACAACGACCAGATGACCCGTCGCCACAACAAGGCCGCGACCATCTCCTTCCTCGACACGAGCGCCCGCTTGTTCATCGCTCCCGAGGGGGGCAACCCCGAGGTGGAGGATCCGGGCGACCTGCAGACGCAGGACTTCTTCGCCCTGGGCAAGGACTTCTCGGGCAACGCCGCCTGGCTGCCCATCGAGGTGCCGAGCAACCCCGGCCGCGGCCGCGCCTTCGGCTGGATCAACAACCCGACCTACCTGTCCGCCAACCCCATCTGATCGTCGTTCGAGTGCATCACGTTGCGTTCGTCATGCTCCGGCCGGCTCGATCGTGAGCGGGTCCGCCCGGGGATTCAGGCCGTTCGGCCGCTTCCGCTTTCAAGAGCCCCACTGGAGAAGATCGTCATGTCGAGAGAGATCAACCGCCTCGCCGCGCTTGTCGGCGCCCTCGTGGCCGCCGCCTGCACCCTCGCCCCCGCGCAGAATCAGTTGCGCAACCCCAGCTTCGAGGATCGATGCACGCTGACGCCCGGCTGGGCGAGCTACGGCAACGTCTTCCTCGAGCGGGCCTTCCCCGTGACCGGGCTCAAGTCGATGAAGGTCTTCGGGCCCTTCTGCTGCCCCACGGGGTACAGCGGCTTCAACCAGGACGTGCCCACCACGCCCGGCGAGCAGTGGCAGGCGTCGTGCTATGTCACCAGCCCGTCGAGCGATGCCCTCCGCTGGTACACCGTCGGCGGCGTGCAGTACGGCACGCAGTTCTTCATCGAACTGCAGTTCCTCGACGCCAACAAGAACATCGTTCACGACTACGGCCTGTACCGCTCGCCGGCCCAGCGGACGCACACCCTCGGGCTTCCCATTCCGCTCCAGACCGAGGTCTTCACCGCGCCCCCGGGCGCGGCGTACGTCCGCTACGCGGCGACCATCGAGCAGCTTGGCTACACCAACGGCGCGGCCTTCATCGACGAAGTGTCGCTGTCGAACCCGGGCGGCCCCAACGTGCTCCAGAACACGTCCTTCGAGGACACCAACGTCGGGTGCCTGGGCAGCGCGCTCAAGTGGTGGAACAACTTCGGCAACGGCGGCCCGAACAACGACCAGTACGCCCGCAGCGGCAGCACCGCGGCGAAGCTGTGGGGTTCCTATTCCGGTCCGGTGGCCTACAGCGGCTGGTTCCAGGATGTCGTGGCGGCCGAAGGCTCGCAGTGGCAGATCTCGGGCTGGGGACGCACCATCGACGGTTCCGATCACATCGCCGACGGCAACACTGTCGTCCTCTCGATCGAGTTCTGGAACGAGGTGGGCAACATCTCGACCTTCGACACCTTCGACGCCCCGTACACGCCCGCTCCCATGCCGACCGGTGCGGCCAACAACAACGAGTGGGCCTTCTACCAGAGCGGCGTCGCCACCGCGCCCCCGGGCACGACCAAGGTGCGTGCCGTCATCCTGCAGCGTCAGAACGCCCTGGCGGGCGGCGCGACCTGGTGGGACGACCTCGAACTCGTCAGCATCGACGCCACCACCTGCTACGCCGACTACAACCAGGACGGCGGCGTCGACGGCGGCGACATCGAGGCCTTCTTCAGCGACTGGGAATCGGGCTCCAGCTTCGCCGACGTGAACCAGGACGGCGGCATCGATGGTGGTGACATCGAGACGTTCTTCATCCAGTGGTCAAACGGCGGCTGCTGATCATCCGTATCATGACAATGCTTCGGCCTTCGCGTTCCTGACGGACGCGACGGCCTTTCCGGTCTCGGCTGTTCGCACCCTCGCACTCCGTCCCTCGTGGATGTCCTTGGTCGCCATCTCGCGTTTCTCGCGCTCGCCTCGGCGACGGGCTTGGCCGCCGCGCAGTGCCCCGGCGATCTCAAGCGCCTCACCTTCTCCGACGAGTTCGACGGTTCGTCGCTCAACACCTCGACGTGGAGCCACGAAACGGGTCGTTGGCCATACAACGCCGAGCTTCAGCACTACCAGTTGGGCAACGTGTCGGTGGGGGGCGGCTTCCTGTCGATCACCGCCACTCGCGACAATCGCTTCAACCCGCCCTACGCCTCGGCCCGCATCAACACGCGAACGAGCTTCCTGCAGCGATACGGGCGGTTCGAGACGCGGGCCCGGATGCCCCGCGGCCAAGGCATCTGGCCGGCCTTCTGGCTGCTGCCCCAGGACACGTGGCCGCCCGAGATCGACATCATGGAACTGCTCGGCCACGAGCCGACGCGGGTCCACTTCACGAACCACTGGGGCACGGCCGCCGCGCCGCTTTCGCAAACGTCGTCCTTCAGCGGCCCCGACTTCTCCGCGGGCTTCCACACCTTCGCGTGCGAGTGGTCTCCGGGCCGCATCGACTTCTTCGTGGATGGCGTCCGCAGGGCGACCAACGTCAACGGAGGCGTTCCCTCCGTCCCGATGTACATCATCCTCAACCTCGCCGTGGGCGGACAGTGGCCCGGCAACCCCAACGCGTCGACGCAGTTCCCCCAGCAGATGGTGGTCGACTGGGTCCGCGCCTATGAGTTGATCGAGCCGGTCTCCCAGATCGCCAACGGCGGCTTCGAGAGCCGAGGACCCACCGGCCAAGTTCCCTTCTTCGGCTGGGTGCGTTCAGGGAACGCCTTCACCGATGCGGGCGCCGTTCGGACCGGCTCTGCCTCGGGCAAGCTCTTCGGCAACTTCACGGGCGGCGTCAACACGTCGTGGATCTCGCAGGATCTTCTCGTCACGCCCGGCCAGACCATGGCGGCGACGGGCTGGTTCCAGACCGCGGCGTCCGACCGAATCGCCGGCGCGAACGTCGCCTCGATGATCGTGGAATGGCGAACCTCGACCAACGCCGTGCTCGCACGCGAGTCGGTCGTGGCGGCGGACGCGACGACGCCGCCGGGGGAGTGGGTCCGCCGGGCCGTGGCCGCCGAGGTGCCTGCCGGCGCCAGTCGGGCACGCCTGCTCATCGAGTTCAGGCAGCCGGCGATGGCCGCCGGATCGGTCCTCTTCGACGACATCCAGTTCGGTCCGATCACGTGTCCCGGCTGTCTGTCCGACTTCAACGCCGACGGGGGCGTCGACGGCGGCGACCTGGACGCGTTCTTCGCCGCGTGGGAAGCGGGATCGGACGAGGCCGACGCGAACCGGGACGGCGGCGTCGACGGGGCGGACGTCGGGGTATTCTTCGAAGCGTGGGAGCGATCATCGTGCTGATCGCCAGGATGGCTTTCTCATGGATCGACCTTCACTCTCCAACACTCCTTCCTCGGACATGACCTCGGGCAGCGGCTTCCCCGCCGGGTTCGTCTGGGGGGCTGCATCGGCGTCGTACCAGATCGAGGGAGCGGCGCGAGAGCACGGCCGCGGCGACAGCGTCTGGGACGTCTTCTGCCGCCAGCCGGGCCTGGTTGTCAACGGGCATACGGGCGAACGGTCGTGCGACCACGTGCATCGCCATGTCGAGGACGTGGCGTTGATGCGGGAGATGAATCTCCAAGCCTACCGATTCTCGATCGCGTGGCCGCGCGTGATGCCGCAGGGGCGTGGCGAGGTGAGCCAAGCCGGCCTGGGCTTCTACGACCGGTTGGTGGACGAGTTGCTCGCGGCGGGGATCACGCCGTGGGCGACGCTCTTTCACTGGGACTTCCCTCAAGCGCTGTTCCACCTGGGCGGTTGGCTGAATCGCGACAGCGCGTCGTGGTTCGCCGACTTCGCGGCGGTGGTGGTCGATCGTCTCTCGGACCGAGTGCGGCACTGGATCACCATCAACGAGCCGCAGATCTACATCGGGCTCGGCCACTACGACACCAAGCACGCGCCGGGGATCAAGTATCCCTTCTCCCAGGCGTTGCTGGCCTCGCACCACACGCTCTTGGCGCACGGCCGGGCCGTGCAGGTCATTCGCGCCCGTGCCAAGACCAAGCCGAGCGTGGGTTGGGCTCCGGTGGGCAAGGTCGACGTGCCGGCCACGGAAAGCAAGGCCGACATCGACGCGGCACGAGCGTCGACGATGAAGGGCACGGAGCGTCAGTTCTTCACCAACACGTGGTTCGGCGACGCGGTGGTCTTCGGACGATACCCCGAGGACGCCCTGAAGGCGTTCGGAACCGACGCGCCGACCCCGCAGGCGGGCGACATGGACACGATCGGCCAGCCGATCGACTTCTACGGTCTGAACATCTACAGCGGCGGCCGCGTTCGGGCGGGCGACGACGGATCGCCGGTGGCGGTCGATCACGGCGTGGGGCACGCAAGAAACGCGTTGAGTTGGCCGATCGTGCCCGAATCGCTGCGGTGGGGGCCGCGGTTCATCCATGAGCGGTACGGGGTGCCCGTGGTCATCACCGAGAACGGGATGACCAACCTCGACTGGGTGCACTCGGACGGTCGCGTGCACGATCCACAGCGGATCGACTACACGCGGCGGTACCTGCTGGAACTCCACAAGGCCATCGGGGATGGCGCGGACATCCGCGGATACTTCCACTGGTCGGTCATGGACAACTTCGAGTGGGCCGAGGGGTACAAGGACCGCTTCGGGCTCATTCACGTCGACTACCAGACGCTTCGTCGGACGATCAAGGAGTCCGGCCGCTGGTACGCCAAAGTCATCACCTCCAATGGCGGGTGCCTCGCCCCGTCAACGGGCGCGATGGAGCCCAAGCCGGCGGTCGTCAGGGCCTGAACATCGCTCGGCGAGTCGCTCCCGCCGATGATGCCGCGGCATGCCATGCCCCCCGGGGACGCTTCGCCGCGATCTCATGCCATCCATGCGCATTCGCCGACATAGGGATCGGCGGCGGGACGTCTCACCCCCACACGGGGTGAACGCACCCATCGCATGGCGGCCCAACTTCGCCGCTCACAAGGACTTCCCGAGCATGACCATTGCCATCACCCAGCCGGTCCGACCCCTTCCGCTGAGCCTGAAGCGGCCAGTTCCGAGCGACATCGCCATCGCCCAGGCCGCGACGCCCAAGCCGATCGCGGAACTGGCCGCCGAGATCGGCCTGCTGCCCACGGAAATCGACCCCTACGGCCACACCAAGGCGAAGGTGCACCTCTCGGTGCGAGAGCGGCTCAAGGACTTGCCGAGCGGCAAGTACGTCGTCGTGACCGCCATCACGCCCACGCCGCTTGGCGAGGGCAAGACGACGACGACGATCGGCCTTTCGCAGGCGCTGGGAGCCCACCTCCGCAAGCGTGTCTTCACGTGCATCCGGCAGCCGTCGATGGGACCGACCTTCGGCATCAAGGGCGGCGCGGCGGGCGGAGGATACAGCCAAGTGATCCCGATGGAGGAGTTCAACCTCCACCTGACCGGCGACAACCACGCGGTGGCCGCGGCGAACAACCTGGTGGCCGCGGCGATCGATTCGCGAGTTCACTACGAGGCGACACACCCGGACGACGCGCAACTGGCCCAAACGATGTGCCGCAAGGATTCGACGGGGCGGCACGCGCTGGCTGCATGCCACCAGCGGCGGGCGGAGCGACTGGGCATCAAGGCCCGGTACCTCGACGAACTGACCGAAACGCAGAAGCGGCGCCTGTTCCGGCTTGACATCGACCCGACGACCATCACGTGGAGTCGGGTGGTCGACGTGAACGACCGGATGCTTCGTCGCATCCAGATCGGCCTTGGCCCCGAGGAGAACCTGCCCCGCCACACGGGCTTCGACATCGCGGTGGCGAGCGAGATCATGGCGGTGCTGGCGCTGAGCACGAGCCTCGCGGACATGCAGGCCAGACTCCGTCGCATGGTGGTGGGGTTCGACCGCTCGGGGAACCTCGTGACGGCCGACGACATCGGCGTGGCGGGCGCGGCGGCCGTCCTGATGAAGGACGCCCTGATGCCCAACCTGATGCAGACCATCGAGGGCACGCCGGTCTTCGTGCATGCGGGGCCCTTCGCCAACATCGCGCACGGCAACTCGTCGGTCGTGGCCGACCAGATCGCGCTCAAGCTGGCGGAGTACGTGGTGACCGAGGCGGGATTCGGGTCCGACATCGGCTTCGAGAAGTTCGCCAACATCAAGTGTCGCTCGGCGGGCCTGGTTCCGAGCTGCGCCGTGCTCGTCACGACGGTGCGGGCCACGAAGATGCACGGCGGCGGGCCGAAGGTGGTGGCGGGCAAGCCGCTCGACGACGCGTACACGAAGGAGAACCTGCCGCTGGTGCAGGCGGGGCTCGCCAACATGGTCCGCCACATCCGCAACGTCGTCTCCTACGGGATTCCCGTGGTGGTGTCGATCAACTCGTTCGCGACCGACACCGACGCCGAGGTGGAGGTGCTCCGCAAGGCCGCGATCGAGGCAGGCGCGTTCGCGGCGGAGAAGTCGACGGCCTGGGCCGACGGGGGAGCGGGCGCCGCCGCCGTCGCGAGGGCCGTCGTGGCCGCGTGCGATCGTCCCTCCACGTTCCGTCATCTCTACGACCTCAACGCGACGATCGTGGAGAAGGTGGAGGCCATCGCCCGCGCGTACGGGGCGTCCGGCGTCGACTTCTCCGATGAAGCGACCACGAAGATCAGGCGATACGAGGTGCTCGGATGCGGCGATCTTCCGATCTGCATGGCCAAGACGCACCTGTCGTTCAGCGACAACCCCGACCTCAAGAACGCGCCCGAGGGGTTCCGCATCAGCGTTCGCGACATGCGGCTTTCGCTCGGCGCGGGGTTCATCTACCCGCTCGTCGGCTCGATGCGGACGATGCCTGGCCTCTCGGGACGTCCGGCCTTCATCGACGTGGACCTCGACCCGGCGACCGGTCGAATCGACGGTTTGTTCTGATCGGCGGCATCGTCACGGGTCGCCCCTATGCTTCGCGGGAGGCCCAACATGTCAGACCTTGCCAGGAGTCGTCGCGAGCGACTCTCCGCCGACCGATCGCCCGACGTGGTGCTTCCCGACGTCATGCGACAACTCGGGGGATTCACCTCGTTGACCGTCGAGGGCGTCGCGGAGGTCGCCGCACGCAACGGCGTGCCCGTGGCGAGTCTTCGCGGGACGCTCTCCTCCTTCAGCGAGCTGCATGCACCGCCGGACTCGATCCGCGTGTGCGCCGGGACGTCGTGCCTGCTGAACGGCGGCCTTGAGGTCTCGAGGACGCTCTCGGAGCATCACCCTTGTCACCCGGTCTATTGCCTGGGGTATTGCGATCGTTCGCCGGTCTTCCTGACGGCGGCCGGCGAGGTCGTTCCGCTGGCCGACCGCGACGCCGCCGCGAAGGGAGGGCCTCATCCTCACCCGCCGCCGCCTTCGGTGCGTTGCGTCGCGCGGGTTCCGATCGTGACGGAGCGATTGCTGGCGACCGCGGCGAGTTCGGTCCGCGAGCACTACGCCGGCCTCGACGCCGCCGCCGGGTTGACGCCGGAGGCGATCCTCGAGTGCGTGCTGGAGTCGGGCCTGAAGGGACGCGGCGGCGCAGCCTATTCCACCGGTCGAAAGTGGCAACTGGCCGCCGCCGCGACCGGCGAGGTGAAGTACATCGTCGCCAACGGCGACGAGGGCGACCCGGGCTCCTTCATCGATCGCGAATTGATGGAGCGCGATCCGCACGCCATCCTCGAGGGCATGGCCATCGCCGCTCGGGCCGTCGGCGCTTCCAAGGGCATCGTCTTCATCCGCCATGAGTATCCCATGGCCTGCACCACGGTGCATCGCGCCATCGTGGAGGCGACCCAGGCGGGGCGACTCGGACCAGGAACGGGCTTCGAGATCGAGGTGGTGCGGGGGCAGGGCTCCTATGTCTGCGGCGAGGAAACCGCCCTGCTGGCCGCCATCGAGGGTCAACGCGGCGAGGTGCGGCCTCGCCCGCCATTCCCGGTCGAGTCGGGCCTGTTCGGCATGCCCACCGTCGTCGACAACGTGGAGACGCTGGCGAATGTCGGCTGGCTGTTGCGCCACGGCGCGAAGGCGTATGCGGCCATGGGCACGCCCGACAGCCGCGGCACCAAGGCCCTGTGCCTCAACCGGGGCTTCGCGAACCCAGGCATCGTCGAGGTGGAGTTCGGCATGTCACTCCGGGAGGCGATCGTCGGCCTGGGCGGCGGCGGTCGTGACGGCGTCGGATTGCAAGCCGTGCTGATCGGGGGACCCATGGGCAGCATCGTGACGCCCGATCGATGGGACGTCCCCATCTGCTTCGCGTCGATGGCGAAGGCGGGCATCAACCTCGGCCACGGCGGGCTCGTGGCGATCCCCGAGGGCACGGACTGGACGGTGCTGTTGCGGCACCTGATCGGCTTCATGCGGGACGAATCGTGCGGCAAGTGCACGCCGTGCCGCTTGGGTTCGCAGCGGCTGCACTCGCTCGCGGCGGCGGGGATGCACGACGGCGACCTCCACGAGGTCGAGCGGATCCTGTCGCTGATGCGTCACGCGAGTTTGTGCGCGTTCGGGCGTGAGACGCCCGGGCCCGTCGAGACGATCCTGCGTCTGATGGGTCGAATCACGCCCGCGGGAGGCCAGCCATGAGCGCCACCGTTCGAACCATCGCGATCATCGACGGCAAGGAGGTCGACGTACGGCGGGGCGAGACCATCCTCGCGGCGGCCCGTCGGGTCGGCATCGAGATTCCGACCTTGTGCCATTCGCCGCACCTTCGGCCGGAGGGTGGGTGCCGTGTGTGCATGGTGGAGGTCAAGGGACAGCGAATGCAGGCCGCGTGTCATACGCCGCTCGCGGCCGGGGTCGAGATCAGCACGGCCACGCCAAAGCTCGAGTCCGTGCGACACGATCTCCTTGCCCTGACGGTCGCGGCGGCGGGCGGCCCGTTCCGGGCCGATCCCTCGGGCACGACCTTCGAGCGACTGTTGGCGAGGTACGGCATCCGGCCTTCCACGGATGTCTCGACCGCCACCGCCGGAGCGATCGACCGGTCGCATCCGTACATGCGGTTCGACCGCGACGCGTGCATCACGTGCCGCCTGTGCCTGAACGCCTGCGAGCAGGTGCAAGGGCAGTTCGTGTACGGCATCGAGGGCCGGGGCGGCCGCACGCGGCTCATCTTCGGTCCCGGGGAGCGGTTCGTCGACAGTGATTGCGTGGCGTGCGGCGCGTGCGTCGACGTGTGTCCGACGGGGGCCATCTCCGACCGTGATCGATCGGGCGATTCGACGATCCCGTCGAAGGTCACCGAGTCGGTGTGCGGCTACTGCGGCGTCGGCTGTCGCGTGCGGGTGGAGAGCGCCGAGGGTGTGGTGCTGCGGATCAACGGCATCGAGGGCGCGGCGGTCAACAACGGGCACCTGTGCGTGAAGGGTCGGTACTCACACGAGTATCACCGGTCGCCCGATCGACTCACGAGTCCGCTGATCCGCGAGTCGGGAGGCTTTCGGGCCGTGTCGTGGGACGAGGCGATCAGTTTCGCGGCACGACGACTGCTGGAGATCCGCGACGCGCACGGTCCGGACTCGCTGGGGACGATGACCAGTTCGCGATCGACGAACGAAGCCGCGTACCTGCTTCAGAAGTTGTTCAGAAGCGTGATCGGCACCAACAACACGGACTGCTGCGCCCGCGTGTGCCACTCGTCGACCGCGGTGGCGTTGTCGCTGGTGACCGGCACGGGCGCGGCCACGGCCTCGTTCGTCGACATCGAGCGTGCGAAGACGATCGTCATCGCCGGCGCGAACCCCACGGAGGCGCACCCGGTGGTGGGGGCGAGACTCAAGCAAGCCGCGCTCCGCGGCGCGAGGCTCATCGTGGTCGATCCTCGATGCACCGAGTTGGCCGAGTACGCGGACGTGCACCTCCCGGTATGGCCGGGCGGAAACGTCGCGCTTTTCAACGCCCTCGCCAAGATCATGCTGGAAGAGGGCCTCGTCGATCGAGCGTACGTGAACGACCGATGTGAAGGGCTGGAGTCGCTCACGTCGTTCCTGGCGTCGCAGTCGCTGGCCTCGCTTTGCGAGACGGTCCGAATCGACGAATCGGCGATTCGTCGGGCCGCCCGACTGATCGGAGCGGGTCCGTCGCTGTTCGTGAGCGGTCTGGGCCTTTCCGAGCAGTCGCAGGGCGTGGCGGGCGTCATGGCCTACTGCAACCTCGGCCTGCTGACGGGGTCGCTCGGCAAGGCCGGAGCGGGCATGTTGCCCTTGCGAGGCCAGAACAACGTGCAGGGGAACGCCGACATGGGTGCGCAGCCCTACGCCCTGACCGGGTATCTCAAGCTGGACGACGACCAGGCCCGCGAGCGACTGGGGCGACTGTGGGGGACGATGCCGCCGCGGCACGCGGGCAAGACCATCCCGGAGATGTACGACGCGGCCGTCGCGGGTCACCTCAAGGGCCTGTGGATCCAAGGCGAAGATGTCGTTCAGTCCGACCCCAACACGTCGCACGTCCTGGCCGCGTTGAGGAAACTGGACCTGCTGATCGTCCAGGAACTCTTCATGACCGGCACCGCGGCGTTGGCGCACGTGGTCTTTCCCGCGGCGTGCGTGCTCGAGCAGGACGGCACCTTCACCAACGGCGAACGACGCATGCAGCACGTGCAAGCCGCGGTGGAGCCCCCCTTCGACGCTCGCCCCGACTGGCGGGTGATCCGCGACGTCGCCTCGGCCATGGGCGCGTCGTGGCACGCGCCCGATCCGGCGGCCGTGCTCGACGAAGTGGCCCGGGTGGCGCCCGCCCTCTTCGGCGGCATCACTCGAGAGCGGGTGAAAGGCGACGGCGTGCAATGGCCCTGCCCCGCGCCGGGTCACCCGGGAACATCAACGGTCCACGCCGCGGGCTTCGTTCGGGGGCGGGCCAAGTTGAGTTGCGTCGAACACCTGCCGCCGCAGGATGCCATCGACGGAACCTACCCGACGGTGCTGATCACGGGCCGCGTGCTGGACCACTACAACGTGGGCACGATGACGCGCCGGACGCCGAGCATCGAGCTGGCTCCGTTCGATGTGGTGGAAGTCCACCCCGTCGACGCCCACTCGCTGGGACTCGTCGACGGCGGCCGTGTGCGAGTCACGAGCCGGTGGGGAAACACGGACGCGCCCGTACGCGTGTCGGAGCGGGTGCAGCCGGGCGTGGTCTTCATGAGCTTCCATCACCCTGAAACGCGAACCAACTGCGTGGTCGGGCCGTGGGTCGATCCCGTCAGCAAGTGTCCCGACTACAAGGTGGTCGCGGTGCGGCTGTCGCCGGCATGACGGCAGCCGTCGGTCTCAGGCGTCGATGCGGTGAGGGTGCGAATAGACGTTGAAGCGACCCTCGCGAAGGAAGCCCACGAGCGTGATGCCCGTTTCGGTGGCGAGGTCGACCGCGAGGGAAGAAGGAGCGGAGACCGCGGCGACGAGGCGAATCCCCGCCGCCAGGGCTTTCTGAACGATCTCGAAGGAGATTCGCCCGCTGACCATGAGCAGGTGCCGCTCGAGGGGCAACTGCGAGTCCAGGAGGGCTCGGCCGACGAGCTTGTCGATGGCGTTGTGACGGCCGACATCCTCGCGAATGGCGAGGGGGAGTCCCTCCTCGCTGAAGAGGCCGGCCGCGTGGATGCCGCCGGTGCGATCGAAGGCGGCCTGCCCTGCTCGGAGTCGCGTCGGAAGGGAGAGGAGCGTCGATGCACTGACGCGGGGGCCGCCCTCAAGGCGTGGCCAGCGGCGACGGACGGCGTCGATGGTGGCCGAGCCGCAGACGCCGCAACTCGAGGAAGCGAAGACGTGTCGGGTGAGCGAAGCGAAGTCGATCGGAACATGGGGGGCGACGAGCACATCGACCGACCCTCCCTGCGCGATGTCGCAGGGACGGACGTGGACGACATCGCCGCGGCCGCGGATCAACCCCTCGCCGACGAGAAAGCCCAAGGCCAGTTCGTCGTCGTGTCCAGGAGTGCGCATGGTGATGCTGACGCTCCGGCCGGCCACGCGAATCTCGAGGGGTTCCTCGGCCGCGACGGCATCCTCGGCGGGGGCTCGCATGCCTTCCGAGGCGTCATATCGCCAGACCGTGCACGGCTCCGTGGACCTGCCCATGGCGGACTGTAACCCCAGGGTTCGGGGCTGGGCCGCGCGACCGTTTCCGGCGGCCTCGCCTACCCTTCCCACTCGTCTGGCGCCCGTAGCTCAGCTGGATAGAGCGGCGGTTTCCTAAACCGCAGGTCGGCGGTTCGAATCTGCCCGGGCGCGTTGGCTGGTCACCGAGCATGGCGGGGCAACACCGGACGTCCTCGCGTGGGCGTTGGCGGCCCTGGGCACGGCTGGCGACTACCATCGCTCGCACGCTCGGGGCGCGGCGGCCATTCGGGGCCGACCGCTGAGAAGCACCCGTTGAACCTGATCCGGCTCGCACCGGCGTAGGGAAGCGACACCGGCCTCTCCGATTCCTTGGGGAAACGGCCTTCGTTCTTCGAACGTGTCGCTCCTGCCGCCGCCACCCTCGTTGACTGAGGGTGTCATTCGCTGTTCCTCGATGGAGTCTCCGATGTCGACCTCCCGCCTGTCGTTTCCGATGCCGCTTCGCGGAGCCGCCAATCCCGGCACGACCCAGGGGGTGACCACGCCTGGTTCCTTCGCCAACGCGGCTGACGTGGGCGGACCCCTGACCTATTCGAGCCCCGACACGCCCGGAATGCCCCAGGCCAGTCCGAAGACCGCGTGGGACTTCCTCCCCGAGGGGTGGAGCGTCGTGGATCTGGGCGAGATCGAGTCGGCCCCGACGGGCCCCGGGTTCGACCCTGCCCCGGGGCACCCGAAGGAGGCCACCTGGACGGCGACCTTCGGCGTGGGCGGCGGGCCTGCCGCCGGCGCCGCGGCGTTCCTCGACCCTTCCGACCTTCAGGTCTTCGTGCCCGGCTGCGTCACGGCCGATTGGGCCGGATGCGTGGAATCCGATCACCCGGGCGTTGCGGCACACCTCCGCACGGTGGCGGCGAAGGCCGGGTGCGGCACGTGCGTGGGCGATTCGAAGGCTCACGTCGAGTTCACGACCGCCACGCCTTCACGGGGCAAGGCCCGGCGGGTGCGCGTGGTGTATCCGGCGGGTTTCCGGCCGCTGACGCAACTGGAGCATGCACGGCTGGGCATCATCACGCCGCAGATGCAGCGGGTGGCGCAGCGTGAGCCGCACCTGACGCCGGCCCAGGTTCGAGACGAGGTGGCCTCGGGCCGCATGGTGATCCCGGCGAACGTGAACCATCTGAGCCACAAGCTCGATCCGATGTGCATCGGGCGGGCGAGCAAGACCAAGGTGAACGCCAACATGGGCGCATCGCCCGTGAGCAGCGGCACGCACGAGGAAGTCGAAAAGCTCAAGTGGGCGGAGAAGTGGGGCGCGGACACCGTCATGGACCTGTCGACGGGCGGCGACCTCGACGAATGCCGCTCGGCGATCGTGCGCAACGCGTGCGTGCCCATCGGCACCGTGCCGATCTACTCGATGATCATCGGACGCAAGATCGAGGACCTGACGTGGGACGTGATCGAGGAGGGGTTGCACCGCCAGGCCAAGCAGGGCGTCGACTATTTCACGATCCACGCGGGCGTCCGCAAGGCGCACCTCAAGCACGTGAAGAACCGGCTGATCGGCATCGTGAGCCGCGGGGGAAGCCTGCTGGCCAAGTGGATGCTGGTGCACGACGCCGAGAACCCGATGTACACGCGGTGGGACGACATCTGCAAGGTCCTGCGCCAGTACGACGTCACGTTCTCGATCGGCGACGGGCTCCGGCCCGGCGGCATGGCCGACGCGACGGATGCCGCCCAGCTCGCGGAGCTGGAGACGCTGGGCGAACTGACGGAGCGTGCGTGGCGGTTCGGGGTGCAGGTGATGATCGAGGGGCCGGGCCACGTGCCCTTCGACCAGATCGAGTACAACGGCAAGCTGCAGCGGACGCTCTGCCACGGCGCACCCTTCTACGTGCTGGGCCCGCTGGTGACGGACATGTTCCCGGGGTACGACCACATCACCAGTTGCATCGGCGCCACGGCCATGGCGTATCACGGGGCGGCAATGCTCTGCTACGTGACGCCCAAGGAGCACGTGGGCCTGCCCAAGAAGGACGACGTGAAGCAGGGGTGCATCGCGTACAAGATCGCGGCGCACGCGGCGGACGTGGCGCTCGGCATTCCGGGGTCGCGAGACCGCGACGACGAGCTCACCAAGGCCAGGGCCGCGCTGAACTGGGAGAAGCACTTCGAGCTGTCGTTCGACCCGGACACGGCCCGTGCCTATCACGACGAGGACCTCGACGTCGACACCGACTTCTGCGCCATGTGCGGGCACGATTGGTGCAGCGTGCGGATCAGCAAGGAGATCCAGGAGTTCGCCAGCGGCAAGGCCGAGGGCTTCGAGCGTGTGGGCGCGGGCGGCAAGGCCGGGGCCCCGGTGCGTTCGGCGGCCCTGACCCCCGAGCAGCAGGAGATCCTCGCCAAGCGGGGCGTGCTCTCGCCCGAGGAGATCCACAAGCTCGCCTCGAAGACCAAGGCGACCGTCAAGACTCACGACGACGGCAAGCTCTCCTGCCACTCCGACTATGTGGACCCGGAGACCGCGAAGCGGATGCACACCGAGCCGTTGGTGCAACTGGACATCCGGCCCGCGCTGGGGATCTCGAAGGACGACCGGGTCATCTGACGAGGTCGCGGGAGGATTCGCCTCCCGGCCTCAGTCGCGGCGGCGAAGCTCGTCGAGATTCAGGCGATAGGTCAGTTCAACGGTGTCCTTCTCGGCGTCGAAACAGCGGAAGAGCACGTGCGGCTCGTCGGCGTTGTCGCCCGACGTCGTGTCCCATCGGATGTCAACCAGCGCGTAGGAGTGCTTGGCGTTGGCCACGGGCGAGACGCGAGAGGAGTTGAAGACCCACGGCTCGTCCTGATTGACGCCCGCGAACATGAACTCCACGGCGTCGTAGCCCAAGGCGTCCCTCATCCGGCTCACTTCGCCGTAGTGTTGATCGCCGGCGACGAAGACGACACCCTCGGCACGCGTTTCGCGAATGAGGGCAAAGAGCCGTTCCCGGGCCTTGGGGAACTTGGCCCAGGTCTCGAACTTGGTCTCGCGGTCGAGGAGCACTTGGTATCCCGAGACGATGAAGCGCAACTCGGCCGGCTTTCGGAGTTCCTCGGCGAGCCACGCCCATTGCGTCTCGCCGAGCGTGTCCGAGGCGTCGCCGGGATCCTCGCGATTGAACCGACCGTCCAGCATGATCACTTGGCACCGCTTGCCCGGTTCGCCGAAGATCTGCGAGTGAAAGACGCCGGGCCGGTCGGAGGGAATCCGCTGCTCGTGCCGCCAGAAGCGGCGGAAGATGCCGTGGCTCGCCTTCTTCAACTTGTATCGCATGCCGTCGTCGTTGAGGCCGTAGTCGTGGTCGTCCCAGACGGCGAGGAACGTCGACTGGTCGCGAAGTTGCTTGAAACCCGGCTTTTGCTCGAGGGCGGCATAGCAACGCTCGATGTGCGACGGATCGTCCTCCGTGTCGGCGTAGACATTGTCGCCCACCCACAACACCACGTCGGGCTTGGCCGCGACGTAACGGTCGAGCGCGGGGACCGGGTCCTGCTGACGAAGGCAACCGATGATGCCGAGTCGCTTGACGACGCGGGGGTCGTCGGCGGGAGCAGCCATGGCAGGCGATGTCGCCGCGACGATCAGGGCGGCAAGGAGGGTGAATCGACGTCGTGCCGTCATTGGATGGGGGCCTTTCCTGGTGCGTCCGAGGACGCGTTCCGAAGCCGGGAACGATCGTGGCGTCAACCTTGCCGTCGACCGCCGTGTGACGACCGGTCGTTCATCTGTCCGTTCCCCGCGGCAAGGGTCTCTCATCAGCCGAAGGGCTTCCACACGGGACGCGATGAAACTTGCGCGAAGGGCGCGGGTCGCGTCGGGGCGAGCCCGCGCCATGTCACACGCGGAACATCAACTCGAACGCCCGTCGATAAATGCGTTCCGCGAGCGTGTCTCCGTCGGGCATCGCGCGGGCGACGTACTCCATCATCACGCCCGCATTCACCTCAAGCACGCTCGGGCCCGTGGCGGGCACGAGCACGTCGATGCTGCCGAAGCGGAGATTGACGGCCGCAGCCGCCGCTTCGGCGAGTGCCCTGGCCTCGGGACAGGTGGACGTGTCGATCAAACGTGCCACGGCTCCCTGCCCAAGATTGTGCCGCCAGTTGAGCAGGAACTTCACGCCCGCCGGGGGCACCGAGGCCAACTGACGCGCTCCGTCAGGCTCGTACTCCTCGATCATGCGGCGAAGGTCCCGCCCCAATCCGCCGTCGCCCGCTTGGGCGGCCAGCAACTCGAGCGCGGTTCGGCGGCCGTCGCCCACCACGAAAGGGCGTTCCTTGGCGAAGGCCAACTCGCAGCGTCCCTCGAGCATCACGAACCGCAACTCCACGTCGGCTTCGACGTGCGGCGCGAGGGCGAGCGACGTGGTTTGGGAGAAGAGGGCGTACGTGGCCTGCTCCAACTCGAGCATGGACCGCACCCGCATGACGCCCCGCCCGCCGGTGCCCGCGTTCTCCTTGATCACCGCATCCCACCCGAAGTCGTCGCAGGCCTTGAGCATGCGGGCCCAGTTGCCCGCGTGCGGGGCGTACCGGGCCATCGAGGGGTGCAGGAAGAGCAGGTGGGGAACGTGCCGCACGCCCGCGGCGGCGAGCACCTCGCTCGTGGCCGCCTTGTCGCACGCCAACTGGTGCGTCGCCGCGGCGTTGAGATCGAGCGAATAGCCGTAGGCGTGGCGGACCGTGTCGCCCTTGGTGAACCGGATGATCCACCCCTTGCCGAGCACCTCGGTGGTCACGCCGTGCTCGGCCGCCACGCGACGCATGACGTGCAGGAACGATCGGTCTTCATTGGCCACGGACATGCCAGGCCCCCGGGTGGTGTCAGCACATCGTCATGCCGCCGTCGACGCAGATCGTCTGGCCGGTGAGGAACCCGGCCTCGTCGCTGGTGACGTACGCCACCGCCGCGGCGATGTCGTCACCGGTGCCCAGACGCTTGACCGCCATGAGGCCGGTGACGTGATCCTTGACCTCCTGCGGGAGGTTGTGGGTCATGTCGGTCTCGATGAAGCCCGGGGCGATGACGTTGGCGGTGACGCCCTTGCTGCCCAGTTCGCGGGCGATCGTCTTGGTCAGGCCCATCAGACCCGCCTTGGCGGCGGCGTAGTTCGCCTGGCCCGCGTTGCCGACGACGCCGGACGTCGAACTGATGTTGACGATGCGGCCGAAGCGGTTCTTCATCATCGCCCGTGCCGCGGCACGGATGGCCACGAACGCCGAGGTGAGGTTCGTCGAAAGCACGACGTTCCACTCGTCGTCCGACATGCGGAGGGCAAGGTTGTCCTTGGTGATGCCCGCGTTGTTGACCAGGATGTCGAGGCGGCCCTGGGCTTCGGCGATGCCGCCGATGGCGGCCGCGAACGCCGTGGCATCGGAGATGTCGACGGCCAGCACGCTGGCCGAACCGCCCGCCGCCTCGATGGAAGCCTTGACCTCGTTGAGGGGACCTTCGCTGCGGCTGATGAGGACGACGTGGCGGCCGTCGCGGGCGAGACGCATGGCGATGGACTTGCCGATGCCGCGGGAGGCGCCGGTGACGACCGCGACGCGCTTGGGAGTGGTGGTCATGTGGGGTTCCAGATCGCTCGACACGCGAGCATCAACCTGCGCCGGGACGACGGCCGCCGCCGCTACCGGGCACGCCCGCGGGGATGCCTCCGGGCAACCCGCCAAGGGCCTTCTCGCGGATGATCTTGAGCGGCATGCCCGAGACGTTGGAGATGAACTGAAGCACCTGGTCGTCGGTGACGGACCCGGCGTTGGCCTTGAGGGCCATGAAGATCATCGGGATGAACGGATCTTGGAGCGTCCCTCCCGATCGGAGGGCGTTCTTGCCCGCGGCGGCGATATCGCCGGGGTTGCCGGCCGACGCACCGAACTGCGAGACCATGGCGGTCACGGCGGCATCATCAACCGCCTTGCCGCCGGCCTCGACCATCCGTCGCTGCGATTCCCAGAAGACGAAGAAGGCGATCTCCCCATCCTTGCCGAGTGCCGCCGCGGCCGACGGTGCTGCCGCCGGACTGGAACCCGAGGCTGCGGCGGGGGTGTCGCCGCCGGCGGCCGCGTCAAAGTCGACCGCTCGACGCTTCTCGTCTGCCGGAGCCTCAACGCCCTTGAAGGCCCAGCGGTCGTCGACCTTGACAGCTTCCCAGCCGAGCAAGTACGCCCCGTCCGGGTCTTGGATGGCGAGTTGGATCGTGGCGCCGGTGGAGGCACCGGAACCGCCCGGCCCGCCGCCGGGACCACCGGGCGTCAGGTCGTTCAGCGAGACCACGCGAACGGCTTCAATTTTGGCGGTGCCGAGGTCCCATTCTTCGCCGGATGTGAGCACATCGAGGTCGGCCTTGGCTTCGGGGGTCAGCATGCCGCCGAGCTTGGAGGAGTCGCCCTTGGCGATGGCGTCAGCCAAGCCGATGACGGCCTTGGCAAGCGACTCGTCGGTCGGGGCGTAGGCCTGACCGAAGTGAACGCGTGCGTCGGGCCGTGCCGACTGCATGACAGGCTTGATGTCGATGGGGTCGGGTGTTGGCGGCGGGGGGGGCGGGGGCGGGGGCGGAGGCGGGGGAGCCTTCTTCTCCTCGCAACCGCCGATGATGCCAATGGAAGTGAGGGCGA